>JAATFX010000048.1 GCA_015654925.1 Enterobacterales bacterium | reverse complement strand
TGGGGTCACAGGTTCGATTCCCGTCGTAGCCACCACATTTTTGGGGTATCGCCAAGCGGTAAGGCAGCGGATTCTGATTCCGCCACCCCAGGTTCGAATCCTGGTACCCCAGCCATACAAAGACTGCGCAAGCAGCGGTAAGCGGGGCGATTGTCGAAAGACATCGCCCCGCTTTCTTTTTATCCATTAATCCCTCTTATCTCTCGCTTCGCTGCCTTCCGGCCGTCATCGGTTGGCCTCCGGCCGCCACAAGATAAATTCAACTTTTATTCACATTTACTGCAACTAAAAGCGACATGAGCACTCCCAGATCATGGTAGCGGGCATATCGTTAAGGGCACAATTCCCCGCGGTTTGGATCGGGAAAGGGCATGTTGCTTGCGACAAAGAGATCATTACCCGTTATCCGGGGCGGTTAGCCGGTTAAATGACCATGTTTCAGGGAGCTGTTCCGGCCTTTGATTGTGCCGCATTTGAGGTAAATTCAGGCACTATCAATTGATAAATTGACAATTATTCATTGGAAATCAACGATGATTAACTTTAAAACAGCAAATAGCGAAGAGTTAAAGATAGAATACAAGCGTCTGGCTAAGCTGGTGGGCGATATGCCCTTCGGCACCAAAAAAGAATTTTATCACCTGCCGGCCATGCTGGCCGACGATGAGATTCCCCTGGCCGTGGCATCCGGCTTGATGGGCGGCAACACGTGGCTTATCACCCTGACCAACTATCGTATTATCTTTCTGGATAAAGGTATGGTGCACGGCCTGAAACAGCTGACGCTCGATCTGGCCAGCATCGTGTCGGTGAGCGGACGCACCCGCATGATGACCGGCAGCATCACCCTGAGCGCCGGCGGCCAGGACTATACCATCGAGAATATAATGAAGGGCGCCGTCGCGCCATTTACCACGATGGTGAACGAGGCCCGCGACAATCTGAGCAAAGCGCCGGCGGCGGCCCGGACCTTTAGCGCCCAGTCGCCGCACGACGTGATTGTCCAGTTGGAAAAACTGGCCGCCCTCAAAGAGCGCGGAATACTCAACGATCAGGAATTCAGCGCGCAAAAAGAAAAAATTCTGGCCATGTAATCGCGGATGCGCCGCCGGTCATAACCCCAGGGCATATTTCAGCGCCCGGGTTTTCAACGTACCGGCGCGCTGGGCCAGGATCAGGGCCAGATTGCGCGCCAGGCGCACCGGCGGCAGATTATTGCTGAACGCGGCGTAAAACAGGTCCATGCCGCTTTGCATCAGCAGATTGTCGGCATAACGGCGATACTGGTAGCGCTTTAATATCCGCAGTTCGTCCCACGGCTCCTGATGATCGCGGGCGCCAAGCACCACCGACGCCAGCGCCTCGGCATCCCGGAAGCCCAGGTTCACGCCCTGCCCCGCCAGCGGGTTGATGGTGTGCGCCGCGTCGCCGATCAGCGCCAGACCGGGACGGACATATTCACGGGCGTGGCTGCGCACCAGCGGGAAGGCCCCCGCCCCGTGCACCTTTACCGCCCCGAGACGGGCGGGGAAATGCGCCAGCACCTCGCGTTCCAGGGCGGGCGGCGCCAGCGCCTGCAATTGGCGGATACGCGCCGCGCTGTCATACCACACCAGCGAAGCCCAATGATCGTACAGCGGTAAAAAAGCCCTCGGCCCGTCGGGGGTAAACTCCTGCCAGGTGACATCCTGCTGGCCGTCGGGGCATTCCACCGCGATCAGCAGGCAGGATTGCCGGTATTGCCAGCCGCCGGTACCGATACCCACCCGCTGCCGCACCTGGGATTGAGCCCCGTCGGCGCCGATCAGCAAGCGCGTGTCGATAATGTCGCCGTTGTCCAGTTCCAGCCGCCAATTGCCGCCGTCATAGCGCATATCCGCCAGGGTGGCCGGACAGCGCAGCGTCAGGCGGTCGCCGCAGGCGGCGAACCCCTGCCACAGCGCCTGTTGCAGCCGGCGGTTCTCCACCATAAAGCCCAGTTGCGGCAAATGCAGCGACGCGGCGTCGAAGGAGACCAGGGATTGCTGCCATTCCCAGGTTTCCAGGCGGCGATAGGGCGCGCAAAAATGTGCGTCCAGCCGGCCCCAGGCCCCCACCTCGCGCAGCAATTCCACCGAGGCGCAGCTGATGGCCGATACCCGTAGATCGGGAGGGCCGCCAGCGGGGATGTCCGCCGGCCGGGCGCGCTCCAGCACCATGACCCGCAGGCCGCCCTGAGCCAGCAATAGCGCCGCGGCGGCGCCCACCATGCCGCCGCCCGCAACCACCACATCAAACGACATTTGGTTTGTATTCATATCGGCCAGGCTTGTGAGTGATAAACATTTGCTTAGTGTAACGCAATTTTTCATTATGAAAGAACACCCGATGCGCGGCGCACTGGTCACAACAACGCCAAAGGATTACAATACGCGCCCTGCATGAGCCCAAGGGCTTTTTCCCTGCACCGAGTAATGGCAAGCCGATGACAAAAAAACTGCATATCAAAACCTGGGGCTGTCAGATGAACGAGTACGATTCATCCAAGATGGCCGACTTACTGGATAGCACCCATGGCTATCAATTGACGGATAACGCCGAAGAAGCGGACGTACTGCTGCTTAATACCTGCTCCATTCGCGAAAAGGCGCAGGAAAAGGTGTTCCATCAATTGGGCCGTTGGCGGGCGCTGAAAGAAGCCAATCCGGATTTGATTATCGGCGTCGGCGGCTGCGTGGCCTCCCAGGAAGGCGCGCATATCCGCGAACGCGCCCATTATGTGGATATCGTATTCGGCCCCCAGACCCTGCACCGCCTGCCGGAAATGATCAACCGTGTGCGCGGCAACCGCAGCCCGGTGGTGGATATCAGCTTCCCGGAAATCGAGAAATTCGACCGGCTGCCGGAGCCGCGCGCCGACGGCCCTTCCGCCTTTGTGTCCATCATGGAAGGCTGCAATAAATACTGCTCTTTCTGCGTGGTGCCTTATACCCGCGGCGAAGAAGTCAGCCGCCCCTGCGACGATATCTTGTTTGAAATCGCCCAACTGGCGGCGCAGGGCGTGCGCGAGGTCAACCTGCTGGGCCAGAACGTCAACGCCTACCGGGGCGCCAGCTACGAAGGGGACATTTGCACCTTCGCGGAACTGCTGCGCCTGGTGGCGGCCATCGACGGCATCGATCGCGTGCGTTTTACCACCAGCCATCCCATCGAATTCACCGACGATATCATCGAGGTGTATCGGGATACGCCGGAATTGGTCAGCTTCGTGCACCTGCCGGTGCAAAGCGGCTCGGATCGCATTCTGACCATGATGAAGCGCGCCCATACCGCCCTGGAATACAAATCCATTATCCGCAAATTGCACAAAGCCCGTCCCGGCATTCAAGTCAGTTCCGATTTCATCATCGGTTTCCCCGGCGAAACCCAGGCTGATTTCGAACAGACCATGAAGCTGATCGCCGAGGTGAATTTCGACACCAGCTATAGTTTTATCTACTCCGCCCGGCCCGGCACCCCGGCGGCCGATATGGTCGATGACGTGAGCGAAGAAGAGAAAAAGCAGCGGCTGCATATCCTGCAAGAGCGCATCATCCAGCAGGCGATGCAATTCAGCCGGCGGATGCAAGGCACCGTACAGCGCATCCTGGTGGAAGGCACCTCGCGCAAGAGCGTGATGGAGCTGGCGGGCCGCACTGAAAACAACCGCGTGGTGAATTTCGAAGGCATGCCGGATATGATCGGCAAGTTTGTCGACGTCGAGATTGTCGATGTCAATCCCAACTCCCTGCGCGGCGTGGTGATACGCACGGAAGATCAAATGGGCCTGCGCGTCAACGAAAGCCCGGCCTCGGTGATTGCCCGCACCCGCAAGGAGAATGACATCGGCGTGGGGACCTACCAGCCGTGATCGCCCCCGGTCCCGAACAGGGCGGCCTCCCCCGCCGCCCTTCGTCACGTTATCCCCGGTTGCTTTTCACTTATCGTGCCCCAATATCAATTTAGCGGCCTGCGCTCTTGACGCTGGCGGCGGTTTACTTCATTTATGAAGCTGGAACCGCGGTCTCGCGGCCGCCAGGCGCTGAAATAAGCACCATTCCCTAACATGGCCTTGATGGCCCAGAGGAACAGTTTGAACGTCGACACTAAAGAAATCATGCTGGAGCCCGCAGACAATACCCGCTTAATGAGTCTCTGTGGGCCGTTTGATGACAATATCAAACAACTTGAGCGCCGGTTGGGCATTGAAATCAATCGTCGTGACAACGCTTTTAAACTGGTCGGCAAGCCGCTGTGCGTCGAAGCCGCCGCCAAAATCCTGCGCTCGCTGTATGTGGATACGGCGCCGGTGCGCGGCGTGACTTCCGATATCGAGCCGGAAAAAATTCATCTGGCGATCAAAGAGAGCCGGGTGTTGGAACAGACCGCCGAAAGCGTGCCGGATTTTGGCAAAGCGGTGAATATCCAGACCAAGCGGGGAGTGATCAAACCCCGTACGCCTAACCAGGCGCAATATATCGCCCATATACTCGATCACGATATCACCTTCGGCGTCGGCCCGGCCGGTACCGGCAAAACCTACCTGGCGGTGGCCGCGGCGGTGGATGCGCTGGAGCGCCAGGAAATACGCCGCATCATGCTGACCCGCCCGGCGGTGGAAGCCGGCGAAAAGTTAGGGTTCCTGCCCGGCGATCTGAGCCAGAAGGTGGACCCCTACCTGCGCCCGTTATATGACGCGCTGTTCGAAATGCTGGGCTTCGAGCGGGTGGAGAAGCTTATCGAGCGCAACGTGATAGAAGTGGCGCCCCTGGCCTATATGCGCGGCCGCACCCTGAACGACGCCTTTATCATCCTGGATGAAAGCCAGAACACCACCATCGAGCAGATGAAAATGTTCCTGACGCGCATTGGTTTTAACTCCAAAGCGGTCATCACCGGCGATATTACCCAAATCGACCTGCCGCGCAATGCGAAATCCGGCCTGCGTCACGCCATCGAAGTCCTGGCCGACGTGGAGGAAATCAGCTTTAACTTCTTCCATAGCGAGGATGTGGTGCGCCATCCGGTGGTGGCCCGCATCGTGGTGGCTTATGAAGCCTGGGAAGCCGCCGACCAGAAGCGCAAAGACGCGCTGGGGGAACTGCGCAAGCGCGAAGCGCAGGCCCATTACAGCGGCCAGAACCCATTGCCGCCGGCCGATAATCAAGGGGAGCCGTCAAAATGAGCGGCATCATCCTTGATTTGCAACTGGCCTGCGCGGACCCGGCGGGACTGCCGGACGAAGCGGCCTTTACCCGCTGGCTGGAAGGAGTATTGCCTCAGTTCCAGCCCGAGGCCGAGGTGACCATCCGCCTGGTGGATGAAGCCGAGAGCCACGAGCTGAACCTGACCTATCGCGGTAAGGATAAATCCACCAACGTGCTGTCGTTTCCCTTTGAAGCCCCGCCGCAGGTGGAACTGCCCCTGCTGGGCGATTTGGTGATTTGCCGGCAGGTGGTGGAACGGGAAGCCGCCGAGCAGGCCGTGGCCCTGGAGGCGCACTGGGCGCATATGGTTGTTCATGGCTGTCTTCATCTGCTAGGGTATGATCATATCCTGGATGACGAAGCCGAAGAGATGGAAGCGCTGGAAGCCGAGATCATGCAATCATTAGGTTATCCGGACCCTTACCTGGCTGAAAAAGACGACTGATTAACGATGCCGATCCCCCGCGGGGGATCGGTGAATACTAGCCACTACCCACTACGAGTGAAACTAACAAAACGCCATGAGCGACGACCATTCGCAAAGCAACGACAGCCCCAGTCCCAAGAAGGGCTTTTTTACCCTTATCCTTAATCAGCTATTTCACGGAGAACCCAAGAATCGGAATGATTTGCTGGAACTTATCCGCGATTCCGAACAAAACGAGCTGATTGATCCCGATACCCGCGATATGCTCGAAGGCGTAATGGATATCGCCGAGCAGCGCGTGCGGGATATCATGATCCCCCGCTCGCAAATTGTGACCCTGAAAAACAACCAATCCCTGGAAGAGTGCCTGGATGTGATTATCGAATCCGCCCATTCCCGTTTCCCGGTGATAAGCGAAGATAAGGATCATATCGAAGGGATTTTGATGGCCAAGGATCTGCTGCCGTTTATGCTCAGCAACTCCCAGCCGTTCAGTATGGATAAAGTGTTGCGCCTCGCCGTAGTCGTCCCGGAAAGCAAGCGGGTCGATCGGATGCTGAAGGAGTTCCGCTCCCAGCGCTACCATATGGCCATCGTAATCGATGAGTTCGGCGGCGTATCCGGACTGGTTACCATCGAGGATATCCTGGAGCTGATCGTCGGCGAAATCGAAGATGAATACGATGATGAGGAAGATCGGGATATCCGCCAGCTCAACCGCCATACCTTCACCATTCGCGCGCTGACGCCCATTGAAGATTTCAACGACGCCTTCGGCACGCATTTTAGCGATGACGAGGTGGACACCATCGGTGGCCTGGTGATGCAGGCATTCGGCCATCTGCCGGCCCGGGGCGAAACCATTGAAATAGATGGTTATATTTTTAAAGTCGCCATGGCCGACAGTCGGCGTATCATCCAGGTGCATGTTAAAATCCCCGACGACTCCCCCCAACCGATAATGGAAGAATAAACTTTACATGGCGAGCGCATTGCGACCTGAACGCCAGTGGATACGGGCACTGCTGGCGTTATTGACCGGTGCCTGCGGTACCCTGGCGTTTTCACCTTATGATTTTTGGCCGGCGGCCATCATTTCCCTGATGGGCCTGCTGGCGGTCACCCTGAACCGCACGGTGCGCCAGTCCGCCTGGCTTGGCTTTATATGGGGTTTCGGGCTGTTCGGCACCGGCATGAACTGGATTTATGTCAGTATCGCGCAGTTCGGCGGCCTGCCCGGCCCGATTAACGTCGGTCTGGTGATTTTGCTGGCCGCCTACCTGGCGCTGTATCCCATGCTTTTCAGCGGTCTGCTGGCGCGCCTGTGGCCGCGGACCACCGTGTGGCGGCTGGCGTTGGGCGCGCCGGTATTATGGCAAATCACCGAGTTCCTGCGCGGGTGGGTCATGACCGGTTTGCCCTGGCTGCAGTTCGGTTATACCCAGATCGACGGGCCGCTTAAGGGGCTGGCGCCGCTGTTCGGCGTGGAGAGCATTACCTTCGCGCTGATGGCCATCAGCGGGCTGGCGGTGGCGGCGGTGGCGCTGCGCAGCGCATTAGCCGGCGCCTGCGCGCTGGTTTTACTGCTGTTGCCCTGGCCGCTGCGCGGGGTGCACTGGTATACGCCCCAGGACGCGCGGGCCATTAACGTGGCCATGGTGCAGGGCAATATCGCGCAGTCGCTGAAATGGGAAGCCGACCAGGTGCGGCCGACGCTGGATGTGTACCTGAGCCACAGCCGCGCCGCGCTGGGCAAGGCCCAGATGATTATCTGGCCGGAATCGGCCATACCCGATGACGAATCCGACCAGACGCCGTTTCTCAGCGAGCTGGACCAGTTGCTGCGCGAGCGGCATACCAGCCTGATTACCGGCATTATCGACGCGCGGCGTTCGGCCCAGAATTATACCTATTTTAATAGTATCGTGGTACTGGGTGAACCGACGCCTTATCGCTACCCGACCCTGAATCGCTATGCCAAGCATCATTTAGTGCCATTTGGCGAATTTGTGCCGATGGAGACATTGCTGCGTCCGCTGGCGCCGCTGTTTAATCTGCCGATGTCGTCGTTTAGCCGCGGTAATTATGTGCAGCCGCAGCTAAGCGTGGCCGGGATGAAGCTGACCGCGGCCATTTGCTACGAGATTATCTTGGGTTCGCAGGTGCGGGATAATTTCCGTCCGGATACCGATTTTCTGCTGACCATTTCCAATGATGCCTGGTTCGGCCACTCGATTGGTCCGTGGCAGCATTTCCAGATGGCGCGGATGCGGTCAGTGGAGCTGGGGCGGCCGCTGTTGCGCAGCACCAATAACGGTATTACGGCGGTGATTGGCGCGGACGGCGCGATTGACGCCATATTGCCGCAGTTTACCCGCGATGTGTTGAGCGCGCGGGTGACGCCGACGACGGGGTTGACGCCATACGCCCGGTTTGGCGATTGGCCGTTGTGGGGGGTTACGCTGTTGCTGGGGTTTGGGGGGATGGTGTTTGGGCGGCGGGCGCGCCGCTAGGGGCGCTTTCCCTTTAACAGGGCCCGCTGCGGGTTCGGGTGATGGCGGGTCTACCATGCCGTGGGGCGCTCGGGCGGGCGGGAAAACCATGCCCGCTTCGGCCCCATCGGCATGCTCCCCCTTTAACAGGCTCGCTGCGGGTCCGTTGTTGGCGGGTGCTGAGTCTCCTAATTATTGTTAATCATTCTTATTGCTGTTATCTTGCCACTTGTAACAACCCCGTGACATGTTGACCACAATGAGCCCTGTATGAATCTCGATTCCCATTATCTTTTGACCGATGCCGCCCAGTTGCGCGAGCATTATGCCCAGCCCAATAAAGCGGTGGTGCAAAAACAAATCGATTGTCTTGATATGTATGCGCGGCGGTTAATCGCGCTGTCGCCGTTTATGATTTTCGGTACGTTAGGCGCAGCGGGGATTGATTGTTCGCCCAAGGGCGGCGAGCCGGGTTTTGTGCATGTGGAAGACGATAAAACGCTATTGCTGCCGGATCGTTCCGGTAATAACCGGTTAGACGGGTTGGGAAATATTTTGCAAAACCCTTTTGTCGGTATGCTGTTTTTGATTCCGGGCTGGAAAGAGGCGTTCCGGGTGAACGGGCGGGCGCAGATTTCGGTCGATCCGGCGTTGTGCCGCCGGTTTGCCCAAGACGATCGGCCGGCCAAGAGCATTATCGTTATCCGCGTGGATGAGGTGTTTATCCACTGCGGGCGGGCGATCGGTTTTGCCGATCTGTGGAATGGCGAGAAGCATGCCGACTCCGCCCTGATACCCGGCGCGTTGGAGATCTTTAAAGCCCATGTCGCGTTATCCGCGGCCGCGGCCGAAAAAGTGTAAATAGCAGCCTGCTCTATTTGCGGGCAAATTATTTGTCTGGCATGGATTTTGCTGTATAACGTTGCGAATGTCGTAAAAAACTGTTTTTTACTGAGCTATTTATGCGCCGCGTGCGCCGCCATGGTGCGCCAGATGCACCTGATTTGTGCGTCGCCGCTGTAAGCGCCATTTATTGGTGCGTTTGGTCTCACAAAACGCAAACTTTTTCATTTCAAATTATTTACATTCGGCTATTTTTTAACGGTGATCCGTTTTGATTTTACGCTTTAGGCTGGATACAAAGCTTAACGTGATACTCATGATTGCGGCGCGCTTATCCCTTGAGCACCGCAGTGACAGCAAAGGAGTTGGAAGATGCAAATGCGCAAATTGGCTTTATCTTTATTGGTTCTCGGTATGGCCGGCAGCATGGCCCATGCGGAAGACCTGACCGGCACCCTGAAGAAAATCAAAGATAACGGCGTGATCGTGGTTGGTCACCGGGAATCCTCGGTTCCTTTTTCGTATTACGATAACCAGCAAAAAGTAGTGGGTTACTCCCAGGCGTATTCCGAAGCCATCGTCGATGCGGTTAAGAAAAAAATCGATGCGCCGAACCTCCAGGTGAAGTATTTACCCATTTCTTCGCAAAACCGCATTCCGTTGTTGCAAAACGGCACTTACGATATTGAATGTGGTTCCACCACCAATAACCTTGAGCGCCAGAAACAGGTGGATTTCTCTAATACCCTGTTTGTCATCGGTACCCGTATCGCGGTTAAAAAAGGCAGCGATATTAAAGATTTCGCCGATTTGGCCGGTAAGACCGTCGTGGTCACCGCGGGCACCACTTCGGAGGTGTTGCTCAATAAGCTGAACGACGAAAAACATATGAATATGCGCATTATCTCCACCAAAGACCACGGCGATTCATTCCGCACCCTGGAAACCGGACGCGCCGTTGCCTTTATGCTGGACGATGCGCTGCTGGCCGGCGAACGCGCCAAATCGAAAAACCCGGATCAATGGGATATCGTCGGCACCCCGCAGTCAAAAGAAGCCTATGGCTGCATGATGCGTAAAGACGATCCGCAGTTCAAAAAGCTGGTGGATGACACTATTATTTCCATCCAGACCTCTGGCCAGGCGGCCAAATGGTATGACACCTGGTTTAAACAACCGATTCCGCCGAAAAACCTGAATATGAATTTCGACATGTCCGACGACGTCAAGCAGCTGTTCAAAGCCCCTAACGATAAAGCCGTAAATTAATAACGACAATAAAAGGGCGGGTGACTCCCCGCCCTCTCGATTGCCGGAGGCCAGGACAGACAGACGTGCCGTGGTCGTTCCCCGCAGTACGGAAAATCAAGGTCTTCATCAATCTTCAGGGTAGCGATGCTACCCTTTTTTACCGGAGTTTTTTATGTCAATAAATTGGAACTGGGGCATTTTTTTTGAAGCCGCCCCATTTGGCAACACCACCTATCTCGGCTGGCTTTGGGCGGGTTTCAAAGTCACCATCGCCGTTTCCTTATGCGCCTGGATTATCGCGTTGCTGGTCGGTTCGCTGTTTGGCATCCTGCGTACCGTTCCAAATCGTTTCCTTTCCGCTTTAGGTACCTGTTATGTCGAATTATTCCGTAACGTACCTTTGATTGTTCAATTTTTTATTTGGTATCTGGTGGTGCCCGAGCTATTGCCGGTGAATATCGGCATGTGGTTTAAGTCGGAATTGGACCCCAATATCCAATTTTTCGTTTCATCCATGGTATGCCTGGGGTTGTTTACCGCCGCCCGCGTTTGCGAGCAGGTGCGCACGGGTATTCAGTCGCTGCCGTCGGGGCAACAGGCCGCCGGTCTGGCGATGGGGCTGACGCTCGCCCAGACCTACCGCTATGTCTTATTGCCCAATGCCTATCGCGTGATTGTGCCGCCGATGACGTCGGAAATGCTTAACCTGGTGAAGAACTCCGCGGTGGCGTCCACCATCGGACTGGTGGATATGGCCGCGCAGGCGGGTAAACTGCTGGATTACTCCGCCCATGCGTATGAATCCTTTACCGCGATCACCGTGGGTTATCTGATCATTAATGCCGTAATCATGTTCTTCATGCATTTGGTTGAGCGAAAAGTACGTTTGCCCGGTCATATAGGAGGTAAATGATGTACCAATTTGACTGGAGTACGGTGATGCCCAGCTTGCCCTATATGCTGCAAGGCATGGCCATCACGCTGAAAATCACCTTTACCGCCGTGTTCTTCGGTATTATCTGGGGCACCCTGCTGGCGGTGATGCGCCTGTCGCCGCTGCGGCCCATCAGCTGGTTTGCCAAACTGTACGTTAATTTATTCCGCTCGGTGCCGCTGCTGATGGTGCTGCTGTGGTTCTATCTGGTGGTGCCCAGCTTTTTGCAAAAAGTCCTGGGGATATCGCCGAAGACCGATATCCGCTTAATTTCGGCCATGGTGGCTTTTTCATTGTTTGAAGCCGCCTATTACTCCGAGATTATCCGCGCCGGGATTATCAGCATTTCCCGCGGCCAAGCCTCCGCCGCGCTGGCGTTGGGCATGACCCCGTGGCAATCCATGCAACTGGTGGTGCTGCCGCAGGCCTTTCGCGCCATGGTGCCGCTGCTGCTGACCCAAGGCATCGTATTGTTCCAGGATACCTCGCTGGTGTATGTGCTGAGCCTGGCGGATTTTTTCCGTACCGCGTCGTCGGTGGGAGAGCGTGACGGCACGCAGGTGGAAATGATTCTGTTTGCCGGTGCGGTTTATTTTGTTATCAGTCTCAGCGCTTCTCTGCTGGTGAATTATTTGAAGAAAAGGACGGTTTGATGATTTCCCTGAAAAATATTTCAAAATGGTATGGTCATTTTCAGGTTCTGAACGATTGCTCAACCGAAGTCAATACCGGTGAGGTCGTGGTGGTCTGCGGTCCGTCCGGATCGGGTAAATCCACCCTCATCAAAACCGTCAACGGACTTGAGCCGATCCAGCGCGGACAGATCATTGTCAATGACATCGCCGTCAACGACAAACGCACCAATCTGGCCCAGCTGCGGGCCAAAGTGGGCATGGTGTTCCAGCATTTCGAGCTGTTCCCCCATTTGTCGATTATCGACAACCTGACCCTGGCGCAGGTTAAAGTCCTCAAGCGCAACAAAGATGCTTCCCGCGAAAAAGGCCTGAAACTGCTGGAGCGGGTGGGTCTTTCCGCCCAGGCCAATAAATATCCGGGCCAGCTCTCCGGCGGCCAGCAGCAACGCGTGGCCATCGCCCGCGCCCTGTGCATGGACCCGGTGGCGATGCTATTTGACGAACCCACTTCGGCCCTGGACCCGGAAATGATTAACGAAGTGCTGGACGTCATGGTGGAACTGGCGCAGGAAGGCATGACCATGATGGTGGTGACCCATGAAATGGGCTTTGCCCGCAAAGTGGCCAACCGGGTGATTTTTATGGATGAGGGCAAGATCGTGGAAGATACCCATAAAGAAGCGTTCTTCCAGCATCCGCAAACCGATCGCGCCCGGGATTTCCTGGCAAAAATTCTGCATTGAGGCGCGGCCGGGCGGCGGGTTGATCCTGCCGCCCGGCGTGCCGACGGCTAGCGGCCCGGCTTAGAACGGCCGGCGCTGGAATTGATCGAAGCCGCACTCCGGGCATAGGGGCAGGGTTTCCGGCGTGTAGAACGCCAGGGTGTGATGGCAGCGTTCGCACACCAGATTACCCAACCCCACCACTTCGCCGCTGGTATATACCCCGTGGTGATTCACGTCCTTGAAAACTTCCTGCCATTCCAGCTGGGTTTTATCGGTGATATCGGCGAGTTCTTGCCACAGGCTCTCTTTAATGACCCGGGTAAACACGCTGTCGGTATTGGACTCCCGGCTTTCGTCATAGCTGCGGGCGAACTCCTCCAGATCGCGGCGCACCGCCCGGGTCACATTGTCCACCTCGGCGGGGGTCAAATCGCCGGTTGCCAGCAAACGTTGCCGCGCATCGTCCACCAGCAAATCGATATCCCTTTCGCCCTGCTCCAGCTGCTGGCTCAGGGAGGCCAGTAATTCGCGGTAATATTGAGCAACCTTGTCCATTATCATCTCCTGTGCTCCGCCAGCGCGACCGAAATGATCTTCCCGGCGAGGCTTGATGGGTATCATGCTGATAATTTTAGTCTATAACGGTAATATCATTCGGTATAAAGCACGGCGCAGGGGCATAAATCGTCCTAATCCAGGCGATTGTGGCAGAAATACGCTTCCAGGCGGCGCCGGGTGTTGTTGCCACTGTTGCTTATCAGCTATGCTATGCGGATCTTAGTTATAATCGCTCGGAGCTACGCTCTCGTAACCGCGCTCGAAACCGCGGGATCGCGTCGTTATGCGAGCGTAGCTGTATTTCACTATAGGACCACTGGCTGCCATGCAAGAGCAATATCGCCCGGAAGAGATAGAATCCCACGTCCAGCTTCACTGGCATGATCACCAAACGTTTAAAGTCATCGAGGATGCCGGCAAGGAAAAATACTACTGCCTTTCCATGCTGCCCTACCCCTCCGGTCGCCTGCATATGGGCCATGTGCGCAACTACACCATCGGCGACGTCATCTCCCGCTACCAGCGCATGCTGGGCAAAAACGTATTGCAGCCCATCGGTTGGGATGCCTTTGGCCTGCCGGCGGAAGGCGCCGCGGTAAAAAACCACACCGCCCCGGCCCCATGGACGTATGCCAATATCGATTATATGAAGACCCAGCTTAAATTGCTGGGCTTCGGATATGACTGGGATCGCGAGGTCACTACCTGCCGGCCGGAGTATTATCGCTGGGAGCAATGGTTCTTTGCCCGGTTATACGAAAAAGGCCTGGTCTATAAAAAGACCTCGGCGGTGAACTGGTGCCCCCACGACCAGACGGTGCTGGCCAATGAGCAGGTGATCGACGGCGGCTGCTGGCGCTGCGGCACCAAGGTCGAGCGTAAAGAAATTCCGCAGTGGTTTGTGAAGATCACCGCCTACGCCGATCAACTGCTTTATGGTCTGGATAAGCTGGAAAGCTGGCCTGAACAGGTCAAGACCATGCAGCGCAACTGGATCGGCCGTTCCGAAGGGGTGGAAATCCAATTCAAAGTGGCGCAGAGCGAAGAAACCCTGTCGGTGTATACCACCCGCCCCGATACGTTTATGGGCGTGACCTATGTCGCCGTCGCCGCCGGCCATCCCCTGTCCCTGCAAGCCGCCGCCGGCAACCCGGCCCTGGCCGACTTCGTCGCCGAGTGCCGCAATACCAAGGTGGCCGAAGCCGAAATGGCGACCATGGAGAAAAACGGCATGGATACCGGCCTGTCCGCTATCCATCCGTTAACCGGCGAACCGGTGCCGATTTGGGTCGCCAATTTCGTACTGATGGAGTACGGTACCGGCGCGGTGATGGCGGTACCGGGCCACGATCAGCGCGACTGGGAATTCGCGACCAAATACGGTTTGGCCATTAAACCGGTGATCCTGTCCGCCGACGGCGCGCCGCCGGATTTGAGCGCGCAGGCCATGACCGAAAAAGGGGTGCTGTTCAACTCCGGCGAATTTGACGGATTGGATCACCTCGCCGGCTTCAACGCCATCGCCGATAAGCTGGTGGCGGCGGGCGTCGGCGAGCGCAAGGTCAACTATCGCCTGCGCGACTGGGGCGTTTCGCGCCAGCGCTACTGGGGCGCGCCTATTCCGATGGTCACCCTGGAAGACGGCACCGTCATCCCCACCCCGGACGATCAGTTGCCGGTGCTGCTGCCCGAAGACGTGGTGATGGACGGCATCACCAGCCCGATCAAAGCCGATCCCGAGTGGGCCAAGACCACGGTTAACGGCCGGCCCGCGCTGCGCGAAACCGATACGTTCGATACCTTTATGGAATCATCCTGGTATTACGCGCGCTATACTTGCCCGCACTATGACCAGGGCATGCTGGACCCCGCCGCCGCCAATTATTGGCTGCCGGTGGATCAATATGTCGGCGGCATCGAACATGCGATCATGCATCTGATGTATTTCCGCTTCTATCACAAGCTGCTACGCGACGCCGGGCTGGTTACGTCCGACGAGCCGGCCAAGCGTCTGCTGTGCCAGGGCATGGTGCTGGCGGATGCGTTTTATTACCAGGGCGGCGGCGGCGAACAGATTTGGGTCTCGCCGACGGACGTGGACGTGGAGCGCGATGAAAAAGGCCGCATCATCAAAGCCACCGACCAGGACGGCCGCGCGCTGATTTATGCCGGCATGAGCAAGATGTCCAAATCGAAAAACAACGGCATCGATCCACAAATCATGGTGGAAAAATACGGCGCCGATACCGTCAGGCTGTTTATGATGTTCGCTTCACCGGCGGAAATGACCCTGGAGTGGCAGGAATCCGGCGTTGAAGGGGCCAACCGCTTCCTCAAACGCGTCTGGAAGCTGGTTTACGATCATACCGCCCAGGGTCCGGCACAGGCGCTGGACGTCGCCGCGCTGACCGAGGAGCAAAAAACCCTGCGCCGCGATTTGCACAAAACCATCGCCAAGGTCACCGATGATATCGGCCGGCGCCAAACCTTCAATACCGCCATTGCCGCGATAATGGAACTGATGAACAAGCTGGCGCGGGTGCCGCAGGAAACGGCGCAGGATCGCGCCCTGCTGCAAGAAGCGCTGCTGGCCGTGGTGCGTTTGCTCTATCCGTTCACTCCCCACGCCAGCTTCGCGCTGTGGCGGGAACTGGGCGGCGCCGGGGATATCGACAACGCGGCCTGGCCGGTTGCCGACGAAGCGGCCATGGTGGAAGATGCCAAGCTGGTGGTAATCCAGGTCAATGGTAAACTGCGCGGCAGAATAACCGTGCCAGCCGACGCCGACGAGGCGTTGGTGCGCGAACGTGCCGCTCAGGAACACCTGGTGGCGAAACATCTTGAAGGGGTCACGGTGCGTAAAGTCATTTACGTACCGGGCAAATTGCTTAACCTGGTAGTAGGTTAAGACAAGGAGGCGTTGTGCGACATCGTACTATAGCGTTGTTGCTGGGGTTCGCGGTGCTAGTCACCGCGGGCTGCGGTTTTCATCTGCGCGGCACCACGAAAGTGCCAAATGAATTAAAGACCTTAACCCTTAACAGCTACGATCCGTACGGGCCGCTGACCCGCTCGGTGCGCGAACAGCTGCGGCTCAGCGATGTAACCGTCGTCAAAGACAGCGATCCGCGCAGCAAACGCCTGCCGTCGCTGCGCATTACCGGCTCCAACGAAGGGCAGTCCACGGTGTCGGTGTTCCAGGATGGTAAAACCGCGGAATACCAGCTGGTGCTGAACGTTCAGGCGCAAGTGCTGACGCCGGGCAAGGATTTGTTCCCCATCAATATCACCGTGTTCCGCTCGTTCTTTGACAACCCGCTCACCGCGCTCGCCAAAGACAACGAAAGCGATATCATTCGCCAGGAATTGCGGCAGCAGGCCGCGCAGCAGCTGGTACGCAAACTGCTGGCGGTCCATGCCGCCGAGCAGGCCAACGGCGCCGTCGATGCGAAATTGCAAAAATCCCTGGCGGCACAGGAAGTGCAATGATCAGGCTTTACCCCGAGCAATTGGGCGCGCAGCTGCAGGAATCCCTGCGCGCCTGCTATTTATTGTTCGGCAACGATCCCCTGTTATTGCAGGAGAGCCAGGATGCGATCCGCCGCCAGGCGGAATCGCAGCACTTCAGCGAACATTTCAGCATCACCTTGGACGCCACCACCGACTGGGATGAAATTTTCAGCCTGTGCCAGGCGATGAGCCTGTTCGCCAGCCGCCAGACACTGCAGTTAATCTTGCCGGAAAATGGCGCCAGCGCCCCTATCGGCGAAAAATTATCCTTGCTGTCGACCCTGCTCCATCCGGATTTGCTCTTGATTCTGCGCGGCGCCAAACTTACCCGGGGCCAGGAGAACGGCGCCTGGTTCAAAGCCCTGGGCCGCGACGCGGTGCTGGTCACCTGCGCCACTCCCGAGCAGGCGCAATTGCCCCGCTGGGTGGCCGCCCGCGCCAAAGCCATGAACCTGACCCTGGACGACGCGGCCAATCAGCTGCTGTGTTATTGCTATGAAGGCAACCTGCTGGCCCTGTCCCAGGCATTGGAAAGGCTGTCGCTGGTTTATCCCGACGGCAGCCTGACCCTACCGCGGGTGGAAACCGCGGTAAACGACGCCGCGCACTTTACGCCGTTCCACTGGGTCGACGCGCTGCTGGCCGCCAAAAGCAAGCGGGCCGGGCATATCCTGCGACAGCTGCGCCAGGAAGCCAGCGAACCGGTGATTTTGCTGCGCACCCTGCAAAGGGAAGTGTTGTTGCTGCTCACGCTGCAGCGGCAAATGCAGCAGGCTCCCCTGCGCGGCCTGTTCGATCAGCATAAAGTGTGGCAGAACCGCCGGCCGCTGCTTACCCAGGCCTTACAGCGCCTCTCCCCGCGCCAGTTGCATCAGGCGGTAGCGCAAATGACCCGCCTGGAAATCGCGCTTAAGCAGGACTATGGCTATCCGGTCTGGACCGACCTTGATGCCTTGTCGCTATTGTTATGTGGTAAAAGCCTGCCCGAGACCCAGCCGTATGTCTGAACCCACTACTGCCGCTCCGTTTTCCGGCACCCTGGCCGCGCTGTTCGGCGGCACCTTCGATCCCATTCATTACGGTCATATCAAACCGGCGGTCGCGCTGGCCAAAATGGTGGGGTTGCAACGGGTTACCCTGCTGCCCAATAACGTCCCCCCCCACCGTCCGCAGCCGGAAGCCAGCCCCCAGCAGCGCCTCACCATGGTGCAGTTGGCCATCGCCGACGCGGGCGGCAATCTGTTTGATATCGATGACCGGGAGCTGCGGCGCGACAATCCCTCCTGGACGGTGGAAACCTTTGAAACGCTGCGCCGCGAACGCGGAGCGGACGCGCCGCTCGGGTTTATCATCGGCCAGGACTCCCTGCTGACCCTGCCGCAGTGGCACCGGGGGCTGGAACTGCTGGATACGTGCCATCTGCTGGTTTGCGCCAGACCGGGATATGGCGCTACTATGTCTACCCCGGCCCTGCAAGCGTGGCTGGAGGCGCGGCTGACCAGCGATATCCGGCAATTGCACCGCCGGCCGGCCGGGCTTATCTATTTGGCGCCGACGCCGCAGATGGCAATATCAGCCTCATTGATCCGGGAACGCCGCCACGCCGGCAAGCGTTGCGACGATATGATATCGCCGTCCGTGCAACGTTATATTGACGAACAGGGTTTATATCGCTAGTGTGCCGCCCATGCTATACTGCGCGGCTTATTTCGCCGGCTGGGGCCAGCGCCTGATGCGTTGCCCATTGCCGTTTTGGCCAGTCATTCAGTCCGCCAACCCACATATATTTGCGCTGTCCCACCAGACTGCGCATGCAAGGCACACCGAAGGGGGAACCTTTGCAAGGTAACACGCTCAAAGATTTCGTTATTGATAAAATTGATGACTTGAAAGGCCAGGATATTATTTCCATTGACGTGCGGGGCAAATCCAGCATTACCGACTGCATGGTTATCTGCACCGGCACCTCCAGCCGTCATGTCATGTCCATTGCCGATCACGTCGTACAGGAATCCCGCACCGCCGGCCTGATGCCCCTGGGCGTCGAAGGGGAGAAAGTCGCCGACTGGATCGTCGTCGATCTGGGCGATGTCATCGTGCACGTGATGCAGGCGGAAAGCCGCCAGCTCTATGAGTTGGAAAAACTCTGGAGTTAACCGGTGAGACTTCAGCTGATAGCGGTGGGCACCCGCATGCCGGATTGGGTGCAAACCGGCTTTACCGATTACCTGCGCCGTTTTCCAAAAGATATGCCGCTGGAATTACAGGAAATCCCGGCCGGCAAGCGGGGCAAGAACGCGGATATCCCGCGCATTTTGGAAAAAGAAGGCGAACTGATGCTGTCGGCGGTAGGCAAGGGAAACCGCATCGTGACGCTGGATATTCCCGGCACCTCGTGGGAGACCCCGGTGCTGGCGCAGCAGCTGGAACGCTGGAAACAGGACGGCCGTGACGTCAGCCTGCTGATCGGCGGTCCGGAGGGGCTGGCTCCGGCGTGCAAAGCGGCCGCGGAGCAAAGCTGGTCGTTATCGCCCTTAACCTTGCCTCATCCTTTAGTTCGGGTGTTAGTCGCGGAGAGCCTGTATCGTGCCTGGAGCATTACCACCAACCATCCATATCACCGGGAATAAGCCGGTGAAGATGTACAGAGTGAAATAATCCCGCGGAATGAAAATAGATCATAACCCCTTTCGCGACTATTCAGCTGAGTCGGCACTGTTTGTTCGCCGGGCGCTGGTGGCATTTCTCGGTATCCTGGCCCTTAGCGGGGTGCTGATCGCCAATTTGTATCACCTGCAAATCACCCGTTTTGAAGACTACCGCACCCGATCCAACGAAAACCGCATCAAGCTGGTGCCCATCGCGCCCAGCCGCGGCATTATTTATGACCGCAACGGCATCCCGCTGGCGCTTAACCGCACCATTTACCAGTTGGAGCTGATGCCTGAAAAAATCGATGACCTGCAAGGAACCATCGACGCTCTGCGCCCGATAGTCGATTTGACCGACGATGATATCGCCAACTTCAAAAAAGAACGCATCCGTTCGCACCGCTTTACCTCGCTGCCGCTCAAGGTCGGCCTGACCGAGGTGCAGCAGGCGCGTTTTGCGGTCAATCAGTTCAATTTCCCGGGCGTGGAGGTCAAAGGCTATCAGCGGCGTTATTATCCTTACGGCTCGGCGCTGACCCATGTCATCGGTTATGTTTCCAAAATCAACGATAAAGACGTGGAGCGGCTGGATAAGGACGGCATCCTGGCCAACTATGCCGCCACCAACGATATCGGCAAATTGGGTATCGAACGCTATTATGAAGACACCCTGCATGGCAAAACCGGTTACGAGGAAGTGGAAGTCAATAACCGAGGCCGGGTGATTCGCCAGCTTCATGAGCAGCCGCCCCAGGCCGGCAAGGATATTTACCTGACGCTGGATCTGCATCTGCAGACCTATATTGAAAAGCTGCTGGCCGGCAGCCGCGCGGCGGTAGTGGTGAGCGACCCACGCGACGGCGGGATACGCGCGCTGGTGTCCAATCCCAGTTACGATCCCAATCTGTTTGTCGACGGGATCACCGCCAAGGATTACCGCGGCCTGCTGCAAGACGAGAACCGGCCGCTGATCAACCGCGCCACCCAAGGGGTTTACCCGCCCGCCTCCACGGTAAAACCCTATATCGCGGTATCGGCCCTCACCCAGGGCACCATCACGCGCAACTATTCTTTGTTCGACCCCGGCTGGTGGCAACTCCCGGGGACGGAAAAACGCTATCGCGACTGGAAAAAATGGGGCCATGGCCGGCTAAATGTTACCAAGGCGCTGGAAGAGTCGGCGGATACCTATTTCTATCAGGTCGCCTACGACATGGGTATAGACAAGCTGTCGGAGTGGATGTCCAAATTCGGCTACGGTTCCTATACCGGGATCGATCTCTCAGAAGAGCGGGCCGGCGTCATGCCGACGCGGGAATGGAAGCTAAAGCGCTTTAAAAAGCCCTGGTACCTGGGCGATACCATACCCGTGGGCATCGGCCAGGGATATTGGACAGCCACGCCGGTGCAAATGTCCAAGGCGTTGATGTCGCTGATAAACGATGGCGCGGTGCGGATACCACACCTGCTTTACAGTACCCGGGAAAACGGCCAGTTGGTTCCCTACAGCCCGCCGGAACATACCCAGATTGGCGACCCGCATTCCGGCTATTGGGAAATTGCCAAGGATGGTATGTATGGCGTGGCCAATCGCAGCAACGGTACGGCGCGTAAAAGTTTTGCCGACGCCCCTTATAAGGTGGCGGCAAAATCCGGTACTGCACAGGTCTACGGGTTGAAGGCCAACGAAGTCTATAACGCGCACAAAATCGCCGAACATTTGCGCGACCATAAGCTGATGACGGCCTTCGCCCCCTATGACAAACCCACGGTGGTGGTGGTGGTTATCCTGGAAAACGGCGGCATCGGTCCGGCGGTGGGTACGATTACCCGCCAGATTCTTGACCATATCATGCTGGGTGACAATACAACCGATTTACC
>JAATFX010000039.1 GCA_015654925.1 Enterobacterales bacterium | reverse complement strand
GGCTGCGTTCGTTTTGCACCGCCTGTTCCAGCTGGGCGCGGCTGATGACCTGCCCGTTGACCTTGGCGGCATAATCCCCGCCGCCGCCTATCAGGTAGTTGCCAACTCCGGTCAGCACGAATGAAATGGCGACAATTGCTAGAATAATTTTGAGCACGACGTGATTGGCGGCCGCGCGTAAATTGTCCATCATAGTGTGACAACACTCCGCTGTAATATGAATGAAACCTTGCGCCGGCAGTAAGATCCCGCCTTCATGCCGTAGCTCCGAGAGCTGCTGCGCGCTAAAGCTATTCCTCTGACAGCGCGAATCGACATCCGTCAGGGAAAAAATAAAACAAAAAAGGCACATCAAAAAGATGCGCCTTGTATTCTACCCTACCCGTTCCCCTGCGTCAGGTAATATACCCGTCATCTTTCAAGTTACAGATGCGTTGGCGGCGCTGTTTCACCCGAATCGCTTACTCATGTAAGATCAGCGGGACTCATTCTCTTGCCGCCTTCCTGCAACTCGAAATCCATTGGGTACGGTTTGACGCGAAAAACAGCGGTGCAACTATCAGTTGACAGCGTCTTTCAACCCTTTGCCAGCGCGAAAGCCAGGTACTTTGGCAGCCGGGATACTGATTTCTTTGCCCGTTTGCGGGTTACGACCGGTGCGGGCTGAACGCGCGCGTACCGTAAAGGTGCCAAAACCTACCAGCGCAACATCATCTCCCTGCTGCAGCGTTTCGGTTACGGAACCAATAATGGCATCCAATGCACGTCCGGCAGCCGCTTTGGAAATATCAGCACCTGCGGCAATTTTGTCGATCAGTTGTGACTTATTCACTCTTTCATCCCCTCTAGAATTCTCTCGTCGCGACGGAACTTTCCTTAAACGCGACAGCGCAGCTGTTATATCAAGCCTATTATGTCCTGGCAAGCCTCAGCCGAATGCCGACCAAGCCTGACAGCTACCTAACTTAACGGTACAAAAAAAGGCTGGCAAGTGGGATTTCACCTGTCAGCCCGTTTTTTACCGGTATATGTTACTTAAAGCGCCTATTTTGCCGCGGCGGTGGCAATCTCCATCCCAAACGGCGAGTTCTGCAAGGCCAGCGTCAACACTTCATCGATGCGCTGAACCGGATGGATCTCCATATCGTTGATCACGTTGGCCGGCATATCTTCCAGGTCCCGCTTATTTTCGTAAGGGATCAAGACCGTCTTGATACCGCCGCGGTGAGCCGCCAGAAGTTTTTCCTTCAGGCCGCCAATCGGCAGTACCAGGCCGCGCAGGGTAATTTCGCCGGTCATGGCGACATTGGCCCTGACCGGGTTGCCCGTAAGACAGGAAACCAGCGCGGTGCACATGGCGATACCGGCGCTTGGCCCGTCTTTCGGCGTAGCCCCTTCCGGCACGTGGACATGGATATCCCGTTTCTCGTAAAAGTCGGGATTAATGCCCAATTTATCCGCCCGGGCGCGCACTACGGTCAGTGCCGCCTGGATGGACTCTTGCATGACTTCCCCGAGGGAGCCGGTATAGGTCAATTTGCCTTTACCCGGTACGCAGGCGGTTTCGATGGTCAGCAGTTCGCCGCCCACTTCGGTCCAGGCCAGGCCGGTAACCTGCCCAACCCGGTTTTCGCCTTCCGCGCGCCCGTAGTCGAAGCGCTGGACGCCAAGGTAATCCTTGAGGTTGTCGCCGTCGATGCGGATATGCTTGACGGTTTTATCCATCAGCAGCGTCTTCACCGCCTTGCGGCATATTTTGGAAATTTCACGTTCCAGATTACGCACGCCGGCTTCGCGGGTGTAATAACGAATAATGCCGACCAGCGCGCTGTCCTCGATGGTCACCTCGCCGCTCTTGAGCGCGTTGCGATCGATTTGTTTTTGCAGCAGATGCTCGCGGGCGATATTGAGTTTTTCGTCCTCGGTATACCCGGACAGGCGGATCACTTCCATACGGTCGAGCAGCGGCGCCGGGATATTCATCGAGTTGGACGTGGCCACAAACATCACGTCGGACAGATCGTAATCCACTTCCAGGTAATGGTCGTTAAACGCCACGTTCTGCTCGGGGTCCAGCACTTCCAGCAGCGCTGAAGCAGGATCGCCGCGCATGTCCGAAGACATTTTGTCGATTTCATCGAGCAGGAACAGCGGGTTTTTCACCCCTACCTTGGACATTTTCTGGATAAGCTTGCCCGGCATGGAGCCGATATAGGTACGGCGGTGACCGCGGATTTCCGCTTCATCGCGCACCCCTCCCAGCGCCATGCGCACATATTCGCGCCCGGTCGCCTTGGCGATGGACTGGCCCAGCGAGGTTTTACCCACCCCAGGCGGCCCTACCAGGCACAGGATCGGCCCTTTGATTTTGCTGACCCGGCTTTGCACCGCCAGATACTCAAGAATGCGATCCTTGACCCGTTCCAGGCCATAGTGATCTTTATCCAGCACTTCCTGCGCCTTCACCAGGTCTTTTTTCACCTTGGTGCGGGCATGCCAGGGCACCGACAGCATCCAATCGATATAACCGCGCACCACGGTGGCCTCCGCGGACATCGGCGACATCATTTTCAGCTTCTGCAATTCGGCTTCGGTTTTTTCCCGCGCCTCTTTTGGCATCTTCGCCGCTTCTATCTTGCGCTTGAGCGCTTCGTTTTCATCCGGCGCATCGTCCATTTCGCCCAGCTCTTTCTGAATGGCTTTCATTTGCTCATTCAAATAGTACTCGCGCTGGCTTTTTTCCATCTGTTTTTTGACGCGGTTACGGATACGTTTTTCGACCTGCAACAAATCGATTTCCGATTCCATCATCGCCATCAGATATTCCAACCGCTCGGTGACGTCCGCCATTTCCAGCACCGACTGCTTGTCGCTTAATTTCAGCGGCATATGGGCGGCAATGGTATCGGCCAGACGCGCGGCGTCATCAATACTGTTTAACGACGTCAGCACTTCGGGCGGGATTTTTTTATTAAGCTTGATATACCCTTCGAATTGGTTAATCGCGGTGCGCACCAGGACTTCCTGTTCGCGCTCGTCGATTTCGGGGGTGTCAAAATATTCAGCCTGGGCGGCAAAGTGTTCGCCGCTATCCGACAAAGTGGTGATACGGGCGCGCTGTAAACCCTCGACCAGTACTTTTACCGTACCGTCAGGCAGTTTCAGCATCTGGAGAATCGAAGAGACGGTCCCGACTGAAAAAAGATCGTTGATACCCGGTTCATCCGTCGAGGCTTCTTTCTGCGCCACCAGCATGATTTTTTTGTCGCTATCCATGGCTGCTTCAAGGCACCGAATCGACTTCTCCCGTCCAACAAACAGGGGGATGACCATATGCGGATAGACCACCACATCGCGCAGAGGCAATACGGGGATTTCTATGCGTTCGGAACGCTCAGCATTCATAGAGCTCTCTCTTAGTTTAGCTTCCGCCAGGTTTAGGGGATTCGCAAAACTCGGCCGT
>JAATFX010000095.1 GCA_015654925.1 Enterobacterales bacterium | reverse complement strand
CCGAAGGGCTGGCCCCGGCCTGCAAAGCGGCGGCGGAACAGAGCTGGTCGTTATCGCCGTTAACCTTGCCTCACCCCTTGGTCAGGGTGTTAGTCGCGGAGAGCCTGTATCGTGCCTGGAGCATTACCACCAACCATCCTTATCACCGGGAATAACCCGGTGAAGATGCACAAAGTGAAATAATCTCGCGGAATGAAAATAGATCACAACCCCTTTCGCGACTATTCGGCTGAGTCGGCATTATTCATTCGCCGCGCGCTGGTGGCATTTTTAGGTATTCTGTTGTTAAGCGGGATTCTGGTGGTCAATCTCTACCACCTGCAAATTACCCGTTTTGAAGATTATCAAACCCGGTCCAACGAAAACCGGATCAAACTGGTGCCCATCGCCCCCAGCCGCGGCATCATTTACGATCGCAACGGCATCCCGCTGGCGATGAACCGCACCATCTACCAGCTCGAGCTGATGCCCGAAAAAATCGACGACCTGCAGGGGACCATCAAAGCCCTCAGGCCCATCGTTGATCTGACCGATGAAGATATCGCCAACTTTCAAAAAGAACGTAAACGTTCTCATCGCTTCACTTCGATCCCCCTCAAGGTAGGGCTGACCGACGTGGAACAGGCCCGTTTCGCCGTAAACCAGTTCAACTTCCCCGGTGTGGAAGTCAAAGGCTACCAGCGCCGTTTTTATCCCTATGGATCCGCCCTGACCCATGTCATCGGTTACGTTTCCAAAATCAATGACAAGGACGTGGAGCGGCTGGACAAAGACGGCATCCTGGCAAACTATGCCGCCACCAATGATATCGGCAAACTCGGCATCGAGCGTTTTTACGAAGATACCCTGCACGGCAAAACCGGCTACGAAGAAGTGGAAGTCAACAACCGCGGCCGGGTGATCCGCCAGTTGCACGAGCAGCCTCCCCAGGCCGGGAAAGACATCTACCTGACGCTGGATCTGCACCTGCAAACCTATATCGAGAAGTTGCTGGCGGGCAGCCGGGCGGCGGTGGTGGTCAGCGACCCGCGCGACGGCGGCATCCGTGCGCTGGTGTCCAACCCCAGCTACGATCCCAATCTGTTTGTCGACGGCATCTCCAGCAAGGACTACCGCAACCTGCTGCAAGACGAAGACCGGCCGTTGATCAATCGCGCCACCCAGGGCGTTTACCCGCCGGCTTCCACGGTCAAACCGTATATCGCGGTGTCGGCCCTGACCCAGGGCACCATCACGCGCAACTATTCTTTGTTCGATCCCGGCTGGTGGCAACTGCCCGGCACGGAAAAACGTTACCGCGACTGGAAAAAATGGGGCCACGGCCGGCTTAATGTCACCAAGGCGCTGGAAGAATCGGCGGATACCTATTTTTATCAGGTGGCTTACGACCTGGGTATCGACAGACTCTCGGAATGGATGTCCAAATTTGGTTACGGTTCCTATACCGGCATCGATCTTTCCGAAGAACGCTCCGGCGTGATGCCGACCCGTGAATGGAAACTCAAGCGCTTTAAAAAACCCTGGTACCTCGGCGATACCATTCCGGTGGGCATCGGCCAGGGCTACTGGACGGCCACGCCGGTGCAAATGTCCAAGGCGCTGATGTCGCTGATAAACGACGGGTCGGTGCGTATCCCGCACCTGCTCTACAGTACCCGGGAAAACGGCCAGTTGGTGCCCTACCGCCAACCGGAACACACCCAGATCGGCGACCCGCATTCCGGTTATTGGGAAATCGCCAAGGACGGTATGTATGGCGTAGCCAACCGGCCCAACGGCACCGCGCGCAAAAGTTTTGCCGACGCCCCGTATAAGGTGGCGGCCAAATCCGGTACCGCCCAGGTCTATGGCCTGAAGGCCAATGAAGTCTACAACGCGCACAAGATTGCCGAGCGTTTGCGCGATCACAAATTGATGACGGCGTTCGCCCCCTATGACAAACCCACGGTAGTGGTGGTGGTGATCCTGGAAAATGGCGGTATCGGCCCGGCGGTGGGCACCATTACCCGCCAAATTCTGGACCATATTATGCTGGGCGACAATACAACCGATTTACCGGCCGAGCAGCCTGCTCCGCCCGGCGTTGAGGGTGATTAAACAATCATGACCGATAACCAGCAAAACGGCGCGTTCTGGAACAAGCTCCATATCGACGTGCCCTTTCTTTTCCTTATCACGCTCCTGCTGGCCTATAGCGCCATGGTGATGTGGAGCGCCAGCGGACAGGATGTCGGCATGATGGAACGTAAAATCGGCCAGATTTTCATGGGGCTGCTGGTGATGCTGGTGCTGGCCCAGGTGCCCCCCCGGGTCTACGAGGCCTGGGCGCCCTATCTGTATATTATCAGCGTTATCCTGCTGGTGGCGGTGGATGCCTTCGGCCAGATCAGCAAGGGGGCGCAACGCTGGCTGGATCTGGGATTCGTGCGCTTCCAGCCGTCGGAAATCGCCAAAATCGCGGTGCCGTTGATGGTGGCGCGCTTTATCAACCGCGACAGTTGCCCGCCGTCGCTGAAAAATACCGCCATCGCCCTGGTGCTGATTTTCCTGCCCACCCTGCTGGTGGCGGCCCAGCCCGATTTGGGCACCGCCATTCTGATTGCCGCCTCCGGCCTGTTCGTCCTGTTCCTGTCCGGTATGAGCTGGAAGCTGATTGGCGTGGCCGCGCTGCTGGTGGCGGCGTTTATCCCGATCCTGTGGTTCTTCCTGATGCATGATTACCAGCGGGATCGCGTGATGATGCTGCTCGATCCGGAAACCGACCCGCTCGGCGCCGGCTACCATATCATCCAGTCAAAAATCGCCATCGGTTCCGGCGGGCTGAGCGGCAAAGGCTGGCTGCACGGTACCCAGTCGCAGCTGGAGTTCTTGCCGGAGCGGCATACCGACTTTATCTTCGCCGTCCTGGGCGAAGAGCTGGGTCTGATTGGCGTTCTGGTGCTATTAGGGCTATACCTGTGCGTAATCATGCGCGGCCTGGTGATCGCCGCCAAGGCGCAGACCACCTTCGGCCGCGTCATGGCGGGCGGTTTAATGCTGATTTTGTTCGTTTACGTCTTCGTGAATATCGGCATGGTAAGTGGTATCTTACCGGTGGTCGGCGTCCCGCTGCCATTGGTCAGCTACGGCGGCTCGGCATTAATCGTGCTGATGGCCGGGTTTGGTATCGTCATGTCGATACATACTCATCGGAAAATGTTGTCTAAAAATTTATAGAGGTGAGCAATGCGTAAGGAATGGCACTGGATCGGCGTGGTTGGGTTATTGCTCACGGCATGTAGCACCACGGAAAACGCGCCGGAGCAGACCGCGGCGCCGGCGGCCTACAACGGGCCGGTAGTGGAAATCAGCGGCGTCGAACCGCGCTACGAGCCCTATAACCCGGCTACCAGCCAGGACTATGAGGTCAATGGCAAAACCTACCGTATTGTTAAAAACCCGCAGAATTTCAGCGAAACCGGGCTGGCCAGCTCTTATGGCGCCGAGGTCAGCGGCAACCAAACCGCCACCGGCGAGCAGTTTGACGCCGAAGCCCTGACCGCCGCGCATCCGACGCTGCCGCTGCCAAGCTATGTGCGCGTCACCAATCTCAGCAACGGCCGCCAGCTGGTGGTGCGGGTCAATGACCGAGGCCCGTATGTCCCCGGACGCATTATCGACCTGTCGCGGGCGGCCGCCGATCGGCTCAATACCTCCAACAACAGCAAGGTACGGGTCGACTTTATCCAGGTCGCGCCGGACGGCACGTTGTCCGGTCCCGGCACCATCGGTACGGTGGTGGCCAAGCAGAATTACGCGCTGCCGCCCCGGCCCACCCTGGGCAGCAGCGACATGGGCACGCCGGTGCTGCAGCCCGCGTCGGTGCCGGATAGTGCGCCGGTGCGTCCCGTTGCCGACCCGGATCAGAATGGCCAGCCGGCGGCCGACGATGAATCCGCCGCCCCCGCGCCAACCGACAACGACGGCGCGCAGAGCCGGAGCGGCGGCTTTCTCGGCACCCCTTCCGCCCTGCCGGCCGGCGTGATTGAATCCGATGAGCCGGCCGCGGTGGTATCGCAACCGTCTGCGCCGGCAGTATCGCAGCCCGCGCCGCCGGTGGTAGCGCAGCCAGGGCCGATAGTCAGCACCCGCTCATCGTCGCAGGCCGCGGCGCCGGCCGTGGGCGCGGCGCCGGCAGCTTCGGCGTCCGGACATTATGTGGTGCAGGTGGGCGCATTGGGCGATCGGCAGCGGGCGATGACCTGGCAAAAAAGCCTGAGCCAGCGCTTCGGCGTACCCGGCAAGGTGACCGCCAACGGCGCCATGTTCCGGGTGCAGCTGGGGCCGTTCAGTTCCAAACAGCAGGCCGGCGCGCTGCAACAGCGGTTAACCAGCGAAGCGCAGCAGCAATCGTTTATCACCACCGCGACCGACTAACGTCAATCGCCACGACGGCCGGCTGAAACATTCTTAAAAGGTTATCCCCCGCCAGGTGACGGATTGCCTGATGCCGGCCTTTTTTACTTCTGCTATAGTGTGGCACGATTTTAACTTACTCCCACGGATGCTGTTGTCCTGACATGAATAAAGTAATGAGCCATTTTTTATTCAAGCGCTTAGCCTTAAGCACCCTTATTGCGCTGATTCCCCTGTCTTATAGCCATGCCGACGATGTGAATCTGAAGACCATGATTCCCGGCGTGCCGCAAATAGATGCCGAAACCTATATCCTGATTGACTATAATTCCGGCAAAGTGCTGGCGGAGCAAAATGCCGACGCGCGCCGCGATCCGGCCAGCCTGACCAAAATGATGACCAGTTATGTCATCGGCCAGGCCATCAAATCCGGTAAAATCACCCCTACCGATATCATCACCGTGAATAAAGACGCCTGGGCGACCGGCAACCCGGTGTTTAAAGGATCGTCGCTGATGTTTCTCAAACCAGGCGATCGCGTGCCGGTTTCGGAACTTAACCGCGGCATTATCCTCCAGTCGGGCAATGACGCCTGCGTCGCCATGGCTGATTATGTCGCCGGCAGCCAGGACGCCTTTGTCGGCCTGATGAACAATTACGTTAAGGCGCTGGGCCTGCCCAATACCCATTTCGAGACCGTGCACGGACTCGACGCGCCGGGCCAGTTCAGCTCCGCCCGCGATATGGCCATGATAGGCAAGGCGCTGATTCGCGATGTGCCGGCCGAATACGCCACCTATAAAGAGCGGGAATTCACCTTCAATAATATCCGGCAGATGAACCGCAATGGCTTGTTGTGGGATACCAATCTGAACGTGGACGGCATCAAAACCGGCCATACCGATTCCGCCGGTTTTAACCTGGTGGCCTCGGCTACCGAAGGCCAGATGCGCCTGATTTCGGCGGTCATGGGCGGCCATTCGCCCAAGGGGCGTGAAAACGAAACCCGTAAATTGCTGACCTGGGGTTTCCGTTTCTTTGAAACCGTGGCGCCCCTGAAAGCCGGCAAGGAATTCGCCTCCGAGCCGGTATGGTTCGGCGATACCGACAACGTCAAGCTGGGCGTCGATACCGACGCTTATCTGACCATTCCCCGCGGCCGCATGAAGGATTTGAAAGCCAGCTATACCCTGGTCAATAAAGAATTGCGCGCGCCGTTGGCCAAGGGCCAGCAGGTGGGCACCATCAACTTCCAGCTGGACGGCAAGACTATCGATCAGCACCCACTGGTGGTATTGAGCGAAGTGCAGGAAGGCAATATTTTCAGCCGGGTTGTCGATTATATCAAACTGATGTTCCATCATTGGTTCGCTTAATTCCCGCCGCGCTTGTCAGGGGTAAACCCGCCCCCCTATAATACGGTCATCCCCTATCACTCCCGCCCAGGCGGGAGTGGTGTTTTCAGCCCCGGAGCGCTAATGAAAACCAAACTGAATGAACTGCTCGAATTCCCCTGCTCGTTCACCTATAAAGTGATGGGCATCGCCCATCCGCAACTGGTCGATCAGGTGGTCGAGGTCATACAGCGCCACGCCCCGGGCGATTACACGCCGCAGGTTAAACCCAGCAGCAAAGGCAACTACCAGGCGGTGTCCATTACCATTACCGCCACGCATATCGAGCAGGTCGAAGCGCTGTATGAAGAATTGGGTAATCTCGATTTGGTCCGCATGGTGATGTAAACCAGGAGCCGCACGTGTCGCAGGATATCATCAATATTCGTCAGCTTGGGCTGCAACCCTATGAAGCGGTGTCGCGGGCCATGCATGTATTTACCGACCGCCGGGATGGCGCCACCCCGGACGAAATCTGGCTGGTACAGCATCCCCAGGTATTTACCCAGGGCCAGGCGGGCAAAGCCGAACATATCCTGATGCCGGGCGCCATCCCGGTGATCCAAAGCGATCGCGGCGGCCAGGTCACCTTTCACGGCCCCGGCCAGCAGATAGTGTATGTCCTGCTTAACCTGAAACGCCGTAAACTCGGCGTCAGGCAATTGGTCACCCTGCTGGAAGATACGGTGGTGGCCACCCTGGCCAGTTTCGGCATCGACGCCCGCGCCCGCGCCGACGCGCCGGGCGTCTACGTGGGCGACGACAAGATTTGCTCGCTGGGACTGCGCATCCGCAAGGGCTGCTCGTTCCACGGCCTGGCGTTGAATATCGATATGGATCTCTCGCCGTTCCTGCGGATCAACCCTTGCGGTTACGCCGGCCTGCGCATGACCCAGGTATCGGACCTGGCGCCCGGCGTCCGCCTGGACGATGTGGCGCCGGTGCTCACCGCGGCGCTGCTCGCTTTGCTCGGCAATCCGCCCACCCGGGTGGTGTCCTGGGACGCGGGTGACTATGCTGACAACCAGGCCGGCAACCAGGCGGAAGACGCCGGACGCCAGGCCGCCGACGCCTCGCGGTGATTGCAAGCGTTGCCGGCAGCGCGCCGGTGCGGCGCAATCGCGCAGCTTCGGCCGGCGCGCATTTAGCAATAATCGCTTTTTTGGGCTGAAAGCCGCCGGCTAACCATGTTATAATTTGTGATGTTTTATCAAATATATTTGAACAATCACGTAACAGAGTGAATGTGTTGAAATTCATACTGTCAAATTCGGGACGGGACCAGCAAGCTTATGAGTAAACCGATACAGATGGAACGCGGCGTAAAATACCGCGATGCCGATAAAATGGCCTTAATCCCGATCAAAACCGTGGTGGTGGAGCGGCAGGAATTACTGCGCAAACCGGAATGGATGAAGATCAAATTGCCGTCGGATTCCACGCGTATTCAGGGGATCAAGGCCGCCATGCGCAAAAACGGCCTGCACTCGGTCTGCGAAGAAGCCTCCTGCCCGAATTTGTCCGAATGCTTTAACCACGGCACCGCTACCTTTATGATTCTCGGGGCGATCTGTACCCGCCGCTGTCCGTTCTGCGATGTGGCGCACGGCCGTCCTACCGCTCCCGATGCCAATGAGCCGGAGAAACTGGGCCAGACCATTGCGGATATGGGGCTGCGTTATGTGGTCATCACCTCGGTGGATCGCGACGATCTGCGCGACGGCGGCGCACAGCATTTTGCCGACTGCGTCAGCGCTATCCGCGCGAAAAACCCCACCATCAAAATTGAAACGCTGGTGCCGGACTTTCGCGGCCGCATGGATCGCGCGCTGGAAATCATCAACGCCGCGCCGCCGGATGTGTTTAACCATAATCTGGAAAATGTGCCGCGATTATACCGCCAGGTTCGCCCCGGCGCCGACTATGCCTGGTCGTTGAAACTGCTGGAGCGCTTTAAAGAAGCCCACCCCGAGCTGCCGACCAAATCCGGCCTGATGGTGGGCCTGGGCGAAACCAATGCTGAAATCGTCGACGTGATGCGCGACCTGCGTCGCCACGGCGTAACCATGCTGACGCTGGGGCAGTATTTGCAGCCCAGCCGCCATCATCTGGCGGTGAAGCGCTACGTGAGCCCGCAGGAATTTGATGAGATGAAAGCGGAAGCGCTGGCTATGGGCTTTACCCACGCGGCCTGCGGTCCGTTTGTACGCTCGTCCTACCACGCCGATCTGCAGGCAAAAGGCATTGAGGTAAAATAACCGCCGACACATTTGGTTACCTGTTTTCCTCAACGCAGCAAAAAAAGGATGGGCGCGATGCCATCCTTTTTATTTAGCTGGCTTAACCCGCTAAGATAAACCGCCGTTCAAGGCGTGACTTACTCTTTACGTTCCGTAACCTGCGGGGCTACCGCGTCGTCAGGCTGGGTTTTCTGCGCGGCGGCATCGTCGCTGTTCATGGCCTTTTTAAAGCCTTTGATTGCCGCACCCAGATCGCCGCCCAGGCTGCGCAATTTATTGGTACCGAACAGCAGCACAATCAAGGCGCCGATTACTAACAGTTTGGTAATGCTTAGACCTTCCATACTCACCTTCTTGATTAACGCTTGCTGATAAAAACAGCGATTATTAATGTTAACCGCTTTTTACCGCTATTGCCCCTGCATTACAAGAGATATCTGTAACAGATTCACCTGCCGGTCCGGCAAAAAAGGGCATCCGCCGGTTTTATTACAAAAAACGGCTTAAAAAAGCCCGGGTGCGCGGATGCTGCGGATTCACCAGGACGTCTTCCGGCGCGCCCTGCTCCACCACCACGCCCTGATCCATAAAAATCACCCGGTCGGCCGCTTCGCGGGCAAAACCGATTTCATGGGTCACCACGATCATCGTCAACCCCCGATCCGCCAGATTGCGCATGGTGCCCAACACTTCGCCCACCAGTTCCGGGTCCAGGGCCGAGGTCGGTTCATCAAAGAGCATTAGCCGCGGGCGGATGGCCAAGGCCCTGGCGATGGCGACCCGCTGCTGCTGGCCGCCGGACAAATGGCGCGGATAAGCATCGGCCTTTTCGCTTAATCCCACCGTTTGCAGTAACTCGCGAGCGTAGCGCACCGCTTCCTGGCGGCTTTGCTTATGCACGCCGATGGGCGCCTCAATGATATTTTGCAATACGGTCATATGGGGATAAAGATTAAATTGCTGGAATACCATGCCGATTTCCTGCCGCTGGCGCGCGATGGCCCGCGGGGAAAGTTTATGCAGCACGCCTTTGTTCAGCTGATAGCCCACCTGGTGATCGCCGACGATAATCGAACCTTGATTCATATCCTCCAGATGATTGATGCAGCGCAGGAAAGTGGATTTGCCAGAACCGGAAGGCCCGAGAATAACCACCACTTCGCCCGGATGAACCTCCATATTAATGCCCTTGAGCACCTCGTTGTCACCATAGCTTTTATGCACGTCCCGCGCGCGTACCAGCGGCACCGATGTTGACTGCATCATGTTTTTTCTCCTGCGGCGAGCTGCCGGGCGCCGTCATCCGCCGGGGGCGAACGACGGCGGCTAACGGTTTCGCTGCGCCGGGTGCCGCGCGCGTAATAGCGTTCAATCCCCGACTGCGCCACGTTCAGCACCGAGGTAATGATTAAATACCAAATCACCGCCACCATCAGCATCGGCACCACTTCAAAGGTGCGGTTGTAGACGGATTGCACCGAATACAGTAAATCGCCCATGGCGATGACGCTCACCAGCGACGTCGCTTTGATCATGCTTATCAGCTGATTGCCGGTGGGGGGAATAATCGAACGCATGGCCTGGGGAATAATAATGCGCCGCAAGGCCCGGCCGCGGCTCATGCCGAACGCCTGGGTGGTTTCCACCTGGCCGGCGTCCACCGACAATAACCCGGCGCGAATAATTTCCGCCATATACGCCGCCTCGTTCAGCGCCAGGCCGGCGATGGCTGCGGTCAGCGGCGTGATCAGATCGTTGGTGTTCCAGCTGGCGTATACCGGCCCGACAAACGGCAGGCCGAGGGTAACGTGGGGAAACAGCGTCGACAGGTTATACCAGAAGATTAACTGCACCAGCAGCGGCGTTCCGCGGAAAAACCAAATATACAGCCCCGCCAGCCCGCGCAGCAACCGATGATCGGACAACCGCGCCACCGCCAGCAGCAGCCCCAGCACCACGCCCAGCACCATGGAGATCACCGTCAGGCCCAAGGTGACGCCCAGGCCCCGGATAACCGACGCTTCGGTGAACCACTGCGCGACCACGCCCCATTCAAAGTTTTTATTATTACCGATAATCCACAGCACATTGGCGGCGATAAGTAACACCACCACCCATAGCAGCCTGTGTCCCAAGCGGCCCGGCGCCCGCGCATAACGCACGTCGCGCTGCCGATCGGTGGCGGAGGTCAACGATGAATCAGGCGAGCGGGTGGTCATGCTTTGGCACCTCCGGCGCTGGCCAGGTTACGCCCAGGCGCTTTAATCATATTGCCTTCCAGATGCCATTTTTTCATGATGGCGGCATAGGTGCCGTTATCAAACAGTTTCTGGTAGGCTTCCAGCACGACCGCGCCCAGCGGCGAGTCTTTCGGCACCACCGAACCCTGGAACAAATCGCCAAAACCATTGGCTTTACCCAGGCCGGTCAATTCCAGTTGGCCGTTGGTTTGCGCGACAAAATAGGTCAAGGGGGCCTGGGAAGAGAAAAAGGCATCCACCCGGCCGGAACGCACCGCCAGCACGGACGTGGGCTGATCGGTGAACGAGGCCACGGTGACGGCGGGCTTGCCCGCGGAGACACAGGCGGCGGACTGCTTGCGGATCACCTGCTCCGCCGAACCGGCCGCCATGACCGCGATACGCTTGCCGCAGGTATCATCAAGACTTTGGATGCCGAGCGGATTGCCCTTTGGCACCGCGAATACCACAAACTCTTGCACAAAATCGATAAAATCATTTTTTTGTTCGCGATCGGGAAAATCGCCGATCGGTCCGAGGGCCATCTGATAGCGCCCGGAATTAATCCCGCTCAGCACGCCGGACAGTCCGCTCACCGAAGCATGCTCGACCTTCACGCCCAGCAGTTGGGCCAGGGCATCGGCCAGGTCGGCGCTGGCGCCCTCCAGCGAATGGGTGCTGGTGGCGATTTCATACGGAGGAAACGAGCCGTTATTGACCGAAATAATCCGGCCGGATTGCTGAATATCCGGGGGCAGTTTGGCGCGCAGCGCGCTATCCAGGGTCTGCGCCGGCAGCGCATCAGCCGCCAGCGCCGTGCCCGACAAAGCCAGACAGAGCATGGCGCCAAGTATTGTTTTCATATATTTCATTACATTCCCCTATGTGAGTAGGCCGCCCATAAGCCGGTTCGCGGCTTAACGCCCGCGCAGCTGCGGCGTGGTGAAACGGCGATTTTCCAGCACCGGCAGCACGCGCCGCGCATGGGCGACCCGCTCGGGGTCCAGGTCGGCGAACACCAGCGCCGGCGCTTCGGCGGCATGGGCGATAGCGACGCCCAATGGGTCCACCACCATGCTATTACCGATATTGCGCTCCCCGCACTCGCCGACCGCCACCATATAGCAGGTATTTTCCAGCGCGCGCGCCGTCACCAATACCTGCCAGTGCATTTCTTTAAGCGGCCCTTTGACCCAGGCGGCCGGCAGCACCAGCACCTGGGCGCCGTCCAGCGCCAGCCGGCGGGCCAGTTCGGGGAAGCGGACGTCATAGCAGGTCATCAGCCCCACTTTCATGCCCGCCACGTCCACCAGCGGCGGCACCTCGGTGCCCGGAGTGACATTGGTCGACTCCTGTACGGCAAACGCATCGTAAAGATGCAGCTTGCGATAGCGGGCGATAATTTCGCCGTTGCGGATCGCGATCAGTACATTAAATGCATGCCCATCGCCGGTCGGCGTATGGACGCTCAGCATCGTGGTGAGGGACGATCCCCGGCTGGCGGCGCATAGTCCGCTGACAAAAGGGCCGTCCAGCGGCTGGGCCGATTTTAGGGTCAGATCGGGGTCGGCGATATCCCTGGCCAGGATACCTTCGGGCAGAACCAGCAAATCGGCTCCGCCCGTTTGGGCGCGATCCATCAGCCCCAGGCAGGTTTGTAAATTATTTTCCCACACCCGATCTACGGCAAATTGTCCTAAAGCGACTTTCATAATCGATTCTCCTGCTGATTAGGGTAACGGGTTGGGAAATAATTCCGCCGGCTCAAGGCGCCGCGGGGTCAACCCCTGCTCAAAAAGTTCGCCGGCGAAATCCGCCGCCATTTGGTAATTGGCGTCAAAGCCATTTTCGTTCCAGCCAGCGGGCAGATCCCGCGCGGTGCGCGCTAAATCATCCATCAGCCAGGGCGTGGTATCGGCGTATTTTACCCGTTTGTCATGCCACATCCGGGCCGACTGGCCGATAATATCGCTTAATGCCTGCGTCAGTCCGGGATGGGCCGCCGCCAGCGCCGGTTTTATCCCCAGCACATGAATGCCCGGGATATACCCCACCTGGTTAAAGTAATCGAGTTCCGCCTGGCGAAAATCAGCTTGCAGCTGGCGCAGATCGGACTCGGGGGCAAAAAAGCCGCTGGGCATAAAGGGCGTGAATACCGCATCCAGCGCGCCTTCGCGCAGCAGCGCCAGCAGCGGCCGTTCGCCCGGCGCGGCTTCGATATGCCCCGGGCGGCCAAACCCCGCCAGGCGATCCACGACCGGATGATCTTCGGTAAGCCGGCCGACCCACCAGGTGGCATCGTTAATCCCCACCCCTTCGCGGCGCAGCAGGGTGCGGGTCCAGGTATTGCCGGAGTCCTGCCAGCCGGTCAAGCCGATACGCTTGCCGCGCAGTTGTCCCAATGACGTCAAGGGGCTGCTTTTGGTGGTAATGATGCAGCGCTGCCGAAAACCGCGCATCAGGAAATGAGGTATCGCCAGCAGTGAATTATCGCCCCTGGCGACCGCCTGCGCGTAACGGCTAAAAGAAACTTCGCCCGCGTCGTAGTCGGCATGGGTGGCCAGGTTATCCACCAGCGTGCCCACGCGTTCGATGGTCAAAGCAAATCCCTGCGGTTTCAGATCGCCCAGCGCCAGGGGGGTAAAATAATCCCAGTCCCGGACCGCCAGCCTGATAGTAAGCGCCACGTTGTTCTCCATTGCCGGCAAAAATTTTACCGGTCATTAACAGTTTTAGACCAAAACGGCCATGATTGGTTAATTTCGATACTAAAACCACTTTGTTCAATGTACAATGACAACTTTGTTACTGTACAAAGTTTATTCTTATGGATCACATTTTATCGTCCGACTGGCTGGCTGTGCGTATTCACGATCGCACCATTAAAGGCATTGCCCTGGGTACGGCCACATTAATCAGCAGCGGCTCCATTTCCGTCGGCTGCCGGTTGCCGGCGGTGCGGGACCTGGCGTTGGCCCTCGACGTCAGTCCGGCCACGGTATCCGCGGCGTGGGGGCAGTTACGCCGGCAAAAGGTTATCGCCGGCACGGGGCGAAACGGGGTATGGGTTTGCGCCAATATCGTGACCCCGCGTCCGGCCAGGTTTGAGGCCATAGGCAACTTCGGCAGCAATATTATTGCCGACTTGACGCTGGCCGCACCCGACGTGGCGTATTTGCCCAATCTGCAGCAGGCGCTGACGCAAGGCGCCCTGGCGGCCAATGTAAACAGCTACCGGCGCGAACCCATCAGCCAGCGATTACAAGAGGTCGTCCAGCCGCGCTGGCCCTACGACGCCGAGGCGTTCCTGGCGGCCGACGGCGGGTTCGACGCCATGTACCAAACGTTGCAAACGCTGATAATGCCCGGAGCGCCGGTGGCCATCGAAGATCCGACCGCCACGCGGTTACTGGATATGCTGGATAATCTCGGGGCGGAGATCATTGCCGTGCCCTGCGACGAAGCCGGACCGGGTCTGGCTGGCCTGGAGGCCGCGCTCAGACGCCAGCCGGTGGCCTTTATCTACCAGCCGCGTACCCATTCCTCCACCGGCCATACCGTCACCCGGCAAAGAGCCGATGCTATGACCGCCAGGCTCGCGGCGGTGACGACGCTGGTGATTGAAGATGACGGCATCGGCGAACTTTCGCGCCATCCGGTTTACAGCCTGGGCCGGGAATTGCCGGATCGCACGGTTCATATCAGGTCGTTTTCCAAAGCCTACGGACCCGACTTGCGGCTGGCGGTGATTTCCGGCTCCCATGATATTATCCGCCGCATACAATCCGTACGTAACTTTGGCGCCAGCTGGACCAGCCGGATTTTGCAAGAAGCGGTAGCCTGGATGATTGAAGACGGCGCCACGCAGGAGGTGATTGCCGCCGCCAAAGACCGTTATGCGGCACGCCGACGCGCGCTGGTGCAGGCATTGGCGCAGCGGGGAATGATCTTGCCCGACAGGGATGGGCTGAGCATATGGCTGCCGGTGATGTCGGAGCAGTATGCCCTGGTGACGCTGGCGGCCCATGGGATCGCGGTTACGCCGGGCAAACGCCACAGTCTTGGCGACAGCCGGTTTATCCGGGTCTCCACTTCCCTGCTCACGGCCGATCGGGTGGATCTGGTGGCCGATGCCCTCATGCTGGCCTGCCAGCATGAGGGTTCCGCGACATGAGGGGTGGGTACTGTGCAGCCGGCCAAAGTCATGTATAATCATCACAGGAGATGGCATTCCTCCTTTAACCGCCGTTATGGCTGATGATGTCTACGTTACCTGCTTGGCGGGGGGAACGTGGCTTCATGTTCGCTTCTCTGAGTTTCCCATTCCCCAAATCCAATGAAAGGTCTTTATGTTTACCCTTTTCTCAGCCGTGTTTATCGGCGGCGGACTCGGCAGCGTACTGCGCTGGTTGATTAGCCTGAAGTTTAATGGCAACGGACTGCCGTTCCCGGCCGGCACGCTGGCGGTCAATTTGATCGGCGCATTTATTATCGGCCTGTGCATGGCGCTGTTTATCCGGACCCCACAGATCGATCCGGTGTGGAAGGTGTTTATCACCACCGGCTTTTGCGGCGGATTGACGACCTTTTCAACGTTCTCGGCCGAAGTCGTGTCGCTGATGATCGGCGGGCAATTAATGTGGGCGGGGGTCAATATTCTGTTGAACCTGGTCGGCTCGCTGGCCATGACGCTGCTGGCCATGGCGCTGGTCAATATGTTCGGCCCGCCGGTTCCCCTATGAGCGATATCGGCGCGATTCAGGCATAAAAAAACCCGCATTAAGCGGGTTTTTCAGGAATCTGGCTATTTTAGATAGCTGTAACGTCAGCAGCCGAAGGGCCTTTGGCGCCGTTAGTGATTTCAAATTCCACACGTTGGCCTTCGGCCAGCGTTTTGAAACCATTACTCTGAATGGCGGAGAAATGTACGAATACGTCTTTGCTGCCATCTTCAGGAGTAATGAAACCGAATCCTTTAGATTCATTGAACCACTTAACGTTACCTTTAATCTTAGACATCAAACTTACCTTTAATAAATGATAGACACAAACTCTGTGTCGGGTACTAGTACAGCAATTGGCAAGCCCTTTGTCCAGCTTAAGATCGCTAAAACGTGACAAAAAATACCAAAATAACATTTTAACCTAAAGCCGCGCGCCTATCAGAGACCGTAGACCAGCGAAACCGCGGTTTTGGTATCGGTATGCTTCGGCGCGCTGTCCGGCGTACTGCTGTTATAGGTCACGTCATAGGTCACTTTCAAGGCGAAGTGACTGTTAATGGAGACATTAAGCCCGGTCTCGGAGTTGACCGTGATATCTTCATTACCCAAAATCGAAACACCCTGGATGAACTGGGCATTGTCGGTCAGCTGGTATGAGTAGGAGGCTGCGCCATAGGCCAGGGCCTTGGTCTGGTGGCCGCCGCCCTGGAACTCATCATGCCTGACGCCAGGACCCGCTTCTAAACGCAGATGGGTAATCGGCCCGTTCAGGACCTGACGGCCATAACCGGCGGTCAGCGTATCCCGTGAACGATAGCCATTGTAACGGTCGCTCAGCCAGCTGCCCTGGGTGAACAGGAAGTTATCGGCATCCATATTATGACGCGCACGAGCGCCCGCCTGGTATTTCTCAGACGACCGTTCATTATCGGTGGAGTTGTTAACCGCTTCGCCCCAGAGACTGTAGGCATTGGTCGGCTGGAACCAGGTCATGGTGCTGCTGGCCGCCAGCGCGGAGCTGGTGGAATTGCCTGACTGCGCGTTATAACCGGCTTGAACATTGCCATCGAAACTTTTTTTCGCGGTAGCAGGATCGTCTAACGCGGTAAAAATATCGGTATCAGCAAAAGTCGAGAAACTAGCCAGGGACATTCCCAGGATAGTCAGAAGCCATACTGCCCGAGAGCGACCATTGCGTAACATAATTTACCTATAAAATGATGTTTGGGTTTTTAAACCAGCGAGTAAAGAAAGGCTGCTAGTGTAGCGAATCAGGACAGAAGGTGTACTGGTAATTTTTTGTAATATTAGTAACAAAATTTAAGATACCCGGCCTGGCCGATCGCCATCCCCCGCCGCAGCGTGCGAGGTGAAATAAAATAGTTATGCTTTTCAATAGCTTTGTATGACAAATTAAGCCATGGCTAATTAAACCGACTGAGCATAAAGCTTACATCGGCGCTTTTTATGATCTTAAGATTATTCTTAAAAAGCAAGCCATGCCGGGCAGCGCACATTCATTTAGTAAATTGCAGCCTTATGGCAACAGTATTGGCACTCGCATCGGCATTTCGTTGACAAAAATTAACATTAAAATAACCGAAAAATAATATAACCCAAAGCAAGCCAAAAAAACGCGCTGAATACGTACACCAACATCCACGCCTGATATCGCGCCATGTCCATTTCCCATGGTTTCCTAAACGATAAAATCAAGGAGGTAGTATAAAAAATATTCATTTTGACGATTGGGCGAGCAGGGCCCGTAAATAGCCCTATTTCCCGCGATAATGAGTCAACATGCGCCAGCCAGGGACGTAAACGGCGGCTAAATATACAGGGAGAGTTCGCCCGAGGGGCGGGTCTTGAAGCGGCGGTGCATCCAGAGATATTGATCCGGCGCACGCATAATTTCCTGTTCGACCACCTTATTCATATAGCAGGTGGCGGCCATTTCATTATCCAGGGGGTAATCATCCAGCTGCGGCTGGATCAGCAGGCGGTAGCCCTGGCCATTTTTTTTACGAATCAGCACCACCGGCACCAGTTTGGGTTTAGCGAGCCGCGCCAGGGTATACGTGCCGCGAGTAGTGGCCGCCTGGTTAACCGCAAAGAACGGGGCAAAGATGCTGCCGCTGGGGCCATAATCCTGATCCGGGGCAAACCAAACCGTTTCACCCTGTTTTAATACCTGGATCATGCCGCGCAAATCCTTGCGATCCAGCATGGCTTTATTGGAGCGCATCCTGCCCCAGGTTTGCACCAGCTCCATCGCCTTGTTGTTATGCGGCCGGTACATCGCCATCATCGGCTGGCACAGCCCCATAACGCGGCCGCCCAATTCAAGGGACATAAAATGAATGCCGATGACCATGACGCCCTGATTATGCTCATTCGCCCGCTGCAAATTTTGTAAGCCGTACACATCAAACCAGCGTTTAACCCGCTTATCGGACCAGAACCAGGCCATGCCCGTTTCCATCAGGCCCATGCCGGCGGAAGTGAAATTGTCGATAATCGTCCGCTCCAGCTTATCCTTATCCATATTCGGAAAACACAGTTCCAGGTTGCGGCGGGTAATGGCGGCGCGGCGTTTAAGAAACGGCATGGACAGGCGTCCAAGCCATCCCCCGAGAATATACAAGACCGGATAAGGCAACTGGACTAGCAGGAACAGCACACCCAGCCCAAACCAGGTAAGCCAATAACGCGGATGTAACAACTTAAGGGAAAATTTTTGAGGGTGGTCCATTTCATCTATTCTTCATAATATTATCGGAAGCGCGGCATAAAAGCGCCCACTTCCCGGTTCGTCTGTTATATGACACCGCGCATCCGCATTCGTCAGGAAAAAGATGTAATCATCCTTTTCTTTACACTGGCGGCGGCGTAATTAAATAGCGCATGGCATGTCATGAAAAGCAGGCCCGCTTCATCAAGCGTCTGATTATCTGGGTTATCGGAAATGTGCGCCAATAAAGGTAGATAGAAGAGGCTGACGTAACTGAAAAATCAGACCAGCGGTATGGGGATATCGTAACATATACGCATCGGGAGTAGCCTAAAAATAACGATTAAATTATATGTAGTTTCGTATAGGCCGGACATATTTCTTCATCGTTCATACCGCCAATCTTACGTTTGGCCGGGCGGGTTTTGCCCCGTCACCGCTCCGGCGCCAACGCCGCCGGAGCGTAATTCCTGCGTTTAGAGCGGACCGCCCAGAATCGTTTCTGCCAGGCCGTCGAGGATATGCTCGCCGGTTTCGGTTTTCAGGCTTTGGTACCATTGCCTGGTGGCCGCCGGATCTTTGCCATGGGTGATATCGCAGCGTTTACGGGCCTTCAATACCAGTGATTTTACCCGCTCGGCGCGGCTTTCCTGGTAGCGGCGCAAAGCATCTTCCATGCCCAGGGAGTGCGTTCGCAAGCTTAGCGCCAACACCACCGCGTCCTCCATGGCGGCGCAACCCCCCTGCCCGATATCCGGCGTGGTGCTGTGGGCCGCGTCCCCGATAAGCACTACCCTGCCGCGCATAAACGTCATGAATGGATCGATATCATGGATTTCCACCCGATTGGTGGCGTGCGGGTCGATACTCTCGATCAGACGCTGCACCGGGAGACACCAGCCGGCAAAATAGCGGCGTAAATCATCCCGCGCCCGCTCGCGTTGTTGCACCAGCCCTTTGGGCAGCGGCACATCGAAAAAAAAGTAAAACCGTCCGCCGGCCACCGGCATCAGCGACACCCGCTTGCCTTCGCCGACGAAAGTGGTCCACTGGTTGCGGGGGGCAATAGCCTCATCGGCGTTAACCAGGCCGTTCCAGTTTACATAACCCGCATAGCGTCTTTCCACGTCGTGCCCCAGCACATGGCGCCTGACCACCGAATGGGTGCCGTCCGCGCCCACCAGCAGATCGCCGGTCGCCTTGCTGCCGTCGTCAAACCATGCCGTTACGCCGTTGCCGCTATCTTCGATATGCGTCAGGCGCTTATTCAAATGGACCCGCTCCTGGCCAAAGGCCTTCAGCAGCATGGCTTGCAGTTCGGCGCGAGCGACCGGATAAGGAAATTCGCCCACCCGGTCCACCAGCGGGCGCATGGCAAAACGGGTCAGGACCTCCGCGGATTGATAATCATGGTAAGCCATCGCGGCCATATCGCCGCCCAGCGCCTTGATTTGGCCCTGTAACCCCAGGAAATTGAGGCACTTGACCCCGTTGGGCCACAGGGATATGGCCGCGCCCACCGGTTTTATCATTGATACCGCTTCATAAATTTCAGTGTCATAACCAAAATTTTTCAGGGCAATGCCGGCGCAAGCGCCGCCCATTCCTGCGCCAATAATGATCGCTTTCATAATAATGGCCTCTCTCCGGAGACAATCGCTGCCCCTTTCTCTGTGCCATTAACCTAAGCAAGGAAGGTGCCATCATTATAATCAGCTGTTTTAATTGGGATTGGCGCGCCCAGGGATGTGGAATCTGCGGTTGACCGCCGCGCTTGCACCCCGGGGGCGCACTGAAACATTTGTTGCGCACCACGCTATACATGGCCCTTTCAGCTCGGCCAGCGGTTAGCGCGCGGGCGAGCCGTCCAGGGTTGCGCGCGGGTGAGCGGGCCGGGCCGGATTTATTTCCCTAACGCTTTGGCGTTTAACCAACGCGCCGCAAATCAGGATATTGGTATGAAACTGGCTGCGTCCCGTTTCCAGGCGATGCTGCAATAAATCCAGGGCCGCGGCGCCGATTTTTTTATTAAACACCTGGATGGTGGTCAGCGGAGGGTCCATGACCGCCGAAATCGGCAAGTCGTCAAAACCGATCATCGAGATATCTTCCGGCACCCGCAGCCCATGTTCCTTGAGGGCCTTGATGCAGCCGCAGGCAATGATATCGTTGACGCAGAAATAACCCTGCGCCAATGAATTGCCCGCCGTCAGATGGCGTTTCATGGCCTGGTAGGCGGCTTCAAAGGTCGAATTGACGCTCAGCGTATGCCGGGGGTCGAACCGCAGCCCCACCTGGCCGACCAATTCATGAAAGGCCGCGGTGCGCTGGGCGAAATTCGGCGTATGGGCATCGCTGGTAATCAAACCGATATCCGTTAAGCCGGTGCGCTGAAAACAGTTCAGGACTTTATATACCGCGCTGCGATTATTCATATTGACAAAATCGTAGGGTAAAAAGTCATTTATATTATCAATAATGACAAAAGGGACATTCAGGTATTTAAGCGCAATAAAATCTCCTTGCTCAAATTCGGTGCCTAAAATAATCAATCCCGCCACCGGTTTGGTATAGCGTTGCTTTTCAACCACCTCCGGCACGCTTATTCCCTCATACGCCACAACTTCCAGGGAAAAATTACCTTTCCCGGCTTGTTCAATCATTCCGTCGATATAGCCGCTGATAAAAAGACTATGGGCTTCATTGACCGTATTGCCGTGCAGGGCAATTTTCAAAAAACGGATCACTCCTCGAAAGTGCTCTTTGCGCGCGGCGCAGGAGTGATAGTCAAGCTCATGGGCAATTTGCAGTATACGTTCACGGGTCGCTATGCCCAGGCCGCGCTTGCCGTTCAGGGCGATCGAAACCGCACTTATCGACACTCCGGCGCGACGCGCGATATCCTTTAACTTCGCCATGGCGACCCCTTATTTTTTGCCTTATGGCAATAACATCACAAATATAAAAAAATGTGACGCAAAACTTGGCCAATTTTTTATAAAAATGTAGGGCGTGTGATTCCTCTCACAAATTAAAATCCATACTATTTTTTTAGTAAAATTTTAGTTTACACCTTTTAGCGGCGCTACCATTATCCCGTTCAATACGTCTTCTTAATATTTTTATTCCCTGAAGCAGGTTCGGGGTGCCGAGGTGATAAGCCCATGAAAAAATTTATTAATACGCCTGCCGACTATGTCCTGGAAATGCTGGCCGGTATTTATTATGCCCACCCACGGCAGCTTACTTATGTTAATGATGACTTACATTGCCTGGTTACCGCCCAGGCGGTCAAACCGGGCAAAGTCGGGCTGGTCACCGGGGGCGGCTCGGGCCATTTGCCATTATTCCTCGGCTATGTGGGCGACGGTCTGCTGGACGGCTGCGCGGTCGGCGACGTCTTTCAGTCGCCCTCGGCGGAACAAATTCTCAATGTCACCAAAGCGGTGGATCAGGGGGCCGGCGTGCTTTATCTGTTCGGCAATTACAGCGGCGATATTTTGAATTTCGATATGGCGGCCGAACTGGCTGATTTCGAGGATATCCAGACCGCCAAAGTCATCGGCGCCGATGATGTAGGCTCGGCCCCGCTGGAACGCCAGTCCAAACGTCGCGGCGTCGCCGGTATATTTTTTATGTATAAAATCGCCGGCGCCGCCGCGGCGCGCGGGTTGCCGCTGCACGAAGTGGGGCGGCTGGCGAACCTGGCCGGGGCAGCGACCAAAACGCTGGGCGTGGCATTATCCCCTTGCATCATTCCCGAGGTAGGCAGCCCGGCTTTTTCGGTCGCCGAGGACGAAATGGAAATCGGGATGGGGATTCACGGCGAACCCGGCATTCTGACCCAGTCCCGGGACAGCGCCGATCGCATCATCGATCGTATTTTGCCGATGTTATTGGACGAACTGACTTTCCAGCCGGGAGATCGGGCGGCGGTGTTACTCAACGGGCTAGGCGCCACCCCGCAAGATGAACTCTATATACTCTACCGCCGCGTCCACCAGCTCCTGGCGGAACGCCGGATCCCCGTATTTCATGTTTATTGCGGCGAATACGCCACCGCCATGGAGATGACCGGTTTTTCATTATCGGTGTGCAAACTGGATGATGAATTAGCGGGTTATTTGGCACAACCGGCTCATACCCCCTTCTTTACCCAGCTCCCATTGGCGCCATGATCGCAAGGACCCAAGATGAAAATGTATTTATCCCCGGCCGATTGCCGGCAATTAATCGCCGCCTGGTATGCCGAACTGAGCCGCCAGCGGGAAGCGTTAATTAATCTGGATCAACAGGTTGGCGACGGCGACCTGGGCATTACCATGCAAAAGGCGTTTGCCGCCGCCACCCAGGTGGAACCCGCTGTCGGCGCGGGAATTGAAAAACTGCTGATCCAGTGCGGGATCGCCATGGCCAAGGCCGCCCCATCCACCATGGGTACGCTTATGGCGACGGGTTTTATGCGCGGCGGCAAAGCGCTGCCCGACGATACCGCCCGGTTGGATGGCCCGGCGCTGGCGCTGTTTTTTACCGCTTTTACCCAAGGCATCGGCGAACGCGGCAAAGCTCAGCCTGGGGATAAAACGGTGCTGGATGTTTTACTGCCCGCCTCGCAGGCGCTGCATCTGTCGGTAGCCCGGCAGTCCCCGCTGAGCGAAGGGGTCAATGCCGCTTATCTGGCCGCTCAGGCGGGGCTGGAAGCGACCCGCGCCATGGTGCCGCAACAGGGCAAAGCCGCCTGCTTTATAGAAAAGAGCCGGGGCATCCCCGATCCCGGGGGGGCCGTGGCGGTGATTTTGTTTCACGTGCTCGATGAGTTCGTCCGCGCGGGCTAAGCGCCTCGCGGCAATGATTATCCCGGCATGCCGCACCGGTTTTGGCCAGGATTTCCTACTGATAAAACACCTAACAGCTAACGAGGCATATGATGAAAAAACTTCAGGGTATTACCACCGCCATGGTGACGCCGTTTAATCAGGACGGCTCGGTTAATTATGAATCCGTGGGACAATTAACCGAGTTTCTGGTGACCAAAGGCGTGCACTGCCTGTATCCCTTGGGCACCACCGGCGAGATGCTCCGGTTAAGCGAGCAGGAACGCAAGCGGGTCGCCGAAACGGTGATTTCGCGCAATAACGGCCGCGCCACTGCGTATATCCACGTCGGGGCGATGTCCCAGGCGGAAACCCTCGCGCTGGCCCGTCATGCCTATGATGCCGGCGCCGACGGGATCGGCGTAGTTACGCCGGCGTTTTTTGGCGCAAACGATCGCGAACTGGCGACCTATTTCATTAACGTCGCCCGCGCGGTCCCGGATGACTTTCCGGTCTATTTATATAATATCCCTCAATGTGCGGCCAACAATTTATCCGCTGAACTGGCGCAGCAAATTGCCGAACAATGCCCGAATGTCGTAGGAATTAAATACAGCTTCCCGGACTATTTAATGGTGAATAACTATCTGGCCATTAATGACAGCCAATTTTCGGTGGTCGTCGGTGCGGACCGGTTATTCTTGCCCGCATTGGCCATGGGTTGTGACGGCGTGGTATCCGGAGTGTCGTGCGTTTATCCCGAACCTTTCCTGGCGGTCTATAACGCTTTTGTACAGGGAGATATTATCGCGGCGCGCCGGGCGCAAAAAATCGCCAATAAATTTTGTGAATTGTTACGTAACGGCAGCAATATGTCCTATTTCAAAGAAGGACTGAAATATCGCGGTATAGACGCCGGCGTTATGCGGGCGCCGCAATTGGATTTGCCCGCGGATGAGATAGCCATCCTGAGAAATAAGCTAGAGCAGCTTCAGGGGGAAAGCGGATTTTAAACCGCTGTATTTAATCGATATTTTACCTGATTAAAAAAATTATAATGTACTTCTCCATAGTCATGCCCATGATTAGAGGTAATTTGATATGAGAAGAACCACGACGTCTACGGCCCTACACCCCGGCGCCAGTAAAACCGCACCCCGAAAAATAGCCGGATCGCGATTACGCTGGTATCTGGTTATTGTTATTTTGCTGGCCGCCATTACCAATTATCTGGATCGCGCCAATCTCAGCGTCGCTAATTCCACCATTGCCGGGGAATTTGGTTTATCATCCCTGCAAATGGGGCTGCTGCTCTCGGCTTTTTTATGGCCTTATGCGCTGGCCAATCTGCCCGCCGGTTATTTGGTGGATAAATATGGCCCGAAAAAGCTATTTTCTTTTGCCGCGGGCGGCTGGTCCCTGGTCACTATATTATGCTCGCTGGTCAATGGGTTCGGCGTATTTTATGCCCTACGGATGCTATTAGGGGTAACGGAATCGCCCTTTTTTACTTCCGGGATTAAAGTCACCAACGCCTGGTTCGCCAAAGAAGAGCGCGGCCTGCCGACGTCGATATTTAATACCGGCTCACAAATCGCCAACGCCATCGCGCCGCCGTTATTAACCATCCTGATGCTCACCCTGGGATGGCGCGGCATGTTTGTGGTAATCGGCGCGCTGGGGCTGCTGATCCTGGCATGTTGGCTGAAACTTTACCGCGACCCGGACGCCCATGAACTGCAAGAGATCAAGGAACTCCCCGTCGATGCCGCCACCGGCATGGCTACCCCGACCCGCAGTTGGGGATCGCTGTTTCGCGAGCGATCCACCTGGGGAATGGTTATCGGCTGTTTCGGTATTTATTTCACCGTATGGGTTTATCTTACCTGGTTGCCGCGTTATCTGGAGCACGACCGCCATATGAGCCTGATGACCACCGGCTGGGTGGCGGCGATACCGTTTTTTGTCGGCATTTTCGGCGTACTGATCGGCGGTTGGCTGTCTGATCGGTTGATCCGCAACGGTATGAAAGCCATTACCGCACGCAAGATACCCATCGTCGGCGGAGCGGTGATTGCCGCCTGCGCCGTCGCGCCGGTGCCGTTTATTACAAGTACGCCGCTGTGCATCTTGCTGTTGGCCGTTGGTTATTTTGCCGCCCAGCTTCCTTCGGGGGCTATCTGGACGCTGGCAACCGACGTGGCGCCCAGCGGCTCGGTAGGATCGCTGGGTTCGATCCAGAACTTCGGCGGATTTATCGGTGCCGCGCTGGCGCCGGTGGTGGCGGGGCTCATCCTGGATATTACCGGTAATTTCACCTATGTTTTTCTTTCCGGCGCGGTGTTGTTGCTGGTCGGCGCATTCAGCTATGGTTTTATTCTTAAAGAACCGATTGCGGAAAAATAACCGTCCCGACGCGCTGCGCTAGTCGGGACCAAGATGCCAAGGCCAGGCGGCGCGATTAATTTTTCTTATCTTTCCTTTGCACGCCGCTGGCTTTTTTATGGGATTTAACGGCCGGCGGCTGCACGCTGCCCCCATCGGCAAACACATAATCACCATTGGCATAAACCACGTGGGCCTGGCACTCAACCGTGGGCTTAGCCGCCCGGCGCAGCTTCATGCCGTCATAGGACATGACGCCATTGGCCACGGTGATATCTCTATATTCGTTTTTAACGTTGACGTTATAAAGCTGCTCGCCGCGCCAGGTCAGCTTGCCGCGCCGCGCGATGGTGCTCTGCCATTGGCGGCAGTCCAGCGTGTCCCCGGCCCGATTAACAATAAGACTGGCAATCGCTTCCGGGCTGGCCAGCCGTTTTTGCGGCCCGTCGCTCATCCATACCCCGGCCACATCAGCAGGGGCCGGCGTTTGCGCCACCGAGGAATAGTCGGCATAACCGGCGCATCCGATCAGGGTAATCACCGCCAGACCCGTGACAATATTTTTTATCATACCCATATCCTTATAAAGTCGAAGCGGAATTTTAGCATTAAAAGCCTGAGATTGTTAAAAGCATATTGGCGGTCCGCGCCGCTTTCCCGAGTTAATGTCGGCCCCGGAACCGGGTCGGGAACTGCCGATGGAATATAAGGCAAAAAAAAACCCCGACAGAGTCGGGGTTTATAATTTTTTCGGTCCGGTTAGAGTAACTTGGCTGCTCCGGCCTGAGCCATCATCGCTATCGCAAGCACTTTACCTGAGCCTGTCTGTAATAAATTACAGCGCCACAACGTTAGTTGCAGACGGGCCTTTCTGGCCTTGTTCGATGTTGAACTCGACCTGTTGGCCTTCGTCCAGGGTTTTGAAATCATTGCTCTGGATTGCAGAGAAGTGAACGAACACATCTTTGCTACCGTCAGCAGGGGTGATAAAACCAAAACCTTTACCAGCATCAAACCATTTTACTGAACCAGTCATTTTGTTAGACATTGTTGTTTCCTTTTAATAGGGCCGCCATAAGGCGATTGTGGTCTGCTTGTCAGGATTTACTTATGGGAGCACTAGAGAAGGAAATTCCTCGGAGAAACGATATTTTGATATACCATTTGCCGGAACAACTTTACTAAAATGACATTCATAAATAGGTCTGTACTACAAACCGATGACGCTATTTACACATAGTGAGAATGTTATAGCAAGGATTTTTTTCATAATTATTTTTCATCCTCTTAACTTCACAAACTAGCGCATGTGTACTAAGCAAACCGAAACGAAGCCGTGCAAATCATTGATATCCAAGATACGTTTATTATTGCGCGTATCAGCGGATACTCCGTGGCGAACGCGGACTGACGGCTTCTTTCGCGTGGCAGATTATAACATTTCGAGGGTGGAAGCCTGAAGGGAGCTGCAGAAAAACCTAACGCAGTACGGTCAACAGAACTTTAACCAATCTTGTGTAGTGGGCTGGTCGCGAGACTAGGTTTTCTGGCTAAACAGGGGGAAACCCCGGCTTGGTTCAGTAAACTAAACCGCGATAATTTGATCGGCGACGATCGAATAGCCACCGTTCCATTCCATCCGTCCGGTGATGGTCACTCGTTCACCGCGCAGGTGCGCCATCAATTCCAGCGCCATGATATCGAACCCGACCACTGTGAGCGGGTATGAGCTGCGCTTGTCGCTTTCTGCCAGGATGGTGGCTTTAACCATCGGCCGGCCGGTATGGCCTTTGATACGGCTTGGGGATTTGGTTATTACGCCTGATAACGTCGTGGTTATCGGATTACTGCTGGTTTCGGTTTGGTGCTGATTACTCGAATTCATGACAGGTATACCTCCGCATTTTCATTTTTCGCCTGAAACGATTTCTTATTTTACCTGATTGCATGCCGTTTGTGTGAGTGATTGTGCAAGTATCGCGCAGAATTACGCCAGCAGGCCGGCGGTACCCGCTGGTTTGCTGGCGCCCAAGCCTTGGGCGGCCCTCAGTTGAACGTCTCTCACATGCGGCCGTGCAGGGCGTGCGTTGCGGCTAACCCTTTCTAACTGCGGTATTTCTCCACCAGAGCCAGGGCGATGGCCTCGGTTTCGGCATCCGCCGCGCCGCGATAATCCGCCGGGCGGTAATGCATTTGGAACGCGCCGATCGTCCGGACGGTTTCTTCATCCGGCTGTCCCGTTTGGGGGATCGTGTAGCCATAGGCGGCCAGCGCGGCCTGGAGCGGCGCTACCGGCACCGGGCTGTCAGGCGCCCTACCCGCCAGGTACTTGTCCACGGTGGTTTTATCGGGCCAGGCGCCAACGCCGCGCTGCGCGAGCTGCGCCCATGGAAACAACGGACCGGGGTCGTATTTCCTCTGCGGCGCGATATCGCTGTGGGCGACGACATTGTCGGGGCTGATCTGGTAACGCCGGATCACGTCCTTGGCCAGCCTGGCGACCAGTTCGATTTGGCGCGGATGAAAGTCATACCAGGTTTTGCCCGTCTCATCTTCGGTAAATCCCGTATTGACGATCTCGATACCGATAGAAGTATCATTCAGGTTGCCGCGCCCGTTCCACTGGCTCACCCCGGCATGCCAGGCCCGCTTGTCCTCCGGCACCAATTGCAGCACCACCGGCTTGCCGTCGCTGGTGTCAGGCAAGACGGGCACCAGGTAATGGGCACTGCCCATGCCCGTGGTCAGTAATTTCAGCGACTCCGCATCATCGACCGCGGTGTAATGCATGACCAGGAAACGCACCCTTTCATTCTGGCTGCGGGAAGAGATGGCGCTATCCACGCGGTAATCGCCGCGATCGATATATTTGGGCCTATTCGGCTTATTAGACGTGCAGCAGGTCAACATCGCAACCATGGCTAAACATTTACCTGCCAAAAGAATCCTTTTCATCGGCTCATCCATTACGTGAAAAGAACACCATAGCGGGGTCTGGCCAAACGCCGTCCAAACGGCCATTAAAAAAACCACCGCCAGGAATCGGCGGTGGGGATGGTTTGACCGGGAAAACGTTCGCGGTATCTTATACCTTGTCGGGATTCCAGCGTCCCGGAAACTCCTGGCCGCCCAGTTGCCGGTTGTAGAACATGCCCAGGTACCAGGGAAAGTAGTGATAAGACCATGCGCAAAGGCGGTTGCCGTATTTCAAAAAGGCCACCAGGAGTTCCTGGATTTCCGCTTTGGTTTCCGCCTGCGCCACCGCGTCGCGCAGCAGGCCCGCGAACGCTTCCAACTGATACATGCCGCTGATGCCCAGGTAGCTTGAATAAGGCACGTCGAATTCATTAAGGGTGGCGCTGAAGTCCTTCACCGACAGCGTATTGGACAGCTTGAGCAGCGGATAGATCGTGTACATTATATAGTCACGCACCATGCCGTTGGCAAAATCCCATGCGGTATAGTATTGCCCATAAGTCCCGGTGGACTCCACCCGGCCCAAACGGATGTCTTTCAGATCCTCCGGCTCCACCAGTTGAATGCGTTCGGCTTCATCAAGGAAAATCTTGGCAACCGGCGAAATGCCGGCGGCTTTGACCGGTACGCCGGGATGGGCGTTTTTGTCATGGGGCGACACTTCAACAAATATCTGATCCTTTTGCCAAAACAGATTATTCCATACCGCTTTGCCCACATCGGGTAATAAAGCGCAATATTCCGGCAATACCTGGCCCAATACCGGCTGGGCCAGCGGCTCAAGTCCAACGCCATATTGTACCGACATTTTGTTGCCGGTGGATTGAGAATAGCGCAGGCGCCCCACCGGGCAATCGGTGATCAGTTCGCGATGATGTACCGGCGCGCTGCTGACCACCGGGGTCCAGGCATACATCGATGCGCCGGAAACCACCGGGTGGGCTTGCAATACCTTGAACGGCAGATGCTGCCAGAATTCTTCGCACAGCTCAGGGTTGCGCTCGTCATTCAGCTCGGCGACCACCGTAACGCCAAGAGCCGGCCAACTGATATCAATTAAACGTCCCATCTAAAATTACTCCAGTGTTAATATTACTTCGAGTGATGCCGTCGACTACCGGCTGAATAAACCGTTAAACCTTATGCAAAACCTTCGACAAAAAGGTCTGGGTCCTGGGATGGCGGGGCGCGCCGAAAATCTCCGACGGCGCTCCTTGTTCAATGATTTCGCCCCGATCCATAACCACCACCCGATCCGCGACCTGCCGGGCGAACTCCATCTCATGGGTCACCACGATCATCGTCATGCCCTGCAGGGCCAGATCCCGCATGACCGTCAGCACCTCCCCCACCATTTCCGGGTCCAGCGCGCTGGTCGGCTCGTCGAATAACATCACGGTGGGGTTCATCGCCAAGGCGCGGGCAATGGCCACGCGCTGCTGCTGTCCGCCGGACAATTGCGCCGGGTAGTGATCCACTTTGTCGGATAAGCCAACCCGTTCCAGCAGTTGCAGCGCTTGCCGGCGGGCGCTGTTTTTATCGATGCGCAGCACTTGTACCGGCGCTTCCATGACGTTTTGCAGCACGGACAGATGGCCGAACAGATTGAAGCGTTGGAAAACCATGCCGATATTCCTGCGCTGCCGGGCAATGTTTTTTTCGCTATCTTCGACGAACCGATCGCCCTTGAGGCGATAGCCGATTAATTGCCCGTCCACCAGGATCTTGCCGGACTGGATCTTCTCCAGATGGTTAATGCAGCGGATAAGCGTGGTTTTTCCCGAGCCGGATGGCCCGACAACCACTAGCGCCTCGCCGGGCCGCACCGTCAGGGAAACATTGCGCAGTACGATGGAATCGCCGTATGACTTGACGATATCCGCGCATTCCACCGCGGGACGCGGATTTTGCGCCGCGGAAGTATTAAAGGTTTTCATTGGACACCGACATGTGATCGCGGGTTAACACCGCGGCGCGCTTCGCTTTTTTCAGCTGCGAGCGCCGGGCCAGCCAGGCTTCAAGGGACATTTGGATCGCCGTCCAGGTACCGGTCAGCAACAGGTAGTAGACCGAAACGCCGAGATAAACCTCAAATGTCAGGAACGTCGCGGCCTGGATTTGCTCGGCGACGCGAAACATTTCCGAAACGCCGATGATGCTGAGCAGCGCCGTTGTCTTAAGCATGTTGTTAAATTGATTGCCCAAGGCCGGAACGATGACCCTGACGGTCTGCGGCAAAATAATCCGGCGCATCGACAGGCCGGGCGTCATGCCCAGGGCTTTGGCCGCCTCGCTCTGGCCGTGATCCACGGACGCGATGCCGGCGCGGGTAATCTCGCTCATATAAGCCGCTTCGTGCAGTCCGAACGTGGCGATGCCCGCCACCACCGCCCCCGCCACGGCAAACGGCCCCAGCGGCATCGCGGCCGGAAACAAATCAAAACCCAGCAGATAGGGCAACCCGAAGTAAATCAGCACCAATTGCACCAGCACCGGCGTCCCGCGGAAAAACCAGATATAAATCTGATTGACGGCCCGCAGGCCCCAGAAACGGCTCAGGCCCGCCACCGCCAGGAGAACGCCGATGACGGTGCCGATAAGCTGCGACAGGATGGCGGCGGCCACGGTGAGCGCCAAACCTTGCAGCAGCGACGCCTGCGGGTGGAACACAAAATCCAGGAAAAACGCGGTATCAAACTGCAGCTGTATATGAGATAGCATCGCCGCCTCCTTCAAACCTCGGGTATGACATCAGTCCTACTCGCAAGAATGCGCAGAGCTGCAAAGTCCCACGCCGTCTTCGATACCCCATTTTTTGGTAATCGCCGCCATTTGGCCGTCGCTGTTCATCCGATCGATGGAGGCCTGTACGGCATCTTTGAGCGCAACGTTGGCTTTGGTAATCGCGATCGACCAGGTTTTCGGCGGTACGGGCACTCCCACCAATTCAAACCGGCTGCGTCCTTTTGACAGGTAATAATTGATGACCAGGGAATCGCTGGCGAAGGCGTCGACCCGTTTCAGGCCCAGATTCTGGAAAGCCGCGACATTGGTGCCCAATAGCACCTGCTCGATGGGTTTTTTATTTTCGCTGACTAATTTATCGCTGATCTGCTTGATCAAGCCCGCGTTGCGGCTACCCAGCAGCGCGGCGACGCTGCGCCCGGAAAGGTCTTCATAACTCGCCAGGTGCAGGGGATTGCCTTTGGGCACCAGCAGGGCGGTATTGACGCGCCAGTAGTCCACCATCCAATAACGCTGCGCGCGCTCGGGAGTGTTGCCGAGGCTGGCGATGATCAAATCGCACTTACCGGTATCCAGCGCGGCGAAAATACCGGAAAACTGATAGTTATCGATCTGGCTTTTCACCCCCATCTCGTCGCCCAGCGCTTTCATGATATCCACCGCGGCGCCCACCGGCGTCTTGCCGTCGCTGGCCATCCCTTCCGCCGGCGGGTTTTCCAAATCGGAGCAAAAAGTCAGTTTGCCTTTAGCCTGTATTTCCTCCGGCGCTTTAATGGGATCTTTTGCCGGCGCGGCCGAGGCATTGGTTACAAACAATAGGCCGCCGCATACCGTGGTTAATAACGTAGTTAATAACGCTCGCTGTTGGCTTGGTTTCACAATTTTATTCCCGATCCACATTAAGAATATACGGTTATGGAAAGCGACCGCGTTTACATTGCTAAGGATATGAGCTTGCGATATGACTATAAGTGCAGCAATTTTTAACGTCAAGACATGTATATACAATATAAGTTTTTGCGATGGAAGCGCGCCCTGAAAAAATCGGAGACGGCACTGTTATCCGGCTAGCAGTCGCGAGATAAGATAAGCGGCACCCCCTGTTATATCTGGAAACAAAGGCCATATCGCCAGATTTCAGCGGCGGTGCGAAAAAGCATAGCTATAGGAAAACAAGTTTTTTTATTTGTATATACAAATAAAAAAATCTTCAGCTGACACCCGCCTGGTTCCCCGCGATGTAAACGGCATCTTATGAATCAGGGTGGCTTATTCCCGGTGAATAACCGGCGATTATCCATAAAAGTCGATTTAGGAAAATAAATAACCGTACCGACAGGCTGTCAATAAAACCCCATGGCAGTAGATTTTCATGGAATAGCATATTCTTATTGAAAATTTAAAAATAAAAATTACCTGTCGGATCGGCAATCAACACCTTTCTATTAATCAGAAATCAATTTCCCTGGCGATGTGCGGTTTGGCGCCTTAGGTCCACTGTTCGAACCGGCTAGGAAGCGTAACGGTAGGAGCAGCCGGGAATGTTTTTTTATTATTGATAATTTGTTATAAAATTGTACAAGCATGACATTATTGTTCTTTTGCCCACTAAATTAGATGCCCGCCACAGCGTTTGCGCTAATACGATTTTCCCCGTCAAATACCATAGGCGCCATTTAATTTTACTTAAGTTGCCAGTTGATGAAAAACAGGATTCATCATCCGTTGTTTCCTTTATTTATTCACTCATTGCTAAATGTTAACATCTGAGTAAAATCTCATCTTATAAATTATTTATTTTCAATAGCATAGATTAATCCCAGACACCGGAAAATGCGTTTAAAGCTTAGTGCAGCAAGCGTTCACAGACTTAAAGTAAAGAAAATAGCCATCTGCCGCATGAATAATTTAGGTTAAGTGAAGATATATAATTAATAATTTTAGTTAAGCAATTAATCTTAAACATTCCGGTTAGCTCTTTTTTATCGCGGGCAAAAATAAATCATTTTCTTTTGCTAAAGAAATCTCATCATCGGCCGTTAACCTTACTGGCATGACGTATTAGCCGGGTTTGATCAAATAACCGATCAATTTCTTGTATGGCATTAGATAAAGCGGCAACAATGAAAATTAACTTTTTGTTTACTTTACTCCCTTTGTTTTTATCTGCTTGTACCGGTGTCGGCCATTACAAAGTTGATCAAACGGCAGAATCGAAAGCGGATTTCCATTTTGTCGGCATTCCCGTGCTGGCCGGTGCGATCGGATCGAGTTTCCCTCTCACCGCAAAATATAGCCTTACCGCCGGACATGTGGCGAAAATGATGATGGTGCGGGTCAAGGCCTACAACCCGCTGTGTGATGTCGCCATTATTTATCACGACAATACCGGCCGTAAGCTCCCTAAACTGGAGACCGCGGACAAAGGGGATAAACTCAGCCTGTATGGCTACAACGCGTATACCGCCATGCCGACATCCTCCACCGGGGTGTTAAAGGAATTTGGCTGGTGGGATAAACCGGGTACCAGTTGCCTGGTAGGGCTCAGCGATGCGGGCGGCGTTCCGGGCATGAGCGGCGGTCCGGTGTATGGCCATGATGGAGCCATTGTCGGCGTATTTACCGCCACGCATCCAAAGCGTAATCAAACCATGTTTGTGCCCTATCAGCAAATTGCAGGTTGGGTGACCAAAGAGATTAAAAGCTGATATCCCCGACCTGACCACCAGGCGCTGGTCTGCGGTCGGGTCAATAGCATAGTTTCCCATCGCCGGCCTTCCTTCGCATAATTTCATAACGATTAGTATGAAATATCTTGACGCCCAGCGTCGCTCTCGTTAATTTCGTAACGTTAATTACGAAATTTATTTATTCTCAATCGAGACGCAAAAATCCGGCATTTAGCCTCGTTAAAGACATAAGGTGAAATTATGAGTAAAGCTCTACAAGATAAAATCGCATTGGTCACGGGCGGCAGTACCGGCATCGGCTTAGGCATCGCCAGGCAGTTTATTAACGAAGGGGCCTTTGTGTTTATCACCGCGCGCCGGCAAAAGCAGCTGGACGAAGCCTTGGCCGAGCTCGGCGGCCAGGCGTCGGGCATCCAGGCGGATGTATCCAAACTTAGCGCCCTGGATACGCTGTTTGCCGCTATAAAAGCCCAAAAAGGCCATTTGGATATCGTGGTCGCCAACGCCGGCGGCGGAGAGTTGGCCGCGCTTGGCGCCATTACCGAAGAACATTTCGATCGCACCTTCGATACCAATGTCAAAGGCGTGCTATTTACCGTGCAAAAAGCGCTGCCGCTATTGTCGAAGGGATCTTCCGTGATTATTACCGGTTCAACCACCTCGGCCGTCGGCGGTAAACACTTCAGCGTTTATAGCGCCACCAAGGCCGCGGTGCGCAATTTTGCCCGCAGCTGGATTCAGGACCTTGAGGGGCGGGATATCCGGGTAAACGTATTAAGCCCAGGGCCGGTGAAAACGCCCGGTTTAGTCGGATTGGCGGCGCCAGACCAACAACAGGCCTTACTGGATGGCTTTGCGGCAAAAATCCCCCTCGGCCGGGTAGGCAACCCTGATGAAATAGGCAAGGCGGCGGTCTTCCTGGCGTCAGATGCGGCCAGTTTTGTCAACGGCGCCGAATTGTTTGTGGACGGCGGAGAAGCGCAGATTTAGCTATCCGGCCATGCCCGCAGGGCGCTGGCCGCTATGGCCTGCGCCTCGGCCAGCGTTACCCCCTCCTGCGCTTTTATCGACATGCCGTAGAGGAACGTGGTGAAAAAGCTGGCCAACGCAGCGGCATCGGTGCCGGCGGGCACATCCCCTTCGTTGATGCCCCGCTCGATTCGCCGGCGCAGCGCGCGCTCCGTTTCCTGACGGGCCGCGATGACGACCCGTTGGACGGGCTCCGACCCGGCGGAGCAATTTATTGCCGACAGGGCCAGCATGCAGCCAGGAGGCGTAGTCGTATCAGCCATGGCGCACGCCGCCTCCCGCAGCAGGCGTTCCACCGCTCCCCTGGCGGTCTTTTCCTTAAACGCCTCGGCCTGATAGCCGGCGGGACCGGACTTATAACGCTCAATCGCCTCCAGGAACAAATGCTCTTTATCACCAAAGGCGCTATACACGCTGGGAGTGGTGACGTTCATGACCTTAAGCAGTTCCGCCATGGATGTGGTTTCGTATCCGCGCAGCCAAAATAACCGCATGGCGCGGTCCAATACGGCGTCACGGTCGAAGGAGCGGGGCCGGCCGCGTGGCTTGGCGCTCGTGGATTTTGGTGTTTTCATAACGATCGATTCTAAATTATCATCCCACGGCCGGCAAGAACGATCGTCGCAGCGCGGCAGCAAATGAGTGAGAATGATAATTTAATTATTATATCTTTCGGCACTTGATTTTTTTGTCAAAAGTAATGATATTGGTTTGTAGCATATTGCCAGTTTATTATGACCAATATCGCCCGCTACCGTAATAAGCAATTTTTTGGGTCAGACGTAATTAATTTGATCAAGATCGGCCAAAACATTAATTAAAGTTATTGAAACCGCGGGAAGTTATTATCTTAAAATGATATTGCCTAATTAATAATAATATCTAATGTAAATATACACCGGGGTATACCGTTTGCGATTAACTGTGCCAGGCCAGCGCTATCACATGGCCGGATGATGACAACACCATAAATAACAGGAGCCCGTGATGATCAGAATAACTATTGTCATTGTCATTGTCATTGCCATGGCAATGGCGCTATTAAGCGGCTGCGCGAATAACCGAACCTCATCCGGCGATACGTTTACCGCGGCCCAGGCCCGGCAGGTGCATACCGTAACCTACGGCACGCTGATTTCCGTGCGCCCCATAACGATTCAGGGCGGTACCGGTGAAAACGTCGCCGGCACCCTCGGCGGTACGGTGCTCGGGGGATTTTTGGGTAATACCGTGGGCGGCGGTTCCGGCCGCAGCCTGGCAACCGCCGCGGGCGCCGTGGGCGGCGCAGCGGCCGGCCAGGGTATTCAAAGCGCAGCCAATCGCAGCCCCGGAGTGGAGCTGGAGATCCGCCGGGACGACGGCAGCACGATTATCGTCGCGCAGGCGCTGGGTACCAGCCAATTCCACGTCGGCCAGCGGGTAGCCATTGCCTCCGGCGGCGGCAGGGTCACCGTTTCGCCGCGCTGACAGGCGGCGGTCTAGCCGATAAAAAGCCGGATTTATTATCCATGGAACGCCGTTTATTATGGGGTCAAAGCCTATGTTCTTCAGAACCATCCGCAAATGGCTAGTGCGTATTATTTGGGTGGCGGTGATTTTCGCCGTGGCCGCTTTTGCCCTCAGGGTGTTTGAAACGCAGCGCGGTCCGGATCTCCAGCTGTGGCATACCTACGTTCCCAAAGATATGCACGCGGATGACATCGATAACGCCAACTGGACCACCTACCTGGCCAATGAGGATGCGCTGTTCAAAGCGGTGCGCGAGAACGTTACCGATAAACTGGAAGCGCCGCAGAAAACCCAATTGAACCGGTATTTTTCCGGTAGTCCCATCTACCCTGATAAGTTCGCCACCAACTGGAACCGCTCGTATATTTTAATTCCGCCGGGGAAACCGAAAGGCGCGGTGGTTCTGCTGCACGGCCTGACCGATACCCCATACAGCCTGCGGCATATCGCCGAAAATTATACCCGGCACGGCTATGTGGCCATCGGTATCCGCCTGCCGGCCCATGGCACGGTGCCCGGGGCGCTGACCGATGTGAAATGGCAAGATTGGCTGGCCGCCACCCGTTTGGCGGTGCGTGAAGCCAAGCGGCGCAGCGGCGAGGATTTGCCGCTGCATATAGTAGGCTTTTCCAACGGCGGCGCCCTGGCGATGAAATATACCCTGGATGCGCTAAACGATCCACGACTGGCGAAACCCGCGCGGGTCATTTTGATTTCCCCCATGATAGGGGTCACCAGTTTTGCGCGTTTCGCCGGCATTGCCGGCTGGCCGGCCCTGTTCCCGGCGTTTGCCAAGGCGGCCTGGCTGGGCATCGTGCCCGAGTTCAATCCGTTTAAATACAACTCGTTCCCGGTGAACGGCGGACGGCAATCCTACGAGCTTACCCGCGCGCTGCAACAGCAAATCGCCGCCTATTCCAGCAATCACAAACTGGATGAATTGCCGCCGATATTAACCTTTCAATCCGTCATGGACTCCACCGTCAGCACCAGGGCGGTCATTACCGCCCTATACGAACACCTGCCCGCCAACGGCAGCGAAGTGGTGCTGTTCGATTTGAATCAGGCCGAAAGTTTCGGCCCGCTGCTGCGCACCTCGTCTTATACCGCGCTGTCGCGATTATTGCCCCCCGCGCCGCGGCGCTACACCACGACTATCGTGACCAACGTGGCGCCGGATAATCTGGCCACGCTGGCCCGCACCACGCTTGCGGGCCAGACCGAAGAAACCGCCGAACTGCTGGGTATCGATTATCCGGCCGATATTTTTTCTTTGTCGCACGTCGCGCTGCCCTTCCCGATGAGCGACTCGCTGTACGGACGGTATCCGCAGCCCCGGGATCAATATGGCATCAGCCTGGGCGCGTTTGCCGCGCGGGGGGAGCGCGCGGTATTGGTTGTCGGCCTGGATTCTTTAATGCGCCTGTCATCCAATCCGTTTTATCCCTATATGCTAAAACGGATCGACGCCAAAATAGACAATTAATCTTAACCATAATGGGAATATTATCAGGCGCTGCTTAGCGCCCGGCTACCCGGGGATATAATGGAAATTACTGAAATAAATGCAGCGGTTTATTTAATTCCAATTAAATTATCTTATTATTTTATGCATTACATTTTGGCGGGGGTGAGTCATAGCGGAATTCATCTCGAGTTAATTTTTGGTCATCCTATAAATCAACACTTACACCCTGCAGGCTTAGGGCGGTTGCGCCTCGATCGCTTGTCATGATGATATAAACAATTAATGGATCTGATCATGATTACCAATAACCAGATTACAGTGATCCTGAATGCGGCGGTATTGCTGGCCTCGGCCATTTTGCCCTGGTCCGTATCGGCAGCACCGCTTGCGGCCGTTACCGCCGCGATTATCGAGCAGCGGACACCGCAGCGCGCCCTGGATTATTTGGGCCGCATCGAGGCAATCCAGGCGGTGGATGTCACGACGCGCACGGAGGGGTTTATCGCCCGGCGTGAATTCGCCGACGGGCAGTTGGTGAAAGCCGGCGATTTGTTATTCGAGATTGATCCGGCGCTGCATCAAGCCCTGGTGGCCCAGGCCCAGGCCCAGGTCGACAGCGCCAACGCCAACGCGCGCCTGTCGCAGACCAATCTGACCCGCATCCAGCGTCTCGGAGAGCAGCGCTCCGTCAGCCGCGCGAATGTGGATGCCGCCGTGGCCCAGCGGGACACCAATAATGCCGCCCTGGCCCAGGCGCAGGCCAATTTGCGCATGCAGGAACTACAACTCGGTTTCACCCGCATCGCCGCGCCGATTGGCGGACGTATCGGCCATAGCAATATCAATACCGGCAGCCTGGTCAATCCCGCGATCGGGCCGCTGGCGCATATCGTGCAGCTTGACCCGATCCGGGTGGCCATCGCCATCAACGAGCGGGATTACATTACCGCCGCTTACCGGTTGACCGGCGACGCCGAGGATCTGTCCGCCCAGGGTTATACCCCGCATTTGCGCTTGGCCAACGGGCAGGAATACCCCGAGGCGGGCGTGTTTGAATCCGTGGATAACCAGGTGGACAGCCAGACGGGGACCATAACGGTGCGGGCGCGGTTTCCCAATGCCCGCCATTTGCTGTTGCCGGGAGGGGTAGTTAACGTCTCATTGGTTTCGGGACAGGTCGAGCCGGTTGTCATGGCGCCTATCGCCGCCTTGCAACAGGATCGGGACGGTTTTTTTGTTTTATTAATCGATAAAGCCAATCGGGTGGAAGTGCGCCGGGTGATCACGGGTAATCAGTTTGACCAAGAGTATCAAATCAAGGCGGGCTTAACGCCCGGGGACCGGGTCATCGTCGAAGGACTGCAGCGCGTACAGCCGGGCATGGAAGTTAGCGTGACGCTGGCCGCTTCTCTTAACCAGACCATAGAATAAGGGGTGGCGGATGCTGCATTTTTTTATCAGGCGCCCTAAGTTCGCCATTGTCATTGCCGTGGTCACCACCATCATCGGCCTTACCGCCCTGAAAGTCATACCGGTGGAGCAATTTCCCGCTATCGCGCCGCCGGTGGTTTCGGTGAGCGCCATATACCCGGGCGCCAGCGCCAGGGACGTGGCCGAGGCGGTGGCGTCGCCCATCGAAGCCCAGGTGAACGGCGTCAGCCACATGCTGTATATGGAATCCAACAGTACCAACAGCGGTGCTTATCAGCTCAATATCACCTTTGCCAGCGGCACCGATCCCGATATGGCCGCGGTCGAGGTGCAAAACCGTATTTCGCAGGTAAGCGCCCAGCTACCGGCCGAGGTCAATAATAACGGCGTTTCGGTGCGCAAACGGTCGTCAAATATCTTACTCGGCGTCAATGTTTTTTCGCCCGACCGCACCCACAGCAATCTGTTTATCAGCAACTATGCCAGCCTGCGCATACGCGATGCCATCGCCCGTATCGACGGCGTGGGCGATGTGCAAATATTCGGGGCGCGCGATTACAGTATGCGCGTCTGGCTCGATCCCCAGCGCATGGAGTCGCTTAATGTCAGCGTGGATGACATTATCCAGGCGCTGCGCCAGCAGAATATCCAGGCCGCGGCCGGCCAGATCGGCGCGTCGCCCGCCCCGCCGGGCCAGCAGCGCACTCTGACCATCAGCGGCCAGGGGCGGCTGCAAGACCCACGGCAGTTTGCCCAGACCATCATCCGCACCAATTCGCAGGGCGGCATGGTGCGCCTGGGCGAAGTGGCGCGGGTCGATCTCGGCGCGCAGAATTATCAGGTCAATGCCTCGCTTAACCTCACCGATACGGCCTTTATGGGGGTCTATCCCACTCCCGGTTCCAACGCGCTGAACGTGGCCCGGGCGGTAAGGGCGGAAATGGCGCGGCAGGCCCTGGATTTCCCGCAGGACATGACTTACGAAATTAAATATGATTCCACCGCCGCGGTAACCGCCACGCTGGATGAAATCGTTTTCTCGCTGGTACTCACGCTGATCGTCGTGCTGGTAGTGGTATATCTGTTTTTGCAAAGCCTGCGGGCCACCTTTATCGTGGCGCTCACGATCCCGGTTTCCCTGCTCGGCACTTTTGCCGTACTGTTCATATTCGGTTACTCCGCCAATACACTCAGCCTGTTCGCCATCATCCTGGCGCTGACGGTAGTGGTGGATGACGCCATTGTCGTGGTGGAGAACGTGGAACGGTTGATGTCGCAGGATGAGACGCTGACGCCGCCGGCGGCCACCGCCCGGGCGATGACCCAAATCGCCGGGCCGATTGTGGCCACAACGCTGGTATTGATGGCGGTATTTGTGCCAATCGCCATCCTGCCGGGCATCACCGGCGAACTGTACCGGCAATTCGCCATCACGTTGTCCGCGGCGGTGATCTTGTCCAGTATCAATGCCCTCACCCTGGCCCCGGCCCTGTGCGCCGTATTGCTTAAACGGCGCGACTTGCCCACTACCGGGGTATTCGGCGGGTTCAATCGCGGGCTGGACCGCATTAGGAACGGTTATGTCAGGCTAACCTATCTCACCGGCAAGCGGGCGATCACGAGCGTCGTGGCGCTGCTGGCGGTAGGCGCCCTAACCTGGCTGGGTTATAGCCATCTATCCACCTCGTTCCTGCCCAATGAAGATCAGGGCTACTTCTTTGTCAATGTGCAGTTACCGGACGGCGCTTCGCTGGCCCGCACCCAGCGGGTGGTGGATCGTGCCTATCAGGTGATTAGCGCCAACCCCGCCGTCGCGGACGTTATTAAGGTAACCGGCCATAGTTTGCTCAGCGGAGGGAGTTCACCGAATACCGCGTTTGCGTTTGTACTGCTTAAACCCTGGGGCGAACGCCAGCAGGTCGACCAGGTGCTGGCGGATGTCCAATCCCAGTTGGCCGCCATTCCGGCGGCCATGATTATCGCCTTCAACCCGCCGGCCATCAGCGGCCTGGGCAATGCTTCGGGCTTCGATCTGCGCATCCAGGCGCTGGACGGGCAATCATCCCAGGCGCTGTCGCAAGTCACGGGCGCCGTAATCGTGGCGGCTAACCAGGACCCGCTCTTGACCCGGGTATTCACCACCTTTAGCGCCGCGGTACCGGAAGTCGGCCTGAGTATAGACCGCGATCGCGCGGCTCTGCTTCACATACCGGTCAGCCGGATTTTCTCAACGCTGCAAACCTCCATGGGGGGGATTAACGTCGGCGATTTCACCCGCAATAACCGTATGTTTAACGTCCAACTGCAAAATGATATGGATTTCCGCCAGCGTCAGGAACAAGTCGGGCAAATTAACGTGCGCAGCGATAGCGGCGCATTAGTCCGGTTGTCCAACCTGGTGCAATTGACGCCGACGTTAGGCGCGCCGTTTATTGCCAACTTTAATCAATTTCCCGCGGTATCGGTCAGCGGTTCGGCGGCGGAAGGGGTAAGTTCAGGTGAAGCGATGCAGGCGATGGAGCGGATCATGGCGCGACAGCTTCCCGCGGGATATGGCTATGCATGGAGCGGAATGTCCTGGCAGGAACAGCAGACCGGCGGTCAGGCGCTGATGATCTATGCCGCCGCCCTGCTGTTCGCCTATTTATTTCTGGTGGCGCAGTATGAAAGCTGGAGCATTCCCCTGGTGGTCATGTTATCCGTTGTTTTTGCTATCGCGGGGGCCGTGGCGGGCTTACACCTGATGGGGTTCGCCAACGATGTCTATGCGCAAATCGGCCTGGTGCTACTGATGGGACTGGCGGCCAAGAATGCCATATTGATCGTTGAATTCTCCAAAGCCCGGAGGGAGGAAGGCGCCAGTATCGAGGATGCCGCGCAGGACGGCGCCAAGCAACGCTTTCGCGCCGTCATGATGACGGCAATTTCATTTATCCTGGGAGTAATGCCGCTGGTCTTGGCCACCGGTGCCGGCGCCATGAGCCGCCGCATTATCGGGGTAACGGTATTTGGCGGCATGCTGATGGCCACCGCCGTCGGTATCATCTTGATCCCCGCGCTTTATCTGCATATCCAGCGGCTGCGGGAATGGGTGAAAAGATAACCCTCTTACAAAGAAATCAGTTGGGAGGTATATTTATTAAGCAACAGTAAGCGGGATAAGATAACCGAGGCCATAAACACCGCAAACATTAGGGTAAACCCCAGCGTGACATTATTGAGGTCGTAGGCGGAGGAGATCAGATAAAACACGCTGTAATGCACAATATAGACCCCCACCATGGTGGGGCTGATAAATGCAACGGTGTTGATAATAAAACGTCTTTGGATGGTCAGATTATCGAAGATGATAAATAGCGACAGGCAGAGCAGCGTAATAATCATTTTTTCCGCGACTAGCCAGGATGCAGAATCCCCTCCCATAAAAGACGTAGTATAACGCTCTAGCATGAGCAGCAATAATGCCGCTGGTACCAATCCCACTCTGGCGACTAGCGCCACGGTATTCATTTTAGTCAACCGCTGTCCTTTAGCGCTGCCCAGCATCCGTCCCACCAGATAGAATGAAACCAGCAGCATGACATCAAAATAGCCTGATAACGGAAGTGGGTAGAAATAGGGCTGCACGCTGGCTGACCGTTGAAGCAACGCGGCAAAAACGATTAAACCGCACGCCGCGACAAGCGTAACGGAGAAGGCCTGCAACAGCCTGCCGATAACGGGTTGAAATAGATAAATTATTGCAATGCTCAGCAATATTTCATTCTGTAGCAGATAACCTCGTTTGAATAGTGTGGAATCCATAAAGAAAAATAATATATTCCAAAATACCACAATCAATACCACCGATTTTATTTTTAGCAACACATACTTTTTGGTCATCCCACGTTCTTCATCCATATAACCGATAATAATAAAGAATAATGGTTTAGCGATCGGCGATAAAAAATAAAAAAAATCGACAACCCGATCGTGCAAAAAACATTCATAGCCGCAAATATGGCTGGTGGAATAGAAAGTCACCGCCGTAAAACGGCTTAAGCTTTTTAATGCATGTTGGCTGGAATTTTTCATATTGGTTTAATAATAAATTTTATCCGAAGTAATCCGTAGCGCCTGCCACGGTTGTATCCCATAAGTATGCGGCGGGGTTATTATAATGCCGTTTGATTTAATAGTTTGATTTAATAGATTGCGAATATCCGGATGATCCTGAAATACTACCCTAGCACAATACGACCGCAAGAGTCTGTGACACGGCTCCGTTTTAGCCGCTGCAAAGGGAATGGGCGGTGACGCGCTGGAAGGTGCGCGTATGCTATAAAATATAATGATAACAAGCCGATAACGCGCCCCCAACCCTACGGCTGGGGGCGCGAAGACTACACCTCTGCACTTCTACCTTTGCACTTCTGCCTGTTAACTTACAACATTACTGCACAGATTAAGTAGCCATTTTCGGCAATCCGGCTCATCGACTGGGAACCGCAATTACCTAATACGGATTATGAATGTCGGCCGCCGCCGTGGCTATGCTCGCCACCTTTTTTGCCTGCTTCGGAAGCTTTTTCGGGATCGTTTTTAAAGCTGCCGCCGCTATGCTGTTGGCCGCCCTTTTTACCCGCTTCAGACGCTTTTTGTTTATCTTCAGCGAAGTTACCTGTACCACCACGATGTTCAGCCATGTTAACCTCTCAATTTAGGATAATATACTTATTAAGTTATTAAGATAACTTAATAAGATAAATGTACAAATAAGGCACTCATATTTAACAACGTAACGCTATTTTCAGGTAATGATCGTTTTTTATTACATCATTATCAATTAAGAGCTGCGACCGCCGCTATGCTGGCCGCCTTTCTTGCCCGCTTCCGAGGCTTTTTCAGGATCGTTCTTAAAATTACTGCCGCTGCCGCTGTGCTGGCCGCCTTTTTTACCTGCTTCGGATGCTTTTTGCTTATCTTCGGCGAAGTTGCCGGAACCGCCACGATGTTCAGCCATGTTAACCTCCAATTTCAGATAATATAATCAAGTTGTTAAGCACTATTAATTACCAGCAATAATAATCTTAACAGCCTTGACTGCATATTGATGACTACATCTACATCTACATCTACATCTACATGAATGTGCTTAATCATCAATGAAATTAATGTTAGACAAGGATTTTAAAAAACGCAAATAATACGGTTTTTTGGCAAAAAAAACACTTAACCATTTACAACTTCATGAATTAAATATATTTTTCCGCATGGTTATTTTATGGGATTATTTATTAACATTTTGGGAATGGTAAGTTTTTTAATTAAATCAAGCACAAGTTACCGCTTGAAGTTGGCATGGAAATATTTAGACATTTAAATCGAAAAACAACCGGGCATCGCCCTTCCTAATCTATTGATTTTGCGGATTAATATAAACACCATTCGTTTACAACCGTTATTCAGGGAAAAGAGTTATTATGCTAAAAAGACATATAAGTGGCCCCTAACTCTATTATCACCGGCATTTCCCATCGAGCACCGCCCTGATGCAGGTTTTTTATTATCCTGCCTATGTCCTGACCCTAGTTATTATATTGAATTGACATGATTATTTATGGCCGTTCCGCCAGTTAGCAATCATATCCTTAGTCACTTCTTTTTTATAACAAATTGGAGCATAACCCCCTGCCCGGCTCCAGGCGCTGCGTTTACCGCAATTGCTGCCATTGCGTGCGGAGTTATAAGGGCACGGACAATTACCCGGATACGAGGAGATCGAATCGTTAATAATTTGCTGGCGAACTTGCTCATCAGAGATTTTTTGCGTTTGGGCGCACGTTGTGCCGGCAAAACAAACGCTTATAACCATGATACCCGAAAAAAACAGGCTTTTGGCAAACATGATAATGACTCCGCATGCTCAGAAAGAGTCAATCTACTCCGTTTCCTGAAATGTTTTGTTGACAATTAACAAAGAGTTCTGCTAACGCAGCACAAAATGTGCGAGCAAAGCGACATACATCGTGATAAAAAAGACTATAACCAATTACATAGCAATACATAAACATACAGGGGCATCAAGATGACATGTGAAACGGGCGAGTTAACCTATTCCCAGGTAACCATGCTTTGCTTTGGGGCCTTTTTCGTGTTGGCTGCCGCCATTTGCTGGATGCACGTTTGGTATTGACGCTATAACAGCCGCGCGCTGAGCAACCTCAATGCCGAAAAGAAAATACCTACTCTGGATTTTGTCCGCAGTGATCATCGCCGAACTGGTGGTTCTGGCAATGCGCGGATCGCTATTCCCATGGGGTGGCTGACGATTTCACCGCCATAGTTTGTCGCGTCCGCCGCGACATGCACCAGCCTGGACGGCCGTGGTGTTCCTTCCGATCCCTATCGCTTTACTCCGCAAGTTTTTGTAGCAACTCCGTACGATTCGCAGGCACTTCCTTAACTTCAATTTTGTTATCGTTTATGCGGCTTCTTCCCAGGAAGCCAGTCAATGTCTGATTTGCTTGCCCGCATGACCTTTTGCGGGCATTTTTTTATGGCCGCCAGAACAGTACGCCGATGTCGCCCAAATTCCACGGGTCTTTAACGTTTCAGTGATATAAAGGGTAACCTATACGCTTTCCGTGTGCGCTAAATAAGGAGACAAAATGCCCTATGATCTATCGAAACGCCTAGTCATCGGATTAGCCTCAAGCGCCCTATTTGATCTTGATGAAGCGGATGAGATTTTTCGTACGCAGGGTGAAGAAGCGTATCGTCAATTTCAGATGAAAAATCAGGATAACCCCTTGGGCAAAGGCGTTGCGTTTCCATTTATCAGAAGATTATTAACCTTAAACAAAATCGATCCTGAAAACCCGCCGGTCGAAGTGATTTTGCTATCGAGAAATGACCCTGATACGGGATTAAGAGTGATGAACTCTATAGAAAATTATAAGCTGGGGATAACCAGGGCCGTTTTTTTACAGGGAAGGTCGCCGCATAAATTCATACCGGCCTTTGATATTGAATTGTTTTTGTCGGCAAATAAAGCTGACGTCACCCAGGCCGTCAACGCCGGCTACCCTGCTGGGCAAATATTGCACGGGCATATTTTTGATGATGTGGACGATCACGAATTACGTATCGCCTTTGACTTTGACGGCGTCCTCGCCGATGACGAGTCCGAGGCTATTTTTCAACAAACACATAAACTGTCGGCTTTTCATACATTTGAAACATCACATGTTAATATCGCTCACAATCCTGGGCCACTGAAAAGCTTTTTAGATCGCATATCGAATATCCAAAAGATGGAACTCGCCATGTTTGAAAAAGATGCTACCTATAAACGTATTCTTCGTATTTCCATCGTAACCGCCCGCAATGCGCCGTCCCATAAACGCGTTATAAACACTATGCGAGAGTGGGGGATCATGGTGAACGAAGCTTTTTTCATGGGGGGTGTGGAAAAAAGAAAGGTCCTGGAAATCATGAAGCCACATATTTTTTTCGACGATCAAACGGCGCATCTGGAATCTTCCGCATCGATATTGCCCTCGGTACATATTCCCTTCGGGGCCATTAATAAGCCATAAATTTCCCCTGCGAGCTTGACATTAAATTTTTATTACGAAACGGCCGCAAGCACTTAATTGTTCCCCTGCGGTCTTTAGTACGCCCCGCCCCGCTTGTTACATTGTTAATAACAACTATACTGATTTCAGCGCTTAAAGTTGGCTCTGAGAGCGCTACACCGCCAAATCACGTCTGAGCTCCTACCTTGGGCGTGTTTTTTTATCGCCGACTGCGCCTCCTCCCTCCTTTTTCCGCCACCCCGGACTGGCAATAAAGCCGTCGCTGCACGATGCTTGTAGTCTACCATTACATTTTTCCGAGGGACTGCCCTGATGAATACCAAGGTTACGCGACGCCATTCCGCTATTGCGGTGGCGCTTTATGAATTGCTCAATCCAATACCCTACGGTTTTTTTGTCGCCGCGCTGGTATTCGATATTATCTATGTGTACAGCACGAATGTAATGTGGCAGAAAAGCGCCAGCTGGCTCATTGTGCTGGGACTCTTTTTTGCCGTTATTCCCCGGTTGATTAATTTGGCGCAGGTATGGATTGGCGTTTCCTGGCCCCAACTGTCCGCGGTAAAAATCCATTTCTGGTTGAATCTGGTCGCTATTGTCGCAGCCATTATTAACTCATTCGTACATAGCCGCGATGCGTACGCCGTTGCCCCGCAAAACGTCACGTTTTCCATTATTACGGTGGCCTGTCTCGGCATAGCTACTATTATTCTGGCCCTGCGCCAAAGAACTATCTGACGGTGATTATTATGAAAAAACATTATGTAGCCGTGTCTTTGGCATTCGCCGTCTCTATGGTTATAAGCGGTTGTGATGAAAAAGCCAAGTTCGACCCCGATCGGCAGGTTGGTCCTAATCCGGTGCTGCCGAAAGCGCAAGATTTTTTGCTGCCGCCCATGCAGGTGCCTTCCGGCGTCGGCTGGACAAATAATGCCCTGCCGGCCGCGGCGGCCGGATTAAAAATAGAAAAGGTAGCCGATGGTTTTTTACATCCGCGCCAGGTTTATGTGCTGCCCAATGACGACATTCTGGTGGTGGAAAGCAACGGGCCGGGAACCGAGCCTGTCACTACGCCGAAGCAACTTTTCGCCGGCATGGTGAAAAGCAAATCCGGCAAAGGGGGGAAGGGGGGCAATCGCATCACGCTATTACGTAAAACCAGCGACGGCGGCGGCTGGGAAAAACATCTATTCCTGGAAAATCTGCACTCGCCTTTTGGCGTGCAGTTAATTGATGGCAATATCTATGTCGCTAATACCGATAATATTATGCGTTACCCCTATCAAACCGGAGACACCCGCATCACCGCGCCCGGCGTAGAATTGGCGGACCTGCCCAGTACCATCAACCACCACTGGACCAAGGCCCTGCTGGCCAGCCCGGACGGGAAAAAGCTCTACGTCGGCGTGGGTTCGAACAGTAATATTACCGAAAACGGCCTGGATGTGGAGTACCGGCGGGCCAACGTGCTGGAGGTGGATACCGCCACCGGCGCCAGCCGCATTTATGCCAGCGGAATACGCAACCCGACCGGCCTGCAGTGGGAGCCGCGCACCGGCAAACTGTGGGCGATTGCCAACGAACGCGATGAAATCGGCGCGGATCTGGTGCCGGATTACCTCACCGCCGTTCAGGAAGGCGGATTTTATGGCTGGCCCTATAGCTACTTTGGCCAGCATATTGATCGCCGCGCGATGCCACAGCGGCCGGATCTGGTGGCGAAAGCTATCAAGCCGGATTATGCCCTGGGATCTCACGTCGCGCCGCTGGGGATGCTGTTCTATACCGGTCATCTGCTGCCGCAGAAGTATCAGGGCGGGGTATTTATCAGCGAGCACGGCAGTTGGAATCGTTCGCCGCTAAGCGGCTATCGGGTCTCTTTTGTCGCCTTTAGCGACGGTAAGCCGGTTGGCAAGCCTGAAAGCGTGGTCAGCGGTTTCGTTTCAAAAGATGACAAACAGCTCTATGGCGCCCCGGTTGGCCTGGCGCAGGATAACCAGGGGGCACTGATTATCGCCGATGATGTGGGTAATACGGTCTGGCGTGTCACCTCGTTATAACGTGAAGCCCGTTTTACCAGAAACTGCATGGCGCACGGGAAGGAAAAGATGTGGCCATTCTGCCGACCAGGCTGACTTGGCAGGCGGAAAACGACAGGCTGCTGCTTCGCGTATTACCGCAATGGCACGATGATAAGCAGCACTCCCAAAAACGGGATCTTTAACGGTCTGTCCGAATAAATATAAGGCGAGTATCAGAAATACAGTACCCCCACAAATCGAAAAGTGTTTTGCATTGACCTCATCATTCAGGGTGCTTATTAACCCGCCATTCCGTGGGCTCCCCCATCCTTACAACATATCTCTTTACAAGACATAACAGTAAAATATCAATATGTTACGATTAGGCTGATAAAATATTGCCACACAAAAACTCTACTTCAGAGGGCATATTATTGTTTGTTCAACCCATACACTCCACGCTAGCGCCCAAGGCAACGCCATGCTAATAAAAAGCTAATTTGTAACTAGGCGATATAATCGATCGGGAAGTTATTTTTCCTGAAGCTTGCAGTAATCGCATATACTCAGCTTTGGACTTATCATGGAGATCGGCAAACGAACCGCATGGATCGGCGTTTTTGTCATTAGCGGTGTTTTCTGGCTGCTTGAAGTGCTCGCTATCTATCTCGTATTTTATTAATCTCGTTCCAGGCCCGCCTTAGCGCGGGCTTTTTCATGTTCGGACTACCAAAAAAAGACATATTTAACTAAAGGGATAAATGCGTGGACAATAAACGCAAGCCAAAATATCCGCCAAGGACTAAGGCTTGGGGTACGCCATTATTCTTAAAAATTTGCGCGGCGGCTATGTCTATTAGCGAAACTTAACTATCCTTATTCTTGTGGATAATAAAAAGAGGAATAGTTATGACTGATTTTACGAAACCAAATAATGAAACCCTGAATGATGTTGCTGATAATGCTAAGAATAAAGCCGAAGGGTTGGCTGGCGCAGCCCAGAAAAAGTTCGGCGAAGCTGTCGATTCTCCAGAACAACAAGTGAAGGGTGCGGCAAAACAGGCCACGGCCAAAGTCTCCGAGGCCTTAAACGATGCGGCTACCGGCGTCCGTGATCAGGTTCGTGAGTATCCGCTCATTGGACTTGCGGCTATTGGTACTATCGGGCTCCTGCTCGGTTTTATTTTGGGTCGCAAATAACATCCAGGGGCGTTTGCAGCGCCCCTGTCCTCCTTTCTTTTTCTCTACCATCATTTTGATAGGTTATCGGTCTATTTTTTTGGAAGATAAATATTATTTTTAAGTGATGACATTAAAACAACCCCGATGAATATTAATACCCTTTGCCACTCACCGAGAGGCATTATCACAATACCCCTCTGTCGACACATCCCTGGAACATACTGCAGTCTTGTTTATCAATACGCCATCAAACAATAAGATTACATTTCATGATGCAAATAAGATGTTAGAGAAATAATTATAAAACCGACAAATTAAATAAATTGGTATTATTGTAGCGTTAGGCATACTAATATTCTGTGAATAAATTAACTTATTTTAATGTTAATCAACTTCTCATGCAGTAATTTACTTCTATTCAATGAAATTTGTTTAACTTCCCGATACCTTAACTGTGGTTTATTTGTCATCGAATGAAACTAAACATATCATGATCATAAAGTTCATTTAAGTTTAATAATCACTGACAAGTCAATAAAGAAAATAAATATGAATATGGGAAGCTGTGGGCCTTCATCATCAGGTAATTGTGGAAACTCACCCTGCAATACAAGAGCTAGTTCAAGTAATAAAAATAGCACCTCGGCTAGGACTGGCGGTGGGAATAGTTCAAGTCATAATACAAAAAATGATAGGAGAAGAGAGGCGGGATATTTATGTATCGGTGATGGCTGCGACAATAATCGTAAAAAAGGTGTCGCTGATAATTTCAAGGGTGGCCGCAATGCGAATGATTCATATACAGTTCCGCAAAATTCTGCGACGACAACCGCACAGGGTCATATAGCAAATGATAAACCAGCAAAGAAAAAACATCTTAGCAATATTGAAAAACTTGAAGCTATTAGAATACAAAAGTTGGATAAAATTACTCATGATTTTCAGAATTATATTGATGCAGCTGAAAAATTACGACATGAGGCCCAACATCAATGTCAGTATGAGCACGATACATATTATGCAAAGGGAAATGCTCAAGATTTAGAGCTAGCTGAAAAAAACATTTTCATGGCTACTGAACAATTAAATAATGCTCTTAACATGAAACAGGTAGTCGATAACTTACTGTTAAATAGCGATCAGAGAATTGAACAACTTACAAATGAAAGAAATAATATAAATATAAAAAAACGAGTCAAGCCACACTCATTAAATTTAGAGCGATGGTCTCATAAAGAGCATGAAATTAACCTAGCTAATCATGAAAAAGCAATTCGTCAACATGCAGCTAATATAGTTACTGAGCATATCCGCTTGGCGTCACATAGGGCCAAGGAGACAACGGATCATCGCAATAATCTAGCTGATCACTTCGCACGCATTAAAGAAATTGAGACTCAACGCCAGGAACACGAAAAAGCAATACAACTAGAGCGGCAAGAGGCTCAAAAAAAAGCAGGAGAAGCACAAAGGCATAGCGCCAGGCAACAATTTGAACATGATGTAAGTAAATCACAAGATGAGTCAGAAAAAAATCATCAACAAGCTGTTAAGAATCGCCATGAGGAATCAGTAACACGCAACGATACATATGACAGTGAAATTAAATACATTCATGAAATCATCAGTCAGTCAAAAGAAACTTTTAATTTTATTACGTCAGTAGAACAAAAAAACACTGAACTACAAAATTTATCGACTATTTTAAAGGTAAAAAAGGAAAAAACAGAAACATGGTTATATGAAACACAAGAACGGCTTACCCTGCAACAAAGCCATTTATCCATGATAAATAATCATTTCAACCATTGCATTAATATTGTCAACACATCTGATTTAGAAGCAGTTATTAAAGAGCGTTTGATTAAGCGGTGGAATGATCTTAGAAATATTGAGTTGAATAATAAAAACACTATCATTAGTCGTTCAGAAATTGAATTGGATAAAATAAAATATCATATTAGTATTATTAACCAAGGCATTACATATTCTAACAAAAAATTACCTGAAGTTAATTCACCAGCCGATCGCCTTAGCTTTTTCAGCACCACACAGCATACCCTGAAGGAAAAAGAAATTTCCGTTTGTGATACAGCGGATTGCGAAGTGGGAGCCAATGTTAAACCGGTAGCTGGCCAGGGCGTGACATTATCCTCCAGCCAAGCGCTAGCTATAGCAGGAACCGCCACACTGGCACCGGCGGAAGCGCTGATAAAAGGCTCGACGGCATTAGCTGAATTGAATCGCATTGCCTTTCTGAGCGCCGGTCCCATGGCGTTGGCTGGCGCCGCCCTTTTCTATTCCAAACCGGTCGGCGTAGGCAGCGATAGAGTCACTGGCGGAAAAGATTTCAGGCAAACACTGCAAATTGGTGATCTTGATTTAACTGTTGCAAACATTGTTGGACTTTACGCTCAGGGAGAGGCGTGGACGCGCTCAAATATTCGCGGCCGCCTTGCGAATATTAATGGCGCCATGCACGTTGAATTGTACAAAACCGAAATGCCTACGGAAATCCGTTTACTTGCGGGGATACCTGTAGGCAAAGGCGTATTTACGTGCGCGGTACCGGCCACGGATGATTACCCCGCCAGGACAATCTTAGTCACGCCCGATCGCGCCCCCGGCGCCAAAGGACTGGGAGGACTGGCAACACCGAGCAGTGGCCTTAAAGCCATAGCCGATACCGGAAATCAATCACAACCGGTGCAACTGCCGACGGTAACAACTTACCCCGATCTTAGTGAAACAGATTTTAACGACCTCATTGTCGTGCCTCCCCTTGATAGCGGCTATAAGCCAGTATATGTTATGTTTGCTAGCCCCCGAGACTTGCCGGGGACGGTGACGGGCCAAGGGCAAAAGGTTGGGGTTAATTGGCTGGCCGATGCTGCGACTGAACAGGGCGCGCCTATTCCAGAGCAAATTGCAGATAAAATGCGTGGCAGCAGGTTTAACTCATTCGATGCTTTCAGAAAATCATTCTGGATTGAGGTAAGTAAAAATCCTGAATTATCGAATCAATTTGGTGAAATTAATAAAGAAAACATAAAAAATGGTACAGCTCCGGCAACTACAGCAGCGGATCGAGTTGGTGGCCGATTGAAGTTCGAAATTCACCATGTTCAGTATATAAAAGATAACGGCGCAGTATATGGTATTGATAATTTGAGAATAATGACACCAAAACAGCATATTGATTCACACTCGAAAAGAGGGGGAAAATAACATGGAATTCAAGGAAAAATATGAGGATTATACTGAAGAAGAATTTTTAGAATTTCTCAAAGAGTTTTTCCACAGTACCTCAGGCCTTAAAGGAGATGATTATGCTGCTCATAATGATAAAATGGTTCTCCATTTCGAAAAGCTATCTGAACATCCTAGCGGCTCTGATGTACTGTTTTACCCAGATAGTAATAGAGAAGATAGCCCTGAGGGAATCCTAGAAGAAGTAAAAGCTTGGCGTGCAAAAAACGGTAGACCTGGATTTAAACAAATTTAGTAAGAAAAATTCCTGCATGCTCGTAATCAATTCAAAAATCCCGGCTTTGGTCGGGACATTAAAATTCCCGAATTCTCGGTCAGTGTCAAGGTTGTTGTCACCCCCTTGCTGATTTAGGCTGCCTGTTTTTCCTGCTCAGGATTCAATGTCACGGTACTTATTGGCTGCCAGTTTCTTGTCTCTCCTGACCAGCGTTCCGGGTGCGCTGCCTGCGCCGCTCGGTATACCTCATCCCGCCGCATTAATATCTCCCGGTCATCGCCTCGGTGCCGCTGCGCCGGCGTCACGTAGCGTATACCACTGTGATAGTGCTCCTCGTTATACCAACGCGTAAAAATACCCACCCATTCACGCGCATCCTCTAACGTTTTGAACCCGGCCGAGGGCCAATGGGGCACGTATTTCACCGTCCGGAACAGCGACTCCACATAAGCATTATCATTACTTACCCGCGGTCGGCTGTGCGATGGCGTGATTTTTAACTCTTCCAACTTGGCTTTCAGCGTCTGGGACTTCATCGCCGCGCCATTGTCCGCATGCAACACTAGCGGTTGCCGGTAACAGTGCTCACCCAGCACCGTGCGCTCCATCAATGCCGCTG
>JAATFX010000088.1 GCA_015654925.1 Enterobacterales bacterium | reverse complement strand
GGTTTATGGACGCGGGCTTTGACTGCCGCCACTACCGCGTTGCAGATATCCATCGCATAACCGATCGGCCGCTGATTATCGTCGTAGTAGGAAAATGGGACCGCGCCATCACGGTGGCCCACGGTGATCTGGCCGCTGTCGGCGATTTTTTTAAGCGTTCCATCAAGTTCCGCGGCGCTGGCGGCGGTGCCCGCCAGGGCCAGAAGGCAAAAAAAGTTAACCAAAAAATGTCTGTTCATTGTAGCTCCGTGGAAAGGTGATTAACTGCTGCCTGAACGCATCAACGCCGACGGCCGGCGAGCTCGGGATCGCCGCCGCCCTGGGAAAGCAAACCCTGGGTGCGCGACCGGGAACCGTGCAAGAATTGATCGGCTGGGGCGAGGGGTCAATAAAAATAAATAATGAATAATGAATTCATTTCACCGGAGATAAAAACCAGGTTACTGATAAGAAAAACCTATGGTGAGAGAGCTGCCGACGCCGCGGGACGCGCCTGATAGCGGACGCTATAACGGTCCCGGCGCCATGGCGGACAGGACGCTATAGCGTGGCATCCATGGCATTCCTGACGGCGTTGGCGGTGCTCATAATATGCTTGCGCATGGTCTTTGCCAGTTTCGCGGCGTTTTTTGCGCGCAGGCAGGCCATGATTTCCTCATGCTCATTCACCGCCCGCTGCCAGTCTTTCGGCAACTGGCGCACGGTATGGCGGATATTCCTGATGCGCAGCTCAAGGGTTTTATAAAGTGCCAGCAGCGACTGGTTTCTGGCCGCGCTGAACAGGGCAAGGTGAATTTCCCGATTCAGGCGGGCATAGTCGAGTTTGTCTTGCCGCTGGTAAGCCAGCAGCATCTGCGCGTGGAGTTGTTCGATAGCGGCTAATTCGTCGCGGGTGATATGCTGGCAAGCCAGCTCGCTGGCCAGGCCCTCAAGACTGGCGATTATCGGGAAAATTTCGTACAGCTCTTCATTAGTCAACGCCGCCACGCGGGCGCCGCGTTGCGGGAGCAGGATGATCATGCCCTCGGTAGCCAGTACCTTCAGCGCTTCGCGCAGGGGTGTTCTGGATATATCAAAACGTGCGCACAGATCTTTTTCGGGTATCCTGCTGCCCGGCTCCAGCTCTCCCCGGACGATCATGTCACGAATGAAATCGGCTATCTCACTGTGGAGCGTTCGGCGTGAGATTGGCATGCCTGCGATCATAATGCACCCTATGCAAAGTAGATGACGGGACGGGCGGTTAAGGCCGTCCGATATAAAGCTAACGTCTATAACGATAACATAATGCACCGCGGTTTTTGCTATAGGCCGGGGATAACCAGGCGCGGACCCGGATCGGACCGCCGGTGGAGCGAGCAACCGTGGCCGGTCACCGATTCTCCGATGATGACTCCTGCCAAGGAAATTTTGGCGTCGGAAGTGGGCAAGGTTATTTCTTAAGCCCGCGGAGAACGGCGTTGGCATAGGCCCGATAGCAGATACTAGATCAGCCATCCCAGGAGTAGTGTGGCGCCGATGACCGTAGATGCTCCGCCGATCCGGGTGGATATCTGGGCAAACGGCATCAATGACATGCGGTTTGACGCTGATAGAATGGCAACGTCGCCGGTTCCGCCCAGTCCGCTGTGGCAGCATGTTACGATGGCGGCCTCGACCGGGTACATATTGAGATAAGGCGCAATCAGAAAACTCACGACGCCCATGGAAACGACCACCGAGGCACAGACGATCACATAGCCGAGGGAGAACACCGCGACGACGCTTTCCAGCGGGACATACAGCATGCCCAGTCCGATCATCAGCGGCCAAACCAGCGTGGTGGAGACAAATTTATAAAAACTATGGGCTCCTGCCTCCATCTTCGCCGGGATCACCCGCGCGTATTTACACAGTACGGCAATCAGAATCATCAATACCGGTCCGGGAATATGAACCCATTTCTCGACTAAACCACCAACGATGAAAAAGGTGCAAATCATCAATAAACCGCCGCCCATCAGCGCAAAATCCGCCGGGCGTTCTTGCTCTTTTTGGGTAAACACGGCATTTTCCGCCGCCGATCTGATTAATGTGCCATCGCCATTCCAGTTAGCGCGGCGGGTGCCCAAACGGGCCAGGACGCCGGCGCAGACGATGGCGAAAATATTGCCCACGACGGCGGCGGGAGCCAACTGCGCCACGTAAACATCCGGCGCGGCGCCCAGGATGGCGGAATAAGCCAGGGATAGGGGTAAAATACCTTCGCCGATCCCGCCGCCCAGGATGGGGACGATAATAAAGAAAAAAGTATGGTAAAAACTATAGCCGAATAATTTACCCACCACCAACCCGCTTATCGCCGCCGTTGCGGTTCCCGCCAGCAAGGGTATAAACATCCGGATCATGCCTTGCACCAAAACAATACGGTTCATGCCGAGGATACTGCCGACCACCAGGCTGGCGATAACAAAATATAGTAGGTTGGCCTCCTTCATTAACAGGTGTACCGTCTCCAGGGTATTGATTTTAAAAACGCCGAAAAAAACCATTACCGACGGTACCATCAGACACAAAATGGCTGGGCCGCCAATATCGCGCAGCACGGGAATCCGTCGGCCAATATGCGACAGCAAAAATCCCAGGGTCATAATGACGGCCAAACCACCAATCATATTTTTAGGCAGGTAGCTGGAATAGGCAGAAATAAACACGATGCTGGCGATGGTAATGAAAAGAATCAACGGCACCGAACTGATATCAGTGCCTTTGAATTGTCTAAAGAGTGTCAATGATGGCGACTTTGCTGTTTTTTCATAATTCTCAATCGGCTTGTCAATTCTTTCCATTATAATCACCTTGCTGTTTTGGCGGTGCGCTGGGTAAGAGGTTAATTGGTCTCATTGATTAAATAGTTGACGTTAAATACGTATTATAAAATTATGATGTTGGATTCTATACTCAGGGGTATAATCGGTGTGCGTTATTCATCACACTATCTTTTTGATAATTTAATTAATCTTTATGTAATTAAAAAATTTTAAATAGCTAAAATTGTATTTTAATAATTAAATTTAACCGAGCGTCGCAACCTGACATGCTATAACGGTCACCGCTGATAGGATTTTTAGCCGGGTGCAGACGACCGCTTTATACCGCGAAGCTGGCCGGCTGTGAGTAGAATAATATAAACAAAAACGTATTTGTTGATGTTATATGCGAGGGTTGTGAAATGTCATCGTGCAAAACTTTGTACACACATTATACCGGGTCATTGCTGCTGGATAATCCCTTGTTGAATAAGGGATCGGCTTTCACCGAACAAGAGCGTCGCGCCCTCAATCTCTGCGGGCTGTTACCGAATCAGGTTGAAACCATCGATGAGCAAACTGAGCGCGCGTATTCTCAATACTGTCAATTTAAACGGGATATTTCAAAACATATCTATTTGCGTAATATCCAGGATACCAACGAAACGTTGTTTTATAATTTGTTGCGTTATCATCTTGACGAAATGCTGCCGATTATTTACACCCCAACGGTTGGCGAGGCCTGTGAGCAATTTTCGGCGATTTATCGCCGCGCGAGAGGATTGTTTATTGCCTATCCGGACCGGGATCGCATTGACGATATGCTGCAGAATTTCTCTAAACATGATATCAGAATCATTGTGGTTACCGACGGGGAGCGCATTCTCGGGTTGGGCGATCAGGGTATTGGCGGCATGGGCATTCCCATCGGCAAGCTCTCTTTATATACCGCCTGCGGCGGCATCAATCCGGCACAAACGTTACCGATCATGCTGGATGTCGGAACCAACAATATGCAGTGCCTGGATGACCCGCTGTATATGGGCTGGCGGCACCCGCGCATAAGCGATGATGAATATATGGCTTTCATCGACGCCTTTATCGTGGCGGTCAATACCCGCTGGCCCCGCGTCTTGTTGCAGTTCGAGGACTTCGCCCAAAAGAACGCCATGCCGCTGCTTGAACGTTATCGCCATAAGCTGTGCTGTTTTAATGACGATATCCAGGGTACCGCCGCGGTAACGCTGGGAACCCTGATCGCCGCCAGCCATGCCGCCGGCGGCCGTTTACGCGATCACCGGGTCGTGTTCCTCGGGGCGGGTTCCGCCGGCTGCGGCATTGCTGAAAATATCATCGCGCAAATGATGGCGGAAGGGGCCGGCGAAAAAGAAGCCCGTGCCCAGGTCTTTATGGTCGATAGATTTGGCCTGTTGACCGACGATATGCCCAACCTGCTTGATTTCCAGCGCCGGCTGGTGACCGCCCGCGCCGCGATCGCCGGCTGGGGCCTGATCGCGCCCAGCGTGTCGCTGCTGGACGTGGTGCGCCACGCCAAGCCGAGCGTGCTGATCGGCGTCTCCGGCCAGGCGGGGCTGTTTACCGAGGAAATCGTGCGCGAAATGCTGCGCCACTGCCCGCGGCCGATTATCATGCCGCTGTCCAACCCGACGTCGCGCGCGGAGGCCCGGCCGCAGGACGTGCTCGCCTGGACCGAAGGAGCGGCAATGATGGCGACAGGCAGCCCGTTTGCGTCGGTGATTTACCATGATCGGCGCTATGATATTCCCCAATGCAATAATGCGTATATTTTCCCAGGCCTGGGGCTGGGCATTCTTGCCTCGGGCGCCAGCCGCGTCACCGATGGCATGCTGATGGCGGCCAGCCAGGCATTGGCTGCCGCTTCGCCTTTGGCGATTACCGGCGCGGGGCCGCTACTGCCGCCGGTGAATGATATTCAGCAAATATCGCGCGCGATCGCCGTTAAGGTGGCCAAGACCGCCCAGGAAGAAGGCGTGGCGTCGGTTATGTCGGAAGAGGACCTCGCCCGGTCATTGGAGCAGAATTATTGGCAGGGGGGGTACAGCCATTATAAACACTCGTCTTTTTGAACCGTTTATGCGCGGCCTGGGGGGTGGGGCTATCGGTCCAACACCCTGTTGGTGTTTTTTTTATGCCCCATGGATGATATGAGGAATACCGATGGTTCCCTCCCACACCATTTTTTCCCTGCTGGGCTGGCTGGAAAATAACCTGGATCAGCCATTATTAATGGATCGGATTGCGAGTAAATCAGGTTATTCAAAATGGCATTTACAACGTATGTTTTCCAGAATAACCGGCACGACGCTAGGTTCATATACCCGGGCGCGCAGATTGTCCCGGGCTGCGGTGGCGTTATGCGTAACCGATTTACCCATCATTGATATTGCCATCAGATATCATTTTGACTCACGCCAGAGCTTCACCCGCGCGTTCAAAAAACAGTTTGGCCAAACGCCCGCGCTTTACCGCGATACGACGGATTGGCCGTCGTTTGGCATTTGTCCCCCGATACGCTCGGGCGCCATGACGATACCGCCGCTCACCTATGTCACCTTGCAGGACGTGCAGTTATACGGCGTCACCAGCAGCTATACCGGTTCGCTTGGGCTGGATAGCACTTTTTTTCGCGCCGATTTGCATACGGGTTTTTGGTTTCAATATTTGGATCAAGCCCGGATCGTGCCGTCGGTTTTATTTGGTCTAAATCATGTTCTACCGAATAAAAGCCCTGAAATTGGACAAGAAGTCATGTTCCGTTACACCACCGCACTCCAGCCAAAGTATGCCCCGATAGGTCAACCGGTAGTATTGGCGGGCGGCGAATACGCGCTGTTTACCTATAACGGCGATACCGGCGGCTTACAGAATTTTATTTTGAGGCTGTATGATACCTATTTGCCAAAGCTGAAATTAACGCGCCGCCAGGGGCCGGATATCGAGTGCTTTTATCCGCGGGGCAAAGAGGAGATAGCAACGCTGCATCAATCGAATTGCCAATACCTGATACCGGTATGCCGCTGACGCCACCGCTGTCCTTGCCTGGCGGTATCCATGTCGGTTTGGACAAATCATTTCAGTTTTAGTCGCGCCATTGCCGGGCCGTTACCAACGAAACAGCCTAGCGGGAACCGAAGGCTGTTTTTTTTCTTTGCCGGCGCAGCGGGGCAGGAGACAAAACGCCGGCGTCCAAAACAGCCGTATGGTATGAGCCCATTGGTAGCCGCACCCTAATTCCCGATCGCGCGCGGCCAGTTCGTCCAATGCTGACATTCGCGCGGCGCGAATTCGGTCGCGATAAGCCATGACCTCCGTGTCGCGCAGTTTCCGCCGGTTGCCGGTGCGATGGTAGGGTATTTCTCCGGTTTCCAGCATCCGGATAAGGGTAGGCCGCGCCACATCCAGCATGTCTGCCGCTTCCTGCGTCGTCATTTCGGCGCCAGCCGGGAATAGGGTTGGCCGATGTTTTCGCATCCTCCTGCGCTTTTCTTATTTTGCGTCTCTGACAGGAAATATTTTTGTCATTAACTGGCAATATATGATCAAGAGGGGAACGTTTTCATTATTAAACCCGTGGAATGGACGCTGAAATCCTATGGGAAGGGCTATCAAATACATAGGGTAATTCAGGTGTGACTTGGTTAAATCTGCGTATAGAGTAGCAATGAGAATACATAAAAGGAGTATGACGATGAGCAATTCTATTGATGAAGAAGCAAAAGATGCAAAGCCTATTGTCGAAGCGGAAAGAGAAGCATCGGTCGGTAAATGTCCTTTTCATGAGGGAAACTCCAATAAGGCATCCGGCGGTGGGACAAGTAACCGGGACTGGTGGCCTAACCAGCTGAGAGTCGACCTCCTGAATCAGCACTCGGCCCGCTCCAACCCGCTGGGCGAATCGTTTGATTACCGTCAGGAATTCGCCAAATTAGACTATTCTGCGCTCAAAACCGACCTCAAAGCGTTGCTCACCGAGTCGCAAGCCTGGTGGCCCGCAGACTGGGGCAGCTATATCGGTCTTTTCATCCGCCTGGCGTGGCACAGCGCAGGGACGTATCGCTCCGTCGACGGGCGCGGCGGGTCGGGACGCGGCCAGCAGCGCTTCGCGCCTTTGAACTCCTGGCCAGATAATGTCAGCCTCGACAAGGCGCGCCGTTTGCTGTGGCCGGTGAAACAAAAATATGGTCAAAAAATTTCCTGGGCCGACCTCTATATCCTTGCGGGCAACGTCGCGCTGGAAAACTCCGGTTTCCGTACCTTTGGCTTTGGTGCCGGGCGCGAAGACGTATGGGAACCCGATCTGGACGTGAACTGGGGCGACGAGACCACCTGGCTTGAACACCGCCATCCTGAATCGCTGGCTCAATCGCCGTTGGGCGCAACGGAAATGGGGCTTATTTACGTTAATCCCGAAGGCCCGAATCACAGTGGTGAACCTGCCTCGGCAGCCCCGGCCATCCGTGCCGCCTTCGGTAATATGGGGATGAACGATGAAGAGATTGTCGCGTTAATCGCCGGTGGCCATACGCTAGGCAAAACCCATGGCGCAGGCCCCGCCAGTCATGTCGGTGTCGACCCTGAAACCGCACCTATTGAAGCGCAGGGCCTGGGCTGGGCAAGCAGTTATGGAACCGGTGTCGGGGCTGATGCCATAACTTCCGGTCTGGAAGTTACCTGGTCCCAGACGCCAACGCAGTGGAGCCATAACTTCTTCGAAAATCTGTTTAAATATGAGTGGGTACAGTCGCGCAGCCCTGCGGGCGCTATCCAATTTGAAGCGGTCAATGCGCCGGATATTATCCCAGATGCCTTTGATTCGTCGAAAAAACATAAACCTACCATGTTGGTCACCGATCTGACGCTTCGTTTCGATCCGGAGTTTGAGAAGATATCGCGTCGTTTCCATGGCGATCCACAGGCCTTTAACGAAGCCTTTGCCCGAGCGTGGTACAAACTGACCCACAGAGATATGGGGCCAAAAGCGCGTTATATCGGACCGGAGGTGCCAAACGAAGATTTAATCTGGCAAGACCCGCTGCCGCTGCCGGTGTATCACCCAACTACCGCCGATATCGAGCTGTTGAAAGAAAAAATTGCCGCTTCCGGCCTTACCGCCGGTGAACTGGTCTCGGTAGCGTGGGCTTCGGCGTCAACCTTCCGTGGCGGTGACAAACGGGGAGGCGCGAATGGCGCACGGCTGGCGCTGCTGCCGCAAAGAGAATGGGACGTTAACGCCATTGCCGCCCGCGTACTGCCCACTCTGGAAGCTATTCAACAGTCATCCCAGAAAGCGTCTCTGGCGGATGTGATCGTCCTGGCTGGCGTGGTCGGTGTTGAACAGGCGGCAAAAGCGGTCAACGTTGAGATTGACGTGCCTTTCACTCCGGGTCGTGTGGATGCCCGCCAGGACCAGACTGATATTGAATCGTTCGAATTGCTTAAACCAAAAGCGGATGGTTTCCGTAACTATCGGGGTGTTTCCGCAAATACGTCGACTGAAAATCTCCTGATCGACAAGGCGCAGCAGCTTACGCTGACCGTGCCGGAATTAACGGTACTCATCGGTGGATTACGGGCGCTTGGAACCAACTACGATGGCAGCCAACACGGCGTTTTCACTGACAACGTGGGTGAGCTTAACGCTGACTTCTTTGTAAATCTGTTAGATATGCGCATTGAATGGATAGCAACCGACTCATCCGCAGAACGATTCGAAGGACGCTATCGCTTCAGTGGAGAGGTCAAATTTATCGCAACGCGGGCCGACCTGGTGTTTGGTTCGAATGCCGTATTGCGTGCTTCAGCAGAAGTTTACGCCAGCAGTGACGCCAAAGAAAAATTTGTCAGAGACTTTGTCGCGGCCTGGACGAAGGTGATGAATCTGGATCGATTCGACATTTGAGAGAGGTTGCCCGATAGCAAAGACAGGCATCACCAAGCAAAAAGCCCGCTTCACTATCCTGACGCGGGCTTTTCTAAAATTTTTGCTCCGCTGGCTGGGAACGCATTTGACAATAACTATCTGATAAATAATATTTTTCCTGCCAAGGCTACCCAAGAGATCACCCTTCTTTATAAACGTTGGGTTAACTGGCAAATGTTAATGGAATTTTCCATTAGTTAAAAAAAATCAACCAACCCTGTTTAATCCCGCTTGGTGGTGCTAAGGTACGGCGCTTATTAAATAAGTGACCCGAAAGGGTTTGGCCATGGACGTAATCGGAATCATCATATCGGCGGGGAAATCCTCCGTTGATGTCGCACTTTATACGCTACTCCCCATCATGGTCGTGATGCTGGTCATCATGAAATTTCTCGAAGTCAAAGGCGTTCTGGATGTCGTCGTTAAGTGGATGGCTCCTTTGCTGAGGCCCTTCGGACTCAGCGGCATGAGCACCTTTGCCATGATTCAGCTTAACTTCGTTAGTTTTGCCGCGCCGCTGGCCACTTTGTCAATCTTAGAAAAGCGTGGGGTATCCGACCGTCATCTGGCGGCAACGCTGGCGATGGTATTCGCGATGGGGCAGGGCAACACTTTTTACCCGTTAACGCCTTTCGGCCTGCACTGGGGCGCCGCGATCGCGATCTCCATCATTGGCGGGTTGAGCGCGGCAGCGCTGACCTACCACTGGCTGGGACGAAAGCTGTCGGTGGCGGAAGGCGCCCGCATAGAAGCGGCGCGGCCAGAAGAGCAGACGGCGCGAGGCATTATCGGGATTATCAATAGCGCTGGTTCGGACGCCATCCGGCTGGCTATTGGCTCGGTGCCGATGCTGCTCTTATCGATGGTCATCGTTGGCATGCTGGAAGCCGCCGGGATCGTGAGGGGGCTGGAGCATTTGCTGTCGCCGGTGTTGGCGTCGATGGGGATACCTGAAGTATTTGTCATGCCCACGTTGGTGAAATGCCTGGCTGGGGGCACTGCTTACTTTGGCGTGATTTCCGATCTGGTTCAGCAGGGCAAAATAACCGCTAGCCAAATCAACGCCTCATCGGGGCTGCTGGTGCAAACCTTTGATTTACCGGGGATTGGCATTTTTCTCGGCGTCGGGTCGCGGTTCACCCGGGTTTTCCGCTATGCCGCGCCAGGCGCGATGTTCGGCATTTTAGTGCGCACTCTTCTGCATCTGGCGCTCTTTTGATATCACGGCCGCGGATGCTCGCCCGTATGTCGTGAGGCTGGCTTATTTCAGCCGCGCGTCGAAGCTGGAGAAGTATTTTTCACCAATGTCTCTTGTCCAGATAATGAAAATTATCATAAGTTGCGGACCAATCCTGCCCCTTCGCCAGTAAAATTGAGATGTCCAGTTATAGCCCATTCCTAAAAAAGTCGTGTCCATCATTTAGGGAAAGGCGAGGGTGGGGGTTCGGTTAATATTCATTTCGTCTGGTTTTTGTGAAGATCGTCAGCCTGGCATTCATCTCAATATCGTTATCAGTTATGATGTTAGCCAAGTCACAAAAATCTGATAGGGAAATGCCGCAACATGATTAACAGTTTCACCCTGATTGTCATCGCCATAGCGCTTATGCTGACCGGATGTGCGAAGATTACGGCGGTAACATCAGCCGCCAAGTCCTCGGTCAATGCAGCCTTGACCCCGGCTAAACCTGATATTGTAGATTTTTCTTCCGGACCTACGGTGGTGACCGTTACCCATGTTCACACTCAGTCAGACGATGGTGTGCCGATCTACGTAACTGTTGATGATACCGATGCCGGTATCCTAGCTATAGGTCAAACCGTTGAGTTGCACGTCAGTGCGGGTAAACATAAAATCGGCGGCTATGCGCGTTCTTTAGTGGGCCGCGTAACCATTCCAGCGGTAGAGGTGACGACGGAACCGCTTATCGAGCAGCACGTCAATTATTCCATAATGGGCAAGACGCCTAAATTCTCAGTCGGCCCGTCTACTAAAGTAATCTTTAACGCACCGGCTGCAACCACGCCGACGACTACCACGCCGCCGGCAACCCCATCCACACCAGAAACGACTACGACACCAGAAACGGCAACACCGGCCGCAACCACCACGCCGCCGGCAACCCCATCTACACCAACAACGACTACGACACCAGAAACGACCACGACACCAGAAACGACCACACCGGCTACCACGATCACCGAATAGAGTCGACGTCATTAACGTGCCGAATCAAAGCCGCCTGCGGGAAAGAGCCTGTTAGGCGGCAAGTATATCGTAGCCGTCCAGTGAACTCCGGAATTGCTTTCCGACGGTGGCCGAACGTCAAGATAAGAACTTCCCCTTGGCGTATCGACGCCCAAAATTTCTGCGTTTTGCCGCCATTCATTTCTCAGCCTATTTGCTTATTCCTTCCCGCAAGGGGGGCGATAATCAATTGCAGCATGCTCATGGCAAGCAGCATTAACAGGGGCACTGACCAGTTGCCGCTGTGCTCGTGCAGAATGCCGAAAAAAAGAGGACCTACCGCCGCCAGCCCATAACCGACACACTGCGCCATCCCCGAGAGATGGGAGGCCTGGGCATGATCACCCGCGCGCAGATTGAACAGGGAAAGACAGGTCACCATGGCGGCGCCCGCGCCCAAGCCGGCGATGATAAGCCACGCCAATGCCAGGGAAGGGGCCAGCAATAAGCCTAAAAGGCCGACAAAAATGGCCAATGAGGCAATAAAACCGATCGGTCGCTGATCCTGGTATTTTTTCAGCGCCAACATACAAATCAGATTAGCGATAATCGCGATGGCCTGGTAGACGAAAAGCAGCCAGCCGGCCGCCATCTGGCTAAACCCCTTGGCTTGCGCAAAGGGGGTAAACCAATCGATAAGGGTATAAAAAACCATCGAATGCAGCGCCATAAACAATGAGACTTGCCAGCCAAGAGCGGAGCGCCAGGGGTTTTTTAACCGTGATTTCTCGCGGATTTTTATATTTGCGGCGGGAAGTTTTGTCCTTTTCAACTGAGGCAACCAGGCAATGGCTGCAATCAGCGGCAGCGTCGCCCAAATACCCACGGAAAGAAACCAACCCGCATTGCCGACCCGCGCCAGCGGCACGGCGATACCGGAGGCAAGGCTGGCGGTAATGGACATGGTCGAGGCATAGAGGCCGATATATTTCGCGGTATGGTTTTTGAAATCGCGTTTAATCAGCGGCGGCAAAAGGACATTAGCCACGGCAATGCCGATACTGAGGATCAGCGTTCCCGACCAGAGCCCGGCCTCGCTGCCGCTGATTCGCAGCAAAGACCCCAGGGTAATCAGACAAACCCCGCCCCACAGGCTTTTCTCCAAGCCGGCGCGGTTGCCGAGCCAGGATGCGGCGGGGGCTAGCGCGGCAAACATAATAAGGGGAATAAAATTCAGCCATCCCGCGGCGGATGCGCTTAAGCCAAAGGTATCGCGGATATTGTCGAGAACCGGACCGACCGCGGTAATGGGCGCGCGCAGATTTGCGGCCGTAAGCAGCACGATAAAAAGGAAACAGCCGGAATTGGAAACGATGGGAGATTGGACCAACGGTGTCTGGAGCTGAGACATATCAATTATCGCACAATTAGCAGTCATAGCCTGCCGAAAGTGCGTTGGTTGACGTTAACGCTTACGCAAAAGGACCGGAATCCTGATGTCTGCATGCAATATTACCGGGCGTACATCAATGTGTAAAGTTTTCTTAACGTAGCCTGCGTCCATTGAGGATCGCGCCGCGCGGTCTTCAATGATGATTGGTACTTGCCATAATTTGCTGTATTGTGCAGCTTAATGCGGATAAGGATGATTTAATTATGCATAAAGCTGCACGTCAGCATTATTTATTGACGCTTTTAAGCGAGAAAGGGCAAATCAGCATTGCGCAATTGGCTGCGACGCTTGCGGTTTCGGTCGATACGGTGCGCCGGGATCTGGCCGATTTGGAGCGGCAGGGACTTGCACAGAAAAACCACGGCGGCGCGATTGCGTTGGACGTGGCGGCCATGGCGCGCAAAGTCCGTGGCAACCTGCTTTGCGCCTCTAAACAACGTCTGGGCCAGGCGGTGGTGGCGCACATCCCTGCGGGAAGCACGGTGGTGCTGGACGCCGGCACCACCGTGCTGGCGGTAGCCGGCGCGCTGCGCGGGCCGGCCCGCGTCATTACCGCGTCGCTGGATATCGCCCTTTGCCTGAGCGAGCGTCCGGACATTGAGTTGATTTTGTTGGGCGGCAGTTGGGACCAGCGTCAGCGCCTGTTTGCCGGCGCCGCCACGCTTGCCGTGCTGCAACGCTACCGGGCCGACATTGCGGTGCTGGGCGCCTGTGCCCTGCATCCCCAACTGGGACTAAGCGCCAGCGAAGAAGCGGATGCCGAAGTGAAGCGCACTATGCTGGCTATCAGCGCGCAGCACTGGCTGGTCGCTGATCATCTCAAGCTGAATCGATGCGAGCCGCATCGGGTGGCGGAACTGACAGAAATTCATCGTCTGTTCATCGATCGTCCCTGGGATGAGCTGGATGAGGATTCCCCGGTAATAGTTGACGTCATCGACGATGATATATCAGGAGAACACTATGAGTAACGTAACCGCACAGGCCGGCAAGACGCTCAACGTGGCGCTAATCGGCTATGGCTTTTCCGGCAAGACATTTCATGCTCCTTTACTGCGCGCCACGCCGTGCCTGCGCTTGCAGTTCGTGGCTTCACGGGATGCGCAAAAGGTACAGGCCGATCTCCCCGACGTTCAGGTGATAGCGGATCCATATCAGGCGATTGCCCATCCGGAAGTGGATCTGGTGGTGATCGCTTCGCCTAATGCTACCCATGCACCGCTGGCGCGTTATGCGCTGGAGAACAATAAGCATGTGGTAGTGGATAAGCCTTTCACGCTGGATATGAAGGAAGCGCGGGAACTTATCGAATTGGCCAACCTCCGCCGGCGCCAAATCAGCGTCTTCCATAATCGCCGCTGGGACAGTGATTACCTTGGCGTTCGACAGGTCATTGAGCAGGGCCGGATCGGGCGGGTCGTGCAGTTTGAATCCCATATCGATCGCTTCCGGCCGCAGGTGCGCGAACGCTGGCGCGAACAGAATGCTCCGGGCGGCGGACTGTGGTTCGATATCGGACCGCACCTGATCGATCAGGCCCTGCAGTTATTCGGCTTGCCGGATAGCGTGCAGGGTAATATTGCCACCCTGCGCGATGATGCGAAAATTGACGACTGGGCTCACGTGGTCCTGAATTATCCCGCGCACCGGGTCATCCTGCACAGCAGCATGCTGGTGTCCGGCGGTGTTTCGCGCTTCAGTGTGCATGGAACGAAAGGCAGCGTGGTAAAACAACGGGCCGACCGTCAGGAAAGCCAATTGGCGGCGGGCATGGTACCGGGAAGCGCCGGTTGGGGCGAAGATAATGACGGTTTAATACTCTATGCCGGTGATGAAGACCCGCTGCCCTTGCCCACCCCGGCGGGCGATCAACGTCAATTTTATATACAGGTATGCGATGCGTTGAACGGCATGGGCGCAAATCCCGTGCCCCCTTTGCAGTCGCTGGCTGTGATGGCGGTGCTTGAGGCAGCGGTTCAGGCTTCGCAAAGCGGGAGTAACCATGCGTTGGCCTTAAGCGAGGCTGAGGTCGCGGCGCTGAGCAGCTACGGACCGAAATAATATACCGGCAAATAGCGCCGCGGCTGATAATCCAGGCTTCTGCAACAGCGCTTCCACGCACAAATGGAGCGATGATAAGTCCATCAAATAAACTGATGGTTTTAAGCAATAATTAGCGCTTTGTCATAAGAGTTTATAGAGAGAGTATTGATTCGGGATTATGTACGCAGCAAACGGGCTTTAATGGTTCATTAAATGGATTTATGTGCAAAAAAGTCTAGGGCAAATTTCCTGCCACATAATGTTCTAATCAGATTTGTAGAAGGGAGTTCCCTGCATGGGCTGGGTCACTGATTTGTTCACAAAAATCAAGGGCAGCGATGCTCCTGCTACAGCATCTCAAGAGGAGTTGAAAATGGCTAAAGTATTGGTTTTATATCATTCAATGTATGGACATATCGAAACCATGGCTCAAAGCGTGGCTGAAGGAGCCCGTAGTGTCCCAGGCGTGGACGTTACGGTAAAACGTGTCCCGGAGACTATGGACCCGGATGCTTTCAAGGCCGCCCATGGCAAAGTCGACCAGCAGGCCGAGCTGGCTTCGCCCCATGAGTTGGGCGACTATGATGCGATTATCTTCGGCACGCCGACTCGTTTTGGCAACATGTCGGGGCAAATGCGTAATTTCCTTGACCAGACTGGCGGGCTTTGGGCGAAAGGGGCGCTGGCAGGTAAAGTTGCCAGCGTATTTACCTCCACGGGCACCGGCGGCGGGCAGGAAATGACCATTACTTCCACCTGGACGACCCTGGCTCACCACGGCATGATTATCATCCCTATCGGTTACAGTAACCCGGCCTTGTTTGATATTTCACAAGTCGGCGGCGGAACTCCTTACGGCGCATCGACTATTGCCGGCGGCGACGGTTCCCGTCAACCGGATTCGCGTGAATTGGACATCGCCCGTTATCAAGGCGAATACGTTGCCAAAATTACCGCAAAACTGGTCAAAGGATAAAGTGGAGAGCGTGTTGAACCCAGTGCCATATCCAAATGTTCCTCCTAAAGTTTAGATCTTGTCGTGTTGATCTTCGGCGCACATCACTGAAAGGGACAATGCCAAACGTTAACTCGGAAGCGGCATTGTCCATTGTCCCGGGTATGCGCATCAGGCTGTTTATTGGCGATCGGGCAGCATAAGCTCGTGCAGGGTATTGGCACAATATATACCTATACCGCCTTCTCGGTTATATCATTTAGCCAGCGGGAATCAGAAAAAAACCGCGTTAACAATTAATAGCGTCACGCCCCTGTTGCCCAGCAGAGGGTAGACGTTATATTCCACACCTTGATTTGTTCTTTAACTTCAGTTACGCCCAAGGAGCGGTTAACAACCCAGAAATAGGAGTCATTGAAATATGAGAACATAAACGAACCGATGCTGCAGCCTAATCCCGCCACGATGGGATTGACCCCTAATGTACCAATCATCGGTGAAATTTATATCCTGCTTTTTCCTATGGGCTGATAAGCCGTTAATGCGGGGAGGCTGGATAGTTTATGACTGCGAGGCATAAAACGAAAGATTTCGGGCTAGGTATCGCCGGTATCATTGTGTATTTGATGACGATAAAATATGCTCGCAACCATATACCGGCATAACGGCGTGCTCAGGCGCCCGGTTCTTACCCGGCGTTAGCCCCGACCGCCGCCCTTAGCCGTCAGCGATCGCCGGAATTGGCGTTATCAAGCCTTTGGCTTGTGATAACCGTTGGCTGGCTCAATCTATACTGCGTCTCTCAGGTAAAAAATAAAGCATATTTCCGTCATTATTTATAATTAATGGTAATGGTTTTTTTACCTGCCGCTCATATTTTATAGTGACCCTGACATGATAAAAATAAGGTGTCGGGATATGTTCTGATGCGGGAAAGGTAGATGTTTTTAATCCTAACAATGCGAAAATAAATTATATTATGCTGCTGCATACCTGACGCATGATTTGCCACGACCGTTAGTTAGTATCTATCCTGTCCGAACTGGTGCCCAGCCCTACGCAATTGAGCATTATCTGGCCGCGCTCACGCCATTTATTGCCAAGCGTCCGCTTCATTATCGATGAGCTTATCTCGTTATCGAAACAGAATGCCTTGGGGTGATTATCTTCTTTTTCTCTACACTGCGTCTACTTTTAGCCTCTTTATCAACTTTTATGAAGACGCTACTATAATGCCAAGGTTCATTTCAGCCTGGCTTGCCAGGCCAATCTTCTCTATGAGAGGAATAATTATGCCAGTTGTCAATATCCAGATGTTCGCCGGCCGTGATGAGGCTAAACCGGCCATTGCCAAAGCGGTCACCGATGCTATTGCCATCCATGCCAAGGGCGATCCCTAGTATATTTACGTCATTTTCAATGATATGCAAACTGAAAACTGGGCAATATCCGGTGAACTCTTTTCTGAAACATTGAAAAAATCGAGCTGACTGCCATAAAAATTGTTGTTTTTTTCCAGTGTGCTGCCCCCTTATATGCTTAATACACGCCGTCGTGGCGGCATTTAGCGGCGGCATAATTTTAATGCATAGAATTATGATTTCCTGAAAATCTTACCCGGCTCAACGGGTGTTTCCCGCCACTCATCTTATAAAAAAGCGTGTCCGGCACGTTTCCAGACACGGTGAGAACGCAAATCATCAGTTTTAATTAAAGCACCGGGCAATATACTCCGCCGCTTTTTTTATCCCCGATGTGGAAATGGTATGGGGTATTCCGGGCGCTGATAGATTTTCTTGCCGACCGCTTTTCTGGCCAACCGGCATGGGAAAAAAACTGGCTATAAAATGCGGGATCGGCGGCCTAGCGGTGGCTGATGCGAAACGACACCCGCTGTGGATGATTCACCGACACCAGATATTCCACCGGTTGCTGAAAACGGTCGGCAATCACTCCGCGGTACACCAGCGCCGGGCTGTCCGGCGGCGCGTTCAGTAACGCCTGCTCTTCTTCATTCATGATGCCGACCCGGATAGTGCCCTCGTCGGAAACGCCGAAAATGTGATACCGCTCCGCCAGCAGGCGGTACAGCGAGCCATTATGCTCCAGCATCTCAGCCGTCAGATCCGGAATTATGGCGCGGGGCAGGTAGCTGGTCTCCAGGCAGAACGGCTCGCTATCGGCCAGCCGCAGCCGTTTAATCATCACCAGCGGATCGCCGGCGCGGATTTTTAGCAGCGCGGCGAGGCGGGAACTGGCCTTGGTATCCTGGAAATAAATCAGCCTGCTTCCAGGCACCGCGCCATTAAGTTCGGTGATCTTGCTGATACCCTGTTCTATCGCCTGGGTTAGCGGGCGCTCTATGGTGGTATGGGTCAGCCAGGTGCCCTGGTTGCCGCGCCGCTCCAGCACGCCGCTGGCGACCAGCTCATCAATGATTTTGCGCAGCGTCATTCTGCTGATGCCCAACTGGGCCGAAAGATCCCGTTCCGCCGGGATCTGATCGCCATCGTTGAACTCCGGGGTGCTCAATAAATTCAGCAATGCCTGCCTGGCCTGCAAATAGGCCCTGCGTGGACGGCGCTTACCTTCGCTCGGCTCGCTCATGGTCTGTTTTTTAGTCCGAATTACACGGGGAAACGGTACCAGTATAGCCACTCAACCGTTGATCTGTCATCGAAAATTCATCGGCACCTCACGATGAATGGCCGGCAGCAAGCAGACCATAAGCCCATATTGCCTTGTCAGGCCTGCATAAAACAGAAAAATTAATTGCGTATCTCATTCAGCTGGCGTATACCTTGTGTGGTCTATTTTATGGTATATTTATCAGGAGTGAATGATGAAAAAAACGCTTGCCCTGTTATCCCTTGGCCTGGTTTTGGCGGGGCTTTCCTGCCAGGCATCGGCCCAGCAACAAATCCGGTTCGGCACCGATGCCACCTTTCCGCCGTTTGAGTCTAAAGCCGCGGATGGCAGCCTGCAGGGCTTTGACATTGATTTGGGCAATGCGATCTGCGCTCATCTCCAGGCTAAATGCGTGTGGGTGGAAAACAGCTTTGATGGCCTGATCCCGGCGCTGCATGCCCGTAAGTTCGACGCAATCATCTCTTCGCTGTCGATTACCGATGAACGTAAAAAAGCCATCAACTTCTCCGATAAATTATTCAATACCCCAGCGTATCTGGTCGCCCCGAAAAACAGCGGCCTCAAGCCTACCGCCGAATCCCTGCGCGGCAAGCGCCTGGGCGTGCAGCAGGGGTCGGTATTCGAAGCCTATGCCAAGAAACATTGGCAGGCCCTGGGGGTCGAGCTGGTTTCCTACCCCAGTGCGGAAGCGGTCTATGCCGATTTAGTGGTCGGACGCCTGGACGCGACCCTGGACGATGCGACGGTGGTGACCGAAGCCCTATTGAACAAACCTCAGGGCAAGGATTTCAGCCTGGTTGATCCGCAGGTTAAAGACGATGTCATTTTTGGCCCCGGCACCGGTATTGGCGTTCGCAAGCAGGAGGACAAGCTGCTGGAACAGCTCAACGGCGCCATTACGGCGATCCGCAGCGACGGTACCTATGATCAATTGGCGAAAAAATATTTTAATTTCAATGTGTATGGCGACTAATTCATGAATACTGCAGCAATTATTTCTTCCCTTATTGAACAGCGTTTCCGCCCGCAGGGCGGGCTGCATCAGGTGTTCCTGGTGGCCTGCGGCGGTTCACTGGTGGATATGTATCCGGCTAATTATTTCCTTAATAGCGAATCGGCCACCCTCCACAGCTATATGATGACCGCCAACGAGTTTGCCCATGCCGCGCCGAAGACGCTGGGCAAGCAATCGCTGACGATTGTCTGCTCCCACGGCGGCGACACCCCCGAGTCGGTGGCGGCGGCGGAACTGGCCCGACGCCGGGGCAGCGCCACCGTCACCCTGACGCATAATGAGCGCGCAGGCCTTATCGATTTTTCAGATAGCAACCTGCTGTATGCCTGGGGCGACGACAGCCAGGTTATCAATAATCCGATGGCTCTGATTCTGAGCCTGTGCGTCGAGGCGTTGCGCCAGACCGAAGGCTTCGACGGCTATACCGATTTCCTGGCCGGAATGGAACAGATTGACGGGGTCATCGCCCGGGCCCGCCGTCAGGTCCAGGCGCGCAGCGCGGCGTTTGCGAAACGCTATGCGCAGGAGTCGCTTTTTTATATTCTTTCCAGCGGAGCGTCCTACGGCCATGCCTATGGATTTGCCATCTGTTCGCTGATGGAAATGCAGCGGCTTAACGCGGCAGCCATCCATAGCGGCGAGTATTTCCACGGTCCGTTTGAAGTGACCGACGCCAATACTCCTTGGATTCTGATGATGAATGAAGGCCGCACCCGGGCGCTGGACGAACGGGCGCATGGCTTCCTGCGCCAGTATGGCGATAAGGTGGAAATTATCGATGCCAGGGAGCTGGGCCTGGGCGTAGTGCCGGTAAGCGTGGTGGAATATTTTAACCCGATACTGTTTTACAGCGTGATGTGCGAATACCGTGCCGCGTTGGCCAAGGAGCGTCAGCACCCGTTGGAGACGCGGCGGTATATGGGACAGGTGCCTTACTGAGGGACGACTAGATGAAAGTACTCGGACTTGGCGATAATGTGATCGACCGATATACCCATACCGGCATCGGCTATCCGGGGGGAAATGCGCTTAACTTCAGCGTATACGCCCGGTTGTTGTCGGCCAAGGCCGCCTATCTGGGCGTGTTTGGCGACGATCGGGCGGCGGAGCATATCCGCCGCGTGCTGGCGGCAAGAGGCGTGGACATTTCCCACTGCCTGGTGGCCCCGGGGGAAAATGGCCATGCCAGCCTGACCATCGAACAGGGGGAGCGCCGATTCCTGGACTCTAACGCAGGCGGTATTCGTCAGAAAATATCAATGGATTTTGCCCTGGACGATATGCCCTGGCTAGGCCAGTTTACGCTGCTGCATACCAGCGCCTACAGCTATGCCGATGCGCTGCTGCCGGCGCTTGGCATGCTCCCTGGCCGTTTATCCTATGATTTTTCAGATGATTTTGACATTGAGCGGGTATTGCCGCTGTGTTGCTGGCTGGATTACGGCTTTTTCTCCTGCGCCGATCGCAGCCTTGAGGAAACCCGAGAACTGCTTGCAGCGGCCCGGCATGCGGGCTGCCGCCTGCCGATCGCCACTCGCGGAGCCGAGGGCGCTTTGCTGTTCGACGGCAGCCGCTGGCTCAGCCAGGCGCCGGAGTTCATCACTCCGGTGGATACCCTTGGCGCCGGAGACGCTTTTATCACCGCGTTCCTGCTGGCCCATGCCGCTGGCGACACGCTGGCGGAAAGCCTGCGCCAGGGCGCCGGTTTCGCCGCGCGGATATGCTTGGTGGAAGGGGCATTCGGCGAGGGAATGGCCTACTGATTTCCCACCCTGCCCAATGCGGAACAAGATTGCCGGTGTCGAAACGACATGATGGGCGCCGTGGCGGCGGGCATCCACTGCTTTGCCGGAAATGGCAACCAGTTTAAATATGGTCGACATCTATCGTCAGTTGATTTTAAGCGATGCGACGCTCCCCTTTGATTGAATGCTGCCGTACTCAACGTTTCAATTTATCCCACGATATTACCTTTCATCGCCGAATATGGCGGTTCGTCACTTCGTGTAGTTTTTGGTTACGATATTCCTTAGATTGAATGCCATTAATTCATGCATCTAAAAGGGGAATGGCTGTGTCGTCATTTTTGAACATTAAAGAAAACTACAGGCCGGGAGCTCAAACTGAACAAGCATTAGGTGGCGTGAATGGTGAAATTCAGTCAGGTGGGATGGTTGCATTGTGCGGTCCATCGGCTTCCGGCGCTATTTTGGTTTCGCCCACTATCCCTGAGTATCGCGGATAGTCCCTGGTTAGCGCTTCCCCGGATGAAACCATGCCAGGGCCCATTTTTCCCGTTAAGGTTGCATTTCATGTTTATCCCCGGAGCCTCGGTCGCCAAACAGGCATGTATTCTGTTATGCCTGTATATTGCATAAGTAATGCATAATGCCATCAGTAATCAAAACATAGAGGACCCGTATGAAGCTGGCTGAACATGAAATTGATAACCTCAACATCCTTGCATCATGGCTTGCCAGCAATGACGTAAGCTGTACCGATACCCTGCAGGCGGATATGGCAATACTTGCCGGACATGCCATCCTGCCGAATATCGAAGGTGCGTTTGAATACGTAGCGAAAACCGGGATGCACATGCTGCTCAGCGGTGGCATCGGGCATTCTACCGTTTTGCTGAAAGACGCTTTGAGTACCAGCCCACGCTATGGAACAATACAAATCATCCCCGAGAGTGAAGCTGGGATGCTGGCCGAGGTGGCGGTTCAGGCATTTGGTATCGATCGAGAAAAATTGTTGATAGAAGATCGCTCACGCAATTGTGGTGAAAACGCGGCGTTCAGCCTCAAAACATTGCAGAAGCGTACAATATTTCCTGAACGGATAGTGTTAATTCAAGATCCGTTAATGCAGAGGAGAACCACCGCTACCTTCGAATACGAATGGAGAAAAGCAGGGTTTAAAACACATTTTATCAGTTGGCCGGTCTTCACTCCTCAACTTGTCTTAGACGGCGGCAATCCTGTTATCAAAGGTGCCAATAATCCGTCAAAACTCTGGACTCTGGAGCGTTACGTTTCGATGATAATGGGTGAAGTTAGACGACTTCGTGATGCGCCTGACGGATATGGGCCACAAGGTACGGGGTTCATCAGCCACATTGATATTCCCCATAGCGTTGAAGAGTCCTGGCAAAACCTGATGAGCAATGCTGAGTTTGCCAGCGCGATACGCTAATCCTGTCGGGTATGCGCAATGGTCTGGCAAAGGCGTTGCCGCATGTAGCGATGTGTTTCGTGATACGCGAGGTACAAATAGATAGGTTCCGCCCGCAGCCATCGTCCATGCGCCTGTCCCAAACACTGATGTTGTCTTTGAGTGTAAGCCATATCCATCATCAATTCAGACGTGTTCGGACGCAAACCGTAATTTAATATCATTCTTCTGACCGCTATTTCGTTTTATTTCGCATATTGCCAAAGGGCGTCAGAGCTACAGATCGCCAGTGACATATTGGGCGACGCCGTTGCCAAAACTCCAGTCGGCGGCTGTATTAGTAATGAAAGAAATCATCACATCGCTACTTTCGATACCGCAATTCTCTTTTAATTCGCGGCATAATTCATGCATGAACACTTGTTTGCGGCTGTCATCCCGTGGGCTTGTTATAACCCTGATCACCACAAGATTGGTCGTGCGCCGCAGTCCCAGACCGGTGTCCTCAATGATCATATGGCTACTGTTATTTTCATGAACAATCTGATAGCGATCGCGTACCGGTACTTTAAACGCAGTTAATACCGCACGATGAGCCGAATCGAGCAATGTTTTTAATTCCGCTTCACTCCGTCCTTTGATAACATCAAATATTAACAATGGCATAATCATCTCCAGTGTGTGCATTTTACAGGTTGCCGCTCGGTGGCAATAAATTTACAGGGCCATCGTATAGTAGTTCCTAGGTATGAAAAAGCGCTACGCTTGAAATGATTATTTATTATGGTGAACAATGGTCATGAAAACACTCGCCAACGATGTGTTATGGATACACCTGTATTGGCTTTCGGTGCTGGCGGAACAAGGCAGTTTCACCCGCGCAGCGGAGCGGCTCGAGGTCAGCAAAGCGGCCATGAGCCAGAAAATCAAGGAACTTGAGCAGTTGGCCGGCGTCCCTCTGGTACGCCGTACCACCCGTAGTATGCAATTGACTGACGCCGGGCAAAAACTGGTGGAGGAAATACGCGAGCCGTTCGCGCAAATCACCCGCAGCTTTATTGGGGTAAGGGATTCAGCGGAGCCGCTGCGGGGCCGGGTTCGGATTACCGCGCCAGTGGCCTTTGCTCGCCAACAACTGCTGCCGCATATCATGGAATTTCTACGGCAGCATCCGGAGGTGCTGATACAACTTGAAGTGACGGACCGGCTGGTTTCGCTAGCCTCGGAGGGGTTTGATCTCGCTATTCGTCATAGCGATACGTTGCCCGAAACCCATGTCGCCCTGAAGCTTTGCGCCACCCGTTCGGTGGTGGTGGCCTCACCCCTCTATTTGCAACAACACGGAGAGCCCGCATCCCCGGCGGAGCTGGCCGAGCATCAATGTCTGTATTACCCGCGAGGGTTGGAACTTCCCCGCTGGACGTTTCAGAATGAGGACAACGCGGCACCCACATCGACAGAAGTCGTCATGGCGGTCAGCGGGGCATTCGCTACCAATAATAGCGAATCCATACGCGACGCAGCGCTGTCCGGCATGGGTATCGCGCTATTACCGGATTTCAGCGCGGGTCCAGCGCTGAGTGAAGGGCGGTTAATCCAACTTTTGCCTGGCTGGCGTTCGGTGGGGGCGTTCGCTGCAAACCTTTATCTTGTTCGTCCCTGGGCGTCTCAGGTGCCAAGGGCAGTCACGTTGTTTACCGCATTTTTGCGACAGGCTTTTATAGACAACGTGACGGACGGTTTCATCCGTCTGCCCTAACTAGCTATTTAGAAGTCTTATATATTGCCGGTTCGCGCGTCGCTAACCGAAGCGGTTTATATCATCGCCCTGCCGGTATTACATACCTTCACCTCCCGATAACCGACACGGTTGTCATTGCGCCCAGTGACGTCTGCGAAGCGTTGCAATATGCGGTAGAAGCGTGAATGGTGCGTCGTACCGTTAATAGTCATTCGGGCATATGCCGCCAGTTATTTACGCAAGGCAACAACTGTCCGGAAATCCTTATTGGTAGAGATACTAAGACCGGAGGGATTACCATTGACCGCTTCATACATATTGTATCAGGCGAAAGTCAAGTTTCTTGCCGGCACCCTCGCCTGATGGTTAGGAAAGCCGGAAGGAATTGACCGAAGGCCCTGGTCTAAAATCTCTTGATGCCACTATAAATTTCTTTACAGCTGTTGCTTTGTAAAAAAGGTAAAAGAATACTTTTTCGGGTGAAAGAGTAAGACACATTGAAACGGGTCCACGGACTGCAAATATGCTGGGGATGGAAGAGATAACCCGGCGCAAACAGCAATCCTTCCTCTCTGGCCCGCTTCGCCAGCTTCTGTGAATCAAAGTGGGAACCCTGGGGTTTGGCGTAAAGATAAAAACCATTCTTTGGCTGAGTAAATAGTTCCCAGCCGATATCACGCAAAAATTGCCCCGTTTCCGACTGCGCCTGCGCCAGTTTTGAACGCAATTTATCCAGAAACTTATGATAATGACCTTCTTTTAAAATGCTCAGCACCACGCGCTCGGCTAATTCAGACGAGGTCAGTCCCCCCATCATCTTATATTGAGTATTGAGTCAATTTTTTAATGGTGGCGCTATTGGCCACCACATAGCCGACCCGCAAACTGGGTGACAGTGTTTTAGAGAAGCTGCCGATATGGATGACCTGTTCGAGCCCGCCAAGCGACGCCAAAGTTAAACTGTTGGGCGGCATTAGATCGCCGGAAACATGATCCTCGACGATTCTGACCCCATGCTGTTCCGTCAGCTTCAGCACCTGATGGGCGACGTTCAGGTTTATGCAGGTGCCGGTCGGATTATGCAGCCATGGATTGGTAAAATAAAGTTTTGGTTTATGCCTGCTCAAAATTCTGGCCATGGCGGTGGTGTCCGGACCGGTGTCTGTCCAGGGTACGCCTATTGCATTGACACCTTTCATCAGCAGCGATGAAAGAAAATTACAATATCCAGGCTCATCCACCAGCACCGTATCGCCGCTGGTTAGAAAGGCAGAGGAGATGGCGTCAAGCGCCCGGCTGGCTCCCTGGGTCAGCAGGATGTTATCGATCGTTACATAGAGGGACCGTTCGGTCAGATAACTACTTGAATAGTCCCGCAAAGGTAAATAGCCCTGCGGTTCGCCATAGCCGTTGGCGGAAAAATTTTGCCTCGCCACGGCTCGCAAAGCGCTGGATTGTTCTTTATTCGGATACCAATCCGATGGTAGCCAGCCGCAGCCAAAGTGGTTATAGGTGGTGAATGAATGATACACATTGGTCAATAACCAATAATCGTCAACAGGGAAATCCATGGCTTTTTTTATTTTTTTGGGAACACTTGCATAATTAAGGGGTTTGTCGACCACAAAGAAACCCGAACCGGGCAGTGATTTAATTAAGCCATCCGCAATCAATTGTTCATAGACTATCACGACAGTTGAAGCACTGACCTGGCACATTTTCGCGCATCCGCGGATCGAGGGTAATTTGCCGCCGGGGGGGAAATTACGGGATCGTATGGCAAGTTGAAAAGCTTGCATAAGCTGTTCGACCAGAGTTATTGACGATTGTTTATCAAGAGACAGTGATAAGAATGTATTCATAAGCCACCTATTTAGTCAGATACGCAGTTGAAGGCGACAAAAGCAAAGTAAGAACGAATATATATTTTTGCTTGCGCCATCTCTGTCATTAACTGTATGGATAAAAGTCGCAGTACAGTTTATCCGTATATTTTAAAAATTTTATGTATGAAAAAAATTTTAAGTATCTAGGATAGAGACAAGGATATTGCAAGGGTGAGTAAAATAATCCAGCGAAAGTGGATATACAGTAGTCACTATTATAAAAATGATTTATAAGGCTGTGACTGCCTTATAACTGGCAAATAATGCTATTCAATCCGATTTTGGAGTACAAGTATGATCGATATCACAGAGCAGATAAATTCAAAGAGGAATGGATTCGTTCGCTATCTTGTCGTATAAAAACTGCTGGTCGGTGTCAACATAGGTCAATTTTGCATTTCGACCCTGACATGGTTTTTTATCTCCTGGTTCCCGGTTTATCTTATCAAAGAGCGGCATATGACGGTATTGGGCGCGGGTTTTGCCGCATCCCTGCCGGCGTTGTGCGGGTTTGCCGGCGGGGTGCTGGGGGGCGTCGTGTCCGATTACCTCATCAAACAAGGCCATTCGCTCTCGCTGGCCCGTAAGACGCCCATCATATTGGGTATGTTATGTTCAATGTCGATGCTGGTCTGCAATTATGTCGACTCGGTGGGTGTGGTCATTTTCTTTATGTCATTAGCGTTCTTCGGTAAAGGATTTGGCGCGCTGGGCTGGGCTGTGGTGGCCGATACTTCGCCTAAAGAGGCTATCGGGCTGAGCGGCGGGCTATTCAATACCATCGGCAATATCGCCGGGATTGTCACGCCAATCATTATCGGCTATATCGTCGCGGCCACCGGCTCTTTCCATGGCGCATTGATGTATGTTTCGTTCTTTGCCGTATTAACCATCTTCTCTTATTTATTCCTGGTGGGTGAAATTAAACGAGTGACATTTGACTGAAAGAGTTTATCAACTCAATAAGGATTATAAAAGCGAGCGGGTTGGGTACGGATAGGTAATACAGAGCAAATCGTGGTTCATATGAACAATATGGCTTGATGTAAACGATACAAAGTTAGACGAGGATCTTATGTCAATTGATAAAAAATGAGTCCCGAATCCTTACGCAGCTATCGCTGGTTTGGCGCCCCGGTGTTTCGTTCACTGGGACACCGCGCCAGAATGGCGCAACAAGGTTACGCCAGGGAAGATTATATGGGTAAACCCGTTATCGGGTTGATTAATACCTGGAGCGAAATCAACCCTTGCCACACGCATTTCAAAGAACGCGCCGAACAAATCAAACGGGGCATTCTGCAAGCCGGCGGATTTCCCATCGAACTGCCCGCCATGTCTTTGGGCGAACCCTACGTGCGTCCGGCGGCGATGCTGTATCGGAATCTCCTGGCCATTGAAACGGAGGAGCTGCTGCGCTCTCATCCCATCGACGGCGTGGTGCTCATGGGCGGCTGCGATAAAACCACGCCAGGGCTCATCATGGGGGCTATCTCCATGAATATCCCGGCTATCTATTTCCCCGCCGGCCCCTCGCTACGTGGGGATAATAAAGGTAAAACGCTGGGATCCGGCACCGATCTGTTCGCCTCTTGGTATAAATACAAGGCGGGCGAATACAACGAAAAGCAGTTGGAAGAAGTGGAAAACGGCATCTCCCGTTCAGCCGGAACCTGCATGACCATGGGGACGGCGCCGACCATGATGAGTATGGCGGATGCCATGGGCTTTTGCCTGCCCGGCGCGTCATCCATCGTCGCGCCGGATTCCCGCCATGCGATCATGGCGGAAAGAACCGGGCGCCGCATCGTCGACATGGTCTGGCAGGATTTGAAACCCTCGGATTTCCTGAGCGCCGCCTCGTTTGATAATGCCACCGCCCCCGCCACCGCGCTGGCGCTGGGCGGTTCCACCAACTCGGTAGTGCATGTCATCGCGATGGCCAGACGCGCGGGTATTCCGTTGACGGTGGAGCGTTTTGACGAAATCGCCCAGAAGGTTCCCCATTTGGCCAATATCCGCCCGGCCGGCAAGTATTTGATGGAAGACTTTTATTATGCCGGTGGCTTAACCGCCTTATAGGCCAGGATGGGGGACCTGATCGATGGCTCCGCGCTGACTGTTTCGGGTAAAACCATCGGCGAGAATATCAAGGGCGCTGAAGTTTATAATAATGATGTGATTCTCCCCCTGGATCAGCCTTTGGGCGAATTAGGCAGTCTGGTTATTCTGCGGGGCAATCTGGCGCCCAACAGCGCAGTGCTCAAAATCCATGCCGCCGACCCCGGCCTAAGGGAACATATCGGTAAGGCCGTGGTATTTGAAAATGTCTCGGACCTGCAAAGCCGTATTGATGATCCCGAGTTGGACGTGGATAAAGATTCGGTACTGGCGCTGAAAAATGCCGGCCCGTTGGGGGCGCCGGGGTTTCCGGAATGGGGACAAATCCCCATTCCCAAAAAGTTACTTGAGCAGGGCATCCGGGATATCGTCCGGATTTCAGATTCAAGAATGAGTGGTACCAGCTTCGGTTCCTGTGTGGTTCATATTTCGCCTGAATCGTTTATTGGTGGGCCGCTGGCCTTTGTAAAAAGCGGCGATCTGGTGGAATTGAGTGTCTCTAAACGGCAGCTTAACTTGCTGATTTCGCAAGATGAAATGAATCGTCGTCGGGTGGAATGGGTACAACCCGCGCCTTATTATCCCCGCGGATATGGCAAAATGTTCACTGAGCATGTCAGCCAGGCGGACGATGGGTGTGATTTCGACTTCCTGGAAACCATCGCCGGGGAAAAAGGTAAAATACCTGAACCGCCGATCCAATAAACCGTACGGAGTGAATAATCTCTTTCACAAGCCGGGATTACTGCAAATATGATCCCGGCATTGAAATCTCCATGAATGAATACCGGCGCAAGCAGGTAAATGTAGTTTGATATAAACACGTTTTATTTAAACCTTTTTTACTTTAAATGTGCAACGTCGATATAAACCGATAGGTTAATTTTATATAGCCGACTTGCGCGGGAGATGATTAATAAAAAACATTACACATTTTATCCAGGGAAATTATTTCGCCGGTTATTCCCAGCAAACCAAGCCAGTGTATAACCCGGCCCTGGGTATTCAAAGCGGCGAAGTCGTCCTGGCGGGGCAGCAGGATATTGATGCCGTAGTAAACGCGGCTAAAGCCGCATTTCCTGGCTGGGCGCACACCACGCCGCTGCGCCGCGCGCGGGTTATGTTTCGCTTTAAGGAATTACTGGAAAAAAACGCCAATAAAATAGCGGAAACCATCTCTCTGGAACACGGTAAAACGGTCTCGGATGCCAAGGGCGAATTGATAAGAGGTATCGAGGTAGTGGAATTCGCCTGCGGCATACCCCAGGTTCTCAAGGGAGAATATTCGGCCCAGGCCGGTACCGGCGTCAATTGCCATAGTCTGCGGCAGCCCCTAGGCGTGGTCGCCGGGATTACGCCGTTTAATTTTCCGGCCATGGTGCCGTTGTGGATGATCCCGATGGCGCTGACCTGCGGCAATGCTTTTATTCTAAAACCTTCTGAGCGGGACCCCTCCGCATCCTTGCTGATTGCTGCGTTACTCAAGGAGGCGGGGCTACCTGATGGGGTTTTTAACGTGCTGCAAGGGGATAAAATGGCAGTGGATGGATTACTTTTCCACCCCGATGTGGCGGCGATAAGCTTTGTCGGCTCCACGCCGATTGCGCACTACATCTATGAACGGGGATGCGCCCGCGGCAAGCGTGTCCAGGCTCTGGGCGGCGCGAAAAATCATATGCTGGTGATGCCTGACGCCGACCTGGATGTGACCGTAGAAGCCCTCATCGGCGCAGCCTATGGCTCGGCGGGAGAACGCTGCATGGCGATTTCGGTCGCGGTGGTGGTAGGGGATGATGTCGCCGATCGGCTTGGTCAAAAATTACAGAACAGAATAGCGACTTTGAAGGTCGGCGTCGGCAACGATAACCAGGCGGAAATGGGACCGCTGGTCTCTGCTGAGCATCAGGAAAAAGTCAAGGGCTATATCACCGCCGGCGTTGAGGAAGGCGCGCAATTGTTGGTGGACGGCCGGGATTTCACCCTTGCCGGCTATGAGAAGGGATTTTTTGTTGGTCCTACCCTGTTTGATCGGGTTGATAGCTCCATGCGGATCTATAAGGAGGAAATCTTCGGGCCGGTATTGGCCGTCGTCCGGGTGAGCAGCTTTGAGGAAGGGCTCCGCTTGATCAACGAACATGAATTCGGTAACGGCGCGAGTATTTTCACTGATTCAGGCAGGGCGGCGGATGAATTCGAGCACGCGGTGCAAACGGGCATGGTGGGGATTAATATTCCGCTTCCCGTGCCGATGGCCTTCCACAGCTTTGGTGGCTGGAAGGCTTCGCTGTTTGGCGATCATCATATGCACGGGCCTGAAGGAGTCCGGTTCTATACCAAGCTCAAGACGGTAACATCCCGCTGGCCTAAAGAGCATACCAAGGCGGAATTCAATATGCCGACCCTGTAAGAGGGAGGCGGTAAAGCCCGGCGGTGCCGGGCATTGGTCATTTTTATGATTATCAGTTCTTAGATTAATTAAAAAGGGAGGGGGAATGTTTTATCCGAATATTGGCTTTTTATTTACCGAATATCCTTTATCCCAACGGTTTGCCGCGGCAAAGAACAGTGGTTTCGATATCGTCGAATGTCCGGACCCCTATAATATTCCCGTGGATGAACTCAAGTTATTGCTGAAAGAGGCCGGGGTCGCCATCGCCAGCATCAATACGCCAATCGGCAATTGGTCCCATGGCGAGTTCGGTTTCGCGGGCGTCCCTGGAAAGGAAGCGATCTTCCAGGAGCATTGGCACTCTGCCTATACCTATGCCATGGCGCTGGGCGTTAAAAAAATCCATATTACCGCGGGCATAATCAATCCCCATCGCCGGGGCGCGGCGTTAACGACGCTGGTAAAAAACATCCGCGGCATTGTGCCGCAGGCGAAAGCCGGCAACATCACCCTATTATTAGAGCCTATAAACCAGCGCGATATGCCTGATTATCTTATTTCCCATAGCGATATTGTTGCACGGCTGATTGATGAAATTGATGCGGAAAATGTCAAGCTGCTGTTTGATGTTTATCATATCCAGATCATGGAAGGAGATTTGATCAAGCGAATTGAACAATATGCCGATATTATCGGCCATGTCCAGATAGCCGCCGTTCCTTCCCGTCATGAACCCGATGAAGGAGAGGTCGACTATCGGGCAGTTATTGGCGCTTTGGAAAAAATTGGGTACCGGGATCCCATTGCCCTGGAATATCGGCCCAGAGGCAGAGCCGAAGAGGGATTGGCATCGTTGAATATACTGACGGCATGCTGTCCCGACCGGGCACTTTGTCAATAAACGCTAATCTTATTTATAAGATTTCCACCAGGTTGCCATGATTTCTGGTTGAAAACGAATGGTAAAGAATCCACTATCGATACTCGCGTAAGGTGAAATAGAAATGAATACCCCATGTTTAAATGAATTCAGGAAAAAGATCCTCTCCCGGGAAAAACAAATTGGCTGCTGGTCCTCCCTGGGCAGTCCCATTACCACGGAAGTGTTGGGATAATACGCCGGTTTTAATTGGCTGTTGCTGGATGGTGAACACGCTTGTAATGACATAATGACCTTTATTCCCCAATTAATGGCGTTAAAGGACAGCACCAGCGCCGCGGTCGTCAGGCCCGAATGGAACGATACGGTGGTCATTAAGCGCTTACTGGATATTGGTTTTTCTAATTTCCTGATACCTTTTATTGACAGCGAGGCAGATGCCGTCAAAGCTGTTGCTGCTACCCGCTATCCACCAGAGGGTATCAGGGGTATCTCGCTTTCACAACGGAATAATAAATTCGGCACCGTTTCTGATTACTTTGAAAAAATCAATGATAATATTTGTGTTATGGCGCAGATAGAAAGCCAGACCAGCATTGATAATGCCGAGAAAATAGCCGCCGTAGAGGGAATTGACGTTTTGTTTATCGGGCCGAGTGATTTGTCCGCCAATTTAGGCTATTTTTCAGATCTCAAACATCCTGAGATGCAGAAGGTTATTCAATATGTTTTTGATGTAGCCAAGGCGCATAATAAAGCTGCGGGCATCCTTGCGCCGGTTGAGGCCGATGCCCTCCGGTATTTAGATATGGGGGCAACCTGCGTGGCGGTTGGCAGCGATTTGGGATTATTGCGCGCGTCCACCAAAAACCTCGCGGATAAATTCATCAAGTTGGAGCGAATAAACAAGTGCGGGGTGAGCAGTACCGCCAGCCGGGTTAGTTCCCGGCCTTGCTGATAACCTTCAATATTTCCCAGAAGCTCAGGCAGACGCTCCAGCGGCAGGGCCGGGGTAATCATGCTAATCGAAGAAAAAAAGAAATTCCCCTTGTATTACTCATCCATGCGGTAGCGGAAGAAGGCATCCCTCTTCGTGATATCGCGCAAGCGATTAGCGTGGGCCTGGGTGTCCCGCTGGTCAGCCTCTCGTCTGAAACCGCTAATGACCATTTTGGCTGGCTGTTGATGTTCGCGCAGATGGATATGCTGGCATCAGGTACGCAGACCCGGCAGCGCGTCGGCTGGCATCCCTCCTATCCAGGGCTGCTTACGGATATTGCGCGGTATTTTTCGCTTTAACCTGCCAAACACCCCCTGTAGCAAAAAAAGCCGCTTAAGTTTCCTTGAGCGGCTCTGCTGGACGGCTAGTCTGACTCTCCGTATTTTTAATGAGGTTTGACAAAGACAGACATCATTCTCGTCCAGGAGCAGGCGCACCCGGAGGTGGCCTGTCCCAGAGCGTTCATTGACCAGTCTGGCGTTGCTGGCATCATTTTTCAGGAAAGTCGGTACTGACAGTCAGTTCCTTCCACTTTTCAACATCTTTTCGCATGGCATCAAGTTTGGCCAGTATAAGTTGATAGGCATCGGTGCCAAGTGGAAGCCGTAACGGTGGCTGAGCAGCTTCCGTCGCCTTGATAATAGCCGCCGCTCCGCGTGATGGATCGCCCGGCTGGGTTCCGGAGGAGGCGCGCAATTGCTCCCGGCGCTTTCCTGTCGTATTAACGTATTCGTCAATAATCGTTCCGGATTCGATTATTGATCGACCGGCCCAGTCGGTCCGAAAACGTCCTGGTCCGACAATCGTCACATGGATACCCAGAGCGGCGACCTCCAGAGACAACGCTTCAGAGAATCCTTCCACAGCATACTTGGTT
>JAATFX010000098.1 GCA_015654925.1 Enterobacterales bacterium | reverse complement strand
GGACATCACGGCGGCCACGCCGGCCAGCGCGCCGGAAATCATATAAATGGCGATCAGGCGCGACCGCACGCCGATCCCCGCGCGCCGCAGCGCTTCCAGATTGGAACCGACGGCAAAAACATGCAGGCCGAAGCGGGTCAGATGCAAAAAGAAAGCGGCGATTATCAGCACCGCCACGGCGATGATGACCAGCATGGGAATGCCGGCGATATCGCCGCTGCCGACCGTATCGACCAGCCGTTCCGGCATGGCGCGCACATCAATGCCGCCCGATAGCACCTGCGCCAGTCCGAGCGCCATGCCAAAGGTGCCCAGCGTGACGATCAGCGCCGGGATTTTCGCCACCGCGACCAGAAAACCGTTCAGCGCGCCCCAAAGTGACCCTGTCACTATGGCCACCAGGCTGCCCGCGGCGATTACGCCCCAGCCGGCGTCGGTGGTGCCGAAGGTATTGCCCGCGCTGCCGGTCAGGTACAGCATGAACTGCGCGGACACCACCGAAGAAAACACCAGCACCGCCCCCACGGATAAATCAATCCCGGCGGCGATAATGACGTAGGTCTGCCCAACCGAAAGCACCAGCAGGATGGCGGCGTTAATGGCGATTTGCGACAGGTTATAGGCGGAGCCGAACTGCTCGGGACGCAGAATGCCGAACAGCGCAATCAGCGCGATCAGCAGGATAAATATCCAACCGCCGCCTATCAGCCTGGCCAGCATATCGCGCGGCGTAGCCGGCTGTTCCTGCCGTTGGCCGCGGTTATCAGGCAGGATGTTATTCATGGCATCACCTCCGCGCGGCTATAAGTACCGCTAGTCATCGCCGAGACCAAGTCCTCCACCCGCAAGCCTTTGGTCGGCATCTGCGCCACGCTTTTCCCCAGCCGCAGCACCTCGACCCGATCGGCGACTTCCAGTACCTGCGGCATATTGTGGCTGATTAACACCACCGCCAGTCCGGCGTCGCGCACCTGCCGAATCAATTGCAGCACCCGTTCGGTCTGGATTACGCCGAGCGCGGCCGTGGGTTCGTCCATAAAAATCACCCGTCCGGCCCACATGGCGGCGCGGGCAATGGCCACGGATTGCCGCTGCCCGCCGGAAAGGGAGGAAATCGGCACCGATAACGAGCGTAAATTGACCCCCAGGCGGGCAAATTGCGCCACCGACTTGCGGCGCATCGCGGGACGATTTAACACCCCCAGCCTGCCCAGCAGGCCGCTGCGCACTTCCTCGCGGCCCAAAAACAGGTTATCGACCGGCGTCAATTCCGGTGCCAGCGCCAGATCCTGATACACCGTGGAGATGCCGCTGGCCTGCGCCGCGCCCGGCGAATCGAAACCAACGTCCCGGCCGTCGATTTTGATGACGCCGCCGTCAGGCTTATCGGCGCCGGAAAGAATTTTCACCAGGGTTGATTTCCCCGCGCCGTTGTCGCCGATCAGGGCGCAGATTTCGCCGGGATATACCCGGAAATCAACGTGCTCCAACGCCCTGACGCCGCCAAAATGGCGGCTGATGCCCGTGGCTTCAAGTACCGGAATTGTCATGGTCCCGTATCTCCGCTGCCTGTTTTTCCACGTCCTGTTTTTCCAATCCCAGGCCAATATTGTTGGCGAATGCGAACCACTGGTTGTAGGCCGCAGCCGTCAGGCCGGACCAATAATCAAAGGCGGCCTGCGCGTCCGGGAAGGTCCATACGTCGACGGTTTCGAAATCATGCTGGCCGCGGATATGGTACCGGCCCACAAAATGCGCGCCTTCCACGGCGGCCCGGCGTGACAGCGCATCCCAGCGCGCCTGTTTTTCCCGCTGTTCGGCGGCGGTCAGCAAATACCAATGCGGACGCGGGCGGGCATAATGAAGCCAAATACTTTCTGACATGGGGTCTCCTTAGACGGTAACGGGCAACAGCAGGTCGGCCAGCGGACGAACCTTGCCGGCGACGTGGCGTGATGTGGTGAATTTAAAATCCGCGGCCTCCTGATGGCCGGTGATGGCGCGCGCGACGGTGTCTAAACCGTCAACCTCCCAGATCCCCAAATGATGCCAGCTGTGGGCCCAGTCGAGCCGGTGGCGGCCGGCGATATTGATATTCAGCGCCAGGTCGCCCTTGAATGCCACGTCGCATTCGGCGTCATACTCCGCGCGCTCGCCCGCCGTGGCTTCGCACCAGGCATCGTTCCATTCCCACAGCGCCATAAAGCCCCAGGGGCGCTTGATATCCGGTCCGGCGCCGTTAACCGTGGCGAATTCACGCGGACCCAGCAGCCATTGGGTAGCGAATAACCTGGCCCAGCCCGCCTGTTCGAGACGCACG
>JAATFX010000080.1 GCA_015654925.1 Enterobacterales bacterium | reverse complement strand
TGTGCGATGGCGTGATTTTTAACTCTTCCAACTTGGCTTTCAGCGTCTGGGACTTCATCGCCGCGCCATTGTCCGCATGCAACACTAGCGGTTGCCGGTAACAGTGCTCACCCAGCACCGTGCGCTCCATCAATGCCGCTGCCCACTCACCGCTTTCTTCCTCATGGACTTCATCACCCACGATTTTCCGGCTGAAGATATCTTCCACCAGATACAGGTAATACCAGCGACCTTTCACCACCGACGGCAGCCAGGTAATATCCCAGGTGTAGACCTGATTCGGCCCCGTCGCTTTCCAGGTTGTCACGGGACGGGCCTGGTGACTGGTCTGTTGTCGCCCACGGCGATGGACCTCGCCGTGGCGCCGCAGCACACGGTAAAAAGACGATTCGCTGGCCAGATAAATCCCCTCATCCGCCAGGCGCGGGACTATTTGAGACGGCGGTAAGCTGGCATAGTCCGGTCGATGACACACCGCCAGTATCTGCTGCTCTTCCTCTGCTGTGAGCCGGTTGCCGGGCACGGGTCTGATAGCGCTCGGCCGACCGTCTTCCACACGCTGATGCCACCGTCGCCAAGTCCGTTCGCTCAGGCTGATTTCCCTGAGCGCTACCAACAACCTGGCACCACTGTCCGTCGCCTCACGGACATAGCCGATGAGCGTTTGGCGTTCGGTTACGGGCGTCAGTCGTCCTCGTCCGTTTCCCCGTAGTAGTCCCGCAACCGCTTTCGCAACACCAGTATCGCTGCCGCCTCCGCCAGGGCTTTTTCCTTACGGATCAGTTCCTTTTTTAACTGCTTATTTTCTTTCTGGACCTGTTTCAGAGCAGCACGATCTTCCGCCGGCGGCACCTGTAAAAAAGCCTGTTTCCATTGGGTGATCTGCTCTGGATACAGACCTTTTTTACGGCAGTACGCCGCAATGTCGGTCTCACTGAGTGTGGCGGTCTCGATAATCACCGCTAAGCGGGCTTGCGCCGGCCACTGTTCGCTGTTTTTGTCTGCACCCGGCACCGGTTTCCCCTCTGCTTTAGCCTGACTACGCCAATTATACAAAGTAGCTTCCGATATCCCTTCCATTTGTGCAACTGCGCTGACCGTCATGTTATACGGAGGAAGGAGTTTAGCCAGTGTGGCCGCCTTTCGCTCCGGTGAAATGCGCTTCATAAAATGTCCCCATCGCCCCATTAGGATTTATGATGGGGGTGACAAGTATCCTGACACTAGGGGTTCTCGTCAAACCAGACTTAAGGATTTAGATAAGCATCCACCGCTAATCTGACCTGCCCCTAGTAATTAAGCCGCCGGTAGCCCTTTGCATCTGCGCCTTCGATGTATTGCCAATCCCTTTTCATGATAGATGCGATAGGCTTTTTTGTGATTCACTTCAATGCCATCACGTCGTAGTGTCGCCCCCCTAAAGTTAGTCTTACCGCTTAATGGAGTTCTCTGGTTAAAATATAATCAACGGGGGGCATCATGAAAAAAGCGCGTTTCACCGAAACTTAGATCTTTGGTGGGATCATCAAAGCTAACACCCTCATCTACTGCCGCTTATGACTTGCGACATACCTGGGCGGGTTGGTTAATCCAATTAGGGGTACCACTATCAGCGCTACAAGAAATGGGCGGATGGAAAAGCATAGAAATGGTGCGTAGCTACGCGCATCTAGCACCTAACCATCTAACCGAGCACGCGAAGAAATTAGACGGCATGATTGGCATTCATGTCACTAATCTGGCACTTTGCGATATTGTGGAGAAAAAGAAAGAGGCCTAACCCATTGAATATAAATGGTACGCCCTACTGGATTCGAACCAGTGACCTACGGCTTAGAAGGCCGTTGCTCTATCCGACTGAGCTAAGGGCGCACGGCGGCGGTGTTGCCGGTTGATGCGGTTTGGATTATACGGAGCGGGCGGGTCGAGTCAATGGCTTTTCACCCGAGTGGCTGCAAGCTGAACAAAAGGATTTCATTCAGTGCCTGACAGCGGGCCGCGCTTCTGCCAAAATACCCCCCATCTCAGCACTATTACAATGATGGATTGCCGATTCTGATGGTTGCTAAACTTATTGATGGTAAAACAATTGCCCAGCAGGTCAGGGATGAAGTGGCGCTGCGGGTTCAACAACGCTTAAGCAACGGAAAACGCGCGCCCGGCCTGGCCGTGGTGCTGGTGGGGGAAGATCCGGCATCGCAAATCTACGTGGCCAATAAACGCAAGGCCTGCGAGGATGTGGGTTTTCTGTCCCAGTCATATCATTTGCCCGGTACGATCACCGAGGCCGAACTGCTGGAACTGATCGATAACCTGAATGCCGACTGGCGAATCGACGGCATTCTGGTTCAACTGCCGCTGCCGGCGGGCATGGATAACATTAACGTGCTGGAGCGCATCGCCCCGGATAAAGACGTCGACGGTTTCCATCCGTATAACGTCGGCCGGCTGTGCCAGCGCGCACCGTTGCTGCGGCCCTGTACGCCGCGCGGCATTATTACCCTGCTCGAACGTTATCAGATAGAGACGTTCGGCGTGAATGCCGTGGTGGTGGGCGCGTCGAATATCGTCGGGCGGCCGATGAGCATGGAGTTGCTGCTGGCCGGTTGCACCGTCACCGTGACCCACCGGTTTACCAAAGATTTACAGCGTCATATTGAATATGCCGATCTGCTGGTGGTGGCGGTCGGTAAACCGGGATTTATTCCCGGCGAATGGATTAAACCGGGTGCGGTAGTGCTGGATGTCGGTATTAATCGCCTGCCCAGCGGCAAAGTCGTGGGCGACGTTAACTTTGAAGTGGCCTCCCAGCGCGCCTCCTACATTACCCCGGTACCCGGCGGCGTCGGTCCGATGACGGTCGCCACGTTGATTCAAAACACTTTGCAGGCATGTGAAGACTTTCACGATATAGCATCTTAACGGCGGAATACGATGGAAACTTTTTCTCTTGATGGCCATCCGTACATTGAACTGTGCGATTTACTGAAAATTCAGGGTTGGTGTCACAGCGGCGCGGCGGCAAAAACCGCGATTTATGGTCAGCAGGTCAAGGTAAACGGCGTAATGGAAACCCGCAAGCGGTGCAAAATCATCGCCGACCAGCAGGTGGAATTTTTGGGCCAGACGGTGAAAGTCGTCGAATAAGCCACGGCCGGCGCCGGGCCGCGTTGGCCGCGGGTCGCTATGGCGCAAAACAAGCAGGGCGCGGATAATACCGCGCCCTGCTTGTTTTCGCCGCCGGCAAAGCGGGCGGTATTAGCTACCTTAACCGCGCCGCCAAATGGTGCCTTCGGCGCTGTCCTCCAGCACGATGCCCAGCTCGTTAAGCTTATCGCGCGCTTCATCCGCCAGTTTCCACTCTTTATTGCGGCGCGCATCATTGCGCTGCTTGATCAAGGCTTCTATCCGGGCGGTCTCGTCAACATTCACCTGCGCGCCGTGCTGCAGGAATTGTTCAGGATCTTGCGCCAAAAGGCCCAATACATTAGCCAGATCCCGCAGCGCCGCGGCCAGGCCGACGGCCGCCGCCGGGTTTTCCACCTTCAGGCGATTCACTTCGCGGGCCATTTCAAACAGCACCGAATAGGCTTCGGGAGTATTGAAATCATCGTCCATGGCGGCGGTGAACTGGGCCACGAACGCTTCGCCGCCCGCCGGCGGGGTGAGCGGATCGGTGCCGCGCAGCGCGATATACAGGCGCTCCAGGGAGGACCTGGCCTGTTTGAGGTTATCCTCGCTGTAGTTCAGCTGACTGCTGTAATGGCCGGACATCAAGAAATAGCGCACCGTTTCCGCATCATAATATTTCAGCACATCGCGCACGGTAAAAAAGTTATCCAGGGACTTGGACATTTTTTCCCGATCGACCATCACCATGCCCGAATGCATCCAATAATTGACATAGGGACCGTCGTGGGCGCAGCTCGATTGGGCGATTTCGTTTTCGTGATGGGGAAACATCAGGTCCGATCCCCCACCGTGAATATCAAAATGACTGCCCAACTGCTTGCAGTTCATGGCCGAACATTCGATATGCCAGCCCGGGCGCCCTTCGCCCCAGGGGGACGGCCAGCTGGGTTCGCCCTCCTTGGACATTTTCCACAGCACGAAATCCATGGGATTGCGTTTAACATCGCCCACGTCCACCCGCGCGCCGGCCTGAAGCTGGTCCAGGTCCTGGCGGGAAAGTACGCCATAGGTCGGGTCGCTATCAACGGCAAACAGAATATCGCCGTCGGCGGCCACGTAGGCATGTCCTTTTTGCAGCAGCGTCTCCACCATCGCCACGATGTCGTCCATGTAGCGGGTGGCGCGCGGTTCTTCGTCGGGGCGCAAAATATTCAGGGCGTCGAAATCCTGATGCATTTCGTTAATCATGCGCTCGGTGAGCTGATGGATGCTTTCATGGTTTTTAGCGGCGCGATTAATGATTTTGTCGTCAATATCGGTAATATTGCGCACATAATTCACCTCGTAACCCTTGAAACGCAGATAGCGGGTGACGACATCAAAAGCGACGAAAGTCCGGCCGTGGCCGATATGACACAGGTCATAGACGGTGACGCCACACACGTAAATACCGACCTTACCGGCATGGATAGGTTTAAAATCCTCTTTTTGTCGTGTCAGGGTATTATAAATCTTCAGCATCGAAATTCATTCCATGGTTTAGCGGGGTTACGTGTGCGTATACCGGCAAGTTTAGACAGCTTATTTTCCAACAGCGTATTGAACCCCGACGGGGACGGTAATGCAAGACCAGGGCGCCGGGATTTAAAATGCTTACGAAATAGTTCGTAAAAAGAGCCCCGCGCGACCAAACCGCCGGTTACAATGACGGTAATAGGCATAAGCTGCGGCGAATGCTGACTCTGCTCCGGACTTATGTTATAAATTCAGTCTGCTTGATCACTCATTGTGAGCAACTCATTTCCCGACTCGTAGGACAACTATTTATGGTCACTCTTCATACCAACCACGGCGATATCGTCATCAAGACTTTTGCTGACAAAGCGCCGTTAACCGTTGAAAACTTCCTGACTTATTGCCGTGAAGGTTTTTATGATAATACCATTTTCCATCGCGTGATTAATGGTTTTATGATCCAGGGCGGCGGTTTCGAACCTGGCATGACCCAGAAAAAAACCCGCGCGACGGTGAAGAACGAAGCCAATAATGGTTTAAAAAATACCCGCGGCACCCTGGCGATGGCCCGTACCAACGATCCGCATTCCGCCACGGCGCAGTTCTTTATCAACCTGGTCGACAACGACTTCCTGAACTTCCGTTCACAGGATGCCAGCGGCTGGGGCTACTGCGTATTCGCGGAAGTGACCGACGGCCTTGACGTCGTGGACAAAATCAAAAACGTGGCCACCGGCAACAGCGGCCCGCATCAGGATGTGCCAAAAGAAGACGTCATCATCACCGGCGTGACCGTCGACGAATAATCGTTGCCATGGCAACCTTGTTTATTGCGGATCTTCATCTGAGCCAGCAAGAACCGGCGATTACCGCCGGTTTTCTGCATTTTTTACAGCGGCAGGCGGTTCACGCCGACGCGCTTTATATTCTGGGCGACCTGTTTGAACTGTGGATCGGCGATGACGATCCGTCGCCGCTGCATGCCGAGATAGCCGCGGCGCTAAGGCAGCTCACCCGCAAAGGGGTGCCCTGTTTTTTTATCCATGGCAATCGTGACTTCCTCATCGGCAAGCGTTTTGCCGGCGCCAGCGGCATGACGTTATTACCCCAGGAGCAGTTGCTCACTTTATACGATCGCCCCATTCTTATTTTGCATGGCGATACCCTGTGCACCGACGATCGGGCCTACCAGCGTTATCGGCGGCGGGTCAATCAGCGCTGGCTGCAGCGCTTGTTCCTGCTGCTGCCGCTGAAAAGAAGATTGCGCATCGCCGAACGTATGCGCACGGGCAGCCAGCGGGCCAATCGCGCCAAATCCGCGGTTATTATGGATGTTAATCCCCAAGCGGTGATAGCGGCGTTACAGCACCATGGCGTGAAATGGATGATTCACGGCCATACCCATCGTCCGGCAATCCATACTATCGCCCTCCCCGACGGCAAGGCCCACCGCGCGGTATTGGGCGCCTGGCATCAACAGGGATCGATGATTAAAGTGACCCCCGACAGTATCGAACTGGTTGAATTCCCTTTTTGATGATTCCCGGCGCTACGCTATCCGCCTGACTCATTTTTTGTCGCGCCGGATTTATGCCGCCCAGGCTACGCAACCGTTTTCCTCTCCCGTTTCACATGCTATGCTCTACGCCCTCTTTCCCTTGTACCGTCATCCGGCGTCACCCGGTACCCAGGCGGCATCCCGGCGTGGTAGGGTTGTCGTTGGTTAATACCACAGGAGCAACTACGCGCATGCAATCCAATCTTGCCCCGGCAAAAATCGCCATCGTCATGGGGTCCAAAAGCGACTGGGCCACGATGCAATTTGCCGCTGATATTCTCGACACGCTGCAAGTCGCCTTCCATGCGGAAATCGTCTCGGCGCATCGCACGCCGGATAAATTATTCAGCTTTGCCGAACAGGCGGCGGCGGCGGGTTACGAGGTGATTATCGCCGGCGCGGGCGGCGCGGCCCATTTACCGGGGATGCTGGCGGCGAAAACGCTGGTGCCGGTGCTCGGCGTGCCGGTGCAAAGCGCGGCGCTGAGCGGCGTCGATAGCCTCTATTCCATCGTCCAGATGCCCCGGGGAGTGCCGGTGGGCACCCTGGCGATTGGCAAAGCCGGCGCGGCGAATGCCGCCCTGCTGGCGGCGCAGATCCTGGCGCTGCATGACAGCGGCTTAAGCCAGCGACTGGCTGCCTGGCGCCTGGCGCAAACCGATGACGTGCTGGCGCATCCCGACCCGCGGGAGGACGCATGAAACCGGTTTGTATTCTGGGGAATGGGCAGTTGGGCCGGATGCTGCGCCAGGCTGGCGAACCGCTGGGTATCGCGGTATTTCCGGTGGGATTGGATGCCGATCCCGAGTCGGTGCCCGTGGCGCAAAGCGTGATCACCGCGGAAATCGAGCGCTGGCCGCAAACGCCCCTCACCCGCGAACTGGCCCGCCATAAGGCGTTTGTGAACCGTGATATCTTCCCGCGCCTGGCCGACCGGTTGACGCAAAAACAGCTGTTGGATGAGTTACGGCTGGCCACCGCGCCCTGGGAAGAACTGAGCGCGGCGGCGCAGTGGCCGCAGGTGTTCGCCTCGTTTGACGATTTAGCCGTCGTCAAACGCCGCGTCGGCGGCTACGACGGCCGCGGCCAATGGCGGCTCACCCCCGGCGAGGACGCGGCTTTACCCCAGGAATGCTACGGCAGCTGTATCGTGGAAAAGGGGATCGCATTCTCCGGCGAAGTCTCGCTGATCGGCGCCCGCGCCTACGACGGTAATATGGTGTTTTATCCCCTGACCCATAATCTGCATCAGGACGGCATTCTGCGCGCCAGCGTGGCGCTGCCGCAGCCGGACGGCGTCTTGCAGCGCCGGGCGGAAAGCATGTTGTCGTCGATTATGCATGAGCTGAAATATGTCGGCGTCATGGCGATGGAGTGCTTTATCGTGGGGGATGACCTGCTGATTAACGAGCTGGCTCCCAGGGTGCACAACAGCGGCCACTGGACGCAAAACGGCGCATCGGTCAGCCAGTTCGAACTGCACCTGCGGGCCATTCTGGACCTGCCCCTGCCGGAACCGGACGTGAGTACGCCGTCGGTGATGGTGAACCTGATCGGCACCGACCTCAGTACCGATTGGCTGGCGGATCCGCTGGTACACCTGCATTGGTATGAGAAAGAGGTGCATCCGGGCCGCAAGGTGGGCCATTTGAATCTCAATCACCCGGACGGCCAGTACCTCAGCCACAGTTTGCTGTATCTGGCATCGCTGCTGCCGGCGGATTATCAGCCCGGCCTGCGCTGGGCGCGGCAAAAACTCGCCGAACTGGGCTAAGCGCCCCCTGCCGGCTAAAAAAATCCCGGGCCAGTGTCCGGGATTTTTATTACTGGCAATACCTGCCGCCGGGATTAAATCATCGCGCCTTTAAGCGCGCTGTTCAGGGTCGCGCTCGGGCGCATGGCCTGGCTGGCCAGCTCGGGGTTCGGATGGAAATATCCGCCGATATCCACCGGTTTGCCCTGCACCTGATTCAACTCGCTCACGATTTTATCTTCATTGTCGGCCAGGAGGCGGGCCAGCGGGGCGAACTGATCGCGCAGGGCGGTATCTTCGTCCTGTGCGGCCAGCGCCCGCGCCCAATAAAGCGCCAGATAAAAATGGCTGCCGCGGTTATCCAGTTCGCCGGTTTTGCGCGACGGCGACTTGTTGGTATCCAGGAACTTGCCGTTGGCCTGATCGAGCGTCTTCGCCAGGATTTTCGCCTTGGCGTTGGCGCGGGAGGTACCCACATGATCCAGCGAAGCCGCCAGCGCCAGAAACTCGCCCAGGGAATCCCAGCGCAGATGATTTTCCTGCAGGAACTGCTGCACGTGTTTCGGCGCGGAGCCGCCGGCGCCGGTTTCAAACAGGCCGCCGCCGCTCATCAGCGGCACGATGGAAAGCATTTTGGCGCTGGTGCCCAGCTCCATGATCGGGAACAGGTCGGTCAGGTAGTCGCGCAGTACGTTGCCGGTGACGGAAATCGTGTCCTGACCGGCGCGGATGCGATCGATGGAGAAACGGGTGGCTTCCTCCGGCGACATAATGCGGATATCCAGCCCGCTGAGATCGTGATCTTTCAGGTAACGCTGCACCTTGACGATCATTTGCGCATCATGGGCGCGACCCGGGTCCAACCAGAAAATGGCCGGGGTATTGGATTCGCGGGCGCGGTTGACCGCCAGCTTCACCCAATCCTGGATCGGCGCGTCCTTGGCCTGGCACATGCGCCAGATATCGCCGGTTTCCACCGCCTGTTCCAGCAGCACCTTGCCGCTGTCATCGGTAACCTTGACCACCCCGTCCGCCGGGATCTGGAAGGTTTTGTCATGGGAGCCGTACTCTTCCGCCTTCTGCGCCATCAGGCCGACGTTAGAGACGCTGCCCATGGTGGTGGGGTCGTAGGCGCCATGCTGTTTACAGTCGTCAATCACCACCTGGTACACCCCGGCGTAGCAGCGATCGGGGATGATGGCTTTAGTATCATGCAGCTGGCCGTCGGCGCCCCACATTTTGCCGGAGTCGCGGATCATGGCGGGCATCGAAGCGTCGACAATCACATCGCTCGGCACGTGCAGGTTGGTGATGCCCTTGTCGGAATTCACCATCGCCAGCTGCGGGCGAACCTTGTACAGCTCCTGGATGGCGTTTTCAATTTCGGCCTGCTGTGCGGCGGGCAGCGCCTTGATTTTGGCATACAGATCGCCAATACCATTATTAACGTCGACGCCCAGGGGGTTGAGCACATCGGCGTAGCGGGTCAAGACGTCCTGATAATATTCGTCGACGAACTGGCCAAAAATAATGGGATCGGAAATTTTCATCATGGTGGCTTTCAAATGCACCGACATCAGCACGCCTTGACGCTTGGCATCTTCGATTTGGTCGGCGATAAAGCTGCGCAGCGCCTTTTTGCTCATCACCGACGCGTCGATGATTTCACCGGCTTTGACCGTGGTTTTGGCTTTCAGCACCTGGCTGCCGCCGTCTTTGGCCACCAGTTCGATTTTCACGTTGCCGTCGGCGGCGATCAGGGCGGATTTTTCGCTACCGTAGAAATCACCGCTGCTCATATGGGCCACGTGGGATTTGGAATCGGCGGACCACGCCCCCATGCGGTGCGGATGTTTACGGGCGTAGTTTTTCACCGACAGCGGCGCGCGGCGATCGGAATTGCCTTCGCGCAGCACCGGGTTTACCGCGCTGCCCTTGATTTTATCGTAGCGGCCGTTGGCTTCTTTTTCAGCGTCGGTTTGCGGCTCGTCCACATAATCCGGCACCGGATAACCCTGGCTTTGCAGCTCCTTGATAGCCGCTTTTAACTGCGGCAAGGAGGCGCTGATATTGGGTAGTTTGATAATATTGGCTTCGGGGGTCACGGCCAGTTGCCCCAGCTCGGCCAGGTGATCGGCGATTTTTTGGTCTTCGTTAAGGTACTCGGGAAAGTTGGCGAGGATGCGGCCGGCCAGCGAGATATCGCGCGTTTCCACGGCGATACCCAGGGATTGGGTAAATGCCCGGATGATCGGCAGCAGGGAGTAGGTGGCCAGGGCCGGCGCTTCATCAGTAAGCGTATAGATGATCTTTGACGTTGTGGACATTTATTGCGTTAACTCCTCTATATCATAGCGATTGCAACTATCATGAAGAGTGCCGATGCGTTGCGTTCGCCGTTGGCACCAGCCGGGAGCATAAGCGGAAACGCGGAATTTCCGGGAAACACTTCCAGGTGCTTCAATTGGGCAGACCGGTCTGCCGAAGGGTCGCATAGCCGGGCTTGGGCCGGCGCGCCGTTGCGTATTTTAGCATGTCGCCCGGCCGTTACTGTGCAGTAGACGGCCGGTAACTGTCAACCGGCATGTCTCTCTCCTGAATATTTTTTGTTACGCCAATGATCCTTTTTTGTGAATGGTCAGCCCTGATATTGCCGATATCCCCCTTTCGCCCCGATTAGCCGGGCGCCGAGCGCGGTGCCGAGCAGCGACAGCAGCAGCATGCTGCCCAGGGGCAACAGCCACCACAGCATATAATCCGGCTGCCAGGGGAAATCGAATACCCGCTTCTGCAGCAGGGCCAGCGCTACCTCGGCGCCCACCGTCGCCACCACGCCCGACACCAAACCCAGCAGGGCGAATTCGCTCCACAATGTGGCGCGCAACAGCCGGCTGCCGGCGCCCAGCGTCCGGTACACCACTAACTCCTGCTGGCGCTGGCGCATCCCCACCTGTACCTGGGCCACCAGCAATAGCGTGCCGCACAGCAAGACCAGGATCACCATGATTTCCAGCGCGCGGCTTACCTGCTGCAATATCCGGCCGATTTGGTCGAGTATCGCGCCGATGTCCAATAAACTCAGCGTAGGAAACTGGCGGGTTAATTCCGTCAGCGCCTTGCCGTCGCCCTGGTAGCGAAAGCTGGTCAGCCAGGTTTGCGGCTGTCCGTCCAGCGCGCCCGGCGGGAAAATAAAGAAAAAATTGGGCCGCAGGCTTTCCCAGTCCACTTTGCGCAGGCTGGTTACCCTGGCGCTGAAGGATTGGGTATCGCCGGTAAACGCCAGGGTATCGCCCAGCTTCAAATGAAGTTGATCGGCTACCTGCTGTTCCATGGAAACCTCGCCGGCCTTCGGCGGCCAGGTGCCCGCCACCAGCTCGTTATGCTCGGGTTTGTCTTGCAGCCACGTTAGGTTCAGCTCGCGGTTAACCGTTCTGCCGCCCGGGTCGTTCTCATGAATCAGGTCGGTAGCCTTTTGCTGATTAATTTCGGTCAGGCGGGCGCGGATAATCGGATAGAAGACCCCCGGCGCCACCGCTTTTCGCCGCAGAAAATCCCTGACCTGCGGCACCTGCTCGGTGGTCATATTCAGTAAAAAGTAGTTTGGACTCTCCGGCGGCAGTTGCTGTTGCCAGCGATCCAGCAGATCTCCGCGCATCACCAGCAATAATGCCAACAGCATGAAGGACAAGGAGAACGCCGCGAGTTGGCTCATGGTGATCCAGGGCTGGCGCAGCAGGCGGTTAATGGCCAGCCGCAGCGTCAGCCGGCTTACCACCAGGCGACGCAGCGCCCACAGCGCGCCCCACCCCACCCCCGCCAGCAGCAACGCCAGGATCGCCATGCCGCCCACCAGCGACCACAACAGGGCATTGGCTCCCACCGCCGCCGCCAATAACGCCAGCACGATAATCAGCACCACCGGCAAATAGAAACGCAGCGGCCAGACGGTGCGGGCCGCATCGCGCCGCAGCACCCGCAGGGGCTGGGTCGCCAGCAGTTGGCGATAGGGGCGCAGCCCCACCAGCAGGGAAATCGCCACCAGGGAACCGATGGACCACAGCCATGGCCACCATCCGGCAGGGGGAAGCGCCGCGGGCAGCACCGGCGCCAGCATGCGCATCAGGATAGATTCAAACAGCAGGCCGATCAGGCTGCCGCACACCGAGGCGAAGACCAGCAATGACAGCCATTGCCCGATCACCAGTTTCATCAGGGACCGGCGCCCGGCGCCCAGGGTTTTCAGCACGGCCACCAAATCGCTGCGGCTGCGGCAATAGTGTCCCATGGCCACCGCCACCGCCGCGACCGACAGCAATAATGTCAGCAGCGCCGACAGCACCAGGAAATAGTGCGCGCGCTCCATGGTGGAATTGAGCGCGCCGCTGGAGTCATCCATGCTGTACCAGCGCTGATCGGCTTTTAATTGCGGGGTGAGGTAGCGTTCAAAGTCCTGTAATTGGCCATCGTCGCCGGCAAACAGATAGCGCCAGGTAACCCGTCCGCCGGGCTGCACCGCGCCGGTGTTGGCCACATCCGCCACATTGATAATAATGGCCGGGGCGGTCTGGAATGGATTAAAACCGCTGTCCGGTTGCTGTACCACCTCGCCGGTGATGCGCAGCGTGGCGTCCCCCACTTCCAGCGGGTCGCCCACTTTCAGCCCGAGCAGGGCCAGCAGGCGGGGAGCAACCAGTACGGTGCCGGGCGCCGAGCGCAAATTGGCCGGACGGGTCACCAGCGTCCCATACAGGGGATAACGCTCATCCGCGGCTTTGACATCGGCCAGTTGCGCGTTATCGCCGGCAAAGGTCATGGTCATAAAGTTGATTTGGCGGCTCAGGGTCAATCCCGCGGTTTGCGCCCGTTGCAGCCAGGCTTCGTCCACCGGACGCGCCGCGCGCAATACCCGGTCGGCGGCCAGGAACTCGCGGCTTTGCTGCCCCAATCCCTTTTGCATCCGATCGCTGATATTGCCCAGAGCCAGTACGCAGGCCACCGATAGCGTCAGCGCCAGCCAGACAATCAGCAGTGACGGCGAACGCCATTCACGCCAGAACCATCGTGCGATCATGCCACCTCCACCAGTCGGCCGTCCTGTAGCCGCAGCCGCCGTTCGCAGCGCGCCGCCAGTTGGGTATCGTGCGTGACAAGAATCAGGGTAGTGGCAAAATCCCGGTTTAGCGAAAACAGCAAATCGGCGATGCGATCGCCGGTTTTACGATCCAGATTGCCGGTGGGTTCATCGGCGAACAATATCCGGGGACGGCCGCTGAAGGCGCGGGCCAGGGCGACGCGCTGTTGCTCGCCACCGGAGAGCTGGGCCGGCAGATGATTCAACCGCTGGGACAGGCCGAGTTTATCGAGCAATTCCAGCGCCTGGCCGCGGCTCTGCCGTTCGCTTTCACCGCGCAACAAGGCGGGTAATTGCACATTTTCCAGGGCGGTCAAGGTAGGTACCAGCATAAAGGATTGAAAGACAAAACCGATACTTTTGGCGCGCAGCGCCGCCCGGCCCTCTTCATCCAGCGCCGCCAGCGATTGTCCCAGTAGCCGGACATCGCCGGCGCTGCCGTCGTCCAGGCCGGCCAAAATCCCCAGCAGCGTCGATTTGCCGGAACCCGATTCGCCAATCAGGGCGATTGTCTGTGCGGGTTTGACAAGCAGCTCAACTCCGGTAAGGATGGAGATCTGGTTTTCTCCTTGGCCGACGTGTTTATTAAGATGATGAACTTCAACAACGTTTTCCGCTGGCATTTCCTTTTCCTTTTGCTATTAGGATTATTCAGTGTACGTGCAATCGCCGCAGATACCTTATTGATTTTAGGTGATAGTCTCAGTGCCGGTTACCGCATGCCGGCGGAGCGGGCATGGCCGTCCCTGCTCAACGATCAATGGCAGCGGGATGATATCACCGTGGTAAACGGCAGTATCAGCGGCGACACCGCCACCCAGGGGCTGGCGCGCCTGCCGGGGCTGCTGAAGCTGCATAAACCCCGCTGGGTGGTGATCGAACTAGGCGGCAATGACGGCTTGCGCGGTTTCCCGCCGCCGGCCATCGCCCGTGATTTGGCGCAGGCCATTACCCAGGTGAAACAGGCGGGCGCGCAGCCCCTGCTGATGCAAATCATGCTGCCGTCCAACTACGGTCGGCGCTATACCCAGTCGTTCAGCGCCATCTATCCGGCGCTGGCGCAACAATATGGCGTGCCGCTGCTGCCCTTTTTTATGGAACAGGTTTATTTGAAACCGCAGTGGATGCAGGACGACGCCATCCATCCCAATGCCGACGCACAGCCTTTTATCGCGCAGTGGATGTCGGATCGGCTGCTTCCCTTACTTAAACATGAAACGCCGTCCGCTGACGCGCAAAATGGGTAAAGTTATGCAAAGGACCGTGGTGATCACCGGCTGCTCCAGCGGCATCGGCCGGGTGGCGGCGCAGGATTTGCGTCAGCGCGGCTATCGGGTATTGGCGACCTGCCGCAAACCGGCGGACGTGGCCCGGCTGGCAGGAGAAGGCTTCGAGGCGCTGGCGCTGGATTTGGACGATGCCGCCAGCGTCGACGCCGCCGCCGCGCGCATTATCGCCCTGACCGGCAATCGCCTGTACGGTTTGTTCAACAATGCCGGCTATGGCATGTACGGCCCGCTGGCCAGCCTTACCCGGCAACAGCTGGAAAAACAGTTTGCCAGCAATCTGTTCGGCACCCATCAGCTGACCCGGTTGCTGCTGCCCGCCATGCTGCCTCACGGCGAGGGGCGGATCGTCCAGACCAGTTCTATTATGGGCCTGGTGTGCACCCCGGACCGCGGCGCCTATGCCGCCAGCAAATATGCGCTGGAAGCCTGGTCGGATACCTTGCGCATGGAGTTGCACGGCACCGGCCTGTGTGTCAGTCTGATTGAACCCGGGCCGATTTCAACCTCCTTTACCAGCAACGTCAATTTGTCCCAGGCGGACAAGCCGGTGACCAATCCCGGTATCGCCAAACGATTTACGTTGCCGCCGGAGGCGATCCTGCCCAAACTGCGCCATGCTTTAGAGCATCCACGACCCCGATTGCGTTATCCGGTGACCCTGGTCGCCCGCGCTTTATCATTATTGCGCCGCCTGTTGCCCGGTCGTTGTCTGGATATGATTTTACGCGGCAGCCATTGAGGCGGGGAAAGATGCCCCAATATATTGCTAAAACGGATGAGAGAGAATTTCATGTTAGCTCAAGCCACCATTATTGATATTGATGAATCAAACCTGCAGCAGACGCTGGAGCTGTCCATGTCGCAGCCGGTGCTGTTCTATTTTTGGTCGGACCGCAGCCAGCACTGCCAGCAACTGACGCCGATTATCGATAAATTGGCGCAGGAATTCGCCGGCCAGTTTGTATTGGCGAAGGTGGATTGCGACGCCCAGCAGCAGTTGGCCGCCCAGTTCGGCCTGCGCTCCATCCCGACGGTCTACCTGTTCAAAGACGGGCAGCCGCTGGACGGTTTTCAGGGACCGCAGCCGGAAGAGGCCATCCGCGATCTGCTGCTCAAGGCCCTGCCCGATCCCGCCGAACTGAAAATGAACGAGGCGGCCGCGCTGATGCAGCAGGGCCAGCATGCCGAGGCCCTGCCGCTGCTCAAAGAAGCCTGGCAGTTAAGTAATAAAGCCACCGAAGCCGGGTTGCTGCTGGCCGAAACCTATATCCAGCTTAACCGTACCGAGGATGCCGAAGCGGTGCTGTCGGTCGTGCCGCTGCAAGATAAAGATACCCGTTACCAGGGGTTGCTGGCCAAGATCGAACTACTGAAACAGGCGGCGGATACGCCCGAAATCAAGCAATTGCAGCAGCAGGTGCAGCAGAACCCGGACGACGCCGGACTGGCGGTGCAATTGGCGCTGCAACTGCACCAGGTGGGACGCAATGAAGAGGCGCTGGAACTACTGCTCGGCCATTTGCGCAAAGATCTCGCCGCCGGCGGCGGCGATGCCCGCAAGACGCTGATGGATATTCTGTCGGCCCTGGGCACCGGCGACGCGCTGGCCGCCAAATATCGCCGCCAGCTTTACTCGCTGCTCTACTGATAATCCCTCACCGTTAAAAACATCTCCGGGCGGGGCCCCTTCCCGCCCGATTATTCCGGCAAGGCTGTGCCGGCAGGGCCATGCGGGGAAAGACGCGCGGCGGGAAAGCGCGCGGGGACGGTTTAAAACCCTACCTGCGTCACTGAATTTCCCATCGTTGCGCGTAAGCGTCGCGGCAAAAGCGTACTATTAAGCCAGCGTTGAAAATGTTCTGTCATGCTACCCGCGGTGTGGACCCGATGTCACATGGATACCGGGAAGTTGTATTCGTCGCCTCTCTCACGAAATGGAGATTTCATCATGGAGATTTCACCTATGCTGACGGTAATTCCCGTCATTATTATTTTGGCCCTGATTGTCGTCTGGGCGGGGATAAAAATCGTCCCGCAGGGATATCACTGGACGGTGGAACGGTTTGGCCGCTATACCCTGACCTTAAAGCCCGGCCTGAATTTGGTGGTGCCGTTTATGGACCGCATCGGGCGCAAAATCAATATGATGGAGCAGGTGCTGGATATCCCCTCGCAGGAAATCATTTCCAAAGACAACGCCAATGTCACCATTGATGCCGTCTGCTTTATCCAGGTGGTCGATCCCGCGCGCGCGGCCTATGAGGTCAGCAATCTGGAACAGGCCATCCTCAACCTGACCATGACCAATATCCGTACCGTGCTCGGTTCCATGGAGCTCGACGAGATGCTGTCCCAGCGCGACGGCATCAATACCCGCCTGCTGCATATCGTCGACGAGGCCACCAGTCCGTGGGGCATCAAGGTGACCCGTATCGAAATCCGCGATGTGCGCCCACCCGCGGAAATGATCGCGGCGATGAACGCCCAGATGAGGGCGGAGCGAACCAAGCGCGCTAATATCCTGGAGGCGGAAGGCATACGCCAGGCGGCGATTTTGCGGGCGGAAGGCGAGAAACAGTCGCAAATCCTCAATGCCGAAGGCGAGCGGCAAGCGGCCTTCCTGCAGGCGGAAGCCAGGGAACGCGCGGCCGAGGCGGAAGCCCGCGCCACCCAAATGGTCTCCGACGCCATTGCGTCAGGGAATATCCAGGCCATAAACTATTTTGTCGCCCAGAAATATACCGATGCGCTAAAACAGATCGCCTCGGCCAATAACAGCAAGGTGATCATGATGCCGCTGGAGGCCAGCAACCTGATGGGCGCCATCGGCGGGATCGCCGAGCTGCTCGGCGACAGCAAACAGAGCCGCGGCAAATAGCCATGAGCGAGGATAAATAGCCATGAGCGAGGATAAATAGCCATGATCTCCGCCCTCCTAACCCACCCCCACTGGTTCTGGATCTCTCTCGGCTGCCTGCTGCTGGCCGCCGAAATGCTGGGGGCCAGCGGATATTTATTATGGAGCGGCATCGCCGCGGTGCTGGTCGGGCTGGTGGCCTGGGTGGCGCCCACCGGCTGGGAGTGGCAGGGCGTCATGTTCGCCGTGCTGACCATCTTTGCGGCCCTGGCCTGGTGGTACTGGCTGCGTTCCCGCAACGCCAGCCGCCCGCCGTCGCTGCTTAACCGGCGCGGTGAACAACTGGTCGGCACCCGCACCACCTTGAGCGAACCGCTGGTTAACGGCCTGGGGCGGGTGCGCATCGGCGACAGTACCTGGCGCGCGCGTTGTGACCAGGACCTGGCCATGGGCGCCGAGGTGGAGGTTATCGCCGTGGAGGGCATCACCCTGCGGGTGCGGCCCCGATCGGATCAACCCTGATGTCCGCCAGCGGCGCAGCATCCGGCCAGGTTATTGATAATCGGGCAATCGGCGCTGTCATCGCCGGGGCAACTCTCAGCCAATTGCAGTAATTGCCGGCGCATGGCCTTGAGTTCATCAATATGATGCTCAATGTCTTTAACTTTTTGCAGGGTGCGGGTTTTGACATCGGCGCTGTGACGCAGCGGATTATTAAACAGCGCCACCAGCTCGCGGCATTCATCCAGGTTAAACCCCACCAGCCGCGCCTGGCGCAGCAGCGTCAATTCCTCCAAATGCCGGGCGTTGTAACTGCGATAGCCGTTATCCCGGCGGACCGGCAGCGTGACCAGCCCCTTTTCTTCATAAAAGCGAATTGCCTTACTGGTTAAACCGGTTTTTTTTGCCACATCGCTGATATTCATATTTCCCCCTTGACCTTCCCCTTGCGGCAAGGTTTAAGCTCTATTACACAGGTTTTCCCCGGTGTTCGTCAATCCGTTTGGAGAACCGCCATGGGTTAAAAGGAGTCGTGTATGTCGCAGACAATTGTACTCGCATTGCAGGGATTATCCTGCGAACACTGTATTAAACGGGTCAAAGACACCCTGGAATCCAGGGATGACGTGGATAATGCCCAGGTGGCGCTGAAATATGCCACGGTGACCGGCCGCGCGGCCGCGCCAGAACTCATCGCCAGCATCAAGCAGGCCGGTTATGACGCCGCCCCGGCCGGGGCCGCCGACACGGAGCTGGCATTGTCCGGCTTGAGCTGCGGCCACTGCGTGGCCGCCACCCGCAAAGCGCTGGCGGCGGTGCCCGGCGTTAACGCCGTGGAGGTCGAGTTGCATCATGCCAGCGTTTATGGCGCGGCCGACCCGCAGGCGCTAATTGCCGCCGTGGAACAGGCCGGCTACCAGGCGACCCTGGATGGGAGCGCCGTTCACCCAAAAACTGAGCCGCTGACGGGCAACAATTCAGCGCCGGACTCACCGGCAGCGGCGACATTAATTCCGGCAACGATTCCGGCAAGTAACGATATCCATTTGTTAATTAACGGCATGAGCTGCGCCAGCTGCGTCTCCAGGGTCGAACGCGCATTGCAGCAGGTGCCCGGGGTCGAGCGGGCGCGGGTCAATCTGGCGGAACGCAGCGCCCTGGTGATGGGCGCGCCGGACGGCGCGGCGCTGATTGCGGCCGTCGAGCGCGCGGGCTACGGCGCGGAGCTGATTCAGGATGATACCCTGCGCCGCGAGCGCCAACAGCAAACCGCACAACAGGCGATGGCCCGGTTTCGCTGGCAATCGGCGCTGGCGCTTGCTCTGGGCGCGCCGTTGATGGCCTGGGGGATTTTCGGCGGCAGCATGACGCTGACGCCCGCAAGCCGCCCGTGGTGGCTGGCAATCGGTTTTATTACGCTTGCGGTCATGGTGATTGCCGGCGGCCACTTTTATCGCAGCGCCTGGCGCAGCCTGCGCACCGGCAGCGCCACCATGGATACCCTGGTGGCGCTGGGCACCGGCGCCGCATGGCTGTATTCCATCAGCGTCGCGCTGTGGCCGGATGTCTTCCCGATGATGGCCCGGCATCTCTACTTCGAAGCCAGCGCCATGATCATCGGCCTGATTAATCTGGGCCATGCGCTGGAACAACGTGCTCGCCAGCGCTCATCGCAGGCCCTTGAGCGCCTGCTGGACTTGACGCCGCCCATGGCGAGAATTGTGGATGACGCCGGCGAACGCACCTTGCCGCTGGCCGAGGTACAACTTGGCATGACCCTGCGGCTCGCCACCGGCGACCGCGTGCCGGTAGACGGCGAGATTACCGGGGGCGAGGTCTGGCTGGACGAATCCATGCTGACCGGCGAACCGGCGGCCCGCCAAAAATCCATTGGCGATAAGGTGCATGCCGGCACCGTGGTGCAGGACGGCACCGTGCTGTTTCGCGCCGATGCCATCGGTAGCCAGACCACCCTGGCGCGCATTATCCGTTTGGTGCGCCAGGCCCAAAGCAGCAAACCGGCCATCGGCCAGCTGGCGGATCGCATCTCCGCGGTATTTGTGCCCACCGTGGTGGCCATCGCCCTGGTCAGTGCGGCCATCTGGTATCTGGTCGGCCCGCAGCCGCAGATCGTTTATACCCTGGTGATCGCCACTACCGTGCTGATTATCGCCTGTCCCTGCGCCTTGGGGCTGGCCACCCCCATGTCCATTATCGCCGGCGTCGGACGGGCGGCGGAGTTTGGCGTACTGGTGCGCGATGCCGATGCGCTGCAACACGCCACTACCCTCGATACCCTGGTTTTCGACAAGACCGGCACCCTGACCGAAGGGCATCCGCGGGTGGTGGCGGTTGAGCCGGCCCCCGGCTTTGACGAAGCGCGGGTCACGGCCATCGCCGCCGCGCTGGAGCAAGGCTCCAATCATCCCCTGGCCCATGCCATCGTGCAACACGCCGGCGGCGCGGCGCTGGACACGGTCAGTGCGTTTCGCACCCTGCGCGGGCTGGGGGTCTGCGGCGATATCGGCGCAACCATCGGCGCAACAACCCGGGCCTTGCTCGGCAATAGCGCCTTGCTGGCGCAGCAGCGGATAGAGACCGGGGCGCTTGGCGAACGCGTGACATTCTGGTCGGAACAGGGGGCCACGCCGGTATTGCTGGCGCTGGACGGCAAAGCGGCGGCGCTGTTCGCCATTCGCGATCCGCTGCGCGGCGATAGCAGCGCGGCCCTGGCCCGGCTACATCGCCAGGGCTATACCTTGATAATGCTGACCGGGGATAACGCCGTCACCGCCAACGCGGTAGCGCAAGAAGCCGGTATCGATCGGGTGATTGCCGGCGTATTGCCGGACGGTAAAGCGCAGGCCATCCTGGAATTGCAGCAACAGGGCCACCGGGTGGCGATGATCGGCGACGGCATTAACGACGCCCCCGCGCTGGCGCAGGCGCAGGTGGGCATCGCCATGGGCGGCGGCAGCGATGTGGCCATTGAAACCGCCGCCATCACCCTGATGCGCCATAGTCTGCACGGAGTGGCGGATGCGCTGGAAATCGCCAACGCCACGCTGCGCAATATGAAACAGAACCTGCTCGGGGCGTTTATATACAATGTGCTGGGTATTCCCATCGCCGCCGGTATTTTATATCCCTTTACCGGTACGTTGCTCAGCCCGGTGGTCGCGGGGGCGGCGATGGCGCTATCGTCGATTACCGTAGTCAGCAACGCCAATCGCCTGATACGCTTTAAGCCCAAAGCCTAACGTCATACACTGGACGCAGACGTATCTTAAACGCCCATCACGGGACGGGAGCAGTGGGTAATGAGGAATTTATTACGGCGCGCGGCCATCATGCTGGGGTTAATCGCCCCCGCAGCTTATGCCTGGCCGGGCATGGATGTTAATTTGCCGGACCGCCGCCAATTACACCTGGTGGGCAGCATCCATATGGGCACCCGGGATATGGCGCCGCTGCCCGCCAGCCTGTTGTCCCGTTTGCAACAGGCGACGGCGCTGATCGTGGAAGCGGATATTACCGCCACCCCGCCGTTAACCGATACCGGGCCGGTGACCGTGCCGCTGTCGGAACGCCTTTCCCCGCTCCAGCATGAGATACTGGGCGGCCTGTGCGCGGAGTATGGCCTGGACGAAGCCGCGCTGGCCCTATTGCCGGCCTGGCATATCGCCTTGATGTTACAGGCCCGCCAGGCGGAACGCCTGGGGCTGCGCACCGCCTATGGCATTGATTATCAGCTGATCCAGGCGGCCAGGGACATGAACAAGCCGGTAATCGAACTGGAAGGTCCGCAAGAACAGTTGGAGCTATTGCTGCAACTGCCGGATCAGGGCAATGCCCTGCTGCAAGACACGCTGCGTCATTGGCATACCAATGCGCGGCTTCTGCAAACCATGATCGGCTGGTGGCTCAACAGCAAGCCGGTGAATATGGCCAAGGCCTTCCCCTCGACGTTCAGCGGCGAGTTGTATCAATACCTGATGACCGAGCGCAACCAGCGCTGGAAAACCCTGCTGGAGGATTTACCCGCCGGAGGCTATGTCGTGGCGGTAGGCGCCCTGCACCTGTATGGCGAACAAAATTTGCCCTCGCTATTACAGAAATGATCGCGCTTTTTGGCCAGCGGTTATTTACCCCCCGGCGCCGGTACGCTACCCTGCTGTATCATTTAGGTTTTCGCTATATCCCTCACTCAGGACGATGTCATGACGCCTGCGGTTAAGTTATTGGAAAAAAACCATATCGCCTTTACACTTCATCCTTATCACCACGATAGCGATGAAACCCATTTCGGCGAGGAAGCGGTCAGCAAGCTCGGGTTGGATGCCGCCCAGGTTTACAAAACCCTACTGGTGTCGCTTAACGGCGAGGCCAGACAGCTGGCGGTGGCGGTTACGCCGGTGGCGTTGCAACTTGACCTGAAAAAAGTCGCCAAAGCGCTGGGGGCGAAAAAAGCCGAAATGGCCGATCCGGCGCTGGCGCAAAAAACCACCGGCTATCTGCTGGGCGGCATTAGTCCCCTGGGCCAGAAAAAACGCCTGCCGACGGTGATCGATCTGCCGGCGCAGCGCTTTGCCACCATTTATGTTTCCGGCGGCAAGCGCGGGCTGGACATCGAGCTCAGCCCCGGAGATTTGCAGCGGGTGCTGTCGGCGACCTTCGCCGATATCGCCAAACGCGATGAGCATGCACCGGCGGTGACGGCCCTATGACCTTACGCACCCCCGATACGCTGAAAGCCGGCGCGGGCGTCCAGCGCACCCTGTTTCCGATCCTGGCCGCCATCAGCGTGGCCCATATGTTAAACGATATGATTCAATCGCTGATCCTGGCGATTTATCCGCTATTGCAGGCGACCTTCTCGCTCAGCTTTACCCAGGTCGGCCTGATTACCCTGACTTACCAGATTACCGCTTCCCTGCTGCAACCGCTGATAGGCAGCTACACCGATAAATACCCGCAGCCTTACTCTTTGCCCATCGGCATGGGTTTTACCCTGTGCGGTATTTTACTGATGGCGATGGCGACCAGTTTCCCCATGGTATTGATCGCGGCGGCGCTGGTCGGCACCGGTTCGTCGGTATTTCACCCGGAATCATCCCGCGTCGCGCGCATGGCGTCCGGCGGGCGGCACGGGCTGGCGCAGTCGCTGTTTCAGGTCGGCGGCAATTTCGGCGCGTCGCTGGGGCCGCTGCTGGCTGCCTTGCTGATTGCGCCTTATGGCAAAGGGCATATCGCCTGGCTGTCTCTGGCGGCGCTGCTGGCGACGATTATTTTGCTGCAGGTGGGCAAATGGTATCGCGGCGCGATCGCCGCGCCCGCCCCGCGCCGGCCAGCCCGGCAAGTGGCGTCCGCGCTGCCGACCCGCAGGGTCGCCTGGGCCATCGTAATCTTGCTGGTGCTGATCTTCTCCAAATATTTCTATCTCACCAGCATCAGCAGTTATTACACCTTTTATTTAATCCATAAATTCGGCCTGTCGGTACAGTCGGCGCAGCTGCACCTGTTCGCTTTTTTGTTCGCGGTGGCGGTCGGTACGGTGATCGGAGGGCCGCTGGGCGATCGCATCGGCCGCAAGTACGTGATTTGGGGATCGATTCTCGGCGTAACGCCATTTACCCTGCTGCTGCCCCATGCTTCGCTGGCCCTCACCGGCGTGCTGACCGTGATTATCGGCGTGATTATCGCGTCGGCGTTTTCAGCGATTCTGGTCTACGCCCAGGAACTGCTACCGGGCAGGATAGGCATGGTCTCGGGGCTGTTTTTCGGTTTCGCCTTCGGCATGGGCGGCCTGGGAGCGGCGGTGCTGGGGCATATCGCCGATTTGACCAGCATCGAATTTGTCTATCAAATCTGCGCTTTCCTGCCGTTGCTGGGCATTCTCACCGCTTTTCTGCCGGATACCGGGCAAAATCGTTAACGGTTTCCCCGCGAAACTGTCACGCGGGGAAACGCTAACCCCCTGCTCCCATGGGCAGCCAGATTAAAGCCGGATGAAATGCCGGTCTGGCGCTTTTTTACCGCAAAAGCCTTTTTTTTGGCTCTTTACCATAAATCTCTACACAAAAGACCGCCCGATACCATAAACTCAATATGTAAATCTTTGTTTCTAACGCCCCTTGCCCAAGGAGACGGAATGCACCATGCCACACCGCTCATCAATACCATTGTTGGAGGCCTGGTCCTGGCTTTTCTGTTAGGCTTCCTGGCTAATCGTTTTCGTATTTCCCCCCTGGTGGGTTACCTCGCGGCCGGCGTATTGGTCGGTCCCCACACCCCTGGTTTTGTCGCTGATACCTCGCTGGCTCCCGAACTGGCCGAACTGGGCGTGATTTTGCTGATGTTCGGCGTCGGCCTGCATTTTTCGCTCAAGGATTTAATGGCGGTAAAGTCCATCGCCATCCCCGGCGCAATAGCCCAAATCGCCGTGGCCACCCTGCTGGGCATGTCCTTTTCGGTCGCCATGAACTGGACGCTGGTCAACGGGCTGGTATTCGGCCTGTGTCTCTCCACCGCCAGTACCGTGGTACTGCTGCGGGCGCTGGAAGAACGACAGCTGATTGACAGCCGGCGCGGCCAAATCGCCATCGGCTGGCTGATTGTCGAAGATCTGGTGATGGTGCTGACGTTGGTGCTTTTGCCGGCTTACGGCAAGCTGTTGAGCAATGAAACCGATAATATCCAGCAGCTATGGCTCGACCTCGCCCTGACCATCGGCAAAGTGGTGGCCTTTATTACGCTGATGATTGTGGTGGGACGCCGCCTGGTGCCGTGGGTCCTGGCCAAAAGCGCCAGCACCGGCTCGCGGGAGCTGTTCACGCTCTCGGTGCTGGCCATGGCGCTGGGCATTGCATTTGGCGCGGTGGAGTTGTTCGGAGTGTCGTTTGCCCTGGGGGCGTTTTTTGCCGGGGTGGTGCTCAATGAGTCTGAACTGAGCCACCGGGCCGCCCACGATACGCTGCCGCTGCGGGATGCTTTCGCCGTGCTGTTTTTTGTCTCGGTGGGCATGCTGTTCGACCCCACGATTCTGATTCATGAACCGCTGGCGGTACTGGCCACGCTGGCCATTATTTTGTTGGGTAAATCGGTGGCGGCGTTTGCGTTGGTCAAATTGTTCGGCCATTCCAGCCGTACCGCCCTGACCATTTCCGTGAGCCTGGCGCAAATCGGCGAGTTCGCCTTTATTCTGGCCGGTCTTGGCATTTCCCAGGGAATGCTGTCCCAGCAGGGGCAGAATCTGGTGCTGGCCGGGGCGATATTGTCCATTATGGTCAATCCGCTGATGTTCGCGCTGCTGGAGCGCTATCTGGCGCACCATGACAGCGATGACGAGAAACAAAGCGATGGGCAGCCCGGAGAGGAAGCGCAGTTGCCCCTTGAGGTCTGCCATCATGTCCTGCTGGTGGGTTACGGCCGGGTGGGCAGCCTGATCGGCGACAAACTGACGGCGGAAGGGATGCCGATGGTGGTGATTGAAAATAACCGGGCGCGGGTGGATGCGCTGCGCAGCCAGGGGGTGAACGTGGTGCTGGGCAATGCCGCCAAAGCGGAAATTTTGGCGCTGGCGCGCCTGGACTGCGCCCGCTGGATGTTGCTGACCATTCCCAACGGCTTTGAAGCCGGGGAAATCGTGGCGCTGGCGCGGGAAAAACGGCCGGATTTACGCATCATCGCGCGCGCGCATTATGATGATGAGGTGGCCTATATTACCGAACGCGGCGCCACGCAGGTGGTGATGGGAGAACGTGAGATCGCCACCAGCATGATTGCCCTGCTCCAGCTTGATGCGGCCAAGATACCTTATTGAGTGCTCAGTTAAACTGTTCGCTGACTAACCGGCGAAATAGTTCTATATGGTCGGGTTCGGCATTTAGCGCGGGAATATAGTGGAAGGTTTCGCCGCCGGCATGGGTGAAGATTTCACAGTTTTGCACCTGGATCTCTTCCAGCGTTTCCAGGCAGTCCGCCGCAAAGCCGGGGCAAATAACCTGAATGTGTTTGATTCCCTGGGACGGCAAGCCTTTCAGCGTCATATCGGTGAACGGCGTTAGCCAGGGGTCGCGGCCAAAGCGCGATTGAAAGGTCATCATGACCTTTTCCGGGGGAAAGTCGAGGGCCGCCACCAGCGCGCGCCGGGTGTCTTCGCAGCGCAGCGGGTAATCGTCCCCTTCGCGTGCGTAGCGCTGCGGAATACCGTGGAATGAAATCACCAGCCGATCCGGTTCGCCGTGTTGGGCAAAGGAGCGTTTAATGCTGTTCGCCAGCGCCGCGATATAGGCCGGGTGTTCGGCGTAGTCGCGGATAAAGCTGACGGACGGCAGGCTGCGCCGGCCGGCCAGGGCGCGGGCTACCGCATCCCAGATGGAAGCGCTGGTGGAGCTGGAGTATTGCGGGTAGAGCGGCAGGATGACCAGTTTAGTGATGCCTGCGGCCAGCAGGCGTTCGACGGCGGGCGCCAGGGCGGGCGAGCCGTAGCTCATGGCCAGCTCCACCTGCGCTTCGGGCAGCGCGGCCGAGAGCGCCGCGTGTTGGCGTTTGCTGAAGACCATCAGCGGCGATCCTTCGTCCATCCAGACGCTTTGGTAGAGTTTGGCTACGCGCGGGGAGCGGAGCGGGAGGATCACGCCGCGCAGCAGCGGCCACCAGAGAATGCGCGGGGTGTCGACGACGCGCCGATCGCTGAGAAATTCGGCCAGGTAACGTTTTACCGCCTGGGAGGTCGGGGCTTCCGGGGTTCCCAGGTTGACCATCAGCACGCCATATTTTTCCTGTCTCATTGCGCTGTCCTTTCTTATCGGGTTCAATTCGCCAATTCCCTGTATTTAAAAGGGATTAACCGACGGTTATCGATAAGCTAGTGTAGCCGAAAAGTGGCCCGGGGGGATCGTTAACCGCTGGGGGAAGGCAAATCATTCCGATAGGTGGATGGCATGCTCCCCCTGTAACTGGACTCGCTGTGAGTTCAGGGTTGGCGGGTCTGCCATGCCATGAGGCGCTCGGGCGGGCAGGAAAACCATGCCCGCTTCGACCTCATTGGCAGGCTCCCCCTTTAACAGGGTTCGCTGCGAGGTGATTAACCGAGGATTTTGGCCAGTTCTTCGCTGATGGCGGACACTTTTTGGGTGCCGTCGATTTTGCGATATTGAGTGTTGCCGGCGTCGGCTTCTTTCTGGTAGTAGCCAATCAGCGGCGCGGTTTGCTGATGGTATTCCACCAGGCGTTTGCGCACGGTTTCTTCCTGATCGTCTTTACGGGTAGTGAGCGGCTCGCCGGTGACATCATCCTTGCCTTCGTGTTTCGGCGGGTTGAATTTGACGTGGTAGACGCGTCCTGACGGGGCGTGAACGCGGCGGCCGACGATGCGATCGATTATCAGCTCGTCCGGCACCGCGAACTCCAGAACGTAGTCCACGTTGATGCCGGCATCTTTCATGGCGTCGGCCTGGGGAATGGTGCGCGGGAAACCGTCGAGCAGGAACCCATTGCGGCAGTCTTCCTGTTTGATGCGTTCTTTCACCAGGGCGATAACCAGTTCATCGGTCACCAGTTTGCCGGCATCCATGATTTCTTTGGCTTTTTTACCCAGTTCGGATTGCGCTTTCACCGCGGCGCGCAGCATGTCGCCGGTGGAAATCTGCGGAATGCCGTACTTTTCCATAATAAATTGTGCCTGAGTGCCCTTACCAGCGCCCGGAGCGCCCAGCAGAATGATACGCATTGCGTAAATCCCCTTGCTTATATCAAATGTAAAAAAATGTAGAAAACGCTAAACCTTACCACTAGTAGGAGTCATACCTCAAGGGATGGGCGCAAGGAGAGGCGGTTTAGCGGCGCTTTCAGAATCAACCCAGGCCGAATCGGCCCGGGTTGATTACTGTGGCCGGCCGTTAATACACGGCCGGCATAACCGGTTTATTCGCTTAGCAGTTGGTTCATGCGGCGGATAAACTGGTTCGGATCGTCGAGGGTGCCGCGTTCGGCCAGCAGGGCCTGATCGAGCAGCAGTTCAATCCATTCGTTGAAATGGCTTTCTTCGTTGATATCGGCGGCGCGTTTAACCAGGGCATGATCCGGGTTGAGTTCAAAGATATATTTGATTTCCGGCGCGGCCTGGCCGGCCGAGGCGAACAGCTTGGCCATCTGGGTGGTCATGTCGTTGGCGTCGGTGGTCACGATGGCCGGGGTATCGGTCAGGCGATGGGTCAGGCGCACCTCCTTGACCCGGTCGCCCAGGAAGGTTTTTACGCGCGCCACAAAAGGTTCAAGGGCTTTTTCAGCGTCTTTCTGCTCGTCGGCGGTTTCTTCATCGGCCAGTTTGTCGAGGGTGGCATCCGTTTTACTGACCGACTGGAAGGGTTTGCCTTCGAATTCGGTCAGGTAGCTCATCATCCATTCGTCGATGCGATCGGAAAGCAGCAGGACTTCGATGCCTTTCTTGCGCAGCAGTTCCAGATGAGGACTGCTCTTGGCCGCGGCATAGCTGTCGGCGGTGATGTAGTAAATCTTTTCCTGGCCTTCCACCATGCGGCCGAGATAATCCTGCAGCGAAACGGTCTGCGCCGAACTGTCGGTATGCGTCGAGGCGAAGCGCAGCAGTTTGGCGATGCTTTCGCTGTTGGCGGTATCTTCCCCCGGCCCCTCTTTGAGCACCAGGCCGAACTCTTGCCAGAACTGCTGATATTTCTCGGCATCATCCTTGGAGAGCTTGTCCAGCATTTGCAGCACGCGTTTGGTCAGCGCGCTTTTCAGGTTCTGGGTTACGCGGTTGTCTTGCAGGATTTCACGCGAGACGTTCAGCGGTAAATCGTTGGAGTCGATCAGGCCCTTGACGAAACGCAGGTAATTGGGCATGAACTGCTCGGCGTCGTCCATGATAAAGACGCGCTGGACATAGAGTTTGAGCCCATGCTTATGATCGCGGTTCCACATATCCCACGGCGCCTTGCCGGGGATATATAGCAGGCTGGTATATTCCTGTTTACCTTCGACGCGGTTGTGGCTCCAGATCAGGGGATCGCCGAAGTCATGGGAGAGGTGTTTATAAAACTCCCGGTACTCCTCATCGGTGATTTCGCCTTTGCTGCGGGTCCATAGGGCCTGGGCTTTATTGATTTTTTCCCAGGTGATGGTCTCGGCGCTTTCTTTATCATCGGCCGCGTCGGCCTGGTCGCCGTCGGTTTCGGCTTCAGCCTTGCTGCGGGTTTCGATTTCCACCGGCAGGGCGATATGATCGGAATATTTGCTGATTACGCTGCGCAAGCGCCAATCATCGAGGAATTCGTCTTCGCCTTCACGCATGTGCAGGGTGATTTCGGTGCCGCGTTCAGGTTTGTTGATATCGGCAATGGTGTAATCCCCTTCGCCGGCAGATTCCCAAAATACCCCTTCATCCGCCGGGGCGCCGGCGGCGCGGGTGCGCACCGTGACTTTATCGGCAACGATAAACGCGGAATAGAACCCCACGCCGAACTGGCCGATAAGCTGGCTGTCCTTGACCTGATCCGATCCCATGGACTCCAGGAAGGCTTTGGTGCCGGATTTGGCGATGGTGCCGAGGTTGTCGATGACTTCTTCGCGGCTCATGCCGATACCGTTGTCGCTCAGGGTCAGGGTGCGATTGGCTTTATCACAGGACAGGCGCACGCGTAATTCACCGTCTCCCTCGTAGAGATCCGGTTGGGATAATGCGCGAAAACGTAATTTATCCGCCGCATCCGAGGCGTTGGAAATCAGTTCGCGTATAAAAATTTCTTTATTGGAATAAAGTGAGTGGATCATCAACTGAAGCAATTGTTTTACTTCAGATTGGAATCCGCGAGTTTCTTGTCCTTTCATACTTATACTTACCTCAATCCAAATAGCTATCAATCAGGCGGGTTTAGATACTGCGCTGAACAACAGATGGGGATGTGCGAAGTGAATTTCAAGCATTACGGATAAAAAAGCCGGGGGAAAAGGCGGCGCGAGCGGCCGCCGGTTTAAAACTTGATGGGGTGGCGCCCCGCCAGTGAATGGGACAGCGTGGTGCCGTCAACCATCTCCAGTTCCCCGCCCACCGGCACCCCGTGCGCGATGCGGGTGGCCAGTACGTCGTAGTGGCCGCACATTTCGGCTATGTAGTTAGCCGTCGCGTCGCCTTCCACCGTGGGATTGGTGGCCAGAATGACTTCGGCGATATCTTCGCCGGCCAGCCGCTCCTGCAACCTGTCCAGGCCGATATCATCCGGACCGATGCCGTCAAGGGGGGAAAGGTGGCCCATCAGCACGAAGTAACGTCCGGCGAACTGCCCGGTTTGCTCGATGGCGTGGATATCCGCCGGGCTTTCCACCACGCAGATTTGCCGGGTCTGCGCGCGCCGCGGGTTGGCGCAAATGGTGCAGATCTCCTGCTCGGTGAACGTGCGGCAATCGGCGCAATGGCCAATTTCCGACATGGCGCGGGTCAGCGCCTGGGCCAGGCGCATGCCGCCGCTGCGATCCCGTTGCAGCAGTTGGAATACCATGCGCTGGGCCGACTTAGGCCCCACGCCAGGTAAACACCGCAGCGCTTCGGTCAGCGCTTCAAGCAATGGACTGGTTTGCATCAGAACGGCATTTTAAAACCAGGAGGAAGCTGCATGCCGCTGGAGACAGAGGCCATTTTTTCCTTCTGGGTTTCCGCAATGCGGCGAGCCGCATCGTTAAACGCCGCGGCAATCAGATCTTCGAGCATGTCTTTGTCATCGTCCAGCAGGCTGGGATCGACCTCAACCCGGCGGCAATTGTGTGCGCCGTTAATCGTCACCTTGACCAGGCCCGCACCGGATTGACCGGTCACTTCCAACTGGGCGATCTCTTCTTGCATCTGCTGCATTTTTTCCTGCATCTGCTGGGCCTGCTTCATCAGGTTGCCCATACCGCCTTTACCAAACATAGTTTTCTCTCTCTATTAGCGTCATTAGCGTCGAACCGCACCGGGCAAACCGGGCCTGCCGAGCGGCGGTTAAACAGGACGGATGCTATCTTCATCCAATTCGGCGTCAAAGAAACGCCGGAGCGTCTGGATATTATTATCTGCAATAATCGCCTGACGCGCCTGCATCAATTTTTCTTCATAAATAGCCTGCCGCCATTCCAGCGGCGTGCGTATCGCCGGATTATCATCTGTCACCACGGTTAATTCAACCGGCGCGCCGAGTTCTGCGCCGAGCGCCTCAGATAATGTGGCCTGGGAGGCGGGAGAATTCAAATGCTGCTGCGCGCTGCGCAGGTGCAAACAGAGCTTACCGGGCGCCAGATCTTCCCTGAACGCATTCAAGGCCAGTTGTTGCACCAGCTTGGGGATCTTTAACCGATCCACCAGCGCCGCCCAGGGATCGCGCACGATGGATTCCGCGGCCAGGCGGGCGGCCAGTTCCGGGGTTTTTTCATGCTCCAGCGCCGTGCGCAGGGATTTTGGCGTCGCCACCGGCTCGGTTGGGGCCTCGGGCGCCAGGCTGGCTTTCCAGCGATAGGCTTCCGGTTTAACCGCTTTAGCCGCCGCCGGTGTCTTATTACCGGCAATCTGCCGTTGCTGGGCCTGCTCGCTCACCGAAGCCAGGCGTTCCAGGGCGCTGTTGGCCGGTCTCTGGCGCTCCGGCGCGGAGGCCGGATCACCCTTTTTTGGTTTTTGGCGCTCCTGCCGCTGCAAAAGCGCGGTGCGCGCCTGCAATAGCTGCGCGGTGCTGTCGGGCAATGTCGTCGCCTCGGCCGCCGCCGGCCCGCTATCGGCCGGTGCGGCAGAAGGTTGCGGCACCGGCTGGCGGACAGGGTCCGTCACGTCATAGTCCGTCACGTCAGGGCGCGGCGCAAATTGCCGCGCATCCTCTTCCGGCATGGCGCCATAGTCCGCCACATCGTGGGGAGGAGCGGCTTGCCGCATATCCGACGGCGCGGCGCCATGGTCCGGCCCCGGTTGGCGGACAGGGGCCGCCACGTCATGGGCGCCCGCGGCGCTACGCGCATCCGCCTGCGGGAAGGCGTTTTGCAGTCCCTGCCGGCGGGCATTGTCCGCCGGAGCCGCCGGCGGGTTGGCTATCGAATCCGCGGCAGCGGCTGAATCAGCCGTTTTTTTTTCCGCGGCGCCGGCGGGCTGGCGTTGTGCCGCGGACGGCGCGGCATCCATCATCCTGGGATGGAAAGCCAGGGCGCGCAGCAGGGTCATTTCCACGCCCATGCGCCGATCGGGGGCAAACGGCAGCTCCTTGCGGCCCACCAGCAAGGTTTGATAATACAGTTGCAAATCGGCCGGGGGAATCAGCCGCGCCAGTTCCCGCAAACGCGGGGCGATAGCGGCATCTTCTTCTTCCGCCAGCGCGTCGGGCAGCAACTGCCCCATGGCGATCCGGTGCAATAGCGTCAGCATATCCACCAGCAGCGTTTCCCAGTCCACGCCCCGGGAGGCGCACTGGGCCAATTGGGCCATCATGGCATTGCCGTCCGCGGCCACCAGGGCTTCAATCATCGCCAGGGGCTGTTCGGTATTCAACGTGCCCAGCATGTCTCCCACCGTCAGGGTGGTGACCTGCCCCATACCCATGGCGATCGCCTGGTCGGTCAGACTCAGCGCATCGCGCAGGCTGCCGTCGGCGGCGCGCGCCAGCAGTTGCAGGGCGCGCGGCTCGCTGTCGATGCGCTCGGCCTGGAGAATATGCTCAAGCTGGCCGCGGATTTGCCCGACATCCAGGGCTTTGAGGTGAAATTGCAGGCAGCGGGATAAAATAGTTACCGGCAGTTTTTGCGGATCGGTGGTGGCCAGCAGGAATTTGACATGGGACGGCGGCTCTTCAAGCGTCTTTAACAGGGCATTGAAGCTGTGGCGCGAAAGCATATGCACTTCATCGATCAGGTAGACCTTGAAGCGGCCGCGCGCCGGCGCATATTGCACATTGTCCAGCAGATCCCGGGTATCTTCCACCTTGGTGCGCGACGCGGCGTCGATTTCGATCAGATCGACAAACCTGCCCTGCTCGATTTCACGGCAGTTGGCGCACTGGCCGCAGGGGCTGGCGGTAATACCGGTTTCGCAATTCAGCCCTTTGGCAAGCAACCGGGCGATGGTGGTTTTACCGACGCCGCGAGTGCCTGAGAAAAGATAGGCGTGGTGTATCCTGCCAAGCGAAAGGCCATTGGTCAGCGCCGTCAGAACATGTTCCTGACCTACTACATCTGAAAACGTCTGCGGACGCCATTTACGGGCAAGAACCTGATAGCTCATGGGTCGCGAAAAAAGTCAGTGGACAGGGGGCCATGCTAACACAGCCGCGCACCGGAGCGCGAGGCTGATGTACTCAGTGGCCGGGGAAACCCACCAGGCTGTAGCTGTTGACGGCCAGGCGCTCAAGCCGCTCTTCACCGCCGAGATCGGCGAGGTTGATGACAAACGCCGCATCTTTGACCTCGCCCCCCAGCCGCCGGATCAATTTGATCGTCGCTTCGATGGTGCCGCCGGTAGCCAGCAGATCGTCAATGACCAGCACCCGGTCGCCGGGGCTGATGGCGTCCTGATGAATCTCCAGCCGATCGACGCCGTATTCCAGCTCGTAGCTTTCGCTTAATACCGCGCGGGGCAGCTTGCCGGGCTTGCGCACCGGGACGAACCCCAGCCCCAGGGCGAGGGCCACGGGCGCGCCGAATAGAAAACCGCGCGCTTCGGTGCCGACCACCTTGGTCAGGCCCTGCCCGCGGTAGTGGTTGACCAGCAGCTCGATGGTGGCGGCGAAGGCCTGGGGATTTTCCAACAAGCTGGTGATATCCCGAAAAAAGATGCCCGGTTTAGGGTAATCGGGAATGGTCTTGATACTGTTTTTGATAAGTTCTAGCTGTTGGGCCATAGCGGTCATAGTATATGCGCCTGAAACTTGGAAATTATAATCCGCACGGACGCTTTATCCTGGGCGATAGCGGTTTATCACCTTCTGTCATGGACTGGCAGGACCGGCCGGGGACGAAAGCGCTCAAATTTATGCAAACTGGCGAAAAAATGCAACCACCGGGACATCACCATTCACCGTTTTGTTGCGTAATATCAACCGCGGGTAAATAGCTGGCGTGGTTGACGCGGCCATGCCGGCATTCCTTTTACCATACCCCGCAATCATACTTTTTTCACCTGCCGTCGTCATCCGCGCATAAACGTCGCGACGATCACACCCGTCGCTTTCTTTTTAGCGGCGCCAGGCAAAAAAGGATACATTTGCCTCCACCGGAACGCGGTCGGGATCGCAGCGCTATGCGCGGCCGATGCCGGCGCGGTATGATTGCTTATTCTGCTTGTTATATTATTGGGATTGGGTAAACGGCGTGCATTCATCCAGGCTTCTCACCACCTTAGGCGATCAGTTCAGCGCTTTAGCCGCCCGCATCGACGCAGGCGAGCATACCAGCGTCGCGCAATCACGCTTTGATCATCAATTGTTCCAAAGCCGCGGCACCCGGCTGGAGGACTATCTGGCCGAAAGCCGCGAGACATTGCAGCGCCTGTCCCTGGCCGCCGATGGCGGCCACACCGATCGGGTGGCCTGGCTGGCCCAGCGGCTGATTGACCAGATGACCGCGCTGGCGCGGGAGCTGGCAACCCAGGATTTACGCCGGCAGCAGCCGCAAAAGACGCCGGCGGTGGACTATTATACTAAACTGAACGAGCATCAGGATTATGAGCGGCGCCTGCTTACCATGATTCGCGATCGGGACAGCCTGCGGGCCAATACCGGCGATAGCGGGCGCCAGCAGCAGTTGCAGCAGGAAATTGCCGCCCTGGAAGGACGGTTGTCGCGCTGCCGTCAAGCCCTGGCCCGCCTCGAACGCCAGATCGAGCGGCGGGAAAACGGCCTGGATGCATAGGGGCTGCATAGCAAGGGGCGGCAGTTATAAGATTACAAGCTCACTATTTTGCCGCTAAACGATCTCATTTATACTCTTTGTTTTATCACGCGCGGCAGCGCATTCAGGAGAGCCCGGTGGCGCTGGAAGATGAATCCCCTGAAGTGAAACTGGCGGTCGATTTGATTATGCTGCTGGAAAGTAATGAAATGGCACCCGAATTGGTGCTGGCGGCGCTGGAGATCGTCAAAAAAGATTATTTAACCAAAGTCCGCGAGCGCCAAGCCAATCCCTGACGGGCGCGGCGCGGTCAGCGCGGGGAATATTACCCGGCCGCCGGGGCATGGCGCAGGTTGGGGCTAAGGCGCAGCATATCGATAAAGGCGGCAATCAGGATACGGGAGCCGCCCTCCAGATCAAAGGTGCCGGGTACGAACAGCCAGTTTTCCATCAGCCCGGTCATATAGGCGCGCAGCAGGATGGCGGCGCGGCGGCAATGCAGGTCGGCCGGCAATTGTCCGCACTGAATGCAGCGAGCGAGCGTTTCCTCTATACGTTCATAGCATTCGGCATATAATCCTTTGCGTACTTCCTGGAATAATTCCATTTCACCGACGAATTCGCACTTGTGAAAGATGATTTCCATCAGCGAGCGCCATTCGGTATTGGAAACGGTGGATTCCAGAATGTAAATCAGCGTCTCGGTTAAGACATGTAGTGGATCGTCGGGAAATTTTGCTTGATACTCTAACTCGAACGCATGCACTTTGGATTCTGCGGCGAACCAGATCTCATTAAATAACTCGACTTTATTCTTGAAATGCCAATAAATAGCTCCACGCGTTACTCCCGCCACCGTAGCGATATCGGTGAGCGATGTGGCGGAAACACCCCGCATGGAAAATTCCTGGACCGCTGCGTCCAGAATATGCTGACGGGTTTCCTGAGCCTGCTGTTTGGTTTTTCGTGCCATAGCGCCGTTTTGGGGAGTCTTTAGATTTACATACATTCACGAATGTATGTACCATAGCATAAGGCTAATTGTTACGCAGCAATGGGTTTGTAGGCTTGTGATCAATTGATCAATTTTTTCAAATCGGACTCTTGAGGTTTATCTATGAACAAAAACAGAGGGATTTTGCCTCTGGCAGCCGTTCTGATGCTTTCAGGCACCTTTATTCTCGTTGGATGTGACAATAAAGAGGCTACACAGGCAGGAAATCAGCAACAGGCACCGGAAGTTAGTGTAGTGACGGTAAAAAAACAATCATTGAATGTCACAACCGATCTACCCGGTCGCACCGCCGCTTTTCGTATTGCCGAAGTCCGCCCCCAGGTCAATGGCATTATCTTGAAGCGTAATTTTGTCGAAGGTAGCGATGTCCAGGCCGGCATGTCGCTTTATCAAATCGATCCCGCGACCTATAAAGCCGCCTATGACAGCGCCAACGGCAGTTTAGCCCAGGCGCAGGCCACTGCGAATATTAACCGCGTCACCGTCAATCGTTATAAGAAACTGATTGCCACCAACTTTGTCAGCAAGCAGGACTATGACACGGCGGTGGCCAACATGCAGCAGAGCGACGCGGCGGTGGTAGCGGCCAAGGCAACGCTTGAAAGCGCCCGGATAAACCTGGCCTACACCCGCGTGACGTCGCCGATCGGCGGCCGGATTGGCAAATCGGCTTATACCGAAGGCGCCTTGGTGACCAATGGGCAAACCACCGCCATGGCCACCGTTCAGCAGTTGGACCCGCTGTATGTGGACGTAACGCAATCCAGTAACGACTTCTTACGTCTGAAGCAGGAACTCGACAGCGGCGCCATGAAGCAAAAAGACGGCAAGGCCACGGTACGGTTGCTGACGGAAGACGGCAGCGAATATAAACAGACCGGCACGCTGGAATTCTCCGACGTCACCGTCGATGAAACCACCGGTTCTATTACCCTGCGCGCCGTGTTCCCTAATCCGGATCATAGTTTGCTGCCGGGTATGTTTGTGCGCGCCCGCCTGGAAGAAGGGGTAAATGATAGTGCGCTGCTGGTACCGCAGCAGGGTATTACCCGTAATCCGCGTGGCGAAGCCACCGCGATGATCGTAGGGCCGGATAATAAAGTCGCCGTGCGTCAACTGACGGCTAAACAGGCGATTGGCGATAAATGGCTGGTCACGGCAGGTTTACAGGAAGGCGATCGCGTGATTGTCAGTGGTCTGCAAAAAGTGAAACCGGGCGTTCAGGTCACGGCGAAAGAAATGGCCGACGAGCAGAAACAACCGGAACAACCGCAGCCTGATAATGCCAAAAAGTCATAATAGGAACGGGTAAACGATATGGCCAAGTTTTTTATCGATCGCCCCATTTTCGCATGGGTGATTGCCATCATTATTATGCTTGGGGGCTTGCTGTCGATTCTGAAGCTGCCCATCGAGCAGTATCCGGCCATCGCGCCGCCGACCATCAGGATTACCGCGACTTATCCGGGCGCCGACGCGACGACCCTGCAAGATAGCGTAACCCAGATAGTCGAACAGAATATGAACGGTATCGATCATCTGCTGTATATGTCATCGGCTAGTGATTCATCGGGTACCGCCACCATCACCCTGACGTTTGACTCCGGCACCGACGCGGATATCGCCCAGGTGCAGGTACAGAACAAATTGCAATTGGCCATGCCCCTGCTGCCGCAGGCGGTGCAAAACCAAGGGGTGCAGGTGCAGAAGTCGAGCGCCAGCTTCCTGATGGTAGCCGGGTTTATCAGCGATGATAAAAACATGACCCAGCAGGATATCGCCGACTATGTCGGGTCCAAAATCAAGGACCCGGTAAGCCGTATCGAAGGGGTGGGCGAGGTTCAGCTGTTCGGTTCCCAATATGCCATGCGCGTCTGGATGGACCCCAATAAACTGAACAACTTCCAGCTTACACCGGTGGATGTGGTCAGCGCGTTGACGGTGCAAAATAACCAGATTGCCGCCGGTCAATTGGGCGGCGCGCCTTCGATCAAAGGCCAGCAGTTGAATGCCTCGATCATTGTGCAAAGCCGCTTAACCAACGCGGAGGAATTTTCCAAGATCCTCCTGAAGGTCAATACCGATGGTTCGCAGGTGCGCCTCAAGGACGTGGCCAAAGTGGAACTGGCCGGCGAAAACTATGACATTATCGCCCGCTTTAACGGCCAGCCGTCGGCAGGTTTAGGGATTAAGCTGGCCACCGGCGCCAATGCCCTTGATACCGCCGCGGGGGTCAAGACGGAACTGGCGAAGTTGCAGCAGAATTTCCCGACCGGGCTAAAAGTCGTTTATCCCTACGATACGACGCCGTTTGTGAAAATCTCCATCCAGGAAGTGGTGAAAACCCTGGTGGAAGCCATTATCCTGGTGTTCCTGGTAATGTATCTGTTCTTGCAGAACTTCCGCGCCACCTTGATCCCGACCATCGCGGTGCCCGTGGTATTGCTGGGTACCTTCGCCATTTTGAACACTTTCGGGTTTACGATTAATACCCTGACGATGTTCGCGATGGTGCTGGCGATCGGGCTGTTGGTGGATGACGCCATCGTGGTGGTGGAAAACGTCGAGCGCGTTATGGCGGAAGAGGGGCTCAGCCCCAAGGAAGCCACGCGTAAATCGATGGGGCAGATCCAGGGCGCGTTGGTGGGGATAGCGCTGGTGCTGTCGGCGGTATTCGTGCCGATGGCCTTCTTCGGCGGCTCCACCGGCGCCATCTACCGTCAGTTCTCGATAACCATCGTGTCCGCCATGGTGCTGTCGGTGCTGGTGGCCATGATCCTGACGCCGGCGCTGTGCGCCACCATGCTTAAACCGGTCAAGAAAGGCGAGCACGGCACCACCAAGGGCTTTTTTGGCTGGTTTAATAAAAAGTTCGATCAAAGCACCAATCATTATACCGACAGCATCGGCCATATCCTCAACAGTACCGGCCGTTACCTGATCATCTATCTGCTGATCGTGGTCGGCATGGCGCTGCTGTTTATCCGCCTGCCCTCTTCTTTCCTGCCGTCGGAAGATCAGGGGGTGTTCCTGAACATGGTGCAATTGCCGGCCGGCGCCACCCAGGAGCGAACCCAGAAAATCCTTGATCAGGTTACTGATTATTACCTGAAGAACGAAAAGGATAATGTTGTCTCGGTGTTTACCGTTAACGGCTTTGGCTTTTCCGGCCGCGGCCAGAATGCGGGCCTGGCGTTTGTCAGCCTTAAGAGCTGGGATGAGCGTAAAGGGGAAGAAAATAAAGTCCCGGCGATTACCGCCCGCGCCAATGGGGCCTTGTCCCAGATCAAAGACGGTATCGCCCTGGCGTTTAACCTGCCCGCCATCGTGGAGCTGGGTACCGCTACCGGGTTTGACTTCGAATTAATCGATGAAAACAACCTGGGGCATGAAAAGCTCACCGAGGCGCGTAACCAACTGTTGGGTATGGTTGCCCAGCATGCCGATACGTTGATCGGGGTGCGCCCGAACGGACTGGAAGATACGCCGCAGTACAAGCTTGATGTGGACCACGAAAAAGCCGAAGCCTTGGGCGTTTCGCTGAGTGATATCAATACCACCCTGAGCGCGGCGTTGGGGGGCAGTTATGTTAATGACTTCACCGACCGTGGGCGTACCAAAAAGGTTTATGTGCAGGGTGACGCCGAGTACCGCATGTTGCCGCAGGATATTTCCGGCTGGTATGTGCGCGGAACCAACGGGCAAATGGTGCCGTTATCCGCCGTGTCCAGCGCTCACTGGCAATATGGTTCGCCGCGTCTGGAACGTTATAACGGTCTTCCTTCGATGGAGATTCAGGGTGAAGCCACGCCGGGTAAGAGTACCGGCGAGGCGATGGCGCTGATGGAAGAGCTGGTGACCAAGCTGCCGGCGGGCATCGGTTTCGACTGGACCGGGATGTCTTATCAGGAACGCTTGTCCGGCAACCAGGCGCCCGCGCTTTATGCGATTTCGCTGATCGTGGTGTTCTTGTGTCTGGCGGCGTTGTATGAGAGCTGGTCGATTCCCTTCGCGGTTATGCTGGTCGTGCCGCTGGGTGTGGTCGGCGCGCTGCTGGCCGCTACGCTGCGCAGTATGAATAACGACGTTTACTTCCAGGTGGGGCTGCTGACCACTATCGGGCTGTCGGCGAAAAACGCCATTTTGATCGTGGAGTTTGCCAAGGACCTGATGGACAAGGAGGGCAAGGGGTTGGTGGAAGCTACCCTCGATGCGGTGCGTATGCGATTGCGGCCGATATTGATGACCTCTTTGGCCTTTATCCTGGGCGTATTGCCGTTGGCGATCAGCACCGGCGCGGGTTCGGGTTCGCAGAACGCCGTGGGTACCGGGGTGGTGGGCGGTATGATTACCGCTACCCTGCTGGCCATATTCTTTGTTCCGGTGTTCTTTGTGGTGGTGCGCCGCCGCTTTGGCGGGAGAAGCGAAGAAGAGTTGGAGCATGGACATCCGGTGGATGAGGCTCCGCATCGGTGATGCGGGAAGTGAGATGAATGAAGGCCGCGAAAGCGGCCTTTTTTATGGGCTCGTGTTGGCGTGGCCTTTAACCGGCATAGCTGCCGCTTCAGTGATTGCGGGCATACCGTGCCAAGAGGTATTCGGGCGGACAGGAAAACCATGGCCGCTTCAAACCCTGCGGCACGCTCTCCCTTGAACACGGCTTGCAGCAAATTCGGTGCTTGCGGGCCTAGCGCGCCCAAGGGTTGACAGGAAGGGATTATAGCGCATAATAGATATGATATAACATAACAATTGAGGTGATGTGTGAAACCTGGAATTCATCCTGAGTATCGTACCGTGGTGTTTCATGACACCAGCGCCGATGCGTATTTTAAAGTAGGGTCGACAATCAAGACCGATCGCACCGTGGAGTATGAAGGGGCTACATTCCCGTATATTACCGTGGAAGTTTCTTCGTCATCCCATCCGTATTATACCGGCAAGCAGAGGATTGTGGATAAAGAAGGCAGCACCGCTCGCTTTAACCAGCGCTTTGGCCGTTTTTTCAATAAAGAATCCGCATAAAGAGGTGTCGGCGTTATGAAGGTTTTAAGCTCATTGCGTGCCGCCAAGACACGTCATCCGGATTGTAAGGTGGTGCGTCGTCGCGGTCGCGTGTACGTTATCTGCAAATCGAATCCGCGCTTTAAGGCGGTCCAGGGCGGAAAGAAGAAAAGATAGGCCATTGGTTGAGTCGATGTAAGGTGTGTTAAGCAAAGGGTCTCCACTGGGGACCCTTTTTGCTGGATGCCGTTTATCCGGCGGGTTTTGGGGGGGCGGTTCACGGGTAAATTTACCGGGGGCTATAGCCTATTTGGCTTGGGCAATAATGGGGTAAAAATTAACCGCCATCGTGTTTGTTATCTGATACCATTGCCGGGTGGCGTAATTCGGCCGGTGCGGGTATGATAAGGATATGTTAAGAAAACGCCTGTTTATCAGCATGTCAGCAACGGATTGTCATAATTTTATGAGAATAAAGGATGTGTATTGCAGCAGGAAATGGTAAAAATAAATATAATAAAGGTTAAAGATGTTGAAATGAGTCTTTTCTTCGCCCCCAACTATCGGTACTATACGGCGCAGTGCGACCCAAATTTATAATAAATTGTTGACAGAATAGCTGTTTTCTAACACCCGCATTGACTTACCGTACAGAACGAGTCGGACTCAACTTCATCAGTTTTGCAATTAGTGTTGGTGGAATTGCAATAGGGCATCACTGTAAGATAATGTAAGCTGATAGTGCCAAACTGCTTGAAATATTCTATCTTTAAATTGGGCTTGGGGATGATATGGATTTTGTGTTTCTTCCTGCAATGCCGATTTATAGACTATGGCGATTTGTTTAGCGTTAGGAGGGCTGATATGGACGAGTATTCACCCAAACGACATGATATTGCTCAGCTCAAATACCTTTGTGGCAACCTCTACGATGAAGGTATCGTCAGTCTAGGTGATAGTTACCATGGATGGGTTAATGATCCGGCTTCCGCGATAAATCTACAGATGAACGAATTAATCGACCATATTGCATCTTATGTGGTCATTTTTAAGCTTAAACATCATAATGAAAGCGATCTGACCGACCATGTCGAAACCTTCTTAGATGATACTTTTACCCTATTTAGCAGCTACGGCATCAATAATCAGGATGTACAACGGTGGCGTAAAAGCCGATCCCGTTTATTCGGAACATTCTCAGAGACTGAGGTCTGTATATCCTGAAATAGTAAATGATATTTTAACATACGACTAAACATCAAAGGCCATTATGAACAAAATTGATTATTTAATGCGGTTACGTAAATGCAGGACCCTAGAGACGCTTGAGCGCGTGATAGAAAAAAACAAATATGAACTCTCGGACGATGAGCTGGAGATATTCAATTCTGCTGCCGATCATCGGCTGGCGGAACTGACCATGGATAAACTCTACGATAAAGTCCCGGTTTCGGTCTGGAAGTATGTTCGTTAACAGCCATTATGTGATACTTAATATTAACATTAATAAATATATATGTTCATGCAAGCATCTTAAACACTTCTTATCTACTCGTATATCCGTGTTTCGTCGCAAATATTTTTGCTTATCTGATGTCAATCCGTACTTTCTGCTTACGGGCAGTTTCCGATTGGCAAACGTTTGAAATGAGACACGAATAAATATGCCTTAGCATCAATCACGGATTATTGCCGATAAGCCAGTGCTTTATTTTATTGGGAGCCTTCCCATAAAGAGTATCCCACGGTTAATTTTTAGCGGGGATTTATTTTTAAGCTTACCGCCTGGCGGGTAATAATCACTAAGATGCCAGGTATCCTACGCGGGTTGTGTCCCGCGGCCCGGCGTTATCCCGTTCTGCATTCCTTGGCAATAAGTAGGGCTGTTATTACCCAGCCCCGAAGCATGAAAAATTCTAATGAAGCAACCGTCGGAAGGCGTTATTTCGCCCTGGCGGCCAGCGGCAATTACCCCGGCGGCGTTGGGCTTGGAGAATAATGCCGGGATGTTGATGCTGGGGGAATAGCAAGGAACGATGGCAGCACAAAATGGAAGCATAAATGGGTGGAGGCCCCGCCAGCAACATCCCGGCACACACGTCGCCTGCTACGGCTGCTTCCTTCCGGACCTGACCGAGTTCACAAGTTAGTGTTGCGGGAGCACCGACGGGGCCTCCATTGACGGCCCGTTTTTACCGAGCGCGGGGCATTATCAATGATGGACCCGCCAATTGCAAGCCGATACGAATCAAGCGCTGGTTTCTTGGGCAATCAGCGCCGTGGCCGCTGCCTTATCGCTTTCGTGAGGTAAAAACCTATGCCAATATGGGTCCGATCCTTTATTTCGCCCGGCTTGTGACTTTATGAATGAACCCATCGATACCTTCCGTCAGCGGGTATTTCAAATTATTGACGCCATTCCTTATGGTCACGTCACCACCTATGGCGAAGTCGCGCGTCTGGCCGGTTCGCCCCGGGCCGCCCGACAGGTGGGCGGCATCCTGAGCCGGTTGCCGCAAGGCAGCCGATTGCCTTGGCACCGGGTGGTTAACCGCCAAGGCAGGATTTCGTTACCCGGCGACGGATTCGTGCGGCAAAAAACGGCGCTGGAGGCCGAGGGGATCGAGGTGGATAATCAGGGTCAAACCGAACTCGCCCGCTACCGCTGGCGGCTATAGCGCGCGGCAACGAAAAACGCTCCCGGGGGGAGCGTAAACGTAAGTATGCCATGGCTAATTACATTACAGCTGGTTAGGCGCCGGAACGCTGCTTGACGGCGTCACCTGGGTAGGCGAGCTCAGCGGTACGGTCGACGTGGCCGCGGGACTGGTGGGCATAGCCACCGCTTCCACCGGCACCAGCGTCAGGTCTTGTTTAGTGCCGCCGTTGGTAACCACCATCTTTACCTGTTCGGTGATAAACATTAAGCGTCCGTCAACGGTAATGGCCGCACTCAGCAGAATCCGCGCATTTGGCTGGATCTGCGCCGGGTTAAATGGCAATACGAAGCTAAACGGCGCCTGTTTGCCCTCGGTGCGCACCACCCGCTGCGCAATCACGGTGGACGGCGTATCGCTGATAGAGGCATCCGACAGGGTTACGGTCAGCACCGCATCGGGAGGCAGAGCGACACGCTGTCTGATCCACACCGTACCGGTTACCGCCGGTTGTCTGATGCTGGCCGATTGCTCCGCGGTGCCCGGTGTTTTAAACGCCGGGGTAGCCACTGGTTGGCTCTTATCCGCACAGCCGGCCAGCGTAACCGATATCGCGACGCCACCTATTACTTGCCAGAGTTTCATGATTAACCTCTCCTTCTTATTATCAGCTCATCATTTCACCACTCATCAGCGGCGGTGAATTCGTAGTGGTTAAACCACCTAATATTTTAAGCATGGCACAGTATTGTGATATTTTCCTGTCGGTTATACGCGCCGCACAGGTTTTTGCCTGGCCGCGGCCAAAGGGGAATATACTGGGTTATATTATCGGCGGACCGATTGCCGTCCTATACTCCCCCGCCGGGGCGATGTGCTTAATGGAGCCGTTTCATGAGCCAGCAACTCGATCTGCTGTTAAAACTCCTGCAATTGGAAAAAATCGAAGATGGCCTGTTTCGTGGCCAAAGCGAAGACTTGGGATTACCGCGGGTGTTCGGCGGCCAGGTGGTGGCCCAGGCGTTATTTGCCGCCAGGCAGACCGTACCGGCGGAGCGGCATGTCCACTCTTTCCATAGTTATTTCCTGCGGCCCGGCGAGGTCAGCCGGCCGATTGTTTATCAGGTAGCCACGCTGCGCGACGGCAAAAGCTTCAGCGCGCGCCACGTTAGCGCCGTGCAGCACGGACAGCCGATATTTTATCTTACCGCCTCGTTCCAAGCCCCCGAACAAGGGTTTGAGCATCAAAACGCCATGCCCCAGGTGCCGCTCCCTGAGGGACTTCCCGCGGAGCAGGATTTTGCCCGTCGGCTGGCTGCCGGTTTGCCGCCGGCGCTGCGGGAAAAATTGACCAGGGAACGCCCCATCGAGATGCGGCCGGTGATTTTTCACAACCCGTTCCAGGGCGGCGTTGAAAAACCGCAGCGCCATGTCTGGCTGCGGGCGGCGGGCGACCTTCCCGACGATGCCGAGACCCATCAATATTTGCTGGGCTATGCGTCGGATTTCAATTTCCTGCCGACCGCGCTACAGCCCCATGGCAAGGGGTTCCTGGAGCCGGACATACAGATAGCCACCATCGATCACTCCATGTGGTTCCACCGGCCGTTCCGCTTCGATGATTGGCTGTTATACGCCATTGAAAGCCCCTCCGCTTCCGGCGCGCGGGGTTTTGTCCGCGGACAAATTTATCGCCGCGACGGCGTGTTGATCGCGTCGACGGCGCAGGAAGGGGTGATCCGCCATATGGCGGGATAAACCGACAAAAAACGGGGGCGATGGCTCGCCCCCGTTTTTTGACTGTCGCGATCATTCGTCGCCGCCGCCATCACTGCCCGGCGGCAACCGGATGATTATTCGTTATAGGCATTTTCGCCATGGCTGTTGACGTCCAGACCTTCGCGTTCCTGTTCTTCCGAAACCCGCAGACCCACCACCATATCGGCAATCTTGAAGCCGATAAAGGCCACTACGCCGGACCATATCAGACAGACGATCACGCTGTAGAGCTGAACCCAGAGCTGATGGCCCATGGTAACACCCTGCGCGTAGCCCACGCCGCCAAGGGAAGCGGAAGTGAAGACCCCGGTCAGCAGGCAGCCTACGATACCGCACACGCCGTGCACACCGAACACGTCGCAGACGTCATCCACCCGCAGCCATTTCTTCAGGGCCACCACTCCCCACAGACCGGCTACGCCGCCTACCAGGCCAATCACCAGCGCACCGCCGACACCTACGGTACCCGCGGCAGGGGTAATGGCAACCAGACCGGCGATACAGCCGGAACAGGCGCCCAGCAAGGAAGGTTTGCCGCGCAACATCCATTCAACGAAGACCCATGACAGGATCGCGCCGGCGGTAGCCATCACGGTATTGAGGAACGCCAGGGCGGCGATTTCGTTGGCGGCGCTGGCGGAACCGGCGTTAAAGCCGAACCAGCCCACATACAGAATCGCGGTACCGGTGAAGACCATCGGCAGATTGTGCGGTTTGAACGCTTCTTTGCCGAAGCCGGAGCGTTTACCCAGCATATATGCCCCGACCAGGCCCGCGCTTGCGGCATTGATATGCACCACGGTACCGCCGGCGAAGTCCAACGCGCCCTGAGCGGCCAGGTAACCGCCCGCCCACACCATATGCGCCATGGGCAGGTAGGAAAAGGTCAGCCAAACCAGAACAAAAATCAGCACCGCCGAGAAGCGGATACGTTCAGCCAGAGCGCCGACGATAAGTCCGACGGTGATACAGGCGAACGAGCACTGGAACGCCACGTGGATCAATTGATAGAACGTACCGGTCAGCGCGGTGAGTTCGATATTTTTAAGCATCGTCCAGCCGAAACCGCCAAAAAAGGGATTACCTTCGCTGAAGGCCAGGGAATACCCGTAAATCAGCCACAACACGCAGACCATGGCGAAAGTTACCGCAACCTGCGTCAGCATCGACAACACGTTTTTAGCGCGCAGCAGGCCGCCGTAAAATAAAGCAATGCCCGGCAAGGTCATGAACAACACCAGGGCGGTGCTAATCATCATAAATGCATTGTCGGCCTTATCAGCAACGGGCGCTGCGGCCATGGCCCATGTCGGCAACAATGCTGCTACTGCGCCGACGCCGGTTAATGAGACAAGTTTCTTCATTTTCATTCATCCCTATCCACAAAATTCGCGCATGTGTCGTTAAAGTGCTGCTTCGTCGGTTTCACCGGTACGAATACGAATGACCCGTTGTAACTCTGCAACAAAAATCTTGCCGTCCCCGATTTTACCGGTGTAAGCCGCTTTACTAATCACGTCGATAACTTCATCGAGTTGGTCGTCGGCAATGGCAATATCAATTTTTACTTTTGGCAAAAAATTCACGCTATATTCAGCACCGCGATAAAGCTCGGCATGGCCTTTTTGCCGTCCAAACCCTTTCACCTCGGTGACCGTCAGCCCTTGAATTCCCACAGCAGAAAGTGCTTCTCGCACGTCTTCCAATTTAAATGGTTTAATCACCACGGTTACCAGCTTCATATGTTCCCCCTCAAGAATTTGGATCCGAACTCGCGACCACTACGCCAGAGTAAAGCAAAGCATGTGCCATAAATGTTTTGAAATAGAAATTTACCGTTAGACGCCTGCCAATGGAGCAAGCGCCGGCTTTGGTCAAAAAACGCGGAAAGCGACGGGTTAAAAGAGGCAGGGGTAATGCACCAAAAAGGAGCATTATGCCGTATTAAGGTGCGTTTGGGGAGTGGTGCACGCCGCGCATGCGCAATCCCGGTGCGCGAGCGCAGCGGTAAAGAGCCAGACAGGCCGCGAACGGCCTGTTTGACAATAGAAGCGGGGTTTAAGCGGGCGGCGCCTCGGCCAGCGCCGAGTCGGTATTCAGCGCGCGGCCGACCTGCTGTAACCGGTACATTTGGAAATACCGGCCCTGCTGTTGCAGCAATGCCTCGTGGGAGCCCCGTTCCACGGCCTGTCCCCGGTGCAAAACCAGAATTTCATCCGCATCGACGATAGTGGATAAGCGATGGGCGATGACCACCAGGGTAGTTTGGCGGCGGATAGCCGCCAGCGCCCGCTGGATGGCTTGTTCCGTCCCGGAGTCGATATTGGCCGTGGCTTCGTCGAGGATTAAAATCTCCGGGGTCAGCACCAGCACCCGCGCCATGGCCAATAGCTGCTTTTGGCCGACCGACAGGGTATTGCCCTGTTCCCCGAGTTCGGCATAGATCCCCCCGGGCAGCGCGCGCACCAGCTCCGCCAACTGCACCTGTTCAAGGGCGCGCCAGGCCTGGGCCTCGCTGATATCCCGTCCCAGGGTGATATTGGTAAATACCGTATCCGCCATCACCACCGGGTCCTGCTGGACGATAGCCACCCCCTGTCTGAGTACCCGGTGCGACAGGCTGGCGATCGGCCGCCCGTCCAGCAATAGCTCGCCCTGCGTTATGGGATAGTAGCCCATCATCAGATTGGCCAGAGTGCTTTTGCCGCTGCCGGTATGCCCCACCAGCGCGACAAAGCTGCGCGAAGCCACGGACAGGGAAATATCACGCAGCACCGGCGTGTCCCGGCGGTATGCGAACGTCAGGCGCCGGATATCGATGCGCCCGCTGCTCAAGGGCTGTTCATCATTGCCATAGCGCTGCCTGTCGCCATCCATCAGCTCAAAGATACGCTCTCCCGCCACCACCGCCTGTTGCAGCATCGCCTGCTGCGTGGTGAGCTCGATAAGCGGCTCATTCAAGCGGCCCAGGTAGTTGATAAAAGCATATAGCACCCCGACGCCGACGGTCCCGGCCGGACTAAAGCCAAACAGCATCAGCAGACCGCACAGCACCAGCGCCGACAGCAGGCTGAGCATGGGGCGCAGCAAGAAGCCTTCCAGGCGCAGCGTTTGCATGCGGGCCAGATAATGGGCATGGCTGGCATCCGCCAGCCGAGCGCCAAAACGCGCCTGCTGCCGGAATTGCTGAATCACGCCCATGCCGCCGATCGCTTCATTAAAGCCGTTGTTGATATCCGCCAGGTACGCCCGCAGACGGCGGACTATCGGAGTGCTGTAACGCTGGTACAGGGTCATCACCAGGGCCACTACCGGGAAAATGACCAGCGAAATGCAGGCCATGCGCCAGTCGAGCATAAACATGGCGACCAGCATGGCGCCCACCAGGGCGATACAGCGCAATACCGTCGCCATCACCGTGACGTAGAGATCTTTAACCACCTCGGTATCGTTGGTGACGCGGGAAATAAGCTGCCCCACCGGTTGGGTATCAAAGGCGCTGAGGGGCTGGCGCAGCGAAGCGTCCATGACTTCGGTGCGCACCTGCTGCACCACGTCAAGGGCCGTGCGGTTAAATAATAACGCCTGATAATAGCGCAGGGCGGCGGACACCAATTGCAGGGCGATATAGGCCAGCGCCAGCCCGCCGACCAGCAGCGGCGGAAAATTCTTCAGCGGCAGGACGCGATCGATGAAATAGCTGATAACCACGGGGCCCGCCACTTCCGCGCCGGCCGCCACCCACAGCATCAGCACCGCCAGGGAGAGGGGACGGCGATAAGGCAGGCTATAGGCCAGCAAACGCTTTAAGGTCGGCCACAGATTTTGCCAATTACGCATCGGCCGCCTCCGGTTCATCCGGGTCGGCGGTCAACGCCGCCTCCAGTTGCTGATAGCGGTACATATCCCGATACCAGCCTGGCTCCGACAATAAATCCTGGTGCGGGCCCCGCTGGCTCAGGGTGCCGCGGCGCAGCACCAGGATCTCGTCGGCCGCCGTCAGCGCCGATAGCCGGTGGGCGGTAATAATCAGGGTGCGCCCTTCGCCCCAGCGGCGCAGGTTATGCAAAATAGTATGTTCGGTGCGCCCGTCCACGGCGGACAGGGCATCGTCCAGCACCAGGATTTCCGCTTCCAGCAGCAGGGCGCGGGCGATGGACAACCGTTGTTTCTGCCCGCCGGAGAGCATTACCCCCCGCTCGCCCACTTCGGTTTCATAACCTTGCGGCAGGCGCAGGATATCATCATGAACGCAGGCCAGCTCCGCCGCCCGTTCAATTTGCGCCGCGGTGGCGTCCGGTCGGCCAAGGGCGATATTGCGCGCCACCGTGTCGGAAAACAGAAACGGCGTCTGGCTGACCACCGCCAAGCGGCTGTGCCAATTATCCAGCGCGATCTCGGTCAACGGCAGGCCGTGGAAATGTATCGCGCCGCGCGTCACGTCAAAATGGCGCTGGATCAAGGATAACAGCGTGCTTTTACCCGCCCCGGTAGGCCCACAGATGCCGAGCACCTGGCCCGGGGCCAGCGTCAGCCGGATATCATGTAGCGTGGGCGCGCTCGCCTGCGGGTAAGTGAAGCTCTCCACCGCCACCTCCAGGGTGCCGCGCCCTGCGGGCAGAGTTTGCCCGCCGTCCTTGACCTCCGGCGCCTCCTCCAGGGTCTGCCGTATGCGGCTATAGGCGGCGCTGCCCCGTTCAACGATGTTAAACATCCAGGCCAGCGCCAGCATGGGCCAAATCATCAGGCCCAGATACATGATAAAGCTGGTTAATTGTCCGAGGGTCAAGATCCCTTCTTTTACCATCCAACTGCCGCCGCCGATGGCCAGCAAGTTGGAAAAACCGACGGTCAGGTAGATAGTGGGGTCAAAACGGGCGTCGATGCGCGCCACCCGCATATTTTTCGCCCCGGCATCGGCGGCCACCCGGATAAAGCGGTCCGACTGGTAATCCTCCAGGCCGAAGGCTTTGATCATCCGGATGCCGGTCAGGCTTTCCTGCGTCTGGTTATTCAGGGATGAAAAGGCCGCCTGGGCGGTTTTAAACCGCCGGTGCAGCTCGTCGCCGTTATATTTCACCACCAGCGCCATAACGGGCATCGGCAACAGCGACAGCAGGGTTAACTGCCAACTGATCTGCACGCTCATCACGACCAGCACCGACAGCCCCATCACCAATGAATCCACCAGCGTCAGTACCCCTTCCCCGGCGGCGAAGACCACCCGGTCCACGTCGTTGGTGGCGCGAGCCATTAAATCCCCGGTACGGTGGCGCAGATAAAAACCCGGCAGTTGGCCGCTGAGCAAACGGTAAAAACGCGCGCGCAGCTCCACGGCCAATTTATAGGATGCGCCGAACAGCAGTACGCGCCAAACGTAGCGTAGCAGGTAGACTACCAGGGCGGTCAGCGCCATGACGCCCAGCCATAGCATAATCATGCGGTGGGACGCCCGTTGGGTGGTCACGCCGTCCACGATAACCCCAACCAGCTTAGGCGGAATCAGTTGCAGTAAGGCAATGATGATCAATAAAAAGACCGACCCCAGATAACGTCGCCATTCGCGGCGAAAGTACCAACTCAGTTGTGCAAATAATCTCACGCAGTGTTATTCCAAACGAATTCAATCATCCCCACCGAAGGGAAAGAGTCATTATAACGGCAATACCGTCGTATTTTTGATTTGCTCCATCGCAAAACTGGAGGTGACATCGATCAAGCCGGGGCCGCCGTTCACCAGGCGCTTGTAAAAATTATCGTAGCTTTTCATGTCGGCGACCACCACCTGCATCAGATAATCATACTCGCCGGCCATGCGGTAAAAGGCCAGGACTTCAGGCATCCCTTTAACCTGGGCCACAAAAGCATGATACCAGTCGCTGTTATGCTGCTGCGTTTTTATCTGTACGAAAGCGGTCAGGCCAAGGCCCAGCTTTTCATTATCCAGCAGCGCCACCTTGGCGCGCACCACCCCGTCCTCTTCCAGCCGCTTGAGCCGTTTCCAGCACGGAGTGGAGGTCAGGTTGACCGCTTCAGCCAGCGTTTGCAGCGATAAGGTGCAGTCCTGTTGCAACAAGGACAAGAGTTTTCGGTCGGTTTTATCTAACATAAGCCGCTTTTGGAGAAAATATTTCTCTTATAACACGCGAATCCCGCGTAAAAGGCAAACTTTTTTTCCGCCGCCCCCGCTATGCTACAGACTCTTATCATCAGGGGTAATCATCATGACCGCCGCGTGGGTTAAACGGGCAATCAGCGAAATACAGGCGGATTTTCAGCGCTCCGCCGATACGCATTTGATCCGGGTGCAACTGCCGGCGTTCCCCGGCATCTATTTCTACCTGAAAGATGAAAGCACCCATCCCTCGGGCAGCCTTAAACATCGCCTGGCGCGCTCGCTGTTTTTATACGGCCTGTGCAACGGCTGGATCAAACAGGATACGCCGATTATCGAAGCGTCGTCCGGCAGTACGGCGGTTTCGGAAGCCTATTTTGCCCGTTTGCTGGGACTGCCGTTTATCGCCGTGATGCCGGAGTGCACCGCCAAACGCAAAATTGAGCAAATCGCTTTTTATGGCGGCCGTTGCCACTTTGTCGCCCATAGCGGGCTGATATACGACGAGGCGAAAATGCTGGCCAGGGAGTCCGGCGGCCATTATATGGACCAGTTTACCTATGCCGAACGGGCCACCGACTGGCGCGGCAATAATAATATCGCCGAGAGCATTTTCCGCCAGATGGCCAACGAACCCGTCGCCGAACCCGATTTTATCGTCATGAGCGCCGGTACCGGCGGCACTTCAGCCACCCTGGGGCGTTATATTCGCTATCAGGGCCATGACACCCGGCTGGTGGTGGTCGATCCGGAGAACTCGGTGTTCACCGACTATTTTTACCAGCGGGACCGCGCGCTCACCGGACAATGCGCCAGCCGTATCGAGGGCATCGGCCGCCCGCGGGTGGAGCCCTCTTTTATTGCCGAGGTCATCGATCGGATGATGCCGGTGCCCGACGCCGCCAGTATTGCCACGCTTTATTGGCTGGAACCGATTCTGGGCCGTAAGGTGGGCGCCTCGACCGGCACCAATATGTGGGGCGCGCTGCAACTGGCGCTGGAAATGCGCGCAGAGGGGCGCGGCGGCGCCATCGTCACGCTGTTGTGCGATGGCGGCGAACGCTACCAGGACACTTACTACCGCCCGCAGTGGGTTAAGGAGCATATCGGCGATATCGCCCCCTGGTCGCAGCGGCTAAACGCATTGTAGCGGCATGGAACGCGGTTAGCGGGTCCCGGCCGACATCGGGCGAATACCTCGGCGCGCCGGTTATGGACATGAAGAAGAGCCATCCGCGCCATTCTGTACTATGCCCCCCCGTGAGAAGCCGGTACCATAAGGTTTTCGGTTCCGATGTGATGAGTATTGATATGAAACGAGCGGTAGTGGTGTTTAGCGGCGGACAGGATTCCACCACCTGTCTGATCCAGGCCTTAAGCCAATATGACGAAGTGCATTGCGTCACGTTTGATTACGGCCAGCGGCATCGCGCCGAAATCGATATCGCCCGCACCCTGGCGGGTAAATTAGGCGCCCGCGCCCATAAAGTGATCGACGCCCGCTTGCTAAACGACCTGGCGGTAAGCAGCCTGACGCGGGACAATATTCCCGTGCCTCATTATGACGAGGGCGTCGGCGCGGATTCTGGCGCTGCCTTGCCCAGCACCTTTGTGCCCGGACGCAACATCCTGTTTTTAACCCTGGCGGCTATTTATGCCTATCAGGTCGGCGCCGCCACGGTGATTACCGGCGTATGCGAAACGGATTTTTCCGGTTATCCCGATTGTCGCGACGAGTTTGTCAAAGCGCTGAACCAGGCCATTACGCTGGGCATGGCGCGCGACATCCATTTCGCCACGCCCCTGATGTGGCTTGACAAGGCTGAAACCTGGGCCCTCGCCGATTATTATCATCAACTGGATTTGGTGCGTAACGAAACCCTGACCTGTTACAACGGCATCCAGGGAAACGGCTGCGGCGAATGCGCGGCCTGCCATTTGCGGGCCAAGGGGCTGGCGGCCTATCGGCAGCATCCAGAAAGCATTATGGCGCAGATGAAAGCAAAAACCGCGCTGGCGTGACGGGCAGGTATCTTCGGGTCAGAGGGTGTGGTATTTCCCCCTCTGATCGTGAATCTACTTCATGTATGTTACAGCGGATGAAACGGGTAAAATGGCGGACGAGCTATTTTTTCTTGGATTTTTTCTTATTGGCGCCGCTAAGCAAGGCTCGCAGTTTTTTAACTTCGCCCGTGGTGAACGGCAGTTCCGTAATCTCTTCGGTATGTTGATTATCCACATCGGCGGCCGCATGCTCTTTGCGTTTTGACACCGTGGTGCCCTCTTTCGAATCCCCGTCGAGGCTTTGCGCAAGCCTGGCGCTAATTTCCGCACTCATGGAAACGCTATTACTCGCGGCTAAGGCTTTTAATCTTTCTTTTAGCTCAAGAGGTAATTTAATCGTTAAATTAGCTGTCTCAGTCATCGTGCTTTCCTACTGATAGATGTGCCACTAACTTAGGAAAGTTATCCCCGGAAGTCCAGACTGTCACAAAAATTTAATATTCGACTGGCTCGCCGTTTGGCCCCTGCATCCATAGTCATAAATACCGGATGCACATTACCCATGCATCCGCGATCTCATAAGCCATTGGTTTGCCATTCCGGCGGCGGCTCCGCCGGGTGCGCTGCGGCCTTAAAGTTCTATGGCGTTTTTATTTCGCGCCAGGGTCGCCGGCCCAATGCCTTTGACCTCGGTTAGCTGTTCGATCTCGTTAAATGGGCCGTGCTGGTTTCGGTAATCCACAATAGCCTGGGCTTTTTTGGGCCCGATGCCTTTTAACCCCTCAACCAAATCTTCCGCCGACGCGGTATTGATATTCACCTTGTCACGATCGAAGTCGTCGGTTTGCGTGGCCTGATCCCGGCGATCGACCGCCGATGCCGATGCCGTGGCGTCATCTTTTACCTCGGCATCGGTCTTGATTGCATCCTCGGCGACGGCATCGGCATTATCCTGTAGCGGCGCGGCGGTATCGGTCTTTGCCTGCTGGTCGGCGGTATGGCGCCCTGGCGTTTGGGCGGATTCATCCGGTAACGCTTGCCCCCCGTCTTCCCCGTCCTTAAGCGCCTGCGGCGTCAATTCGCGATCCGGCGCGGGAGCACTGATGGCCAGCGGCTCCTCGTCCGGCGTTTTCTCTCCCGCGCTACAGGCGCCGCCGGACAGCGCAATTAATCCGATTAACAGGGCCAGTCTTATCGATAGCATCCTTTGCATTTTCATGGTGGTTCCTCCAGTGGGTACGGACTGCAAACAGGTATGTTTGCAGGTACGCCGGGCAGCATGCCCCAGCGGGAGGTCAGGAACAACGAAGGATGGATGATTATGCAAAAGGCCGCATAGGCGGCCTTTTGATATTACATAACGCTGATTTTTTTTATGAGCGTCATTGCATTTGCGCGCCGGTGCCCATCTTGATCTTGGCTTCGGTGCGTAAATTATTGAGCAGCGCGTCGAAGGTGACGCCGGTCATGCCCTGGCTAAGCTGGCTGACCACCTGGCTACGCTGTTGGTCGTCAAGTTTACGCGGTTCCACCCGATCCAGCGCCACCAGCACGATATTGCCTTTATCATCTGACGACGTACCGTAAGAAGACTGGTTCGGCTGCGGCTGCGGCAAGGTAAAGATAGTCTGGGTCAACGGATCGTTTTGGCGGGTAGAGTCATAGGTCTGCACCGCGCCGAAGGACAGGTTGGCGGCCTTCATGGCCTCGTCGCCCTTGCCCTGCTTGAGCGCCACCAGAATTTTTTCCGCGTCCATGCGGGCCTGCTGGATAGCCTTCTGACGTTTGACCTGCTGCTCAACCTGCCCGCGCACCGCGTCAAGCGGCTTGATGCTTTCCGGTTTGTGATCGGCCAGGCGCAGAATAAACGCCCGATCGCCGTCGACGGTGATCACATCGGAGTTGTTGCCGGGCGCGCCATTGCTGCCGAGCAGCGAGCCGCCGAACAACACTTGTTTAACCGGGTCGAAATTCAGCGCATCCGGCACATTGTCGCGGGTAAACCAGTCGGATTGCGCCGCTTTGACCCCCGCCGCCGTCTCCGCCGAGGCAAGGGACTCGTTATCATTGCTGGCGGCGTCGCTGACTTTCTGCTGCAGGGCATAATAGGCATCAATGGCCTTTTCCTGCTTCACTTTGGCGGCGACCCCGTCATGCACCTCGGCCAGGGGTTTCACCTGTTCGGGTTGGATATCGGTCAGGCGCGCGATCAAATAACCCACGGAGGAGGTGATGACGCCGGACAGCTGTCCTTTGTCGTTCAGGTTGGCCTGCTTTAGCTCGTCAACCGTCGAGTCCGCGTCCATCCAGCCGATATCGCCGCCGGTTTTAGCGGAAATCACGTCGGTGGAATGCTGCTTGGCCAGCGCGGCGAAATCGCCGCCCTGCTGCAACTGCGTCAGGATGGCTTTGGCATCGGCTTCGGTTTTGCTTTGGATAATGCTGTAGCGCTTGCGGGCCGGCTTGGAGAATTGGTCTTTATGCTGGTCGTAATACGCCTGGATTTCCTGTTCGCTCACCGTGGTGCTGGCCTGCATTGAAGCGGCATCCATGGCGATGTAGGCGACTTTAAAGGACTCGGGCAGGACGTAGCTGTTTTTGTTCTGGTTGTAGCTGTTCTGGATCTCTTCGTCCGAGGCGGTCTGTTTGGCCAGCAGGGAATCGATATCCAGGGTGGCCAGGCGCGCCTGGCGTTCCTGGATAGCCAGCGACAGCAAGCGGTTGGTCTCGTCCGGCAGGAGGAAGCCGGTGCCGCCGAGGCCCTGGATCAACTGCTGGGTAAGCAATTGCTTGCGCATCAGCTGCGCGTATTGATCCGTGGTCAGGCCCATGCTGTTAATAATGGAGCGGTATTTGTCGTTGTCGAAATTATTGTTGGTCCTGAACGCCGGGATGGCAAAGATCGCATCTTTGATTTGCTCGTCGCTGACGGCCAGTCCCAGGGTTTGCGCGTATTGATCCAGCAAGGTTTCATCAATCAGCTGCGACAGCACCTGGCGGCGCATCTGGAGCATATAGCCTTCGTTGGCGGCCAGAGCCGAGAAACTGTCCCCCAGCGACTCCTGCTGGCGGCTGCGTTCGTTTTGCACCGCCTGTTCCAGCTGGGCGCGGCTGATGACCTGCCCGTTGACCTTGGCGGCATAATCCCCGCCGCCGCCTATCAGGTAGTTGCCAACTCCGGTCAGCACGAATGAAATGGCGACAATCGCTAGAATAATTTTGAGCACGACGTGATTTGCGGCCGCGCGTAAATTGTCCATCATAGTGTGACAACACTCCGCTGTAAAATGAATGAAACCCTGCGCGGCAGTGGGATCCCGACATCATGCCGTAACTCCGAGAGCGGCTGCGCGCTAAAGCTATTCCTCTGACAACAACGTTAGCCATCTGTCAGAAAAAAACAAAACAAAAAAGGCACATCAAAAAGATGCGCCCTGTATTCTACCCTACCCGTTCACTTGCGTCAGGTAATAGTTTGACGCAAAAAACAACGGTGCAAC
>JAATFX010000075.1 GCA_015654925.1 Enterobacterales bacterium | reverse complement strand
CATCATGCTTGATGGTTTTAAGCATGACGATTATCATGTATGCTTGTCAAGCGTAATCATTTATCCCGAATCAAGGACCCACCATGCGATATCCCGCCGCCGAAACCGCCGAAAAACACACGCGCATTCTGCAAGAGGCCACGCGTTTATTCCGCGAGCGCGGTTTTTCAGGGGTGAGCGTGGCGGAGATTATGAAAGCGACCGGACTTACGCACGGTCCGTTTTACAATCACTTCTCGTCTAAAGAAGACTTGATGAAGGAGAGTATTGAATATGGCGCCGGCGAAACGCTGGCAAACCTTGAGACGGCCAGCGCCACGCCCGAGGGGCTGATGGCCTATATCGATGATTACCTCAGCATTACCCATCGCGATTGCCCGGAGCAGGGCTGCCTGGTGGCGACCCTGGCCACTGAAATCGGCCGGGAAAATGCCGTGCGTCCTCCGCTGACCCGGCTGGTGGCCGCCACCGTTGACCGTCTGGCCCAGTGGTTTCCCCGGCGTGCCGGGAAGGAAGCCAGGAGCGACGCCATCCGCGTTTACGCGTCCATGGTGGGCGCCATTATCCTGGCGCGTGCGGTGCAAGACGACAAACTGTCGCGGGAAATTTTACAGGAAGTTAATAGCGGGATAAAAACTATGCTGCCCCCGGGGGGAACACCGTAGAGAAAATGCGCAGATAGAGCTGGCAAAGCTGTGCGCGATCCACCCGTTGCTGCTGGGTAAGAAACCGCAGCGCGGTGCCTTCGCTCAGCACGGCGATCAGCTCGGACAAGGCCGCCGCGCGATCGGGAGTTAATTGCGGATAAATACCCTGCAACATATCGCACCCCTGGCGGAATAACCGGGCATCCGCTTCGGTTAAAATTTGCGCCACCCTGGGATTGCGCGTGGCTTCCGCGGCAATCTCCAGCATCAGCGCCTGATTGATTTCGGCTTCGTCCCCGTCAAGCAGGCTTTGATTGGTCAGATCGTCCGCCAGCCGATCCAAATCGTTGCCGTTGTCCAACATCAGCTGGATGCGATGTTTCACGATGCGCTGGACAATTTCTTCGATAATGGCTTCTTTATTGGTAAAATAACGGTAAATTTGCCCAACGCTCAACTGCGACAGGGAGGCGATTTCCGCCATGCCCGCGCCGTGAAATCCACGCCGCCGGAAGCTGATCCTGGCCGCCGCGATAATCTGGTCGCGCCGCTCGGCAACGCGCTGCTGCCTGGCGGAGGGATTCTGGTCTTTTTCCTCAACGTGCATGCTGGTTTTCCACCCCTTTGCGGCGCTGTCGTGTCGATAAGATAAGCGTTCAGTCAGGTTACTGCCCGGCTTATGCGGCGGGCGGGCGATATCCATAACCTGATTATGGCTTCCATCCGCCCCCTAGCACTTTATATAAGGTTATCTGCTGATTCAATAGCCCTAATTGCGTGGCAATCTGCGTCTGCTGCGACGCGTACAGCGAACGCTGCGCCACCAGGACATTCAGGAAATTATCGACCCCCTGGCGATACCTCAGGCTGGAGATGTCATAATTTTGCTGATTGGCCGCGGTATCGCGAGCGCGGGCGGTCAATTCATCCTGATAGGTGGCCTGGCCGTCCAGCGCATCGGACACCTCTTTGAACGCCTGCTGGATGGCTTTTTCATAATTCGCCACCGCAATTTTTTCCGCAGCGTCGGCGATAGCCAAATTGGCCTGGTTTACCCCGCCGTCAAAGATAGGCAACGTCAGGGTGGGCACAAATGACCAGGCCCCGGTGCCGCCCTCCAGCAAATGGCCGAGACTGCTGCTCGACGATCCCCCCGCCGCCGTCAGGGTAATGCTGGGGAAAAAAGCGGCCCGCGCGGCGCCGATATTGGCGTTAGCCGCTTTCAAGGTATGTTCCGCCGCGAGGATATCCGGTCGCCGGGTCAACAAATCCGCAGGCAAACCGGCAGGGGTGGGCGGGAAATGCCAGGCTTTATCCAGCCGCGCGTCAGCCGGCAGGCCGGCGGGCAGCGGCGCCCCGGCCAGCAGGGTCAGCGCGTTGGCATCCTGGCGAACCTGGCGGGTGTATTTAGCGATATCGGCCTCGGCGCCGCGCATCGTGGTTTCCGCCTGGGCCAAATCCTGGATCGAACTGACGCCGGCATCATAGCTCAGTTTGATCAACCGGTAGGATTGCCCCTGGCTGGCGGCGGTTTGCCGGGCCAGCGCCAGTAAATCGTTATCGGCGCATAGCGACAGATAACCGGAGGCCACTTCGGAAACCAGGCTGATTTGCGTCGCCCGCTGCGTCGCTTCGGTTGACAGATAGCTCTCCAGCGATTTATCGCGCAGACTGCGCAGCCGGCCGAAAATATCCACTTCCCATGAGGTTATCCCCAGGTTGGCATCATACTGATGGTAGGTTACCGGCCCCGAAGTCTGGGTATTATAAAGGTTGCCCGGCAGATGCTGCGCGGTTTGGCTGGCCGATAAATCCACCGTCGGCAATAAGGCGGCGCGGTTAATCCCGAACTGCGCCCGCGCCGTCTCCACGTTCAGCGCGGCCACCCGCAAATCGCGGTTATTATTGAGCGACAGCGCGATAAGCCGTTTCATCGCCGGATCGGTAAAAAAGGCCTGCCAGCCGATGTCCGCGCCGGCGGCCGGTGCCGCTCCCTTCCAAGTATTGGCTACCGGCAATGCGGGACGATGATAATCGGGCTGAAGCGTACAGCCCGTCAATGCCGCAATAATAAGCCAGGGGAGCATGGCCGGGCGGGCATGATGCTTATTCATGGGAGACTACCTCGGTTTGGCGTTCCGCCTGGCGGTTTTTCCCGCGGCTGAACAGCCGGACCACCACTACGTAGAACATAGGAACAAAAAAGACGGCCAGGAACGTGGCGGTCAACATGCCGCCCACTACCGCCGTGCCGATGGAATGCTGGCTGCCGGCGCCGGCCCCGTGAGAAATCACCATGGGGAACACCCCGAGAATAAACGCCATGGACGTCATGATAATCGGCCGGATACGCAGCCTGGCCGCGGCAATGGCGGACTCAACCAGCCCCAGCCCTTCCTTTTCATGCAAATCCTTGGCGAATTCCACGATCAGGATGGCGTTCTTGGCCGCCAGTCCGACGGTGGTCAGCAGCCCCACCTGGAAAAACACATCATTTTGCAACCCGCGCAGCAGCACCGCGCCGATGGTGCCCAAAATACCCAGCGGTATCACCAGCAGGACCGAAATAGGAATGGACCAGCTTTCATACAACGCGGCCAGGCACAGGAACACCACCAGCACTGAAATGATATACAGTGCCGGGGTTTGCGAGCCGGAAAGCTGCTCCTCATAGGACAATCCGTGCCACTGCACCTGAAATCCCGCCGGCAATTTGGCGGCTATCTCGTTAACCGCGGCGACGGCGTCCCCTGAACTGTAACCGCTGGCCGGCGACCCCATGATTTCCACGGCCGACGTACCGTTAAACCGGTCATAGCGCGGCGATCCATAAATCCATTCCCCGCTGCCGAAAGCCGAGAACGGCACCATTTGCCCGCTGCCGTTACGGAAGTACCACTGATTAAGGTCTTCCGGCGTGACGCGCGCGGAAGCCCGCCCCTGGATATAGACTTTTTTCACCCGGCCCTGGTACATAAACTGATTCACATAGCTGGAACCCCAGGCGGCTGACAAGGTGTCATTAATCTCCGCCAGGTCCAGGCCCAGCGCCCGGGCTCGTTCATCATCGATATGCAGTTGGTATTCCGGTTCGTCCTCCATGCCGTTGGGCCGCACCGCCGATAGCCGGTGGTCCTGGGCCGCCAATTGCAAGAACCGGTTACGTGCCGCCATCAGCTTTTCATGGCCCTGACCGGCGGTATCTTGCAGGAAAAAATCGAAACCGGTGGCGTTACCCAACTCCATTACCGCCGGTGGGATCAGGGCAAACACCTTGGCCTCTTTTAAGGTGGCGAAATGCTGCATCGCCCGCCCTGCCAAGGCCTGCACCGTCTGGTCCCGATCGCGGGCGCTCCAGTCCTTGAGTTTGACAAAGGCCATGGCGGAGTTTTGCCCGCGCCCGGAAAAACTGAAGCCGTTGGCGGCGAAAACCGAACTCACCACCGAGGATTCATGTTTCAACAGATAATCTTTCATATCGGTCAACACGGCCTGGGTGCGTTCCGCCGAGGCGTTGGCCGGCAGGGTCACTTGCATCATCATCATGCCCTGGTCCTCATCGGGCAGAAACGAGCCTGGCACCCGGGTAAACAGATAACCGGTGGCCAGCACGATCAGCAAATAGATCAGCATAAACAGGTTGCGCCGGGAGATAACCGTTCCCACGCTTTGGGTATAACGCAGCGTGCCGGCATCGAACTTGCGGTTAAACCAGCCGGAAAAACCGCGATGGGAACGCTCGCCGGCGGAAGGTTTGAGGATGGTGACGCATAACGCCGGGGTAAAAATCAGCGCCATCAATACCGACAAAGCCATGGCCGATACGATGGTGACTGAAAATTGGCGGTAAATAATCCCGGTGGAGCCGCTGAAAAAGGCCATTGGCACCAGTACTGCCGACAGCACCAGGGCGATGCCGAACAGCGCCCCCTGGATCTGCGCCATGGATTTGATGGTGGCCTCTTTCGGACCGAGTTTCTCCTCGGCCATGACGCGCTCGACGTTTTCCACCACCACGATGGCGTCATCCACCAGCAGGCCGATGGCCAGCACCATGCCGAACATCGTCAAGGTATTGATCGAATAGCCAAAGGCGGACAACACCCCAAAGGTGCCGAGCAAGACCACCGGCACCACCATGGTGGTCACCAGGGTCGCGCGCAGGTTTTGCAAGAAGAGCAGCATCACGCAAAAGACCAGCACAATGGCTTCGAACAGCGTTTTGACCACTTCTTCAATGGATGCGCTGACCACCGGGGACGTATCGTAGGGATAGGCTATTTCGACATTTTGCGGCAGGGACGATTGCAGATTGGCGATGGTGGCGCGCACGGCCTTGGTGGTATCGAGGATATTCGCCCCGCTGGCCAGGCGCAGCGCCATGCCTGAAGACGGCAAGCCATTAAACACCGACGAGATGCTGTAGTCCTGCGGGCCGAGATCTACCTTGGCCACGTCGCTCAGCCTGACCTGGGAGCCGTCGCTATTCACCTTGAGAAAGATATTCTCAAACTGCTTTACCGTTTCCAGCCGGGTCTTGCCGATGATAGTGGCGCTGATTTTACTGCCTTTGACCGTCGGCAGACCGCCCAGTTTACCGGAAGAAACTTGTACGTTCTGCTGGCTGATGGCGGTGGAAACATCGCTTGGGATCAGCTGATATTTATACAGTTTGGCAGGGTCGAGCCAAATGCGCATGCCGTATTCGGAACCCATTACCATAAAGTCCCCCACCCCTTTGGTGCGGGCTATGGGATCTTCCAGTTTCGATACCAGCAGGTTGCCGAGGTCGGCGTCGCTGAGCCTGCCGTCCGAGGAAATCAGGCTGACGACCATCATAAAATTGGCCTGGTATTTGGCCACCCGCAGGCCTTGGGTCGTCACTTCGTCCGGCAGTTGGGATTCCGCCAGCGAGACTTTATTTTGCACCTGCACCTGGGCGATATCCGGGTCGGTGCCTTGATCGAAGGTAGCGATAATCGTGGCGCTGCCGTCGCTGTTGCTTTGTGATTCAATATATCGCAGGTTATCCAACCCGTTGAGCTGCTGCTCAATTACCTGTACTACCGTATTTTGCACGGTGGCCGCCCCGGCGCCTGGATAGGTCACACTCACGGAAATGGCGGGCGGCGCGATATTGGGATATTGGTTAATGGGCAGAGATAAAATTGACAGCCCGCCGGCCAACATCACGATTATCGCGATCACCCAGGCAAAAATCGGGCGTTCGATAAAAAACTTCGACATCCGATGCCCCTTATTGAGCCGATGAATCGGTAATGGATGATTTATTGCCGGCCGCGGCGGGGACGGAAGCCTGGCGCTCGGTGGCGCTGACCTTGCCGCCCACCCGGACGTTTTGCAGACCATCGGTAATGACCCGTTCCCCGGCGCTTAGTCCCTGGGAAACCAGCCACTGGCCGCCGATCATCTCGCCGGTCACGATGGCGCGTTGCTCGACGCCGCTATCGGCATTGACCACCAGCACATAAGGCTGGCCCTTGATATCGTGGCCGACCGACTCTTGTGGCACCAAAATGCCCTGGTCCTGTACGCCCTGCTGCAAGATGGCGTGCACAAACATACCCGGCAGCAATTCATTTTGCGGATTAGGGAAAGCGGCGCGCAGGGTAACGGAGCCGGTGCCCTCATCGACCGTCACTTCGGAAAATTGCAGTTTCCCTTCCGGTGCGTACCGGCTCCCGTCCTCAAGGATCAATTGCACCGCCGCGGCATGGTCGCCGGTAGCCTTCAGCCGGCCATCGGCCAGCGCCTTGCGCAGCCGCAGAAGTTCCTGCGATGATTGACTGATATCCACATAGATGGGATCGAGCTGCTCGATGGTGGTCAAATAGGCGCTTTGGCCGCTGGTGACCAAGGCGCCTTCGGTATACACCGAACGGCCGATATGGCCGGAAATCGGCGCGTTAACCTTGGTATAATCAAGATTGACCCGCGCGGTTTGCATATCCGCCGCGGCTTCCCTGGCGCTGGCCGACGCATCATCATATTGCTGGGCGCTAATCGCATGGGCGTCGGACAGGGGTTTATACCGCCGCGCCACCGCCGCGGCGTTATTGAACGTGGCCAGCGCCCGATCGTAAGCGGCTTGGTAACTGGCCGGATCAATCTGGTATAGCTGCTGCCCGGCTTTGACTTCGGTCCCTTCCGTAAACAGCCGCTTTAAAATAATGCCGCTGACCTGGGGACGGACTTCGGCGCTGCGCACCGCCGCGGTCCTGCCCGGCAGGCTGGTGGACAGGGTAACCGGCTGCGTGCGCAGCGTGATGACGCCGACCGCTACAGGTAACGGCGCGGACTGGCCGGCTGAGGAGGATTGCCGGTCGCAGGCGGACAACGCCAGGACCAGGCTGAGGATGATGAATTTTGGATACATAAGCGACTCGCAGTGATTGAGAATGATCATTCTCGAATAGTCGCTACTATAGCAGCCGGAACCGGCAGTCAAATGTTCAGATTAAGTTAAGAATCATTTCCTCAAATGTGTCGGAGCCAACACAGTCTTGTACGGTATTGACCAGACCAATACGTACGACTATATTACTTCAATGGCTAGAGCATCGCATAAAAACCAAATTCTGACCGTTGGCATGCAGGTCGTTAACGCGCAAGGCTTTGCCGGCGCGAGCGTACGGGATATCGTGCAGGCGGCAGGCGTACCGCAAGGGTCATTTACCAATCATTTCGCCTCCAAGGAAGCATTTGGCTTAGAAGTGATCGATCTTTATTACGCCAATAGGCTTAATCTCATCAACGCCACGCTGCGCAACGACGCGCTGCCCCCGCTGGAGCGCCTGCGCGCCTATCTCGACGCCGGCATAAACCGGCTTAATCAAAATAATATGCGGGATGGCTGCCTGTTGGGTAACTTTATGGCCGAAGCCAGCGGCTGGAGCGAGCCGATCCGCCGGCGGCTGGTCGAAATACTCGGCGAGATTCAGCAATCCATCGCCTATTGCCTGCGCGCAGCCGTTAATGCCGATCGGCTGGCTGGCGATACCGACTGCGATAAAATGGCGGCCTTTATCCTGGCTTCGATGCAGGGCGCCATTTTATTGGCCAAAGCGCAGCACGACCCGGCCCCGGCGGAACGCTTCAGGGATATGCTTTTTTCGACGATATTGCGCCGTGGTTCCGACTAGCACGACTAGCACAACCCGCCTCCACCATCATCCCTGCTTAAGTTTAATCTCTTCCAGCTGCTTGGCGATTTGCGCCAATTGCTCTTTTATTGAAGACACGATGTCGCCCTCCAGATAGTCGATCTTATCGTGTAACGCATACATCTCCAGGTCGGATTTAACATTCACGTTGGATGCAATCTCGGCGCGATAACGATCGACCTCCCCTTCCCTCTTTTGGCTCATCATAATGGCCGGCGCGGTATAGGCCGCCTGGAAGGATAAAAACAAATTCAAGAGAATAAACGGATAAGGGTCAAAACCGCTTTTTCCCACCGTAAGGTTATAACCGCACCATGCAGCAATAATAATGGATTGGATGACAATAAAAGTCCAAGTACCAATGATTGCCGTGATCCTATCCGCCAGTCGCTGGCCTAACGTCCGGGGCGCAGCCGAATCCGAAGAGGGCATTAGCAGCGTCGCATGTTCACTTCTGCTGCTGGCCCGTAATTCATCAAGCTGTTTTTTCGACCTTGCATCCATTTTGCTTGCCTTTATATACCTAATTGGTTGAGTTAATAAGATTTTATATATTTTCAAATTATAAATTATAATTTCTATTTTTCCACTTAGCCCAGCGGTAAATTTTATATAAAAGTATGTCTGAAATTACCTGATTGGATGCGGTATCAGCATACCCACAAAGTGGTAGCCCGACCCGGGGCGCAAACAAATTTTACCAATAAAAACACACCGCCAGGAACTTAAAATTTCGGCAAAAAATTTTCCCCTGGCGCCAGACAGCCTGTAGCGCGGGCAAGCGGACGATACGGCTGGGGGCTGAAGGCTGCGGCCTGTCCCTGCTTTAACTTTTTACATATGGCTGGGTCCTGGGACGCTAATAGGGCGGTTTGCGTCATTACTAACATGATCTACTCAAATATCCTCTTCTCCTCCTCCCATCGATTTTTCAGGTACGGCCATGTCCCGATTATTCAGTTTTCATCGATAATGAATTAAATCATACCAATACTGCCAATAAACCACCATAAATTTAATTTGTTGATTTATTTGATAAATTTTTATTTCAT
>JAATFX010000076.1 GCA_015654925.1 Enterobacterales bacterium | reverse complement strand
GGCGATATTTTTCCCGGCCAGATCCCGCAGGTCGCGCACGGGCGAATCGCGCCGAACCACCAGGCCGCCGTTTTCCGGACGCGGTCCCGACATGCCGAATACCGCTACCTTCAACCCCAGGTCCCCGGCCAATATGGGCGGTGTGGCGCCGGTGCCGGCCAGATGGATCACCCCGAGACGGACCAGCGGAAGGGTGTGGGCGCCGGCGCTATGGATAAAAAACGTTATGCCCGCCTCGCGCAGGGCCTCCACCTGGGATTTCCTGCGGGCCAGAATCGAGAGCGAGAGGTTTTGCGGATGTGCGCCGACAACGACTGTCATAAATTTTTCCTCGGATCGGATGAATGAAATGGCGTGACGCGCAGGGAAATCAGCCGGTATAAACGACCCGCCAGCACAATAACCACCGTTCCAGCAGGCGCACCAGGTAGTCGGTGGCCAACCCCAGGACGGCGTACAGGCAAACGCAGACCATCATGATATCCGTGCGCACAAACTGGCGGGCGGACGTCAGCAGGAAGCCGATACCGGAGTTCGCTCCCACGGTTTCGCCAACGATAATGGCGATCCATCCCAGGGCCAGGGCAAAGCGCAGCCCCAGCAGCAAGGTGGGCAGGGCCGCCGGCAATAACACCTGCAAAGCGATGGCCACGCGGCCCATGCGGGCGACGCGGGCCACCTCCACCAGCTTGATATCGACATTGCGGATGCCGCCAAAGGTATTGACATAAAGCGGCACCATTACGCCGAGCGCCACCAGCAGGATTTTGGGCGTTTCGTCGATGCCGAACCACAGGATGAACAGCGGCACCAGCGCGGTGAAGGGAATAGTGCGGATCATTTGCATGGGTTTATCGAGGATATCTTCGCCCAGCCGGGAGAATCCGGCGATCAGCCCGGCCGTCAACCCGACGCTTATTCCTAGCAAGGCCCCCCAAAATACCCTGGTCAGGCTGACCCACAGCGCCTGGGGCAGGGTGCCGTCCAGGGTTAATTGCCATGCCCGGATAATAATGCGGTCCGGCCCCGGTAGCGAACGCGCGCTGAGATAACCCGTAGCGGAAGCGATATACCAGATAAGCACCAATAGCAGCGTGGACAGCCATCCGCGGCTGCAATGCCATAGCGACCGGGCGGCCAAAGCCCTGGGCGATGTGGAAATTGCGGCCCTTTTGTTAATCATGGTTGTCATAATATGAAGTCGTTTGTTAAATCCATGACGGGACTATATGATCTTAGCGTTGATCTACAAACATCAATTCTGGATAACCATATGAGATAATATGTAAAAGAAAATGGCGTGCGCCGCCGTTTGGTTCCCGGCCAGAATCATGCGCCGGAAGGCTTTGCAAACTCCGGATGCCATAGTAAGGTAATTTCTCACCTATTTTTAACCTGAGCTAAAAGGTAATGATGTCCACACCGCAAGGCACTGAACGTATTTTGACCACCCATGTCGGCAGTCTTCCTCGCCCCGTGAAATTACTGGATCTGATGAAGGCGAATATCGAAGGCGAAGATAATCGGCCGGAGCTGGAAAGCTGCATCACACAAGCGGTGATCGAGTCGGTTCAGCAGCAGGTCGACGACGGTATCGATATCGTCACTGACGGGGAGCAATCCAAGGTCGGTTTCTTTGCGTATGTCCGCGACCGCATGAGCGGATTCTCCCCGCGTCCGGGGCAGCGATATGCGGCTTTCGACGCCGAAGTCGAGGCTTTCCCCGAGTATTACCAGCACTATTTCGGCGCAGCGATGCTCGGCGGCAATCTGGTGCCATTTGTGCCGGTGGCCTGTACCGGCCCGATCGTTTATCACGGGATCGAGCAATTGCAACGGGATCTGGCTAACCTGACGCTCGCGCTGGGTAAAGCGGGCGCGCATTCCGCTTTTATCCCGTCCGTGGCGCCCACCGGCGTGGGCGGCAATGAGTTTTACGCCGGCGAAGGCGACTATTTGGCCGCGGTGGCCGACGCGCTGCGCGTCGAGTATAAAGCGGTGATTGATGCGGGCTTCAGCTTGCAAATCGACGATCCTTTCTTGCCCGATCTGTTTGCCGATCGCACCCTGGACAATCCGGCCATTCATCGCAAAGCGGGCCAGTATGTGGAGATCCTCAATCACGCGCTGCGCGGCCTGCCGCAGGAAAAAATCCGTTATCATACCTGCTACAGCATTAACGAAGGCCCGCGTATCCACGATGTGCCCTTTGTCGAGTTCGTGCGCTATATGCTCGATATCAATGCGTCGGACTATTCATTCGAGGCCGGCAATGTACGCCACGAACATGAATATCACCTCTGGGAAGAGGTCAAGCTGCCGGCGGGTAAACGATTAATTCCGGGGGTGATATGCCATGCCAGCAACACAGTGGAACATCCGGAACTGATTGCCGAACGGCTGATTCGCTTCGCGGAACGCGTGGGACGCGATAATGTCATCGCCGGGGCCGACTGCGGTTTCTCTTCGCAGGCCACCTATCATACGGAAGTCCATCCTACGGTGGTGCGCGAAAAATTCCGCGCCATGCGCGCGGGCGCGGACCTTGCCAGTAAAAAGCTCTGGAAGAAGTAAGCGGCCGGGCCGTCGGCCTACTGTGCGCCATCCTGTTCCCTAACGGTTTATTGAGAGGTAAACATGCCGCACGCCGACGTCAGGGCGTTACGTTCCCACAAAAGAGCGCTGATCGCCGGATCGGTGGGCAACTTTATCGAGTGGTATGAGTTTGCCGTTTACGGTTTTTTGGCCACCATCGTTGCGAAGAATTTTTTCAAGCTGGAGGGCGAAAGCGATCTTACCAGCCTGATTTTGACTTATGCCTCGTTTGCCGTGGCGTTTTTCTTCCGTCCGCTGGGGGCCGCCGTGTTCGGCCGCATCGGCGATCGCATCGGCCGCAAGCCCACGCTGATTTTGGTGCTGGTGATGATGACGCTGGCCACGGCGCTGATCGGCCTGGTGCCCGTGTATGCCGGCATCGGCGTGGCGGCTCCGCTGATCGTGACGCTATTGCGTATTTTGCAGGGTTTGTTCGCCGGCGGGGAATATGGCGGCGCGGTGGCGCTGATGACCGAAATCGCCCCGCGCGGCAAGCGCGGCCTTTATGGCGCCTGGCAATCGCTGACGGTGGCGCTGGGGCTGTTGGCCGGCGCGGGCGTCATTGCCCTGCTGTCCGGTATCCTTGGGCAGGCGGCGCTCGAAGCGTGGGGCTGGCGCATTCCATCTCTGCTCGCGTTGCCGATGGGGCTGGTCGCGCTATGGCTGCGCATGAGCCTGGAGGAAACGCCGGCGTTCGTACGGGCGCAATCCGCCCGTACGGCGACCGCGCCGCCGCCGCGGGGCGAGGTGATTAAAGCCATCTTTCTGGGGATCGGCTGCGTGATGGTGTGGTCGGCCGCGGGTTATACCTTTTTAGTGGTGATGCCCACCTACCTGCAATCGGTGCTGCACACCGGTTTTCACACCGCGCTGATTATTGCCGTCCTGTCCAATGTGGGGTTCGCCCTGACCATTATCCCCGCCGGGATACTCAGCGATCGCATCGGGCGGCGCGCGGTGATGGTGACCGCCACCCTGATCCTGCTGGTGCTGGCGTTCCCGCTGCTGAAGGTGCTGCAACACCCCGGCGACTCGCTGCTGGTCAAGGGGCTGGCCGTCCTGATCGCCGGCGGGGCGGTGGGGTTGCTGGCCGGGCCGGGCCCGGCGATGCTGGCCGAAATGTTTCCTACCCGCATGCGCTACACCGGCCTGGGACTGGCGTATTCGCTGTCCAATGCGCTATTTTCCGGTTGTGCCGGATTAATTATCACCTCGCTTATCCAGCAAACGGGCAATCATGATATTCCCGCCTATTACGTGGCGGTCACGGCGGTTATCAGCCTGTGCGCTTTGCTGACGCTCAATAAAAACGACCATATTAAACAGCTGGATGAATTTTAAACCGCGCCCGCGCCCGGCCCAGGGCGGCTTGGCAATATTACGTGAGGTTGGTTTAAATGAGCTAAAGGCTGACGTTTTAACGCGCCGCTATCCCCCGCCAGGGGGATAGCGGCGATTGTCCTGCGGCCGGCCGCCAATCCTGGACTGGTCCAAGGTTAACTTACGGGTTTTAACACAATGCGCTTGATATCCTGCACGATAAACAGGTAGCTGCACACCGCCACCAGGGCATGTATCCCGACGTATACCAGCGCGCCCTTGAACGAACCGGTGACGCCGATAATATAGCCGATGGCGATTGGGGTCACGATGCCGGAAATATTGCCGAACATGTTAAACAAACCGCCGCTGAGCCCGCTGATTTCTTTTGGGGCGGTATCCGCCATGACCGCCCAGCCCAGCGCTCCCAGGCCTTTGCCGAAGAAGGCGAAAGCCATCACTCCCACCACCATCCACTCGGTCTCGATGTAGTTGCAAAAGATCATCGACATTGACAAAAACATCCCGATGACGATGGGGGTTTTGCGCGCGAAGGTCAAGGAGTTGGTTTTACGCATCAGGAAGTCGGAGATCACCCCGCCGAGCACCCCGCCCAGGAAGCCGCAAATGGCCGGCACCGACGCCAGGAAACCGGCTTTTAAAATCGACATGCCGCGTTCTTGCACCAGGTAAACCGGAAACCAGGTAATAAAGAAATACGTCAGGGCATTGATGCAATACTGCCCGAGGTACACGCCTACCATCATCCGCGACGATAGCAGCTGCTTGACCTGCCGCCATTTTTCGCCTTTGACCGCCGCGCGTTTCTCGCTTTTGACGTCGATATTTATCAAGGCGCCGCCGGCTTCCATATACTCAAGCTCGGCTTGGTTGATGCCGGGATAATCCTTGGGATCGTGAATAACTTTCAGCCAAACGAAGCTGAGCACAATACCCAGGCCGCCCATAAAGAAAAACACATGGGACCAGCCCACCGCATGGGTGAGCCAACCCATAATCGGGGCAAAAATCACCGTGGCGAAATATTGCGCCGAGTTGAATATGGATACCGCGGTTCCGCGCTCCTGCGCCGGAAACCAGGCGGCGACTATTCTACTGTTGCCGGGGAAAGAGGGGGCTTCGGCCAATCCCACCAGAAACCGCAGCATAAACAGCGAAACCACAACGGCGGCGCCGCTAAAAATATCCACGAACCCTTGCAGTAACGTGAACAATGACCAAACGAAAATACTCCAAAAATAAACGCGCTTGGAGCCAAAGCGGTCAAGCAGCCAGCCGCCCGGTATTTGGCCGATGACATACGCCCAGGAGAAAGCGGAAAAAACATACCCCATTCCTATGGCGTCCAAGCCGATTTCTTTAGACATTGCCGAGCCGGCGATGGACAGCGTCGCCCGATCGCCGTAATTAAACGAGGTAACAATAAACAGCATTACCACGATCCAATAGCGTTTATTGGTTCTTTTAGTTGCAATTGTTGCGGAAGTTACCGTATCCATAAAAACTCCTGAATCATAGTAATGTATTGTCTTCATTGCAAATAATTTATTAATAACAACTATTTGAATGAAAATATTAACTTAGCAAGAAATATTCACATATTACTCAGCAACCACAACAATCTGCCTGCATCATTAAACAAGGTAAATATAAAAAGGCTTGGTTTTATTTGTGATAAAACGGAATTTTTATTTGCTCCAGGTAACACGCCTGGAGCAGAATGAAAACGATGGTATTTAGCGAACTAAACAAGGCCGCTTATTATCAAAGGTCCAGTTAGGGATGAGATATTGCATTCCCATCGCATCATCACGGGCGCCCAAACCGTATTTTTTATATAACTCATTGCCCTTTATGACTTGATCCATATCGATTTCAATGCCCAGTCCGGGTTTTTTCGGTACTTCGACCATGCCGCCGACGATTTGCAAAGGCTCTTTGGTCAACCGCTGATTGCCCTCCTGCCAGATCCAGTGGGTATCGATGGCCGCGATTTTACCCGGCGCCGCGGCGGCCACATGGGTGAACATGGCCAAAGAAATATCAAAATGGTTGTTGGAGTGCGAACCCCAGGTCAGGCCGAATTCATGGCACATTTGCGCCACGCGCACCGACCCCTGCATGGTCCAGAAGTGCGGGTCCGCCAGCGGAATATCAACCGACTGCAGGCTAAGGGTGTGCGCCATTTGGCGCCAGTCGGTGGCGATCATATTGGTGGCGGTGGGCAACCCGGTGGCGCGCCGGAATTCAGCCATGATCTCGCGCCCCGAAAATCCCTGTTCCGCGCCGCAGGGGTCTTCCGCATACGCCAATACGCCACGCAGCTGTTTGCCCAGGCGTATGGCTTCTTCCAAAGACCAGGCGCCGTTAGGGTCCAACGTAATGCGCGCCTGGGGAAACCGTTTGGCCAGTCCGGTGACCGCCTCGGCCTCATCGCTGCCGGACAGCACGCCGCCTTTGAGTTTAAAATCATTAAAACCATATTTTTCATAGGCCGCTTCGCCCAGGCGGACTATCGCATCGGCATTCAGCGCCTCTTCGTGGCGCAGCCGATACCAATCGCAAGGGTCGCCGGGCTGGCTTTGATAAGGCAGATCGGTCTTGGCGCGATCGCCGACATAAAACAGATAGCCCAGCATTTCAACGGCGTCGCGCTGCTGGCCATCGCCGAGCAGCGAGGCCACCGTGACGTTCAGGAATTGACCTAATAAATCGAGCAAACCCGCCTCGATACCGGTTACCACGTGGATCGTGGTGCGCAGGTCGAAGGTTTGCAGGCCGCGGCCGGCGGCATCGCGATCGGCGAATTGATGACGGACCTGGTTGAGGATATTTTTATATTCCCCCAGCGTCTTGCCCACCACCAACGGCTTGGCATCTTCCAGGGTTTGCCGGATCTTTTCGCCCCCCGGGATTTCACCAACCCCGGTGTGGCCGCAATTATCGGTCAAGATCACGATGTTACGCGTAAAAAATGGCGCATGGGCGCCGCTTAAATTGAGCAGCATACTGTCATGGCCGGCAACGGGAATAATTTTCATCGACGTGACGGTCGGCTGGGAAGTATCTTGCGCCATGTAAAAGTCCCTCAAGGTTCGTTTAAACAGTGACGAATAATGGGTGAGTGAATCAACGTAGATTAATACGCTGCAGCGGTTTTTTTAATAATCGCCACGTTACTCATTTTTAAAATTGTATAAAAGTATAGGGGTGGGAAAATCAAAAACCATCAGACAGATAAACAAAATTACGCGGGTTAAGATTTTTTTTTGTGTGCATCTGCCCGGATGAATGCGTTGCCGATCACATATTTTTTTAATATATAGCGGCGTTGATCCGGCATTGCCCAAGGTATAAAACTGCGTTGGATTAAATGAATTTCAAGGCGGCATGCCACCCGCCAAAAATTAATCGCAGGTTTTCCCGGATTATAATCGGCAAGATAAAAGCCCGCCCCGGTTTCCCCAGGCGGGCTTGGCTAGCTGATTCAATAACTGCTTTTCCCCGGCACCGCGGTCAATGAAGGCTGGCGGAACAGTTGCAGCCGATGGTCCAGCGCTTCGGTATACAGCATGGTATCCACCCCGACCGCCACGAAATTGGCTCCCCAGCCGATGGCTTTCCGGGCCATGGCGGGATCGACCGCCAGGAAACCGGCGGCCTTGCCGGCCTGGCGAATACGCTCGATACTGCGCTGGATAATGGCCTGGACTTCAGGATGGTCGGCCCGGTCGGGGTATCCGAGGGACGCCGACAGGTCCGCCGGGCCGATAAATATGCCGTCGATGCCTTCCACCGCCAGGATGTCATCCAGATTATCCAGCGCGGTCTTGCTTTCGGCCTGCACCAGCAGACACAGTTCGTCATTGGCCTGGCGCATATAGTCTTTTACCCGGCCCCAGCGCGCGGCGCGGGCCACGCCCGCCCCCACGCCCCTTACCCCTTGCGGCGGATAGCGCGTCGCCGCCACTACCGCCCGCGCCTGCTCCGCCGTATCCACCATCGGGATCAGCAGGGTCCTGGCACCGATATCGAGCACCTGTTTAATCAGCGCCCGCTGTCCTTCCACCGGGCGGATCACCGCCTGGCTGCGGTAAGCGGCGATGGCCTGCAACTGATGGTGGAGATCCTGGATGGTATTGGGCGCATGCTCGCCGTCGATCAGCAGCCAGTCGTAGGATGACGTGGCGGCGATTTCCGCCATATAAGCCGAGGTGGTGCTCAACCAAAGCCCAATTTGCACCTCGCCCTTGAGTAATCCCGCCTTGAAGGGGTTGGCTAATATCTCTTTCATGAAATGCCCTTATTCAATGATGGCTTATTTGCCTGATACGCTATTGACCCGATCCATGCCGGGATGGGTTTTCGTCACTTTCAGCGTCATGATGCCCAGCGCGCCGATGATGGCGATCGCGGCCAGGGTCAGCAGGCCCGCCGAGCCGGAACCGAAGCCGGTTTCGGCCTTAACCCGGATAATCGGGGCAAGAAAACCGCCCACGGCGCCGAAGAGATTGATAAAGCCGATGCCTGCCGCCAGCGCGGTGCCTGACAGCATTTGCGTCGGTATGGTCCAGAACACCGGCTGCACGGCGATAAAACCCACGGCCGCCACGCAAAGCGCGGCGATGGCCAGGATTGGGCTGACCAGCCCCGACAGGCCGATGCCAAAACCCGCGCACAGCAAGGTCAATGCGGCAACATTACGGCGATCGCCGGTACGGTCGGAGTAGCGGGGGATATACCAGGTGCCGAACAGGGCGGCGACCCATGGAATGGCGGTGACCACCGAGGCGGTGAAGCCCACCTTGGTGCCGATTAATTGCGCCACCTGGGTCGGCAGGAAGAAAATCAGGCCATAGACCGCAATCTGGATGGTCATGTAAATCAGCGCCAGTTGCCATACGCGTTTATTGGCCAGGGCATCGCGAAAGCGCGACGTGGTTTTTTTCTGGTCTTCGCTGGCCAGCTGCGTGGCCAATACCTGTTTTTCTTCCGCGCTCAAAAACCGGGCTTTTTGCGGATTATCATCCAGATAGAAAAACGTAAATATACCGGCGAATACCGCCAGCAGCCCCTCGATGCCAAACATCCAGAACCAGCCTGCATGGCCCATGAAACCATGCATTTCCAATAACGCGCCCGACAATGGCGAGCCCAGCGTCAGCGCCAGCGGCGCGCCCATATAAAATAACCCCATGATGCTGGCCCGGTTATTTTGCGGGAACCATAATGATGTGAGATAAATCATGCCGGGGAAAAATCCGGCCTCGGCCGCGCCTAATAGGGTCCGGACCACCAGAAATTTGGTTTCGGTATCGGCAAAACACATGGCGGCGGATAATAAGCCCCATAATACCGTGGTGCCGCCGATCCAGGTGCGCGCGCCGAACTTACGCATCAGCAAATTAGCCGGAACGCCTAAAAATGCGTAAACCAAAAAGAAGATACCGGCCCCCAAGGCATAGGCTTCGTTACTGAGACCGGTATCGATTTGATAGGTTTCTTTGGCAAAACCAATATTTGAGCGATCCAGAAATGCCAGAATATATAGCGCCAGCATAAACGGAATTAGCCGGGCGCGATTTTTTTTAACCACGCGATCAAGAATTGTGCTCATAGCAGGGCAGTCCTCAGCAGAGGTTATTAATAATTATCTTGACCGGCGGGTGAATAAAACCGGCCAAGATATTACCGGTTAATTAATGGGTAAAGGGGCGTTGTAATTGGCATTCCCGGTTAAGTTCTACGCCGAACCCCGGTTTATCCAGCGCCGATTTTTTGATGCGGCCATTTTCCGGTACCGGCTCATCGAGCAATAGAGGGTCGAATTGCGGCCGCAGGGTTGTGCAGTCCGGGCTGGTCATCAGGAATTCGCTGAACGGCGTATTGGTAAAAGTGATCACCGCATGATGGGAATATACTGACGATCCATGGGGAACCACCAGCTGGCCGCGGGATTTGGCGATGGCCGCAATCTCCACCAGGGTGGTCAGTCCGCCGCACCAGCCCACGTCGGGCTGCATGATGTCAATGCCGGTTTCCGACAGCGTCCTGAACGACTGCAGGGTGCCGTGATGCTCGCCGCTGGTGACCATCATTCCCGGCGGGGCGTTGCGTTTGAGTTCGCGATAGCCTTCATACTGCTGCGGCGGCAGGCATTCTTCGATCCATTTCAGATTATAAGGGGCGCAGGCATGGGCCAGCCTGGTGGCGTAATTCACATCCTGGCTCATCCAGCAGTCCAGCATCAGCCAGAAATCCGGTCCGCATTTTTCGCGGTATTCCGCCACCATGGCCGCGTCTTTGCGAATGCCGGCATCGCTGTCATGGGGGCCCCAGTGCGTCGGCATCTTGCCGCCGATAAAACCCATGGATTGCGCCAGATCCGGGCGGGCGCCGGTGGCATAAAATTGAATTTCATCGCGCACCGCGCCGCCCAGCAATTGATATACCGGCAGGCCGACCACTTTGCCAAACAGATCCCACAGCGCCAGATCGACGCAGGAAATGGTGTTCATCACCACGCCGCCCGAGCCGGAGTAATAGAGCGTGGCGCCGAGCATTTGATCGTGAATCAGTTTTATGTCGCTGACCGATTTACCTTCGATAAAACGATTGAGATGCTTTTCGACGATAAAACAGCCCATTTCGCCGGCGGTGGAAATGGCGAAACCGATCTGTCCGTTGTCGGCTTCCACTTCCACCACCAGCGTGCCCAGTACATTGATGCCGAACGACTGGCGCGACTGCTCATATTGTTTATATTTGCTCATGGGCGTCGCGATATGATCGTCAATCCAATGTTGGCCGCTTTGATCGTGGTAATCGCCGCCGCCGCCGCTGGTGGCCGCGGTGGCGCCTCCGCAGAACCAGGCGCGGACATTTTTTATTTTAGGTAGGGTCATGGTTTATTTCTCCAAATAAGACGAGACGGAATGTCAGGAAGCCTTGCGTTCAAAAGGACTTTCCCAACCCAGTAGCCGGGAAATATCTTTAGCGCAGGCAATCGCTTTCCCGGCAAAGAAGTCGCGGTTGTCCTGATTGATTTGCAAGCGGGTTCCCACCAGGGAAATTGCCGCGGCCAAGTCCTGGCGGGCGTTAAATACCGGTGCCGCCACGCAGCGCACGTCGGTATAATCTTCGCCATTGTCAAAACTCCACCCCTGGCGGCGAATATTCTTCAACTCGTTTTTCAGCGCAATAATACCGGTAATGGTGGTAGGCGTTTTGGCGATAAATTCAATATTGTTGATGATTCTTTCTTGCTGCGCTTCCGTTTGCCAGGCGAGTAGACATTTACCGATGCCGGACCGGTATAAAGACAGGCTTTTGCCTTCATGGGATCGTACGCTGATAGTCGAGGTGGATTCGATTTTAAGAATATAATAGGCATTTTCCTCGTCAATAATACCGAGATGACATAGCAGGCCGGTCTCTTCCATTAATCGGGTAAGACGGTTTTTAGCAATATCGCGTAAATCCATTTTACCCAGCGCCTGGCCGGACAATTCCACCAGCTTGGTCCACAGGCAATAATTATCGCGGCCATCGATGGAAATAAAGCGCTGCTTTTTTAACTCCGCCAGCAGGAGATAGGTGGTGCTTTTGGGGATGCCTAATTCAGCGATGATATCCGCCGCCGGACAGGGGCCGCGCCGTGCAATCATATTAAGTATTTCGATGCCGCGGGTTAAGGCGGGTACTTTGCTTGATTCCATTATGCTGGACTCCGGTCTCGCTCAATGGAATCAATGTTGGCTGATTGGTATTTATGGTTTGTGATGGCCATCAAAAAAATATCTTCCATTGCCAAAATGGAAATTTCTCTTAATAAAAATGTGATGAATAACGCAGATTTTTGAATGGCCAGTACATTGGGCTGTACTAAAACGATGTTTTATTAAAATGCGGCAAGGCGCCGTAGAGGCGCGTCACCCCGGGCTAAGATCTAATGGAAACAGTACATCGATCTGCGCGGATAATAATCCGGCCGTTGGCGGCCGCACTCAATTATTAAGTATGTTAAGCGCGGTTTCGTGCAGACGGGGACAGCCGCAGGCCAGGACTTGCCCGCCGGATTCCGCCCGATCGCCCTTGAGGGTGGTCACCACGCCGCCCGCCTGTTCGATAATCGGAATCAACGCCACGATGTCATAGGGCTGGAGCGAGTATTCAAGGCAAATATCAATCTGGCCGGCGGCCAGCATCGCCATGGCGTAGCACTCTCCCCCGTAGCGGGTCATCAGGGTGCCGGCGGCCAGCGCGGCGAAATTTACCGCCGAATGGCGGGCGATCGGTTCGGGAGAAGTGGTATGCAGTATCGCCCGATCGAGCGGGATGCCTTTACGCGTGCCAAGTTGCCTTGTACCCTGCGGGCCGCTGCTCCATGCCTGTTTGCCGTCGGCCCAGAAACGTTCCCCGGTAAACGGCTGGGCCATCATGCCCATTGCGGCCCGTGCGTCAATCGTCAGCCCGATTAACGTACCCCAGACCGGCAGGCCGCACAGGAAGGGCCGCGTGCCGTCCACGGGGTCCAGCACCCATTGCACGGGACCGCCGCCGGTGGTCCCATACTCTTCCCCCATGATCGAATGCGCGGGAAAATATTCGCTAATCAGCGCGCGCATGGCGCGCTCCGCTTCCCGGTCAGCGTCGGTCACCGGGTCGAAACGGAAACCCTCTTTCGGCTTGGTGCCCACATGCAGGTCGATTGGCGACCGGAAGCGGGATAGCGTCTCTTGCTGCGCCGCATCGGCCAGTTTATGGAAAAAAGCGATATCAGGGACAGCATCTTTCATCGTTACATCCTCGGTTGATACCAGCGGGGAAAGGAAACGGCAGGTTTTGCTCGTTTGTGCTTGATTGTGTATTATTTTGATGTTTGTTTCAAGGGGCATGCGTGGCTTTGCCGCGGCCACGGGTGAACCGCGCCGGCGGGCGGGGCGATATTTGCCGGCGATAGGGTTTGCCGGCGACGGGGAATCAACCGCGGGGGAATTATCCGGCGACTATTACGTTCAGCGGTTTTTCTTTTAACTGCCGCAAATAGGCGGCGGAAACGGCGTGGTCGGTGACCAGCGTGGTAATGTCGCCGCATTGCGCGACGCGGTAACGCGCCAGGGCGGAGAGCTTGTTGACGCTTAACGCGACGATGATTTCATTGCTGCGCTTGACCAGGTGCTTTTTGAATTCGGCATCGTCATAGTCAAATACGGTCAGGCCTTCATTAATATCAAAGGCGCAGCCCCCAAGCAGGCACTGATCGAAATACATTGTCTCCAACTGCCTGAGCGTATCGATGCCCACCGCGCCGCCCGTCTGTTTTTGTATTTTCCCGCCGAGCAACACCACCTCCACGCGGGGATGGCGCATCAGCTCCACGGCGATAAGCGGCGAGTTGCATACCGCGGTGAGCCGCATCTCCCGCGGGATATTTCTCGCCACCGCCAGGTTGGTGGTGCCCGCGTCAAAGAAGACGCAGCCGTCGGGTTTGAGCAGGGGAATGGCGGCCAGGGCGATGTGGTCTTTCAGGGCGGTATCGACGTTTTCCCGGTCGGTGAAACTGCCCGCTATCGGCAACATGCTGACCGCGCCGCCGTAGACGCGCTTGCAGATCCCCGACTGCGCCAGCTCTTTCAGATCCCGCCGGATAGTGTGTTCGGAAACCTTGAGCTCCCGCGAAAGTTGCGCGCACACCACTTTGCCCCGCTCACTGAGGCGTTGCTTTATTTGGGATTGCCGTTGTTCGGGAAAGTCGGTGTAATCAACCATACATACCTTATGAAATGAACATAACCACGCATAACCCATCATCATTCAGTAAAGTCTCCGGGCTGTCAATAACGCGGGGCAGGGGCGGTGGGGACGGCCGGATATTATATTTCAGACCTAAGTATGATTACCGTCACATACCGGGAGTAGGCTTTCTAAGCCATACATCATTGCGGGGCCATAATTACGGGGCGGAACGGCTGATTGCCGTTTTGGCCTAGTTTTGCGGCGCGCGGCGCAGGATGTTTATTGGCGCGCCGGCGCCGGATCTTTGCCGCCAGGGGGTAATTGCATGCATATCGCCGTATTTACCGACAGTTTTTACCCCGAGCTGGGGGGAATACAGGACTCGGTGTTGTCCGTATGCCGGGAACTCGGCAAACGCGGCCATCGGGTGGTTATTTTCGCTCCGCGCGCGACCGGCCATGATTTTAAACTGGCCGGCGTATCCGCACGGGAAGCCGACGCGGGCGAAAATGTCGAAATACGGCGGCTGTTTGCGCTACCGATCCCCAGTTCCACCGGGCAGTCCCGCCTGCTGGTGCCCAACGGACGGCGCTGGCGCCAGTTACTGCCTTTCGCGCCGGATATTATTCACACCCATACTTTTCTCGGCGCGGGTCTGGAGGCGCTGAGCGCGGCGCGCCACCTGGATGTGCCGGTCGTAGGCACTAATCACTGGGCTATCGGGGAGTTTGGCGGTTATACGCCATTTTCGGCCGATTTTTTCCGCAAAGTCAGCGTGCGGGCGGTAACGCGCTACTACAACCACTGCGCATGGGTAACCGGCCCTTCCCACTCCGTGCTAAACGAAATGTGCGACTTCGGGCTGCGCCGTCCCCACTGCGTGGTATCCAATCCGGTGGATACCGCCCGGTTCCATCCGGTGCCGGACGCCCACCGCGCGGCGCTGAAACGATCTTACGGTTTTAGTCCTGCTACCCTTATTTACGCCGGCCGGTTGGCGGACGAGAAAAAAATCGATGTGTTGATCCGCGCGCTGCCGCTAATCGCGCGGCAGGTGCCCGATGTGATGCTGGTGCTGGCCGGGCATGGTTCCGCGCGCCATCGCCTGGAACAACTGGCGCGCGCGCTGGGGGTGGCCGGACGCGTCAGGTTTACCGGCACCCTGGATAAAGCCGCGCTGGCGGGCGCGTTTCATGCGGCGGAAATCTTCGCGATCGCCAGCACTTCTGAAACACAAAGCATGGTATTGATGCAGGCGATGAGCGCGGGATTGCCCGTGGTCGGGGCGCGCTGGCGCGCGTTGCCTGAATATATCGACCCGCAGTCGGGTTTTTTGGCGCAACCGGGCGATCATGAAGATTTTGCCCGCAAATTGACGCACTTGCTGCGCTCCCCGGCGTTGCGCCGACAAATGGGCGGGCATGCGGTCCGGAAGACCGCGCCTTTTTCCATCACTGCCGTGACAAGCCGCTGGGAAGAAATTTATGCCCAAATCAGCCTGGCCGTACCCGAGGGGATGTCGCGTACTTAAGGAGCGTAATTGTGAAACTTAGTTTGATAATTCCTGCTTATAACGAAGAGTTGTATCTTGCGGCCTGCCTGCATCATGCCATCGAGGAGCTGGCGGCCAGGGCGAAACCCGGCGAATGTGAAATCATCGTCGTCAATAACGCCAGCACTGACCGTACCGCGGCCATCGCGGCCGGATTTGAGCGGGTACGCGTGGTCTACGAGCCGATAAAAGGGCTGACCCGCGCCCGGCAAAAGGGGCTGGAGTCGGCGAGCGGCGATATTCTGGCTTTTATCGACGCCGATACGCGCATGCCGCCCGGCTGGCTTGGCACGGTACTGGCCGCCTACGAGCAACACAGCGATCTGGTTTGTATCAGCGGCCCATACCGTTATTTCGACTTGCCATGGATGAAAAGTTTGCTGGTGGATCTTTACTGGCTGCTGCTGGCAAAACCCACCTACTGGTTCACGCGGTATATGGCGGTAGGCGGTAATTTCGCCGCCAGCAAGCAGGCCCTGCTGCGCATCGGCGGCTTTGATACGTCGATCGCTTTTTACGGCGAAGATACCAATATCGCCCGCCGGCTCGCGGGCGTGGGGAGAGTGCGATTCGACCTGGATATGGTGATGGCGACCTCGGCGCGCCGCCTGAAAGAAGAGGGATTTATTACCACCGCGGTACGTTATGTCGTCAATTTCATGTCCGAAGTGGTGCGCAATAAACCGGCGACCTCCGAATATCGGGATATTCGTTAGGGGCGGCAAGGGCCCGCAATCGGCATGGCGGGAGGGATCATGCCGTCTTTATGGCCGGCGCGAAACGGGATTTGCCAGGCCGGGCATCGGCCGCCCGCGGCGCCGGATATTATGGCAGCGCAATCAAATAGGCGGGTATTTGCACGCCGGGCAAATCAAAGGCGCTGTTGAACCGCTGTAGCCAGCGATCGTCCGCCCGTTGCAGATGCAGGCGCAAAGTGTCCGCCGCCGCCTGGTTTTCACCATTGAGCAAGAGATCGTAGATGTGCAAGTGTTCTTTAAGCGCGTCCTCGATCAAGGACAGCGGAATGTGCAGCACCGGATCAAACAGATAACGCGTCGGCACAAACAAAATGCGGGTGCGCGCCAGCGCCTGCAAAATTTCTTTATTGGGACCATATGATAGCAGGGTGTCGTGCAGATCGGTTTCAATCACGTCCATGTCAAAGCCGTCGCGGGGAAACCCCCCCAGCGATTGCAGCAGCGTGTCGCGGGCTTGTTGCAGGTGGCGGCGGGGGACGCGCGGCGCGGCCTGCAACAACGCCTGCGGTTCCAGCAGCCAGCGCATTTCGTACAAATGGTGGGTCCTTTCCGGCGTCACCTGCGGCGCAATCCAGCGGCCCGGCGCGTCTTTCGTGACCATGCCCACGCTGTGCATACGGGCCAGAACATCCCTGACCACCGTGCGGCTGACGCTAAAATGTTCCGCAACGCGCTCTTCGATAATCCGCACGGAAGAAAAAATAATACTGGCGCACAGCGCCTGCTCCAGCTGGCCGTACATGCTTTCCCAGCGGGCGATCGCCGGGATTTTGATCTCATCGAGGGTGGCGCGCTGCGGCAAGGCGCGGTCCCCGCGCTCCCCGGCCACGGCGTAACCGCGTCCCTGCACTTCATGGATCAGTTGCTGCTCGCAGAGCTTGTTCAGCGCATGGCGCGCCGGGGAGCGGCTGATGCCGAAAGCTTTGGCCACATGGGCCTCCAGCAGCCTTTCGCCGGGGGCGAGGCGGCCGTCATCAATCATTGATTTCAATAGCTGGTAGGCGCGCTGTTGAATAGAGTGTTTATCCGTCAATTCCGACATGGCTCAGTCATTTCATGTAAGGGATTTTTTAAGGTAAGGGCCGTTAATTTAAGAGCATAGCGCAGCATAGCATAGTCCACCCTGGCCATCGGCCCGCGGCCGCGCCGCGCCATCCAATGTTATCCCTTTCCGTCGCGCCATTCCTATCGCCTTGCGCCGATCGGCGTCACATTCTGTTCGAAAATAGTGATGGATTTATCATTTCATTAACTTTTTTTTGACATGCTGGCGAATATCGCATTTATTAAATGTGTTTTGTATGCAAAGTACATTTTAGCCGAACCTGCATATTACGTTTATGACCAACAGGGAGAAACCCGATGAAATTAATCCGATGGGGCGCTGCGGGGCAAGAACAGCCCGGCATGCTTGACCGCCAGGGGCAACTTCGCGATCTGAGCGGCGTTATCGAGGACTGGCGCGGGGCGGCGCTGGCCCCCGACAGTCTGCGGCGGCTGTCCGCCCTGGCGCCGGAAACCTTACCCCTGGCGCCGGCGCAGGCGCGGCTCGGACCGTGCGTCGCCGGCGTGGGCAAGATAATCTGCGTCGGGTTAAATTACCGCGACCACGCCAGGGAAGCGGGCATGGCGCTGCCCCAGGAACCCATTTTGTTTCTAAAAGCCGTCAGCGCCATCACCGGTCCCCACGATCCCATCGAAATCCCCCCCGGCGCGGCCAAAGTTGACTGGGAGGTTGAACTGGGGATCGTTATCGGCCGCGGCGGGCGTTATCTAAGCGAGGCGCAGGCCATGGAGCATGTGGCGGGGTATTGCCTGGTCAACGATGTTTCCGAACGGGCTTATCAATTGGAACGCGGCGGCCAATGGGACAAAGGAAAATGCGCCGATACCTTTGCGCCGCTGGGGCCTTATCTGGTGACGGCGGACGAGATTGACGACGTGCAGGACCTCTCATTGTGGCTGGAGGTGGACGGCGTACGCCGGCAGGACGGCACTACCCGCGACATGATCTTCGGCGTGGTGGCACTGGTGGCGTATATCAGCCGGTTCATGAGCTTGCAGCCGGGGGATATCATCGCCACCGGCACGCCGGCGGGGGTAGGCATGGGGCTAAAACCGCCGGTCTATTTAACCCGCGGCCAGCAACTCCGCGCGGGTATCAGCGGACTCGGCGAGCAACACAACGCTATCATCGCGGCGGCCGGGGCGGAGGTATGAAACCGATAATCACCTGCGTCGACGATCTGCAACGCCTGGCCCGCCGGCGCGTACCCGGATTATTTTATGACTATGTGGACAGCGGCTCGTGGACGGAATCCACCTACCGGGCCAATAGCCGCGATCTGGCGCGCCTGCATTTCCGGCAAAGGGTGGGGCGCAATGTCGACGATATCAGCACCCGCACGACCATTCTGGGCCAACCGGCCAAATTGCCCGTCGTGCTGGCGCCCGCCGGTCTTACCGGCATGATCTGGCCCGATGGGGAAATCCTTGCCGCCCGCGCGGCGGCGGCGGCCGGGGTGCCTTATACCCTGTCCACCGTCAGCATTTGCAGCATCGAAGATGTGGCCGCCCGGGTTGCGCAGCCATTCTGGCTGCAGCTTTATATGATGAAAGACCGGGGCTTTATCGCCGATCTGATAACCCGCGCCCAGGCGGCGCAATGCTCAGCCCTGGTACTGACCCTGGATTTACCGATTCAGGGGCAGCGGCATAAAGATATCCGCAACGGATTGTCGGTGCCGCCGGCGCTGACCATCGCCGGCATGTTGGCCATGCTGGCCCACCCGCGCTGGTGCGCCGCTATGTTAAAAACGCCGCGCCGCACGTTCGGCAATATTGTCGGCCACGCCCAGGGCGTCACCGATACCCTGGGATTTGCCGAGTGGGTCAGCCGCCAGTTCGACCGCACCTTCAGCTGGCAGGATATCGACTGGGTAAAACAGCGCTGGGGCGGCAAACTGATTATCAAAGGCATTATGGACGGCGAAGATGCGCGCCGGGCGTTCGGCGCCGGGGCCGATGCCATTGTGGTGTCCAATCACGGCGGACGGCAGCTGGACGGCGCGCCGTCCACCATCAGCGTACTGCGGGCCATTGCCGATAGCGCCGGGGACGCCGGCGAAATCATTATGGACAGCGGCGTGCGCAGCGGCCAGGACATCCTGCGGGCGCTGGCCATGGGCGCGGACAGCGTCATGATAGGGCGCGCTTTCCTGTACGGCCTCGGCGCCCTGGGCGAACCGGGCGTGACCCTGTGCCTGGACATTTTACGCCAAGAACTGGAGGCGACCATGGCCCTATGCGGGACGACCGCCATCGATCAACTCGGCCCGGATACTATCGTCGACTATCCCTGGCCCGCGATTGCCGCGCCGGCGTTCCGGCCGCGTTCGCTTCAGTCAATCGCTGAGGCTCCCTGAACCCTGACCCTGAATCCTGAAAAGGAGTGTTGTTATGTTTGGCGATTACAAAATGCATCCCGATAGCGGTGTCAATCCTCCCTATGCCCCCGCTTATCCGGTGGAATGGGAATGCCCGCTGCGCACCCTTGAAGTGGTCACCCGCGTCGATCGGCGCAAAGTCGAGGCGCTGCTGGGCGATACCCCGTTCGAGCTGGTCAACGACCGGGTGGCATTCCGTTTTATGCTGTCGCCCGGCCATACCCTGGCGATCCACAGCGGGGAAATGTTTGATTTGATGGTCACGGTGCCGGTGCGTTATCAGTCGCTGTTTACCCAAACCCATATTTTTATGTATTGCAGCGATCCCATGGGCATTTGCGCCGGCCGCGAGCTGTTTGGCTATACCAAGAAAGATACCCATTATGCCTTCCGGGAAAGCGCCGACGGACGCATCGAGGGCTGGGTGCGGCGGCGTAACGTGCCGCTGGCTGATTTTCATTTTACGCCCGACGCTTCGGCCCCGCTGGTATTGCTCACCGACGAGGCGGAACAGCCGGCCGGTGAAATCCATGTGCGCCGCTTGCCCGATCCGGAAAAACCGGCCACGGCGTATGCCGATGTCGTTTATCGCCGTACCCCGCTGCGCTACTCGGCGCCGGTGCGCGGCCGCATCGACTGGGCGCTGCACGACAGCCGGTTCGACCCCATCGCGGCGCTGGAGCCCGAAGTGCTGAGCGCGCATTTCATGACGTCGGATGTCTACGGCGGGGGGTTCGCCGTCGAAGATCGCCGCCTGCTGGCGCGCCTGCATCCTTGAGCGCGGGGGACGCGATCATGACCAGTCCAGTGGCAATTATCACCGGAGCCGGCGGCGGCATAGGCTGCGCCGTGGCGCTGACCCTGGCGCGGCAGGGATGGCGCCTGGTGCTGGCGGAGCAAACGGCGGCGGCGCTGGAACCCTGCCGGCGGCAGTGCGCGGCGCTGGGCGCCGAAGTGCGGACCTTCGGCGGGGATATCAGCAGCGAACGGGATGTGGCGGCGCTGGCGGCGCTCGCGGAGCGGCACTATGGCGGCTGCCAGGGATTCGTCAGCAGCGCCGGCATCGCCGGCGTGATACGGGAGATCGATCGCTACCCCGGCGACGTCTTTCGGCACGTCATGGAAGTGAATACCTACGGCACGTTTTTTTGTCTCAAACACGGCCTGCCGCTATTGCGCCGGCGCGGCGGCAGTTTTGTCGCCATCGCCTCCACCTCGGCGATCCGGGGCCGGGCGGGAATGGCCGGTTATGTCGCCAGTAAACATGCGGTGCTGGGGCTGGTAAAAAGCAGCGCCCTTGAATGCGTGGGCAGCAATGTGCGGGTCAACGCGGTCCTGCCCGGCCCCACGCAAACCGCCATGATCGAGGCCATCGACCGCATGGCCGCGCAGCAGGCGCCGGGCGGCGGCATCAACCGCCCGGTGGCGGCGCCCTATGGTAAACCCGACGATGTGGCAAATATGGTGGCTTTTTTGCTGTCGCCCGCCTCCGGCCATATTAATGGTGCGTCGCTGGTGATCGACGCCGGCAGCACCGTGGCTTGATCCCGCCCCAATAGAGGAGATTCACGATGAGCACCAAAATTATCACGGCACAAGAGGTGCCGCGGATTACTGCGCAGCATAAACGGGCCCTGGTTGCCGCTTGTATCGGTAATTTCATCGAGTATTTTGACTTTGTGATTTACGGTTATTTCGCTTCGGTCATCGCCCGGCTGTTTTTCCCGGCCGAAAACCAGGCGGCCAGCTTATTGCTGACCTTTGCGGTGTTCGCCATCAGCTACGCCTCGCGGCCGTTGGGCGGCATCATTTTCGGTCATCTGGGGGATCGTTATGGCCGTAAAATACCGCTGTCGATTGCCATTATGATGATTGCCGCTTCCACCACCGTCATCGGCCTGATGCCGACCTATGGAACCATCGGCCTGGCCGCGCCGGTCATTCTCACCGTGGCCCGTTTGATCCAGGGGATTTCGGTGGGCGGCGAATACGGCGGCGCAACCTCGTTTATTTCCGAGTACGCGCCGCCCAACCGGCGCGGGTTATATACCGGCTGGCAAACTTTCACCATCGGCCTGGCGCTATTGGCCGGCGGCGGGGTAGCATCGTTACTGACGTCCCTGCTGTCAGCCGAGGATTTACATGCCTGGGGATGGCGCCTGCCGTTTCTGGCCGGCCTGCCGCTGGGTTTTGTCGGGCTGTATCTACGGCTGAAACTGGAAGAAACCCCCCATTTCACCAAGGTGCAAAAAACCGCCGAGGTGGTAAAAGCCCCGCTATTAACCGGGCTGCGCCAGGAATGGCGGGCCATCCTGATTGGCATGGGGCTGATAGCGGCGCCTTCCGCCTGTATCTACATCTATTATATCTATTCGCCCACCTATCTGTCGGTGGTGCGCGGTTTCCCGCTGGCGGAGGCGCAGCGCGCCAATCTTTTCAGCCTGGCGTTCTATTGCTGTCTCATACCCTGCTTTGCCTGGTTAAGCGATATCGTCGGACGGCGGCCGTTGATGATCGCCAGCGCGCTGGCCATTGCGCTGGTGACCTATCCGGCGTTTCATTTGCTTAATCCGGACAATTTCAACCAGACGGTGTTGGGGCTGTGCTTAATGAGCCTGGCCTTCGCGCCGCATTCGGCCACCGCCCTGTGCGCCATGGCGGAAATCATGCCGACCCGCATCCGCTATACCGCGCTGTCCGTCAGTTTGAATATTCCCGTGACGCTGCTGGGGGGCACCGCGCCCTTTATCGCCACCTGGCTGGTCAGCAGCACCGGGGATTTGCAGTCGCCCGCCTGGTTTGTCACCGCCTGCGCGCTGGCGACGCTTATCGCGGCGCTTACCTATCGCGAGACCGCGCGCACCGGTCTGCGCCATTAACCGCCAAGGGGAAAACGATGAGATTTCGCGGCAAAACGGTATTGGTCAGCGGCGGCGGCAGCGGTATCGGCCGGGCCGTCGCCATCGCCTTCGGCGGGGAAGGGGCGCGGGTCATTATCCTGGACCGCGATGAGGCGGCGGCCCGGGAAACCGCGCGGCAATTACCCGCATCCGAGGTCATCATCGCGGATATCAGGCAAGTGGAACCCTTGCGCCGGGCGATGCGCCGCCTGCTGTCGCATCAGGACATCGATATCCTGGTGAACAGCGCCGGTATAGCGGCGACGGCCGCGTTTTTACACACCGGCACCGATCTGCTCGATGCGATGTATGAGATTAATTTGCGCGGTACTTTTGTACTGGCGCAGCAAGTGGCGGCGGCGATGGCGGCGGGCAAACGCCAGGGCGCCATTATTAATATCAGCTCGGTATCGGGCCATCGCGGCAATGCGGGGCGGGCGGCGTATGGCCCGATTAAAGCCGGCGTATCGCTGTTGACCCAGGTGATGGCGGTGGAATTGGCCGGCTGCGGCATCCGGGTTAACGCCATTGCCCCCGGACCGGTTGAAACCCCGCTGGTGGAACAAGCGCATTCCCCGCAGGTGCGCGATGCGTGGTTAACGGCGTTGCCGCTGCCCCGCTACGGCACGCCGCAGGAGGTGGCGCAGGCCGCCTTGTTCCTGGCTTCCGACGACGCGCATTATATCAACGGCCATATCCTCAACGTCGACGGCGGCTTTATGGCGACGGGAATATTGCGTAATTAACCCTTGCGACACCCCACCGTCCACCTACACATGCGCGCCGGCGCATTGCCTGCACAATGCGCCGGACGGGATAAATGCGCCGTGCGGGGTAGCCATGCCT
>JAATFX010000001.1 GCA_015654925.1 Enterobacterales bacterium | reverse complement strand
CGGATTATGGTTAAGGTAATCGCGCCACAGCACTTCGGCGATATCCGCCATGCCCATGGGGGCGCCGGGATGGCCGGATTTGGCTTGTTGCACTGCGTCCATGCTTAAGGCGCGGATGGCGTTCGCCAGCACTTTTCGGGATGTCATGAATTACTCCGTTGCGGATTGAATATTGTCTCGTTGACCAAGCATTATAAAATCAATCACTTAACTTTAGAGACTATGAGAAAATATCGACAAATGTAACCCAAAACGAGCCCGATTGTATATGCAGGAATCCGCAATAAATAGGTGATAATCATCTGCTTGTGCTTGAATATGATATACATCGGAAAAAGGAGAAATTCTTATATAAAGTTTGCAACGCGCTTCACGAACAATTGTTTAAAAATACAAAAAGGATAAATAAAAAATGAAATCTTATTCTACCTTCTGGTGCGGACTATTAGCGGTGGGCCTATTAACCGGCTGCGAAAATCTCGATCAAAATGCCTTGATGCAATCCGGCGGCCAGGCATTCACGGCGGCCACCCTGAGCGATAGCCAGGTAAAAGCCCTGAGCGCGGACTCCTGCGTGCAAATGGATAAAGAAGCCAAAATCGCCCCCGCCGATAGCCCATATGCCAAACGGCTCAATACCGTGGCCGCCGCCCTGGGGGATAATATCGCCGGCACGCCGGCGGATTATAAAGTTTACCTGACCAGCGATGTCAACGCCTGGGCCATGGCCAACGGCTGTATCCGCGTCTATAGCGGCCTGATGGATATGATGACGGATAACGAAGTGGAGGCGGTGGTCGGCCATGAGATGGGCCACGTCGCCCTGGGGCACAGCCGCAAAGCGATGCAGCTCGCGTATGCCACCACCGCGGCGCGTACCGCGGCATCGTCGGTGGGCGGCGTCACCGCCGCCTTATCGCAATCTCAGCTGGGCGAACTGGGGCAGTCGCTGATTAGCGCGCAATTTTCCCAGCGCCAGGAAAGCGAAGCGGATGACTATTCGTTTGATTTGCTGAAAAAACGCGGCATCGATCCGCAAGGCCTGGTCACTGGTTTCGAGAAACTGGCCAGCCAGGAAAAAGGCCGCTCAAGCAGTATGTTTGATTCCCATCCGGCTTCGGAAGCCCGGGCCCAGCATATTCGCGATCGCATCGCGGCGGGCAAATAACGGCGCAGGCGGCGATATCATCCGTAATATACAAAAGCCCATGGGAACATGGGCTTTTTTGTGCTGATGAACGATGTCGGCTAAGCCGCGGTGTCAGAGCGTTTTTTTGGCCGCCTGGATATACAGCATTTCCAGCGCCAGGGTCGCCGCGGCCAGCGCGGTGATTTGGGCATTATCGTAGGCCGGCGCCACTTCCACCAGATCCATGCCGACAATATTCAGCGATTGCAAACCGCGCACCAATTTCAGCGCCCGATCGGTAGTCAAACCACCGATCACCGGGGTGCCGGTACCCGGCGCTGCGGACGGGTCCAGGCAGTCAATATCAAAGGTCAGGTAAACCGGCATATCGCCGACGATCTGCTTCACCTGGGCCAGAATATCGTCCACGCCGCGATCGTTTACCTGCGCCGCGTCCAGCACCGTAAAGCCATTATCCCGATCGTATTCGGTACGGATGCCGATCTGTACCGAACGGGTGGGATCGATCAGCCCTTCGTTAGGCGCGTGATGGAACATGGTGCCGTGGTCGAATTTGCTGCCATTGCTGTAGGTATCGGTATGGGCATCGAAATGCACCAGCGCCATCTTGCCGAAATGCTTGGCATGGGCGCGCAGCAGCGGCAGGGTCACGTAATGATCGCCGCCAAAAGAGAGCAGGCGTTTACCCGCGGCCAGCAGGCGCTCCGCATGGGCTTGCAGCTTATCGCTCAGATCCTGCGCGTCGCCGAAATCAAACACCACGTCGCCGCAATCCACCACCTTTAAACGCTGGCGGACGTCGAAATCCCAGGGCCAGCGGCACCCTTCCCAGGCCAGGTTGGTGGAAACCTGGCGGATGGCCCCCGGGCCATGGCGGCTGCCGGAGCGGCCGGAAGTGGCCATATCAAAGGGAATGCCGGTAATGACCCAGTCGGCATCGCTGTCGTAGGGGTTGAATTCCAGGGGCAAACGCAAAAAGCCAAAGGCGTTCGAAACCAGGGAGTTATCATATTGATGACCCAGGGTGCTCATAATCTTTCCTTACTTATTCATCTTCAAGATAAGTGTAACCGTACAAGCCGGCTTCGAACTCTTCCAGGAACTCGGATTGCAGCGCGCTATCCAGATCGGTCTCTTTCACCTGATCGCGGAAACGGGTCAGCAGCACGGCCGGGTCCAACTGCACATATTGCAGCATATCGGCCACCGAATCCCCTTCGTCGGATTCATTGAGTTCCACGCTGCCGTCTTTAAAGACAAAGACATCCACCGCGGCGGTATCGCCGAACAGGTTATGCATATTGCCGAGGATTTCCTGATAGGCGCCCACCATGAAAAATCCCAGCAGCGGCGGATTATCCACATCATAAGGGGGCATCGGCATGGTGGTGGCAATGCCGTCGCCGTCAATATAATGATCGATGGTGCCGTCGGAATCGCAGGTGATATCGAGCAGTACGGCGCGGCCTTCAGGCGGCTTGTCCAGCCCTTCCAGCGGCAACACCGGGAACAGTTGATCGATGCCCCAGGCATCCGGCATCGACTGGAACAGCGAGAAATTGACGTAAAGCTTGTCCGCCATGCGCTCTTGCAATTCGTCGATAATCGGCCGGTGCGCGCGGTTGCTCGGGTCGAGCTGCGTCTGGATCATGCGGCAAATATTCAGGTAGAGCTGCTCGGCCCAGGCGCGCTGCGTCAGATCCAGCATGCCGTGGGTATATTGGGTATGGACATCGTGCAGATCCATCTGGCTGTCGTGCAGCCATTCGCGCAGGGAGCGCCGGTTTCTCGGCTCCTGCATCTCCTGCCAGGTCTGCCACATGCTTTCCAGGGCGCGCGGCGCGTCCTCCGCCGGCGGCAGGGGCTCGCTGAATTCATTGCGCTCCACGCCGATCACGTTGGACACCAGCACCGTATGATGGGCGGTCACGGCGCGGCCGGACTCGGTAATCACGGTAGGATGCGGCAACCCGTATTCGTTGCAGGCGTCGCCAATCCCCCAAATCACATTGTTGGCATACTCATTCAGGCCGTAATTGGCGGAGCAGTCGGACTGGGACCGGGTGCCTTCATAATCCACCCCCAGCCCGCCGCCGACGTCGAAACATTCGATGTTGACGCCCAAGCGGTGCAGTTCCACATAAAAACGCGCCGACTCGCGCACGCCGGAGGCGATATCGCGGATATTGGACAATTGGGAACCCAAATGGAAATGCAGCAGTTGCAGGCTGTCCAGGCGGCCTTTGCTGCGCAGCAGCTCAACCAATTGCAATACTTGCACCGCCGCCAGGCCGAATTTGGACTTTTCGCCGCCGCTGGACTGCCATTTGCCGGAGCCCTGCGAGGCCAGGCGGGCGCGCACGCCGAGCCGGGGCACCACATTCAGGCGTTCGGCCTCTTCCAGCACCAACTTGATTTCGGTGAGCTTTTCGATCACCAGATAGACTTTATGGCCCAGCTTTTCGCCGATCAGCGCCAGGCGGATATATTCGCGGTCTTTGTAGCCGTTACAGACAATCACCGTGCGCGTCATGCCGGCATGGGCCAGCACCGCCATCAGTTCAGCCTTGGAACCGGCTTCCAGCCCCAGCGGTTCGCCGGAATTAACCAGCGACTCGATGACCCGGCGATGCTGGTTTACCTTAATGGGATAAACCAGGAAATAGCCGCCCTGGTAACCGAACGACTCGCGGGCGCGCTTAAAGGCGCCATTAATGGAGCGCAGCCGGTGTTGCAGGATCTGCGGAAAACAGAACAGCGCCGGCAGCCGCTGGCCGTCGTTTTGCCGTTCTTTGACCAGTTCGGCCAAATCCACCCGCGCCTCGGGGAAATCCGGATCGGGACATACGCTGATATGGCCTAATTCGTTGACGTCGAAGTAGTTGTTACCCCAGTAGGCGACATTATAGGTGCGCATCATTTTGCTGGCATCACTGTCATTCATGGCTACCTCCTGCATGGATCGCAAATTTTCATGGGGCCCGGCCCGGTACGGCCCTTGGTGTTTTTGATCATCAGACATGATGTTATTTTCTCCCACGGATCGCGTTGATGATCGCGTTCACCGTTTTTACAGCGTAGAAACCACCGTCGGTGGCATGGTTATGCTTGCGCGCGCAGCCCGCCAACGGCAATAAACGCCGCCGGACGCTATAGGCATCCGGTACATCAATACAGTAATTGTAAAACACCTTGATGAACTCCGTGAGACGGGATGGTGAATACCCATGAAAATGGGCCGCATGAAAGGCCTCTTGGCCCTGGTTCAGTTCCCGGCGGGTGATTAACCGGCCATGGATTCCCTAGCCCCGCCCTGATGTCGGCAATATCGGCGGGAAGCTAAGGAGAACGCAGCAGAAGTATAGTATGCCGGATATGCCGGACAAGGGAGGATGCGATCGGAGACGATCGAAGCGTTGCGAATCATTAACTGTGCCACCTCCCAGTCATACCGGCGCTTGGCATGCTATGCCGGGCCGGGGCAAAAAAAAGTTACCGGATGTAAATGGAAGACATTCACATCTGCGCGGTTCGTGCGCGCGAATTTATACAGCCAACGCTGATAAAAAGCAAAAAATAAATTAACAATGTATGCTTTATCGGCGGCATCCGGCCGGCGCAAAGGCTTTTACGGCGAAAAAATTGCTGGTAATTTTGCCGGGGGGTGTCCTAGAATAGCCATCCAGAAGTTAATCCATCTAAACATGATAGTTTAACTGTTTTACTGCTAACTAACGACGTTATCCGCGGGACGTTGCAGGACGCGTAACGCCATCGTCAGAAAATCGCTTTTCTCTGATGGCTTGACCCAGCGCTACGCAGTCATTTCTAACCCGTATTTTAAGGTAAAGAGACCGATGGCTAAACACCTATTTACGTCCGAATCCGTTTCAGAAGGACATCCTGATAAAATCGCGGATCAGATTTCCGACGCCGTGCTTGATGCGATCCTGGCACAAGATCCCAAGGCGCGCGTGGCCTGCGAAACATTTGTAAAAACCGGTATGGTGCTGGTCGGCGGTGAAATCACCACCAGCGCCTGGGTGGACATTGAAGAGCTGACGCGCAGCACCATCCGCGAAATCGGCTATATCAATTCGGATATGGGTTTCGACGCCAATTCGTGCGCCGTGCTCAGCGCCATCGGCAAACAGTCTCCCGATATCAACCAGGGCGTCGATCGCAGCGATCCGCTGGAACAGGGCGCCGGCGACCAGGGCCTGATGTTCGGTTACGCCACCAACGAGACCGAAGTGCTGATGCCCGCGCCGATCACCTATGCCCACCGCCTCGTGGCGCGGCAGTCGCAGGTGCGCAAAAGCGGCACCCTGCCCTGGCTGCGTCCGGATGCCAAAAGCCAGATCACCTTTGCTTATGATAACGACAAAATCGTCGGCATCGACGCGGTAGTGCTTTCCACCCAGCATTCCGAAGACGTGTCGCTGCGCGATCTGCAAGAAGCGGTCATGGAAGAGATCATCAAGCCGGTACTGCCCGCCGAATGGCTCACGTCGACCACTAAATATTTCATCAATCCCACCGGCCGGTTTGTCATCGGCGGCCCCATGGGCGACTGCGGCCTGACCGGACGTAAAATTATCGTCGATACCTACGGCGGCATGGCCCGTCACGGCGGCGGCGCGTTTTCCGGCAAGGACCCGTCCAAGGTCGACCGTTCCGCCGCTTACGCCGCCCGTTACGTGGCGAAGAACATCGTGGCCGCAGGACTGGCGGACCGCTGCGAAATCCAGGTGTCCTACGCCATCGGCGTGGCGGAACCCACGTCCATCACCATTGAAACCTTCGGCACGGGTAAAGTCTCCACCGAAAAGCTGGCGCAATTGGTACGTGAATTTTTCGATCTGCGCCCTTACGGCCTCATCACCATGCTGGACCTGCTGCAGCCCATCTACCGTGAAACGGCGGCCTATGGCCACTTCGGCCGCGAGCATTTCCCTTGGGAAAAAACCGATAAAGCCGAACTGCTGCGCGACGCCGCCGGTTTGAAGTAAGTCGTCCCACCAAAAAATTTTATTCGGCTACACTAATATACGGTGATCGTTAAGATCGCCGTTTTTTTTGGCTGATCCTGAAAACGATTACAGGAAAATATATTGATAATTATCATAACTTTAAATATTATCAAAAGTAATAAATAACCTTATCGCCGCTTCGTTTTCAGCTATCAGTGAACTATCCCGCTGCTTCATCACGCCCGCGTAATCGAATACATGATTTTAGCTGGATTACCCGTGACCGTATGGACGTAAATGCTGGAACAACGGCATAAGCGTGTGTAAGCGATTACATCATTGTGATCCAGAGCACACTTTTCCTCCATGCGTTTACTTAACATGCTCGATTAATAATTTTGCATTTATTAGGGAGGTACCATGAGTACTGCCAATTTGAGTACTGCCACACATAAGTCAGGCAGCGCCAATGCTCGCATCACTTTTTTTGTTTGTTTCATGGCCGCCCTTGCCGGCCTGCTATTTGGCTTGGATATTGGCGTAATCGCCGGAGCGCTGCCGTTCCTGGCCGATGATTTCCAGATCACCGCTCATCAACAGGAGTGGGTGGTCAGTTCAATGATGTTTGGCGCCGCGGTTGGCGCGGTGGGTGCGGGCTGGCTTTCGGCCAAGCTCGGACGTAAATATAGCCTGCTGATCGGCGCAACGCTGTTTGTCATCGGTTCGTTATGCTCCGCGTTTGCCCCCAACGTGGAATTCCTGGTTGTGGCCAGGGTTATCCTGGGTCTGGCCGTAGGGGTCGCTTCTTATACCGCGCCGTTGTATCTGTCGGAAATCGCGCCGGAAAAAATTCGCGGCAGCATGATCTCCATGTATCAGTTAATGATCACCATCGGCATCCTGGCGGCCTACCTGTCGGATACCGGCTTTAGCTATAGCGGCTCGTGGCGCTGGATGCTGGGCATCATCACTATTCCGGCGGTATTGCTGTTTATCGGCGTACTGTTCCTGCCCGGCAGCCCGCGCTGGCTGGCGGCTAAAGGGCGGTATGGCGAAGCGCAGAAAGTATTGAATATGCTGCGCGATACCTCCGAGCAAGCCAAAAAAGAACTGGATGAAATCCGTGAAAGCCTGAAAATCAAGCAAAGCGGCTGGGCGCTGTTTACCAGCAATAGCAATTTCCGCCGCGCGGTCTATCTGGGGGTATTGTTGCAGGTCATGCAGCAGTTCACCGGTATGAACGTGATTATGTATTATGCGCCGAAAATTTTCGGCATCGCCGGGTTCTCAAGCACTTCCGATCAAATGTGGGGGACGGTGATTGTCGGCCTGGTCAACGTGCTGGCCACCTTTATCGCTATCGGCCTGGTCGATCGCTGGGGCCGTAAACCGACCCTGAAACTGGGCTTCCTGGTGATGGCGGTGGGCATGGGCGTCCTGGGCGCCTTGCTGCACCTGGGCGTTGAAACCGTGTTTATGAAATACTTCGCCATCATTATGCTGATGATGTTTATCGTTGGTTTTGCGATGAGCGCCGGCCCGCTGATTTGGGTGCTGTGTTCCGAAATCCAGCCGCTGAAAGGCCGCGATTTTGGTATCACCGTCTCTACGGCCACCAACTGGATCGCCAACATGATCGTCGGCGCCACCTTCCTGACCATGCTGGATAAGCTGGGGAACGCCAACACGTTCTGGGTCTACGGCGCGCTGAACGTCCTGTTTATTATCCTGACGCTCTGGCTGATTCCGGAAACCAAGAATATTTCCCTGGAACACATCGAGCGTAACCTGATGACCGGCAAACGCCTGCGTGACATCGGCGACAAAAATTAATCAGCCGCCGGCGTTATAGCCGATTGCCGATTCGCTGAACAAAGCGCTATTCCTGAACGGGAATAGCGTTTTTTTTCGTCCCGCCCGGGCGAATGTTCTTGCCCCGGCGCGGCTTGCATCTGCGCGGCCCGCCGGTTAATCTTGCCGTTATGAAACCGACCCGCATCCCTATTGCCCTTCATCAGGCCATTATGCAGTGTTTGCGCGCTAAACTGCGCGCGGCCGAAGCGCATTTCCATTGCCCTTTTCCCGAACCGGCGATCGCCTATAAGCAGCGTGGCACCTCAGCGGGCACCGCCTGGCTCGATCAATGGGAAATCCGGCTGAACCCGGTGCTCTTGCTGGCCAACCAGGAAACTTTTATCGATGAGGTGATTCCCCACGAACTGGCGCATTTATTGGTATACCGCCAGTTCGGCCGCGTAGCGCCCCACGGCAAGGAATGGCGCTGGATGATGACCCACGTGCTGCATACGGAACCCCGCCGCACCCATGATTTCGACTTGGCCACCATACGCACCCACACCTACCGCTATCTTTGTTCATGCCAAACCCATGATTTGACGGTGCGCCGCCATAATCGCATCCTGCGCGGCGAGGCCCAGTACCGCTGCCGCCACTGCGGCGACATTTTACGCTACGAGCAAGCTACCGCGAAGTCGTAATGCCCGCCGGCAGCCCCGCACAGGGAAAGAGCAAACCTGCGCTAAGGCAGGTTTGTTGGTCGGCAATCAAATCGACTTAAAGGCTGGAATAGCTATTCGTCTTCACCGAAACCACGGGCAAATTCCGTTTTAAGTTCATCCATAAACTCATGCTCATCCTGACCGTCGCACAGCAAATCAATCGTGGTATTTCCTTTCACGCCGGCGCCTAATATACTCATCATTCCTTTAATCGGGATTTCCTTTCCGTTGTTTATCAGGATAAGTGATGAATTATATTTTTTTACTATCTTGGCTAAACAAGCAGCCGGGCGGGCATGTAATCCCGTACTGTTTATGACTTTTACGCTTTGCCTGATCATACTATCCTCAGATTGTTTCGGTGAATCTTAAGATGCTTTACGAATATAGCGGTGACCTTTATTCATCATCAGAATTTTGGCGTATACATCCTCTTCAACCGCAGATTTTGCGCGCGCCATTACGCGGGCCAGGTTAGCCTCATTGTTATTATCAACATAGGCTTTGCCCACGGATGTTATAAACGCTTTTCGCAGGTCGCTGGCGATATTCACTTTGACAACATTGTAATTGACGAAGCTGCGCAGGATATCCTCATGGATGCCCGAACCGCCATGAATAACCAGCGGCACCGGGGACACCGCGGCAATACGCTGGAGCAGCGGAATATCAATGCGGGGAATATCTTCCAGACCATGGACATTGCCCACCGAGACCGCCAGCAGGTCGCAGCCGGTTTGCTCGACGAACGCCTTTACTTTTTCAGGTTCGGTTTTGCAATCGGCCTCACTGACATGATCGTCTTCTTTGCCAAGGATGGCCCCGAGCTCTGCTTCCACGGGCACGCCAAATGATTTGCAGAAATCAACCGCTTCACGCGTAAACGCGATATTTTCCTCAAATGAAAACGCCGCGCCGTCAATCATCACCGAGGTGAAACCAGCGCGCACCGACTGTTTCACATCATCCAGCGACTTACCATGATCGAGATGCAAACTTACCGGGACATCCATTTTATCGGCATGCCGCTTAACTATTTCATAGATATAATCGTAACCTGATAATTGGGCATTGGTCGGTGCGATCTGAATAAAATTAGGTAATCCGGAGCGTTCAATAGCATTCAGGATTGAAATTGTGGTTTCCAGATTCGTGGTATTAAACGCACCGGCAAGCACTCTCTTCTCGCGAATACGGTCGAGCAGAATCTTTCCATTAACTAATGGCATAGTATGTTCCTCGGTTATGGTTGCTAACATAAAAACGAATTTAAATTTACTACCCCGGATTTTCTAATGGCGCATAAAATAATGCGGCAATTACGGTGTTATTTTATTTAAGCAATCTGCTTAAACATTCCGCGCCGCCTTGGCTTATTCAGTAATGACCCCTTCCTGCTGAAGTTTGAAGCGGTAAAATTCCCGCCAGCGTAGTTGAAAACGTTGTAATGCCTGATATCGCCGCCCGTCGGGCATATAACGCGCGGCGACGGTCACGTCAGGCGGCGCCAGCGTCGGACAGGCGGTGAGCAGCGCTCCAACCGAGACGGCTTCATCAAAAGCGATGGCGTCCACCGGGCGCTGCAAAATATCGGCCTTTAGTTGCAGCCAGAGCGGATTACCGGTGGCCGGGCCGATCACCTTCAGCGTTTGCCCCGCGGGAACGCTGAAGCAGGCAAAGCAATTGGCGAATTCCATCGCCAGTCCCAGCGAAATAGCGGCGATCAGCATATCGATCGACAGGCTGTCGCCCAGGCCATACAGCAGTCCCCGGGTATGGCGGTTCTTATGCGGAGATCCCGAACCACGCAGATGGGGAATAAATACCGGCACATCCTCCAGTGTCCACATCTCGTCCAGATAATGCTGGTAGCCGCGTTGCAGCGCGGCCTCGATTTCGCCGGAGGTAAAACGAAAGGTTTTACTCAGCCATTCCAGGGCAAAACCGCCGACCGGCAAAGAGGCGAACAGAGTATAGAGATCCGGTAGCGAATAACGGCCATTGGCCAGCTTGTCCCGACTCGCCTGTACGCTCAACGTGGGCTGGGAATTGAGCAGCAGAATGCCTTCCGTCGTCCCCGTTGAGTTCAATACTTCACCCGTCCTCATTTGCAGGGCCCGGGCGCCCGCCATATGGTCATGTCCGGCCAGCGTGACGCTGACGGGGCCGCAAAAGCCTAACGCGCCGCCCAGTTCGGGGGTGACCCGGCCCGCAACCTCCCCCGGCGCCAGCAGCGGCGCAAAGGCGGCAAACGGCAACTGCATAATACCGGCCGCTTCCCGTGACCAGGTGCCTTGGCTGACATCCAGACAAAGGGTGCGGCTGGCAAGCGTGATATCGGTGCGTTTTTGTCCGGTAAGCCGCCATAGCAGCAATTCAGGGGCATGCAGCCAACAAATGTCTTCCCGTCCGTGTAATTGATAGCGATCCAGCAACCAGCGCATTTTGAAAGCGGAGTAATTACTGTGCGGGGGTAATCCGCTGATGGCATACAGCCTTTCGCGTTCCTCCCCGCTCAGCGCCGCCAGATATTCTTCGCCGCGGCGGTCATACCAGGCCAGCATCGGCGTCAGGATTTCTCCCTTATCATCAATGAACACACCAGATTCACCAAAGCTGGCAATACTGATGCACGCCACCGGCAGCGGTGATTCCGCCGCCAGGCCGGACATTGCCGCCATGACCTCCAGCCATAGCTGGTCGATGTCGAAATCAACCGCACCCTGCGCCGATATCAGTTTGGGGGTAACAAATTTCCTGGCCCCCAGCCGCGTGGCATCCTGGCAGGAAAAGCAGGTGACTTTACAATTGGTGGTACCGATATCAATGACGATGGCCGCGCTGAAATCAGGCATATACGGTTCCCCGTGTCAGTCGGAATACCCCATACAGCACCAGGCCGATTACCGGCACCAAACCGATAGCGATAATGTTGCCGTTAAAAATTTCAAGCAGCCAGAAGCGGAATGGGTTGCCGCCGTCCAGGAAACTGGAAACCTGTCCGCTGGAGCCTTCGGCGAATTTAAAGTTGACGTCTTTCGCCATGTTGGTAATAAACGGCGCGATTTTGGTGGCGATCCACAGGTCCGCGGCAATCACCGGAATCGCCCCCAGCAGGGTACGGAAGATATTGCCGCGGCAGGCCAGCGCAATCATTGACGCCATCACCGCCAGATTCGCCAAATCTCCGAGCGGCAGCACTTTATTCCCCGGCAGAACAAAAGCGATGAAGACTGAAATGGGCGTCAGCAACAGCGCCGTCGAGATAATTGCCGGGTTACCCACCGCCACCGCGATATCCAACCCGATATATAAATCATCGCGCCCCGGATATTTTGCATTGAGGTATTTTTTGATGGCCTCAGACAAAGGCAATAAGCCTTCCATCAGGATGCGGACCATACGCGGCAGAATAAACATCACCCCGCCGATACTGATACCCAATAACAGGATATGTTTGAAATCATAACCGGCGATAACGCCCAGCAGCACGCCAAGGATGGTGCCCACCATCATCGGCTCGCCGAAGATGCCGAGTTTTTTCTGCACGGTTTCCGGATCGATATGGATACGGTTAAGACCCGGGATGTTTTCGATGATTTTGTCCACCAGCAGCCCGATCGGGAAGAACACCACCGCGGAAAGCGTCGGTAACGAAATGCCCTCCAGACCGAAATACTTCTGCACCATCGGCGCCGACCAGTCCGCCAGTTTGAGCACCACCACCGCGGCGATGCCGGCGGCCAGCAGGCCAAACACGAAACTGCCCGTACTGTAGTAAACCAGGGTACCGGCCAAGGCAAAGTGCCAGTAGTTCCACATATCCACATCGACGGTACGCGTCTTGTTCAGCGCCAGTAAAGTCACGTTAATCAGGATGGTCAGGGGGATCACGAAAGGCGCGATCGGCGAACCCCAGGTGATGGCGGACAGCGGCGGCCAGCCAAGATCCACCACCGGCAGGTTAATGCCGGTACGTTCCACCATGGCCTGGGCGGCGGGTCCCACATTGCTGGTCAGAATGTCGAAAATGGCATAAATCCCCACGAAGCCGATACCGACCGTGAGGGATGAACGCAGCGCTTTGGCCGGTTTTACTTTAAAGAACAGAGCAAGAATAAACAGTACCAGCGGCAATAGTACGGTCGGGCCGAAACCCAGGATATATTGCACGACTGTGTATAGGGTATGGGCTATTTCATTCATGGAAAACCCCTGTTGCAGACGTAACGGGACCTCGCGTTAGCGCCTGTATAAATTTATCGGATTTGGTTAAATTAATTATTTTTGATCTTTCAGGATCGATACTATTTTTTCCAGCACCTTATCCTCGCCTATACCCGTAATTATAGGCAGGCCATTAACTACCGGAATATCCAGTTCATAAGGCACTTTCGTGGTGGATACCACTAAAGTTGCACCTTCGGTATTGCTCGGCAGGGACGCGACATTAGTTTGTGAATAATTAACATCCAGTCCTTGTTCCTTACAATATTCCATTACTTTCTCAGCAACCGCGGTGGAAGTCGCGATGCCGGTGGCGCATACAAATAAAATAGTCTGGCTCATATTTCACCTCGTTCATTCAGTTTATCAAAAATAGCCTGGTGAATTTGTTCATTACTCATGGCGAGTAATTGCTGCATAAACCCGCCATCCTGAATCAGATCCATTATCCAGCCCAGCACATTGAGCTGCTTGTTACTTTCACTCAGCGCCAGTAGGAAAACCACGCGTACCGGCACCGGGTCCGGCTCACCGCCCATATCCGCGAAGGTCACCGGCTCCGGCAGAATACCAAGGCCAAAGGCGTTGCGGCGCACATGGCGGTGATCGGTATGCGGTATCGCCACGCCAACCGGCTCGGTAGGCAGACCGGTAGGAAATGTCTGCTCGCGCGCCAGGACATGATCGGCAAAATCCTCGGCGACCTGTCCGTCTGCAATCAGCGGCTGCGCCAGTTGGCGGATGAGCGCATCGACACTTATTCCCGCGGGGAGGTGTTGTACGTACTCGGATTTGAATTCAATCCCCTGCATAAATTCCTCACTCATAACGTTAACTCGACGAATTCCCGGTTTGATAACTATCGGGCGATTATCGGCGCTGCCTCAACTCACCTCCCGGCGTTGCAGGATGGTGCCCAGGTAGTATTTATTACCTTTCAGCCAGACATTGCCGAACTCAACCGGCAAGGTGCGGGAGAAAAAAACCAGCTGCTCCAGATGTAATACCGGGGCTTCATCGCTAATATCCAGGAAATGTCCGCGTTCATTACCAATTAACCGGGCCGCGTAGCGACTTTCCGAATAGCGGATTTTTTGCTGGGAAAGGCGCTCGATAGTTGGAAACAAATTTTCCTTGTTAAAATCCACTTCGGTAATGCCCGGACAAAGCTCAATATTAATACGGTTCTCAATCAGCATGGCCTTTTCATCGCCAATAGAACGCAGGCGTTCAAGATATAAAATGTCCTGCCCCGGCTTTATTTGCAGCTTCTCAGCGACAAACCGGTTGGCTGGTTCAATACGCGACGTTACCACGCTGGTACTGAAGTTGATTTTTTGGCTTTCAAGGGATTCGGCAAACGACAATAATCCTTCACCCAGCGGGTAGGCGATGTTCTCCTTTTTGACAAAGGTGCCTTTTCCCTGAACCTGAACCAGCGTCCCGGCTTTAACCAACTGGGCGACCGCCTTCTTGACGGTGCCCCGGCTGACTTCCAGCATGTCCATAATCTGGAATTCAGAGGGAATACGGTCATCCTCCACCAACTCCCCGGTGTAGATACTCTCTCTTATCCACTCCGCCACCTGCTGGTAGAGTGGGATCTGGGAATTCTTGCTTAGTGATTTCATGGCGCGCACCTGAACATCCTGAGTTGTCTATAGACAATTATGTACAACTTCCCGACTATAATATGCAAAACGGCGAATGATATGATCGAGAAGGGTCACATTTTCAGGGACCAGAGTAGGATCAAAAAAAAGTGATGTAAGTCACATTTATTCAACAAGGCATTTACTTTCAGGATAAGCGGATCGTTCGACCTGACGCTGGCGATCCGCTCGGCGTCTGCGGCATTGGCGCTTTTTTTCCGCTTCGATTTGCCTGCGGCACCGGGATTCGATACCCTGCTTTTTTCCTTTTTATTGAATATCCGACCATGCTACGTACCATTACTTTGCTGTGCCTTTCCTTTATGTTGCTTTCCGGCGCCGCGCTGGCGGGCGGCATCAACAATTTCAGTCAGGCGAAGGCCGCGGCGGTCAAGATCAACCAGGACGCGCCAGGTTCCTTTTACTGTGGTTGCAAAATCAGCTGGCAAGGAAAAAAAGGCACGCCGGATTTGGCGTCCTGCGGCTACCAGGTACGTAAAAGCGCCCTGCGCGCCAACCGCATAGAATGGGAGCACGTAATGCCGGCCTGGGAGTTTGGCCATCAGCATCAGTGCTGGCGGGACGGCGGGCGCAAAAATTGCGCCAAGGACGCCGACTACCGCCGGATGGAAAATGACCTGCATAACCTGCAACCCGCCATAGGCGAGGTCAATGGCGATCGGGCCAATTTCCAGTACAGCCAGTGGCGCGGCGGAGAAGGACAGTACGGCCAGTGCGCCATGAAGGTGGACTTTACATTCAAACAGGCGGAGCCGCCGGCCCGCGCCCGCGGCGCCATTGCCCGCACCTATTTTTATATGCGCGATCGTTACCATCTGCGCCTTTCATCCCAGCAAACCCAGCTGTTCGAGGTGTGGGATCGGCAGTATCCGGTTACCGCCTGGGAATGTACGCGCAACCGGCGCATCGAAGCGGCGCAGGGTAATGCCAATCCTTATATTCAACGCGCTTGCCAGCCGTAAAACAGCTGGCCTACTATGAAACAAGCCGGGAAACAACCCGGCGAAACACCCCTGCGCGGCGCTGCTTGCCCGCACCGCGCGCCGCAGGGCAACTTCCGGCCGCGAATCGCCCACGCGCGCCCCACTTGTCATCAGGATTAAACGATACCAACATGCGAATACCGCGTATTTATCATTCCGGGCCGCTCCCGGCGACCGGTACCGTGGCGTTAAGCGAAGATGCCGCGCACTATTTGACCCGGGTCCTGCGCATGGCGGAAGGCCAGCTGTTGCACCTGTTTGACGGCAGCAATCATATTTTCGAGGCGCAGATTACCCAGGCGGGCAAAAAAAACGTGGTGGCCAACATTCTCGCGTCCCGCCCCGCGAACGTTGAATCACCCCTGCGCCTGCATCTGGGCCAGGTGATGTCCCGCGGTGAAAAAATGGAATTCACCATCCAGAAATCAATTGAATTAGGGGTCAACGTCATTACCCCATTGTTTTCCGAGCGCTGTGGCATCAAGCTGGACGGCGAGCGCCTCGGCAAAAAAATCCAGCAATGGCAAAAAATCGCCATCAGCGCCTGCGAGCAGTGCGGGCGCAATAGCCTGCCGCTGGTCAGGGACGCCATGCCCCTGGAAGCGTGGTGCGCCGAACAGGATGACGGTCTTAAACTTAACCTGCATCCCCGCGCGCCGCACAGTATCAATACGCTGCCGTTGCCGGTGAACAACGTGCGGCTGCTGATTGGCCCCGAAGGCGGCTTGACCGCAGAAGAAATTACTATGACCTCACGCCGCGGATTTACTGAAATCCAGCTGGGGCCCCGTGTTTTGCGCACAGAAACCACAGCTCTCACCGCCATCACCGCTTTGCAGGTGCGTTTCGGCGATCTGGGTTAAAGGAGAAAAGAATGTTAAAGCTCGGCATCGTGATGGACCCGATTTCGTCCATCAATATCAAAAAAGATACCAGTTTCGCTATGCTGCTCGAAGCACAACGCCGCGGCTGGCAAATCCATTACATGGAGATGAGCTCGCTATACCTGCGCGGCGGCGAAGCCCGCGCCACTACCCGCCTGCTGGCGGTCAAGCAGGATTATGACGAGTGGTATAGTTTTCACGGCGAGCAGGATATCGAACTCGGCGATCTGGACGTGATCCTGATGCGCAAGGACCCGCCGTTCGATACCGAATTTATCTATGCCACCTACATTCTTGAGCGGGCCGAAGATAAAGGCGCCTTAATCGTCAACAAGCCGCGCAGCCTGCGCGACTGCAATGAAAAATTGTTTACCGCCTGGTTCGCCCATCATACCCCGGACACGCTGGTCAGCCGGCGTGACGATCATATCCGCGCATTCTGGCAACAGCACGGCGATATTATCCTCAAACCCCTGGACGGCATGGGCGGCACCTCGATTTTCCGCGTGAAGCAAGAGGACCCCAACCTGTCGGTGATTATTGAAACCCTCACCGGTTACGGCCAGCATTTCTGCATGGCGCAAAACTTCCTGCCGGAAATCAAGGACGGTGACAAGCGGGTGCTGGTGGTGGACGGCGAACCGGTGCCCTACTGCCTGGCGCGCATTCCCAAAAGCGGCGAAACGCGCGGCAACCTGGCCGCGGGCGGGCGCGGCGAAGCCCGGCCGCTCACCGAAAGCGATTGGAAAATCGCCCGGGACGTCGGTCCGATATTAAAAGAGAAAGGGCTGATTTTTGTCGGCCTGGATATTATCGGCGACAAGCTCACGGAAATTAACGTCACCAGCCCCACCTGCGTGCGGGAGATAGAGGCGGCCTTTCCCATTTCCATCACCGGTATGCTGATGGACGCCATCGAGAAACGCCTGGGCCGCGACAAAGGCTGATTTTGCACAGGCTGCGGGCTGATTTAGCTTGCAGCCAGTGACTTATTGGCCATTTACCCGCATACTGCACTTCGCCTATTTATTAAACTATTTGCCTAAAAAAGACAGAATGAATTTACAGCATCACTTTCTTATCGCCATGCCCTCGCTACAAGACCCCTTGTTTAAACGCTCAGTGATCTATATCTGTGAGCATAACGATGACGGGGCCATGGGACTCGTTATCAACAAACCGGTTGAACAATTTACCGTTGAGAGCGTATTGCATAAACTTAAGATCATGCCGGCTGAACGCGACCCGGCCATCCGCCTGGACAAACCGGTCTTCGCCGGCGGCCCGCTGGCGGACGATCGGGGTTTTATCCTGCATACGCCCCAGGAAGGATTTGGCTCCAGCATCAGTATTTCCGAAGAAACCATGATCACCACGTCCAAAGATGTGCTGGAAACCCTGGGCACCGCGCAGCAGCCGCAGGAAGTGCTGGTGGCGCTGGGTTATGCCGGTTGGGAAAAGGGCCAGCTGGAGCAGGAACTGCTGGAAAATGCCTGGCTGACATCTCCCGCCGACAGCGACATCCTGTTTCGCACGCCCATCGCGGCGCGCTGGCGCGACGCGGCACGAAAATTGGGCATCGATATACATAATATCGCCAACGAAGCGGGCCATGCGTAATGACTAACCGTACCATGATGGCATTTGATTTCGGCACCAAAAGCATCGGCGTAGCCATCGGCCAGGAGATTACCTGTACCGCGCGGCCGCTGACGGCGTTCAAGGCCCAGGAAGGGGTTCCCGACTGGCAGCAAGTGGAAAAATTATTGCAGGAGTGGCAGCCGGACGTGATCGTGGTCGGGCTGCCGCTGAATATGGACGGCACCGAACAGCCGCTTACCCTGCGGGCGCGCAAATTCGCCAACCGGCTGCACGGTCGTTTCGGTTTTGAAGTGGTGCTGCACGACGAACGGCTGAGCACCGTCGAGGCCCGGGCCGACCTGTTCGAGCGCGGCGGTTACCGCGCGTTGAACAAAGGCCGGATCGATGCCGGCTCCGCCGTGATCATTCTGGAAAGCTGGTTTGAACAGCTATTGGCCGTGCGCCACCCTCATTCCAGATAACTTACTCCAGATAGAACACCGGCCGCAGCTCGGCGCTGACCGGGCTGTTATCCGCATTGGCCGGCATGACGTCGGTCATATGCCGCCACCAGCGCTGGCAAACGTCGGTTAACGCCACCTCATCCCAGCGCGCTTCGGACTCCATCTCCACGTAGGCAAACAGCAAATGGCGCTGCTCGTCGAGGAAAATGCTGTAATGATGGGCGCCATGGGCTTTCAGGGTTTGCGCCAGCTCCGGCCAAATGGGGTTATGGCGACGCCGGTATTCCTCATGGGCGTCGGGATTAACCTGCATGATAAAAGCTTTTCTAATCATGGTTGCTGCTCTTTCCGTTGTTTATCGGCACGTCGCGGGCCGATGTTCCCTACTCGACATCCAGCGCCGACGCCATCGGCGTTACGCCGAAACGCTGCCCCAGCGCAATCAGTTCGCCACGGCTGATGGTCTGCTTTTTGCCGCCCATGGAGCGCACCTTGACCATGATTTCCGCCGATTTTTCCGCCGTATCGATCAGGCCGAAGGCATCATCCAGGGTCGGGCCGGTGGCGAAAATGCCGTGGAAAGGCCATAACACCAGGGAATGGGAACGCATCTGCGCCGAAGTGGCGTTGCCGATGCCGTCGGTGCCGGGCACCATCCACGGCACGATGCCCACCCCGTCGGGAAACACCACCAGGCACTCGGTGCTGCCTTCCCACAGTTCGCGGGTAAAATGGGCGCTATCGAGCTTAAGCACAAAACTCAGGGCAATCAGGTTGGTGGCATGGCAATGCATAATCACCCGGCCGCTGCCCTGGGTCACCTCTTGACGGACCACGTGCGACTGGAAGTGCGACGCCAGCTCCGAGGTCGGCAGGCCGCCGGCGGTCAGCCCCCATAGGATGCTGTAGCCGTCGCCCGCGGCATTCACCTGCAACAACACCAGGTTGTCCGACGGCGATAGCTGGACGTTGCGGAAAAACTTGCCTGAGCCGGTCACCAGGAAATAGGTATTGGCCAGCTCAGGCACCGACTCGGTCAGCGCTTCGGTACGCGGCCGGGGCGTAAACTCGTCCCGATACGGCGCCACGTCCTCCAGGGTCAGGCGCAGGCTGACATTGCCGCCGTTGCGCTCATCCCAGCCTTTAAGCCACATGTCGGTGGTCGCTTTCACCATGCCCTGCACAAACCAGGAAGTCAGTATTGTTTGCATAATTTGCTACCCTCAACGTTTACTTAAAGTGGAACTTTCATACTCGCGAACCGTTTGCAGCCAATCGCCGCCTACCGGCACATCATGGGATTGGCAATATTTGTCCCACACCGCCTGCCAAGGCAGCGATTTTTGTTCTTCCAGCAGCGCCAGGCGCGCCGTGTAGTCGCCCTGCTGTTCCAGCAGACGCAGTTTTTCAGTGGGTTCCAGCAGCGCGCGCAGCAACGCTTTTTTCATATTGCGGGTGCCGATAACCCAGGCGGCGATGCGATTGATGGAGGCATCGAAGAAATCCAGGCCGATATGCACGCGGTTAAACAGCTTTTGGCGTACGATTTCGCTGGCGATGGCTTGGGTTTCATCATCCAGCAATACCACATGGTCGCTGTCCCAGCGCACCGGGCGGCTCACATGCAGCAGCAGGCGCGGCACATATAAAATGGCGCTGGAGATCTTGTCGGAGATCACTTCGGTGGGATGGAAATGGCCGGCGTCAAGGCACAATGCGGTGCCGCGGCTGGTGGCATATCCCAGGCAAAATTCGCTGGAACCAACGGTATAGCTCTCCGCGCCGATACCGAATAATTTGCTTTCCACGGCGTCGATATGGTGGTTGGCATCGAGCTTTTCCGCGATAACTTCATCCAGGGCGGACAGCAGCCGCTGGCGCGGCGCCAGGCGATCGATGGTGACATCTTTCATACCGTCTGGAACCCAGATATTCATCACCGAGGCGGTGCCCAGCTCGCGGCCGAAATAGGCCGAAATGCGGCGGCTGGCCTGGCAATGTTCAATCCAGAACTGGCGAATGCCTTGATCGGCATGGGACAAGGTAAAACCGTCGGCGCTCAGCGGATGGGAAAAGCAGGTGGGGTTGAAGTCCAGCCCCAGTTGATGTTCCCGCGCCCAGCTAACCCAGCGGGCAAAATGCTTGGGTTCGATTTCGTTGCGTTCGACTTTGCCTTCGGCCTCCAAATAGATGGCGTGCAGGTTCAGACGTTTCGGCCCCGGGATCAGGCTGAACGCCTGTTCCAAATCGGCCCGCAGCTCCTGGGCGTTATGGGCTTTGCCGAAATAGTTGCCGGTGGCCTGAATTCCCCCGGTCAGGGCGCCGCCGGTATTTTCAAACCCGGCCACGTCATCCCCCTGCCAGCAGTGCATGGATACCGGCAGGGTATCGAGTAATTCCAGGGCGCCGTCGACATTGACATCGATATCGGCAAACCTTTGTTTGGCCAATTGCCAGGCTTGTTCTACGGATTGACTCATAATAAGACTTCCTCTTTCAGGTGGCAGAGCGCCAAAAAACGTTGCCAATAGGTAGCGAAATGGGGATCGGGATTAGGGGTGTAATAACGCGCGGCGAAATTCTCTTCCACCGCGTCGCGCCAGACGGCGACGTCCTTGACTTCATCAAGGGCCATCAGTTGACAGCCGATATTGCCCAGGGTCGACGCTTCCACCGGACCGGCGGTTACCTGGATTTGGCAAGTATCGGCGCAAAGTTGGTTGAGCAAATCGTTCTGGCAGCCGCCGCCGACGATATGCAGGCCGGTCAGCGGCGCCGCGCGCAGGGAGGCCAATTCCAGCAGCACCTGCCGGTAGAGCATGGCCAGGCTGTCGAATATGCAGCGCGCCAGGGCGGCGGCGTCCTCTGGCACCGGCTGGCCGTTTTCGCGGCAGAACTGGCGAATGGCGTCAACCATCGACGGGGGATTGATAAACCGATCGTCGTTGGGATTGATCAGGCTGCGAAACGGCGTTTGGCCGGCGGCCTGCGCCACCAGGCCTTTGAGGTCGTCCACCGCCAGTTCGGCGCAGACGCGCTGCAACAGCCATAAGCCCATGATATTTTTCAGTACCCGGAAACGGCCGTTGATGCCCCCCTCATTGGTAATATTCATGGCCAGCGCGGCGGCATCATTAAACGGCCGTTCGCTGTCGATACCCATCAGGGACCACGTGCCCGAGCTAAGATAGGCGCAGCCGTCGGTATGCAACGGCGCGGCCACCACCGCGCTCGCGGTGTCATGGGTGGCCACGGCGACCACCGGCACGGCCTGGCCGTTGGGGCTGGTCCAATATCCCAGTTTATTGCCCGGAGGCGTGGGAGTGCCCAGCCAACAGCGGGGAATGTCCAGATAATCCAGCAAGGATTGATCCCAGTCCCCAGTGGCCAGATTCAGTAATTGGGTGGTGCTGGCGTTGGTATATTCCCAGTTCAGCGTGCCGGTCAGCCGGAAATAAAAATAATCCGGGATCATGACTAAATGCGCCACTCGCTCCAGGCAGGCCGGCTGCTGCTGACGCCAGGCCTTAAGCTGATACAGGGTGTTAAAAGGCAAAAACTGGATGCCGGTACGCTGGTAAATCGTCTCGCGTCCCAAATCCTCCAGCACCGCGGGCATCACGCCGTCGGTACGGTGATCGCGGTAAGAAACCGGGGCGGCTACCCGTTTGCCCGCGGCGTCCAACAAGACGTAATCCACGCCCCAGGTATCGATGCCGATACTGTCGATGACGATGCCGGCGTTATCCAGCGCCGTCAGGCCGGTGAGAATTTCCTGTTCCAGTTTATCCAGATCCCAGCAATCCTGCCCGTCCAGGGAAATAAAGGTATTCGCGAAGCGATGAATTTCTTTAAGTGTTATTTTTTGTGATGCTGAATGCCATTGGGCCAGCATTACCCGGCCGCTGGAAGCACCGAGGTCGACAGCAACAATATTACGCACGGCCATAGTGGATATTCCTCATTAATCCTATGACCGCAGTGTAAGAACATATTTATGCCGCCACCTTCCGGTGAATGCCACCGGTTCGATCGCGGTGGCAGAATCGTAAAGATGAATGTGAATCCCATCACAAAAATATCACTCCGACAATAAATGGCCGATTATTCACGTCGAGATAAATTATTTACCCTCCGCCTGTGATCGCTGCCACAAATTTGATCATCATCGGGCTAATCTTGAAAAAATAACCTAAATGCCGCCAATGGCGGTCATTTATTCAAGGTTAAGTTTCACAATCGCGCCTTATTATGAAACTTCGTAAAATGGTGAGGTAACGAAAATGACGCGACTTTATGGTGAGGATTTTTTTAGTTCCCAATACGCCACCATCGCCATTGAACCCCGTGTACCGCAAAGCGCTTTCCCCGAGCATTATCATGATTTCTGGGAGATCGTGCTGGTGGAAAAAGGGTCGGGCATTCACGTTTTTAACGATCAGCCTTATGTTTTGGGCAGCGGTACGGTCTGCTTTATTCGCGCCGACGATCATCATTTATTTGAAAACGTCGACGATCTTAATTTGATCAATATCCTGTACCGCGCCCCCGGAAAATTTCGTTTCCTGACGGATATCAGCCGTTTTCTCCCCTCCCAGGACTCGCCGGACAATCAGGTCAACTGGCAGATCAACCATGCCGAAATGCAGTTGGCCAAGCAGTATATCCACACGCTCAGCGAACTTACGGCGGACTCTTCCCCCGAGGGCATCGCGGCCAGCGAAGGACAATTTTTGCAGTTGTTGATCATGTTGCGCCACGGATGTTTTCAAAACGGCGGGGAGGACGGCTCCCGCGAGCAGCGCCTGCAAGAGTTGCTGCGCTGGTTGCAGCATAATTTTTATAACGATATCGATTGGCTGGTTCTGGCCGAACAATTTTCACTGCCGCTGCGCACCCTGCATCGCCAGTTAAAGCAGCGGACCGGCATGACGCCCCAGCGTTATCTTAACCGGCTGCGGTTGCTGGAAGCCCGCAAACGCCTGCTGCAAAGCGACAAAACCATTACCGAGATTGCCCATGCCTGCGGTTTTAGCGACAGTAACCATTTCTCCACGCAATTTCGGCGCGAATTTTCCCATTCGCCAAAAATGTTGCGCAGCGGCGACCCGTCATAACGCTCCTTGGCCGGGAAATGTGACAAATGCCGCCGATTTCAAATTTTTAATTTCCCCGCCATGCCATTATCTTCTCCCTGATATTTATGCCGGGAGGGTGTGATGGTGTCTGGCCTGAAACTGGCGACAACCGACTATTTCCTGACAAGTAAAAACGGGATAACGGTTGCCGACCGTCATCCCCAGCCGGCGTTCCCTACCCACCACCATGATTTCAACGAATTGGTGATTGTCTGGCGCGGCAACGGGCTGCATATTCTTAATGACGTGCCTTACGCCATCACCTGCGGCGATTTGTTTTATATCAACGCCGGCGACCGGCACAGCTATGAGTCGGTCAACGATCTTGAGCTGGATAATATTCTCTATTGCCGCGACCAGTTGACGCTGGCCGCCGACTGGCGGGCCTTGCTACCGGGGAATGAAGCGGCGCAACCGCAACGCTACTGGCGGTTGAGCACGCCGGGCATGTCGGTGCTGCGCCGGCAGGTGGACGCGCTGGCGCGCGAATGCATGAGGACCGACGCGTTGTCGGTGATGCTGAGCGAGGCGTTATTCTTGCAGGTGGCGCTGTTGCTGATGCGTTTTCGCCACGCGCCCGACAGTGCGTTGCCTTCTGACGCCGAGCAGTTGGATTTGTTGCTGATGGCCCTGCGCGTCAGCATTGCCGAACCGTTCCGGCTGGATGATTTTTGCCGGCGGCACCAGTTAAATGCCCGCGGCCTGAAGGCCTTGTTTAAACAGCAAACCGGCATGGGCGTAAATCAATATCTGCGGCAGCTCAGGTTATGCAAAGCCATGGATTTGCTGCGCCACGGCCAGCAGACCATTGGTGAAGTGGCGTCGCTGTGCGGCTTTGACGACAGTAATTACTTTTCCGTGGTGTTTAATCAATCGTTTGGCGTCGCGCCGCGGGAATACCGCCAGCGGTTCCAAAAAAACAGCGAAGTGAAAAGGCCGGCGAATGCGGGCCACGCGCTGGCGCTGCCGGGCAAATAAACATGCTCTTACTTTGACGTTATACGGACGCTATGCAGACACTATTGGTATGTGCGCGCAGACGCCAAAATGGCTCTCATCCTTGAGAGCCATCCGATCAAGACGCCATGCCGATGCCGACGATATTGGCCGCCAGGATAATGACCAGCCCGCCGATGCTCAATACGCCTACCGGTCTTCTACCCACGCCCTTCCACTCTTTTAATACCAGTCCGACAATACCGCCGCACAGCACGTAGCTGCTCATATGCAGCATCCAGCTTATGTAGGAGTATTCGGTAGGAATATTGGCATGTCCCCAGGCATAAAAGAAGAATTGCAGGTACCACATTACGCCGCCGAGAATGGAAAACAGCGCGTTGGCGATCAGCAAGGACTTGGCCACCGACAGATCGGCCTTAATCGACAGTTCGCGCTTGGTGGCCAGGCGGATAATACAGTACGCCAGATTGATCACCGCGCCGCCGCCCATAATCACCACATAGCTGGGCAATGCGACATACAGCGGACTGATGCCGGCATTTTTCGCCGCCTCGTGCATGGGAATGGCCGCGTCCATGGCAAATGACATGCCGGCGGAAAATATGCCGCACAGCGCCGCCAGCACCAACCCTTTTTTCAGATTGAATTCTTCGGTACGGATACCCAGTTTACGCTCTTTCAGCACCCCGGCATAAGAAACTATACCCACCCCAATCACCGCTACCGCCACCCCTAACAAGGTAATGCGCCCGCCGGGAGTGCCGGTGAGAACCGAAAATTTACCCTGCAATACCGGCGTCATCAGCGTACCGATAATCAGCGTAATACCGATAGCGATACCGATGCCCATCGACATGCCGAGATAACGCATGGTCAAGCCATAATTAATATTGCCGATGCCCCACATGGCGCCGAATAAAAATACCGGTAGCAACGTCGCCAGGGAAAATGAGCCATAATAGGCCCAAAAATCCGGCAATAAGATATAACTCACGCACCAAGGCAAAATAATCCATGAAAAAAACCCTGCCAGGGACCACATAGTCTCCCAGCTCCAGTGTCGGACTCTTTTTAACGGGGCATAAAAGCACGCCGCGCTGGCAGCGCCAACGAAATGCCATATTATCCCCATTACAATAGAACTACCCATCAATCTATTCCTTTTCAAAAGCGGATATACCACCGCGACAGTCGAATACTGAGAAAGAGAAATACGCAGCGGAACGAATACCTGACAAGGGGGGTAGTGTAGGAAAGCACATAGGGCCGACGCCTTCGGCTTAATGCCACTTTTATGCCAACCTTGGCAATAAATGCAAGATTTGAGTGAGCCACTTCACAGATTAATTATTATCTGGTTTCAAGGCCGAATAATGGCAATGCCCAGCCATGCATCGGCAGCAGGACGCGGGTTAGCTTTTGCTTTGCTGTACCGCGGAGGGGTTAGCAGGGGGGGCGCTTTTTTGGTTATCTTTGGTGAAATACCATACGCCGATGGCGATGACGATAAATATCCAGGTGATTTTTCTCATGAGTGGCCCGTTAGCGATTGCCGGATTTTCGGGAATTTTATACTAAAAAACCCGCTTTGCCATCATCTGACCACGCACTTTGGCGTAATTGAATCGCCATGGCTGGTAACCTATCGGCAGCAGCTCTCGCCGCTTGACCGGTAGGCGCCGATATTTTCCAGCGCCACATCCGGCCAAAGGTAGCCCTGCATGGCGTGGATACCGGTGTCGTATAACTCTTCCGCCTGCTCCTGGCGTTCGACTCCTTCGACAATAATACCTTGGCAAAACTTTGCTATTTCACCAATCAGTATCAGGAAAATCGGGTTGTTAACCTGTTCCCAATAAAATTCTTTGTTAATTTTCACATACTCAAATAACCGATCGTTTAAGGCGATAAAATGTGCCTTGCCTGAGCCAAAATCATCCAGCCATAAGGTAAAATGCTGTGATAGGAAGTTTAATAGCGGATTTCGCCGGCCGTCGGTTAAATTCGGGAAATTCTCGTTTATTTCCAAACGAATAAAAGGCAATGACTGGAGGCGAGCACGGAGTTCATTATTGGCAATGATAATTTCCGCCATATCGGAATCGATATTTATTGACAAGAAAACACCCTGCTTTTGGAAATATTCGGCATGGGCCGATATCAGCTCCATCTGTTGGGTAAGCAGGCGTTCTTTCATAGCATAGCTCATTAAATTTATGATGAATTCTGAGGAAGCTGATGCCTTACTGCTTCTATCCATACCGATAAAACGCGTGAGCAACTCAAAGGCCAATAACTTACCATCAATTTCATAAATCGGCTCACAAATATAATTACCAATGCGAGCATTTTCTAAAACCATAATCTTTCTCTTTCCGTGTTCAATATATTATTAAAATTAAATTTGACAAAAAAACATATTATTATTTTGTATCCCCGCATCCATCGATGCTTTATCACCCATTTTATCATTTCACTCTAGACTATAGATGTCGGTTTGACGAAGATATGCGCCACATTATCCTTAGTTAAAAGGCTGCGCACCGCCGCTTTACCGTCATTGGCTTAACGAAGCGTGATGATTTAACAATATGCATCATCGAAAATAGGAACTCCCATTGGCTGAACGCCACATTGGAGCGCAGGTCCGCATTATTGCTTTATTTTCTCACGCCAGGCTGTTCGTTATGTCCATCCTGTCGCCCCCCATAGCAAAACTTTGCATCCCTTGCCCTTTGCCGGTTTGCAACAACCCCGGCAATAGGTGGGTCTTGCCGTCGCGAATCACGTTGCGCACCGCCGGGGTGGCGATCAGCAGTTCAAATAGCCCCATGCGCCCGCCCTGCTCCCGGCTCACCAGTTTTTGCGCCATTATCGCCATCAGGCTGCCGGCCAGCAGGCCGCGGGCGAACGCCTGTTCCCCGGCCGCAAACGCGTCCAGCAGACGGTCCACTCCTTGGGCGGCGTGGCGGGCATGGAGCGTGGCCAGCACCAGGTGGCCGGTTTCGGCGGCGCCCAGCGCCAGGCGGATGCTTTGTGAGTCACGCAGTTCCCCCAGCAGAATGATATCCGGGTCCGCGCGCATGGCCGCCCGCAGTCCGGTAGCAAAATCGGGGCAGTGTTCGCCGATTTCCCGCTGCTGGATCAGGCAGCGCTGCGGATGATGGATAAACTCTATGGGATCTTCAAGCGTCACGATATGGACCTGGCGCTGGTGATTAATATAATCCACCATGGCCGCCAGCGAGCTGGATTTGCCGCTGCCGGTGGCGCCGGTGACCAGCAGCAGCCCCTGGGTCTGGGCCAGCAGCCCGGGAATTGCGGCCGGCACGCCCAGCGCCGCCAGCGTCGGCACCTGCCCGGCAATCAGCCGAAACGTGGCGGACAGCCCGGTGTGCTGGCGGAAAAAATGGCCGCGCACCCGCTGGCCGGCGCCAAGCGCCAGGGCGCAGTCCGCCTGTCCGGACAATGCCAGCCGTTCGCGGCCGCGCATGTCCAGGCAGCGATCGCGGCATCCGGTTACGCACGCTTCCTGCACCACCGGCAGCGACTCCAGGCAGCGCAGGCCGCCGTCGATACGCACGATCGGCATCTGGCCGGGACAAAGGTGCAGATCGGAGGCATTATGCTTTACACTAAGGGCCACCAGTTCATCAATATCCATACGATCTCCTGTAACCATGAGTAGTCCTGGACTAGTCATGGGCGCTATCTATGAGAACCATCAAGCCATGAGCACTATTGAGCAGAATCTACAGCAGGTAACGGAACTTATCTCTTCCACCGCACGCCAATGCGGCCGCGATCCGCAGGAAATCGCCCTGCTTGCGGTAAGTAAAACCAAACCTGTGACGGCCATCGAGCAGGCCATTGCCGCCGGGCAAAAAGCATTTGGCGAAAATTATGTTCAGGAAGGCGCGGAAAAAATTATATATTTTCAGCGCCAGCACATTACGCCCCCCCTGGGCTGGCACTTTATCGGCCCGCTACAGTCGAATAAAAGCCGCCTGGTGGCGGAGCATTTCGACTGGATGCATACCCTGGATCGCCTGTCCCTGGCCCGGCGGCTCAACGACCAGCGTCCGCAGGACCTGGCGCCGCTCAACGTGCTGATTCAAATCAATATCAGCGGGGAAGAGAGCAAATCGGGTATTTCGCCGGCCGGGCTGCTTGCGCTGGCGGCGCAGGTGGCGGATTTGCCCCGGCTGCGGCTGCGCGGCCTGATGGCCATCCCCGCTCCGCAAGCGGATTATCAGATTCAATTGGCGGTATTCCAGCGGATGGCGGCCCTGTTCGCCGAGCTGCGCCTGGCGCATCCCGGTATCGACACGCTGTCGCTGGGGATGACCGACGATATGCCCGCGGCCATCGTGGCGGGCAGTACCATGGTGCGTATCGGCACCGCTATTTTTGGCGCCAGGGACTACGGCGCGCCGGCAGCATAACCATCATCATGAGGATTAGCATGCAACAGCGTAAAATTGCATTTATCGGCGCGGGCAATATGGCCCAGGCCATCGTCGCCGGCCTGGTGGCCACCGGTTATCCGGCCGATTTAATCACCGTATGCGCCCCATCGGAAAATCATCGTGATGCCCTGGCCCGCGAGCACGGCATCCACAGCAGCGCCGATAACGCCGCCAGCGCCAGCCGCGCGGAGGTGGTGGTGCTGGCGGTTAAACCGCAGCTGATGGCCGACGTATGCCGGCAGTTGGCCCAGTCCGTGGATTTTTCCGGCAAACTGGTGCTTTCCATTGCGGCGGGTGTTACCGTAAACCGGTTTTACGCCCTGCTCGGCGAACCGCTGAACCTGGTGCGCATTATGCCCAATACGCCGTCGCTGGTAGGTAAAGGCATGAGCGGTTTATACGCGCCGGCGCAGGTCAATGAAGCCGATCGCGCGTTCACCGCCGACCTGATGGGCGCGGTGGGCCGGGTCTGCTGGGTCAGCGAGGAAAGCGGCATTAACGGCGTAATCGCCGCGGCGGGCAGCGCGCCGGCCTATTTCTTCCTGTTTATGGAAGCCATGCAGCAAGAGGCGATAAGGCAAGGATTTGACGAAGCGACGGCCGGGTTGCTGGTCCGGCAGGCCGCCAGCGGCGCCGCCGCGCTGGCGGACGCCAATGCCGGCACCGCCTTCGCCACGCTGCGGCAAAATGTCACCTCCAAAGGGGGCACCACCGCCGCCGCGCTGGACGTATTCAACCAGCATCAACTGACGCAAACCGTCGCCGATGCCATGCAAGCCGCGGTTAAGCGCGCTGAAGAGATGGAAAAGTTATTCTGATTTTTTTCGCCACTATTGTTTTTGCCACTATGGTGCATTTTAACCTTATCAAGGACATTACCCTTTTATGTTGACGCTGACGTTTCTGGTCAAAACGCTGTTCGATTTATATATTATGGTGCTGTTGCTGCGGATCTGGATGCAATGGACCCGCTGCGACTTCTATAACCCGTTTTCACAATTTATCGTGAAAATCACCCAGCCGATCATCAAGCCGCTGCGGCGGGTGATTCCGTCCATAGGGCCGGTCGATACGGCATCGCTGCTGCTGGCGTTTATCCTGGCCACGCTGAAATTCCCGCTGGAGATGCTGATTCAGCTTGGCGGCGTGTCCCTTGATCCCCTCTTTCTGCTGGTGGGCCTGCTGACGCTGATCAAAGCCGCCGGACAACTGATTTTCTGGGTGATCATCATCCGCTCGCTGATGAGCTGGATCAGCCAGGGCCGCAGCCCGATGGATCAGGTGCTGTATCAACTGAGCGAACCGCTGATGGCCCCCATACGCCGCATCATACCGGCCATGGGCGGGATTGATTTCTCGGCGATGGTGGTGATCCTGATCCTGTATGTCTTCAATTACCTGGGCATGGATCTGTTTCCCACCATTTGGTACCGCCTGTGAGTTGTGCCTGGCAGGATGCGGACGATGTGGTGCTGCGCCTTTATATCCAGCCGAAAGCCAGCGGCGATCGGATCGTCGGCCAGCACGGCGATGAGATAAAGGTCGCAATCACCGCGCCGCCGGTAGACGGCCAGGCCAACGAACATTTGATCCGGTTTATCGCCAAGCAGTTCGGCGTGGCGAAAAGCCGGGTAAGCATTGAAAAAGGGGAACTGGGCCGGCATAAACAGCTCAGGATCGCGGCCCCACAGCGTATTCCCGGGGTTATCGGCCCACTGCTGGCGGATGGTGCCGGCGAGGCATAACATCGGCATCAACATTGATTATTGCGGAAAGACGACATGCAAAAAGTAGTGCTGGCCACCGGCAATGCCGGCAAAGTGGCCGAACTCGCCGGCTTACTGGCGGACTTCGGCCTGGACGTGGTGGCGCAAACCACCCTGGGCGTGGACTCCGCCGAGGAGACCGGCCTGACGTTTATCGAAAACGCCATCCTTAAAGCCCGCCATGCCGCGGCCGTCACCGGTTTGCCGGCCATTGCCGATGATTCCGGCCTGGCGGTGGATTGCCTGGGCGGCGCGCCGGGAATTTATTCCGCCCGTTATGCCGGCGAAGATGCCGGCGATGGAGAGAATGTGGATAAACTGCTGGCCGCCATCGCGGATGTGCCGGACGCCGCGCGCGGCGCCAGTTTCCATTGTGTACTGGTTTACCTGCGCCATGCGCAAGACCCGATTCCCCTGGTTTGCCACGGCAGCTGGCGCGGCGTCATCAGCCGCGCTCCCGCCGGTACGGGCGGATTCGGTTACGATCCGGTATTCTACCTGCCTGAGCTGGGGCGCAGCGCCGCCGAGCTGACCCGCGGGGAAAAGCATAGCCTGTCCCACCGCGGCCAGGCCCTGACGCTGCTGCTGGATGCCCTGAGTCATGGTTAACCTGTCCATGGCCGCCCTGCCCCCGTTAAGCCTGTATATCCATATCCCCTGGTGCGTACAGAAGTGTCCTTACTGCGACTTCAACTCCCATGCGTTAAAGGGCGAGGTGCCGCATGAAGAGTACGTTAACCACCTGCTGGCGGATCTGGATGGCGATGCGGCTTATACCGGCGGCCGCGAAATCGGCACCATTTTTATCGGCGGCGGCACGCCCAGCCTGCTGAGCGCCGGCGCCATGCAACAACTGCTTGACGGAGTGCGCCGCCGGCTGCCGGTGACGCCCGCGGCGGAAATTACCATGGAAGCCAATCCCGGCACGGTGGAAGCCGATCGTTTTCTCGGTTATCAGCGCGCGGGCGTAAACCGCATTTCCATCGGCGTGCAAAGCTTTAACCCGGAGAAACTGGCGCGCCTCGGGCGCATCCACGGCCCGGAGGAAGCGACGCGCGCGGCGCGTCTGGCCGCCGGCCTGGGGCTGCGCAGTTTTAATCTCGATTTGATGCACGGCCTGCCCGACCAAACGCTGGAGCAGGCGCTGGACGACCTGCGCCAGGCCGTCGCGCTGCGTCCGCCCCATCTGTCGTGGTACCAGTTAACCATCGAGCCCAATACGCTGTTCGGCTCGCGCCCGCCCGTCTTGCCCGACGACGATGCGCTGTGGGATATCTATCAGCAAGGCAACGAGCTGCTCGCCGCGGCGGGCTACCGGCAATATGAAACATCGGCATACGCCCAAGAAGGATTCCAGTGCCGGCATAACCTCAATTATTGGCGCTTCGGCGACTACCTGGGCATCGGCTGCGGCGCCCACGGCAAATTGACCCAGGCGGACGGCACGGTGCTGCGTACGGTCAAGGTGCGCCATCCGCGGGGATATATGCAGGGGAAATATCTGGACCAGCGTAACGCGGTGGCGGCGGCGGATTTGCCATTTGAATTTTTCATGAACCGGCTGCGCCTGCTGGAGCCGACGCCGCGCGCGGACTACCCCGCCTTTACCGGCCTGGCGGAGAGCACCGTGCGCGCGGCGCTGGATCAAGCGCTGGCCGGCGGCTATATCACCGAAAGCCGGACCGAGTGGCAGGTCACGGAAAAAGGGAAATTATTCCTCAACCCGCTGCTGGAACTGTTTATGGAATAAGCGGCGGCATCCCCGCGCCTTATTTCGGCAAGGCTTTCAGCAATTCGCTGCGCTGCTGCTCAAGCTGGGTCACCCGCTGGCAGACCTGGTTGCCGAACTGCTGGAACTCCTGTTCCTGATTGCTCCACTCCGCCTGGATAGCCTGCTGCAAATTGCCCAGGTTACCCATTACCGATTGCAGCGGACTGTTGCCGGTGGCGGCATTCATCGTTTGCTTCACGCCCATTTCATTCAGGCTGTCCTGCACCACCCCGCCCATGCTTTGCTGCACGATACGCTTGCCGTCCTGCTGCACCTGCTCGATGGCCTGATGATGGAAGGCCAGCCCCTCGCTGCGATGTTCCAGAATGCGGTTCATCTGCTGCTTAAGCTGCTGGTTCAGGGTAGTCAGCCGGTTGCGTACATTACTGTCGCTGCCGAGCTGCTGCACAATTACTTTATCCAGCGCCACGCGCCCTTTTTCCAGATGGGCCTGGGCGCCCTGGTCAATCCAGGGGAGCTGCTGGCGTACCGCCGCCTGATAATCCACCGCCTGCTGGCGCTGGCGGGCATCGAGGGCCGCCTGCTGGCCGTTACGCACCACGTCGCCGTTACGGCTGATGGTCACGTTGCCGCTGGCGCCCACCACCTGAACTTGCTGCGCGGTAATAAAAATATCGTCCTGCGGTCTGACCTGGCATTGATAATCCGCCTGCGCCTGCCAGGCCGTTAACATCAAGATACCCAGAACTGCTTTGCGTAACATACTCTCTCCTGAAGATTAATCGCCGATACTCCCAAGCGGGCAGTATCTTGACGGCGTATTGAGTCAGACCGTTTTTTCGAACATTAAATCCCACACCCCATGGCCCAATCGCTGTCCGCGCTGCTCAAACTTGGTCAGCGGCCGGAATTCCGGGCGCGGCACGTAATCTTGCTGCGCGGAAAGATTGCGATACCCGGCCGCACCGCTCATTACCGCCAGCATATGCTCGGCATAGGGCTGCCAATCGGTGGCCATATGAAAAATGCCGCCGGGACGCAGTTTTTGCCGCACCAGCTCGGCGAACGGCCCTTGCACAATGCGGCGCTTATTGTGGCGGGCTTTGTGCCAGGGATCGGGGAAAAATAATTGCACCAGCGCCAAACTGCCGTCAGGGATCATGTTCACCAGCGCTTCCACCGCGTCATGGCACATCACCCGCAGATTATCGATGCCGGCTTCGCGGGCGCTGAGCAAACAGGCGCCGACCCCCGGCAAATGCACTTCGATACCCAGGAAATTATGCTGCGGATGGGCCGCCGCCATCTGCACCAACGAAGCCCCCATGCCGAACCCGATTTCCAGGGTGACCGGCGCCGCGCGCCCGAACAACGCGGAGAAGTCGGCGGGCACGGGCTGGTAGTCCACGCCCATTTGCGGCCACAGGGTGTCCAGCGCCTGCTGCTGGCCCTTGGTCAGGCGGCCCTGGCGGCGGACAAAACTGCGGATGCGCCGCAGCGGACGTCCCTGCTCGTCGAATTCGTGGGAGATAACTTCATTGGTCATTCGTCATTACTCATCATAGTGTGGTTGGGGCGAATCGTTCGGCAATCGCCGCATTATGCAAAGATAACGTTGATTAGCAAGCGGGCGACCTCGGAAAGTTCCTGTTTACAGTATGACGACTCTGTGCTGGAATCGCAGCCTGAAGTTTTGACCCGCTGACCTGCCGGAGAGTAATACCCCTCAGATGATACAAGCGCAACCGTTCGCGCAACAAGTGCTGGACTGGTACCAGCGCTTCGGTCGCAAAACACTGCCATGGCAATTGGATAAAACACCGTATAAGGTCTGGCTATCGGAAATCATGCTGCAGCAGACCCAGGTCGCCACGGTGATCCCCTATTTCCAGCGCTTTATGGCCAAGTTCCCGACGGTGGCCGACCTGGCGGCGGCGCCCCAGGATGAAGTGCTGCATCTGTGGACCGGGCTGGGCTACTACGCCCGCGGGCGCAACCTGCATAAAGCGGCGCAGCTGATCGCCGCCAGGCACGGCGGCGAGTTTCCCGCCACGGTGGAGGATATCATCGCCCTGCCGGGCATCGGGCGCTCCACCGCCGGCGCAATATTATCATTGGCGCTTGGCCAGCATTATCCTATCCTTGATGGCAATGTGAAGCGCGTCCTGGCGCGTTATTTCGCCGTCGCCGGCTGGCCCGGCAAGAAAGATGTCGAGCAGCGGCTCTGGGGCCTGAGCGAAACGGTCACGCCCGCGCACGGCGTCGGCCAGTTCAATCAGGCCATGATGGATCTGGGCGCGCTGGTATGCACCCGCTCCCGGCCGAAATGCGAATTATGCCCGCTCAACCGCGGCTGCGAAGCTTACGCCACCCATAGCTGGGCGCTCTACCCCGGCAAAAAACCGCGCCAGGTATTGCCGGAGAAAACCGCCTGGTTTTTGATTATGCAGTCCGGGCGGCAGATTTGGCTGGAACAGCGCCCCGGCACCGGCCTGTGGGGCGGATTATTTTGTTTTCCGCAATTTGCGCAGCGCCAGGATCTGGAACTCTGGTTACAAAAACAGGGTCTGAATATCAGCGACGGTGAACAGCTGACCGCTTTTCGCCACACTTTCAGCCATTTCCACCTGGACATCGTGCCGCTGCGCCTTGATGTCAGCGGCACGCAACGCTGCATGGATGATGGCGCCGGACTCTGGTATAACTTAGCGCAGCCGCCGTCAGTGGGACTGGCCGCGCCGGTCGAGCGCTTATTATTGCAAGTGGGAAAATTGCCGCTGGGCATTTCCCGGCAACCGGTAGCGGGCCACCCCGCCAACCAAGAGGAATAACGATGAGCAGAACGATTTTTTGCACCTTTTTGAACCGAGAGGCCGAAGGCCAGGATTTCCAGTTTTACCCCGGTGAACTGGGTAAACGTATTTTCGACAATATCTCCAAAGAAGCCTGGGCGCAGTGGCAGACCAAACAAACCATGCTAATCAATGAAAAAAAACTCAGCATGATGAACCTCGCCGACCGCAAGATCCTTGAGCAGGAAATGATTAAGTTCCTGTTTGAAGGCCATGACGTGCATGTCGAAGGGTTTACCCCGCCGGCCAAATGATTATTTTTTCAGGGGCCGCATGGGCCCCTTATGCATTTCTCGTCCTGACGCGGCATGTAAGATGAAGAAAATTTTAGCTTTGCTTGTGATAGCGCCACTGCTGTTTTCGTGCTCCAGCCATAAAAACGATGACAATGAGGCTTATGTAAAAGATACCAACGGCTTTGATATCCTGATGGGGCAGTTCGCCAATAATATCGAGAATATCTGGGGGCTGAACGAAGTCCTGATTGCCGGACCGAAGGATTACGTCAAATATACCGATCAATACCAGACCCGTAGCCACATCAACTTTGACGCCGGGACCATTACCATTGAAACCATTGCGGGCGATCCCGCGGCGCACTTGCGCCAGGCGATCATCAGCACGTTGCTGATGGGCGATAATCCCGGATCTATCGATCTCTATTCCGACGTCAACGATATCAAGATCAGCAAACAGCCGTTCCTCTATGGCCAGGTGGTGGATAACAACGGCGATGCCATCCGCTGGGAGTGGCGCGCCGCGCACTTCGCCGATTACCTGCTGCAAACCCGGCTGCAAAACCGCACCTCGGGGCTGCACCAGATTTGGTCGATTACCATCCAGCTGGTGGCTAACCACCTGGATAAACGCGCCCATAAATATCTGCCGATGGTACGCAAATCCTCCCAGAAATATGGCGTGGACGAGTCGCTGATCCTGGCGATTATGCAAACCGAATCCAGTTTCAACCCGTACGCGGTCAGCCATTCCGACGCGCTGGGCCTGATGCAGGTGGTGCAGCACAGCGCCGGACGCGACGTATTCAAGATGAAGGGCAAATGGGGCCAGCCGAGCCGGAGCTATTTGTTTGATCCGGAAAATAATATCGATGCGGGCACCGCGTATCTGTCGCTGCTGCAATCCAGTTACCTGGCGGGCATCGTTAACCCGACGTCCCGGCGTTATGCGGTGATTACCGCCTATAACGGCGGCGCGGGCAGCGTGCTGAGGGTATTCTCCAGCGATAAGAACCGGGCGTTTTCGGTGATCAATGACCTGGACCCGGACGAGGTATACCAGAAGCTAACCACCAAACATCCTTCGGCCGAATCGCGGCGGTATCTGTATAAGGTAAACAGCCTGCAGAAAAACTACCGCTGACCCCCGGGGAATACCGGACCCGCTCCAGCTTCCCGGCGGGTCCGGCTGATTTATGGAGGGAATGGGGAAAGGGCTAATAACCAGGCCCGGCGCGTTATTCACGGCCGGGCCAGAGACGTTAATTGCCCGGCCGCGGCCGCAGGGGGGCGATCATATGGCCATACAGGCGCTTGATGCCGTCCGCTTCTTCCACTACATAGACTCCCTGCAACTCCGGCGAGAAGCCCGGCAGCACGTTCAGGCCTTCCTCCAGCGCCAGGAAATAGCGCAGCGCCGCTCCGCCCCAGATTTCGCCCGGCACCACGCATAACACGCCGGGAGGATAAGGCAGCGCGCCCTCCGCGGCGATAAGTCCTTCCGCTTTACTCAGCGGCACCAAATCCACGTCGCCGCGCACGAAGGCCATATGGGCCTCTTGCGGGTTCATCGCCACCTGCGGCAGCGCATCGCGGCGAAACATATCCCGCTGCAACTGCTTCACATCGAAGCTGACGTATAAATCATGCACTTCCTGGCACAACCGCCGCAGGGTATAGCCCTGGTAACGCGCGGTGAATTTTTCGTAAATGCTGGGCAGCACCACCGACAGCGGCGCGTCCTGTTCGATATAACGCTCGAACTGCACCAGCGCCGCCACCAGCCGCCGCATTTTCGGCGCATCTTCCGCCGGCGTAAGCAAAAACAGGATCGAGTTCAGATCGCATTTTTCCGGCACGATATTATTTTCACGTAAATAGGTAGCCAGGATCGTCGCCGGAATGCCGAACGCCGAGTAGCTGCCGCTTTTACGATCGATGCCCGGCGTGGTCAACAGCAGCTTGCAGGGATCGACAAAATATTGATCCCGGGTATAACCGCTAAAGGCGTGCCAAGCTTCGCCGGGAACGAAATTAAAGAAGCGCACGTCGTGGGCCATGGCGTCGGTATCATGATCCTGCCAGCGCTTGCCGCCGACCCGATCCGGGATAAACGGCCGGATCATATGGCACTCGGCCAGCAATTGCTTGCGGGTATCGATGCCCAGGGTGACGCAATCCAGCCATAACCGGCGCCCGCTGGCCCCTTCATGCATCTTGGCGTTAATTTCCAGCGCGGCGAACAGCGGATAAAACGGACTGGTGGAAGCATGCAGCATAAAAGCGTTGTTAAAGCGCTTATGGTTGCAAAAGCGCTTCTGGCCTTTGATATGGGAGTCTTTTTTGTGGATTTGCGAGGTTTGCGAAAAGCCGGCCTGTTGTTTATGCACCGATTGGGTGACAAAGATTCCCGGGTCATGTTCATTAAGATCGAGCAACAGCGGCGAGCACTGTTCCATCATGGGAATAAACTGTTCGTAGCCGACCCAGGCGGAATCAAACAGGATGTAATCGCACAGATGGCCGATTTTATCCACCACCTGGCGGGCGTTATAAATAGTGCCGTCATAGGTGCCGAGCTGAATCACCGCCAGACGGAACGGCCTGGGCTGGTCGGCCCGCCACGGCGCGACGCGCTGCACCTCGCGGCGCAGATATTGTTCATCAAAACAATGGGCGTCGATGCCGCCGATCAGGCCAAACGGGTTGCGGGCGGTTTCCAGATAAACCGGCGTGGCGCCGGCCTGCAACAATGCCCCGTGATGCACGGATTTATGGTTATTACGGTCAAACAGCACCAAATCGCCGCGGGTCAACAGCGCGTTGGTCACCACTTTGTTGGCCGACGACGTACCGTTAAGCACAAAATAGGTTTTATCGGCGTTAAACACCTTGGCGGCGAATTTCTGCGCTTCCTTGGCCGACCCTTCATGGATCAGCAGATCGCCTAACTTTACGTCGGCATTGCACATATCCGCCCGGAACATATTTTCGCCAAAAAATTCGTAAAACTGCCGCCCCGCGGGGTGCTTACGGAAAAACTGCCCGCCCTGGTGGCCGGGACAGGCGAAGGTGCTGTTGCCCATGGCGACATATTTGGTCAGCGTATCAAAAAACGGCGGCAGCAGGCTTTCCTGGTAAGCGCCGGCGGCGGCTTCCAGCGTCGCCATCTGGCTCTCGGGGCCGTTCAAGGCCAGCAGGCCGGTATGCGGCGGCAAAGTGACGTCAAAGGCTTGCTCGGGGCGTTCAATCGCCACGAATACCGGTATTTCCAAACCGGTGTTACGCAAAATGCGCAGCAGGCCCGAACGGGCATCGTCCACGGAAACCACCAGCGCGGCGACATCGGTAAAATCGGTGTTGTCCATCAACACGATTTCGCGCGCGGTGGCAATACGTCCGGCAAGCGCCGCACTGGCTGCTATTTTCAATAATTTCATGGCACCAATCCCAAAAGGTTAAGGATAAGTGATGTGCCTGAGAGCACGTGATGGGCGAGAAAAAGCCTCGTCCCGCTTAAGATGTTGTTGCCGCCCCGGCCGGGGGATAAGCAAAATATCGGGAATACCGGTATCAACGGCAGCCGATAAGCATCAGTAAAAATAGAAAATATCTCTGTTTTTACGACTGCTTAACAGGAAGCCGGTAAATACCCTCACCGCATGGTGTGGATGGGCGAAAATCGTGGGCTGGTAAAGTTCGGTCGATGGCGCGGCGTCATCAGACAAAGCTGCCTGAAGCCGTGACGTAGCAGCATGGAATTTATCATACCGACGCTCCCAATGACCTGTTAATGGAGGAAAGTGAAATTTGCGCAATAATTGCATTTTTTCCCGCCGGGTTCAAGCAGAAAAGGCCGGTGATTTAAAATAAATATGTTTATTAACTTTATGATTAATAATGAGTTTATGTTGTTTTGTTATATCCTGACATAACTTATTGGCGCAAAAACATTTATGAGACAATCATCTATCTCTCCCCTGCCGGCAATTCGGCAACTGAGCGAAATCTCGGCAACCGAATCGCCAAAGGTGATAAAGCCGTTGACGCCGTGCGGCCAATACGGTTTAATGCGCCCCGTTGCCCGGATAGCTCAGTCGGTAGAGCAGGGGATTGAAAATCCCCGTGTCCTTGGTTCGATTCCGAGTCCGGGCACCACCATTCTTTTTTTATGCTTTCTTATGAATTCTTATGTGTCTTAAATTCAACAGGTTAGCGTAAAAACTCTTTCCGATACGTTTCGATTTATCCCTAGGTATCCGGAAAATGTGGGGTCAAATTGCGGGTCATTCAGTTCGATGAATGGAGCGACCCTTATATGGCTCTGACTGACAGCAAAATCCGCGCTGCAAAAACCTTCTTAAAATCTTACAAACTCACCGATGCCCACGGTCTGTATCTACTGGTATCCACCAGCGGCTCGCGTCTGTGGTATTTCCGCTACAGCTTCGGCGGCAAGGAATCCCGCCTGGCTTTAGGCGCCTATCCGCAGGTGACGCTGGCGGAGGCCCGTGAAAAGCG
>JAATFX010000089.1 GCA_015654925.1 Enterobacterales bacterium | reverse complement strand
TGGTGCTGATACCCAGAGTCGAACTGGGGACCTCACCCTTACCAAGGGTGCGCTCTACCAACTGAGCTATATCAGCACATTTGGAGCGGGCAGTGGGAATCGAACCCACGTCATCAGCTTGGAAGGCTGAGGTAATAGCCATTATACGATGCCCGCATCTTGGAACTCGGCTACCTGATATTTCTGTAGATTGTTGAAAGGCTCGTTGGTTCCGGGCCTTAGCGAAGGTTCTCAACCTTCCCCCTGGTGCATGATGTGACTCTGCATCTGGGATTGCCTTGGTTGCCCGCGGCGAATTTGGTGGTGGGGGAAGGATTATTCGTCACTTCGTTCCTCACCCTTCGGGCCGTCGCAAGCGACGTTGTCTCGCGTTGCTCGACTCGAACCTTGGTCGAAGGTTCTCAACCTTCCCCCCGGTGCATGATGTTGCTATGCATCAGGGATTGCCTTGGTTGCCCGCGGCGAATTTGGTGGTGGGGGAAGGATTCGAACCTTCGAAGTCAGTGACGGCAGATTTACAGTCTGCTCCCTTTGGCCGCTCGGGAACCCCACCAGATTTTTTTTGGTGCCGGCAGAAGGAGTCGAACCCTCGACCTACTGATTACAAGTCAGTTGCTCTACCAACTGAGCTATGCCGGCATCAAGTGCAGCGCATTCTAGGTAGAGAGGGCGACCTATGCAACAAAAAAATTGCGTAAAATGCACTTTCGCTCAGAAAACGCCCAAATTTTGAAAATGTTTCACATTTTTGATTATTATTCAGGCGTGATGGTAAAATCCGTGCGGATTGCCGCGCCATGAGAGCGGCATTGCACCAAAAGAGTGCTCGCCCGTTCTCCTGTACCCGGCTTTATTGCGCGCCCGCCGATACCTTTCGATTAACTCTTCAACAAATCAATAAATTAGATACCATCACCGCCAGCACCTCCCTGGCACGGAGATTGCTTAATATTATAGGGTAGCTCCTGTGATACCCCAGTCCGGAGGATGACATCATGAAAATCGTTCAGCTTAATGCCGCTACCCTTCCCGTCTACCGCAGTGAACTCGCTGATTTACTGATTGACGCCGTCGCCCATGGCGCATCGGTGGGATATACCAATACGCTCACACGGGACGAGGCGGAAAGCTATATCCATAGTCTGCGGGCAGCCATGGCCAAAGACCATCTCTTGCTGTGGATAGCCCGCGATGAGCGCGGCATCGTCGGCAGTATTCAATTGGACTTGTGCGGCAAACCCAACGGGCAAAATCGCGCCGAAATTCAAAAATTGCTGGTGCATAGCCAGGCCAGGCGTGAAGGTATTGGTAAATCGCTTATCGCCGCCCTGGAGCGCGTAGCGCGGGAGCGGCAACGGGGTTTGATCTATCTTGACACGCAGTCCGGTTCCGCGGCGGAGACATTTTATCGGACGCTGGGATATCGGTGTCTTGGTGAAATTCCTGATTATGCCTGCACCCCGGACGGGTACTACCACTCCACCGCAATTTATTACAAACGTCTTTTTGCGGTCGACCAGCAGATAAGCGCCATTGCCAGCTAGCAACGCTTAGCCGGGGCCCAGCGCCTGATTGGCCGGCGGTTCGGCCTGGCCCCGGTTCCGTCTTGTCACAAATCCCTACTCTCAGCAGAAAAAACACTCTACGATGTTAACGAAGCTGTCTATACTATGCAGCTTGTTTTCGTTCCGGGTGGGCTCGGCTGCCCCGGTTGGACCTGCGCAACAGGCTGGCTAAGCTTATGATAAATCGTGATCAATCACCTACTACACCCTATCTTCAGTTCAACCGAAAGCAATGGGCCGCTTTGCGTGATACGGTTCCCTTAACGCTAACGCAGGAAGAAATCATAAAACTCAAAGGGATCAATGAAGATCTCTCCCTTGACGAAGTCGCGGAAATTTATCTGCCGTTATCGCGTTTAATCAATTTCTATATCAGTTCAAACCTGCGGCGCCAGGCGGTACTAGAACAATTTCTCGGCACCAACGGCCAGCATATTCCCTATGTCATCGGGATCGCCGGCAGCGTGGCCGTCGGCAAAAGCACCACGGCCCGAGTGCTGCAGGCTTTGCTGAGCCGCTGGCCCGAGCATCGTTCGGTTGAGCTGGTCACCACCGACGGGTTTCTTTATCCCAACCGCGTGTTGAAAGAACGGGAATTGATGAAGAAAAAGGGATTTCCGGAATCCTACGATATCCGCAATCTGGTCAATTTCGTTTCCGAGGTTAAATCGGGCGCCAGCCAGGTCACGGCGCCGGTATACTCCCACCTGATTTACGATATTGTGCCCGACGATAATAAAATCATTTCCCAACCCGATATTCTGATTCTGGAGGGTTTAAACGTGCTGCAGAGCGGGATGGATTATCAACACGGCTCGCATCATGTGTTTGTTTCCGATTTTGTCGATTTTTCCATTTATGTAGACGCGCCGGAAGACTTATTACAGAATTGGTATATCAACCGCTTCCTGAAATTCCGTCAGGGCGCTTTTTCTAATCCTAATTCTTATTTCCATAATTATGCCAAGTTACCGGAGCAGGAAGCGGTGCAAATTGCCTCCCAGCTCTGGGTAGAAATTAATGGATTAAACCTGCAACAGAATATTCTGCCAACCCGCGAGCGTGCGAGCCTTATTCTGACCAAAAGCGCGAACCATGCGGTTGACAATATCCGATTAAGAAAATAGCGCGCCAAAACCATGGCGCATTCAGTTTTACCCGCGCGGGGATCACAGCCCGCGCAGCGAGATTTCCCCGCCAAGATAGGGTTTCACCTCGCCATCCTGTTCCAGTAGCAGCGCCCCCTGGTCGTTGATGCCGCGCGCGATGCCTTTGATTTCACGTTCGCCAATCAGCAATTTGACCGGGCGATTATAATAATTATCCAGCATTTGCCAACGTTTCTGGAACGGGGCGAACCCGTCCCGCTCAAAAAGCGGCAATGCTTGCCTGAGTTCATTGACCAGCGTGGCGGCCAGTATATTACGGTCGATCTCGATGCCGGCTTCCTGCAAATTAATCCAGCCTTGGTTAATCACCGCATCAGGTGATTCCCGCATGGCCAGATTAATGCCGATGCCAATTACCAGATGTGCCGCATCCCCCGCTTTGCCGCTGATTTCCACCAGAATGCCGGCAAGTTTGCGGTCATGCAGATATAAGTCATTCGGCCATTTTACCCTGACGTCCTGCGCGCCCAGATTATGGAGCACTTCGGCCATGACGATGCCGATGACCAGGCTCAGGCCGATAGCGGCCGCCGGGCCTTGCTCCAGCCGCCAGTAGAGCGAAAGATAAAGATTGGCGCCAAAGGGCGAGATCCATTGGCGGCCGCGCCGGCCGCGACCTTGGTTCTGATATTCCGCTACACAGGCATCCCCTGATTGTAATTGGGCTATGCGTTCCATCAGATATTGATTGGTTGAATCAATCACCGGCAATACGGTGATATGTTTTCCCGGCAGATGGGGCAGGATTTTTTTTTCATCCAGTAGTTGCAGCGGCGCATACAGGCGATACCCTTTGCCGGGTACGGTAAAGACGTCCACGCCCCATTCGCGCAGGGTTTGAATATGTTTATTAATGGCCGCGCGGCTCATGCCCAGCGTTTCACCGAACTGTTCCCCGGAGTGGAATTCCCCGTCGGCAAGCAGCCCGATTAAGGTCAAAGGGATGGTAATGTCTTTCATGATAACGCTCCAACCGCATCGACTTCGCCTTCAGCGCCGATAAACCTCACCTCCGGCTCCAGCCAGACGTTAAATTGCTCCGCTACCTGTTGGCGGACATGATGAGCCAGCGCGACGACATCCTGTCCCGAGGCATGGCCATGGTTGATTAATACCAACGCCTGTTTTTCATGCACTGCCGCGCCGCCGGAGCGATATCCTTTCAGAGCGCATTGATCAATCAGCCATCCCGCCGCCAGTTTTACCGCGCCGTCGGGCTGTGGGTAGTGCGGCGCATCGGGATAGCACCTAAGCAAGTTTTGCGCGGCGTCGGCGCTGACCAGGGGGTTTTTAAAGAAGCTGCCCGCATTGCCGGTGACGGTCGGATCGGGCAATTTATCGCGGCGCATGGCGCAAACGGTGTCGAAAACCTGGCGGGGGGTTGCGGTATGGCTGTCCAGGCGCCTTAAATCGCCATAGGTGAGCACCGGCTGCCAGGTTTTGCTGAGGATGAAGCCTACCGCCACAATGGCGTAGCCGACCCGATAGCGGTGTTTAAAGACGCTGTCCCGGTAGCCGAAACAGCATTCGTCCCTTGAGAGCCGCGTTTTGTCACCGCTGTTAAGGTCGAGCAGGTCGACATATTCACATACCGTTTCCACTTCAACGCCGTAGGCACCGATGTTTTGTATGGGGGCCGATCCGACGCACCCTGGGATCAGAGCCAGATTTTCCAAACCCGCCATGCCGCGATCCAAAGTATAGGAAACCAGTTCATGCCAGTCCTGGCCAGCCCCGACGTACAGGTGCCAGGCCCGATTATCTTCGCTGACGCCGATTCCCTTGATGCGGTTTAGCAGTACCGTGCCGGCAAAGTTTTCCAGGAATAGGACATTGCTGCCGCCTCCCAGCAATAGTACGGGTTGTGATAGCCGTTTGGCTGCCTGCCAGGCCGCGGTTAACTCCGCTTCGGTATGGGCGGTGACGATCTGTTTGGCGGTAGCATCGATAGCAAAAGTGTTCAGGTGTTTTATCGGCACACCGTGCGTCATGATCGTTAAGCCTTTCTAAATCTATAATAGGTTTATTCTACCCGATTAGGCCGGATTCCCGTAAGGGACATTTCCTGGTCGCGTGGGATAATTTTTCGGCGTCCGATTGAATGTTTGATATAGGGGAGAGGTATTAAGCGAGATTTTTATTTTGCGATGAGGAATATTTTTTTAGCGCAGGTTGCGAGGGGGTAATAAGAAATTGGTTTTGATTTTTGGTGGGATTATTTATTTTTTTATAATTAAAAATAACCAGCGGCAAGATATTTACATTGTTATGCTTGTTTTTCTATTTGAATGTCTTGTTTAACTTATTGATTAATAACAATATTTTTTATATGGACTTAATTTTATATTCCTCATTTTATTTGCTAAAATTATTGGTGGCGAAATTGATATATTTTATCAGGAAATAGAAACAGCATAGAGGAATTTTTAGCTGCTATAACCGCGTCTTTCCGGCGGGCCGGTTTTTGCAGCATATGAAAAAGCCCTCTGTTTTCACAGAGGGCTTATCAATTGGATGCCTGGCAGTTCCCTACTCTCGCATGGGGAGACCCCACACTACCATCGGCGCTACGGCGTTTCA
>JAATFX010000132.1 GCA_015654925.1 Enterobacterales bacterium | reverse complement strand
GTCAAGCCACTGCGTTGCCAGGCATCGAGATGTTGCTGTCGTTCAATAAGGGAAAAGCGTTTTGCCATGGTTTATCTCACACCGATTTATGGGGTAAGACCAGAATGCTGGAATGGCATTTCGTGAACAAGGTGAGACGCCCGGACGCTTACTGTTTATCTCTTTCAGCTATATTTAATACAGATTTTTTTTGGTGGAACCTACATAAAAACTATAATAATTGGGTATGCTCTAAATATAATACTTTACGAGATTAATATCATGCGCAGAATATTTTATTCATTGTTATTTAGAACAATTAAAGATAGAATCCGCGCATGTGAAATTTTCCCGTTATTAATATCGTATCGTTCCGTCCAATAATCCTTGGCAAATTTTGCTTTCACGAATAATTATATCTCGTGTCGTCTGAAAAAACTTAGGTTCACCTTGACTCCATTGTATCAGTAACTTATACATTTTTCTTAAATCTTTTTCTCGTGCACACTTATTGAAGAGAAATAGCAATTTCATTCTGGCGTTATTTAGTCTGCTACAATTTAAATTTAAAACCTCTATTGTTTTATTAACAATGCCTAGTGTTTCTGCAGCAGGCTTCCCATCTATACTAATGCTATTACAGTATGGTTCATTAGGTAGCAATTTACCTGTACCTTTGTCAAAAATAAATAAATTGTGCGCATTTGGAAGCGTGAGGGGAAGGAGAATTTTCCCTGTCCAGTCTTTGTCAATGACATTATTTTTGTCTTCATAATGAGATTTATATGAATCGCAACTAAGGTTCACTGGTAATTGATAATCATCACCTTCGTTTGTACCACCAAGACATACAGCTAAGAGATTAGACCATTCTAAATGCCAGTTAATACCACCTGGTAGTGAACCAGATTTAGATTTGAAATGCTCCACTTTTATTTCATGTTCATTTTCACAATCTAAATCTATCTCACAATACGCACAAAGGTACATTTGATCATTGCAAATGTGTTGCTTGAGCCTCTTATACAAAACACCTTGTCCATGATTCCTAAAATCATCCCAAGTTCCATTTGGATTCTGAGCTTTGAAGTTGGTAAAGAATTGATCCTCCAAAGTTTTAATGATCCTTTTCATAGTCATCCTCCCAAATTCTTTTTTCAATTTCAAGCTTTAATTCTACTAAGGTTTCATCATCCGGACCAAAATGTTGGGATAAAGTAGCACCTAGCTTTCTTGTGTAATCGCTAGCATATTCTTCTGAATATACTAAATCTTTATATTCTTGTAAGAGTTTGGTGTACTTATCATCTGGCGGTCTTTGAGCAACCTCAAACAAATTCTCCAATACCCAAGAAGATATTGCCCCTCTAACTCCTTTCGGTGCCTTAAACTTTTGGCCATTCTTTAATAACCATATATTTTGGCTATCAATAGTATGACAAACCTGAGGACTATGAGTTGTAACTATAAACTGAATATTTTTAAAAGTTTTCTCAAGTCGCGGAATAATATTTTGCTGCCATGACGGGTGTAAGTGCAGATCTATTTCATCAATTAACACAATTCCAGTACCATTTAACGGATTGACGCTATTAGGGTTTAATAGTGTCAATCTACGAGCAATATCAGCAATTAGTGCTAAAATGGATTTTTCACCTTGCGATAATTGCAAAACACTTAAAGAAATATTCTCTTTATCCACAATCAGATCAAGAGGAGCTCTTTGAAGCTTAAGGTTACTAAATCCCGGCAGGAAAGAATAAATTGCATCTTCAACAGTATGTAATGTTTTACTATTGATTGAATAATAGCTATTTAATTTATCCTTTAAAACCTTCAGAGTATTGTTATGATCTTCTAGCAACTTTTTAGTAGTCTGAGAATCCTTATTTTCTGCTAGTAGAGCTTTTAATAATGGATTGTCTAAGTCCTTTTCTTTAGCTCGAATTTCTGCTCTTAATGCTGTTATATCAGCATTATCAGAATTTTCAATTTCTATAAGTTCTTTAAACCATCTAAAGAATAATTTAAAATCAGCCTTTCCTGTCAGGCTCTTATTATATGCTTTGAATTTATCCCAGATTTGAGCTTCTTTAATTTCTGCTGAATTCTCAATGTCTTTAGTTGAAACATCATTAGCTCTTTCAACTGTATACATTGCAATTAAAGGAAATGAAGTATTTTTATTTATTGAATTGGCTGTTTTGAAAATATTACCTAACTCATTAATCCCGCTATAGTTACTTTTTGCTCTATCCTCATAACCAGGTTCTGTCATAGTTATGGTCATAGGGAAAGGTACTCCCATATAGTCGTAATTTATTACGATCGAAGCATAGTTTTGACCTTTTTTTAACTCATGCTTTTCAATACTATCGCCATTATGTGAGCGAGTAGATAGTCTTGAGGAGAGATGTGTCATTCCCTTCTGAATTGCATCGAGAATCGTCGACTTCCCACAGCCATTATTCCCTACTAAAATTGTAGAGTTTTTTTTCAGGGAAAAATTCATTATAAGGGACTCAAACCCTTTATAGTTTTCCAAACGAAGATCAGCAACTCTCAGTTGACCGCCTTCTAGCTGTTTTGCTGATAACTCTTTAAAGTAATTAGACATTTTTTCATCTGGCTCAACTCCGTACTCATTTGAGCCAAATATCTTATAAAGCTGATAAGAAGTAGCAAAATCACCATTTTCCGATTTTTTAATTAATTTAGTTATTCTACTCGGTAAGTTCTGTTCCATTTTATCCTCCTTCAGAATATTTCTTGATAAACTCAATTGTTGATTTTCCATATTTTTTTTCAAGTCTTTCAATGAAAGTTGGCTCAATATTATGAGCAAAACCGATTAAGCCTCTAAGGTGATTAATGTCAACACTAGAAAGCTTGCCTTCTTTAAACTTGAATACTAAAGAAGTAATGTATCTTTTTCTTTCCCTTCCTATTGATAACTTATTATTATTAGTTAAAGTTACTCCAGTGACATGACGGTTATGAGCTTTTGATGAATATACAATTTTGTTATTGTTAATTATAATCCGTGAGCCAAAAAAATGAAGCAAGGTTGATTTTACCTTTTGATGTGCCAATCCTAAAACATCTCTTTCATTTGTTGAAAAAGTTAAATCATCAGCATATCTTGAATAATTTATTTTATTTGATAAGCAAAAAGAGCTTATCTCCTCATCGAAGCTGCTCATAACAATATTCGATATAAAAGGAGAGCTTGGTGCTCCTACACTTAAAACTAATGCACCATTTTTTCTTTTTGTTCTATTCCAAAAACAAAATTGTTTTAATAAATTTTTATTGGTGTCTGAAATATCTAATTTTTGTCTAGCTAATGCCTTGAATAAAAATTCCGGTGTTATTTTATTAAAAAAATTGACCAAGTCCAGCTTTAATAAATAAACTGAGTTTTGATGTATCTTAGCGTTATTTAATATATTCTTCCCATCAACATACGCTGTGGCTGCATCGTGAATATGAGCATGTTGTTTGAGTATTTCAATTATATCCCTTTGTATTGTTTTTACTCGTGACGTAGGTTGAGCTATGATACGATAGCCAATTGTACGCTTTGGGATTTTGTATACTTTGTAGTGCGTCGCTGGTCTTGATTTTAAAAGTGCTTCAAAATCAGGATAAGCTTTTTTAAGTGTCGTTTCAAAGTCGATGCTCATTACCAGCTTGTTCCGTTTACCAGTCAGTAACTAGTATCAAGAGATGAACAAGGGCTATTACTTCCCTGTTCATCCCGAGATCTAGGCTCTTTACTTGTAGCCGCGGAACAAACTTTTTGATCCGCAACCTACTGGATTGCGGCTCAAAAAGTTTGTTCCGCAACTGTAAATGTAATCAATAAATTAGAGTTTGGCGCAACGCCCAACTAGATTTAACCAGTCATAGGGTAAATCCACAATACGCTAAAGAGCACTGATAGTTTACGCTTTCTTCCGAGAAATTTCAATTAATCTAATAAAAAGACAATGCCGAAAACAACCTTTAAAAACAATAGGTTGATCTTTGAATTACCAAATGCCATGCAGTTAAACTTATACTAGCTTTTGCTTTGTTGTACTAAGTTAGACAATTGTTGTTGCCATAATTTTGCCACACCCACAACGCGCAAAAAATGCACATTAGCGTTAAACACAGCAAAACATTGTTACGGTAAGTCGATGAATTTTATGGTAAAAATGGTGCCGATAATAGGAGTCGAACCTACGACCTTCGCATTACGAATGCGCTGCTCTACCAACTGAGCTATATCGGCATGATAAGGGTGTGTCATGCGGGGTGAATCTCGGGGTCACACGTTATGCAAAAGCGGGTAAAGAGTCAATAGCCGGGCGTTTGTATGCTGATAAAAACAGCAAATCAGTGCGGCGGATCAACCGCTGGACAGATTATCGCCGCTTTCCCGCCTCCCCTGCCCCTTCAATCAATGGCAAATAACGGCCTGTCGCTTATTTGCGCGGGCAAACGCCCATCCTCAAGCAAGATGCTGGAGTTTATTCAACGCCATCGGGAGATTTTCAGTAACGATGAGGATGGATCGGAATAACGAACCGGCCCGGATGCGCAACCCCGCATCCGGGCAAGCAATCAGCCGCGCACCAGATTATCGCCGTAGCCGATCCACTTATAGGTGGTCAGGGCTTCCAGGCCCATGGGGCCGCGTGCGTGCAGTTTCTGGGTGCTGACCGCCACTTCCGCGCCCAGGCCGAACTGGCCGCCATCGGTGAAGCGGGTGCTGGCGTTGACATACACCGCCGAGGAATCCACTTCGCGCACAAAGCGCTGCGCGTTTACCAGCGACCGGGTCAGGATGGCGTCGGAATGCTGGGTGCCGTACTGGCGGATATGTTCCACCGCCTGGTCAAAACCGCCGACCACCTTGACGTTCAGATCGAGGGAAAGCCATTCATCATGGTAATTGGCTTCATCCACCGGCACGCATGCGGCCGGACCGTCGGCCAGGTAGGGCCTGGCGATATCGTCGGCATGCAGGGTGACGCCCAGGGGCTGCATATGCCCGCTTAACCGGGGCAGGAAGGCCGGGGCGATGGCCTCATGCACCAGCAGGGTCTCCAGGGAATTGCAGGCGCTGGGGCGCTGGATTTTGGCGTTTTCAATTACCTTGAGCGCCGCGGCGAAGTCGATGGTTTCGTCGGCATAGATGTGGCATACGCCGATGCCGCCGGTAATCACCGGAATGGTGGAGTTTTCGCGGCACAGTTTGTGCAGCCCCGCTCCGCCGCGCGGGATCAGCATATCCACATAGCGATCCAGGCGCAGCAGCTCATTGACCAGGGCGCGATCGGGATTATCGATAGCCTGCACCGCGCTTGCCGGCAGGCCGCAGGCGACCAGCGCCTGCTGGATCACCTTGACGGTGGCGCCGTTGGTGCGATGGGTTTCTTTACCGCCGCGCAGGATCACCGCATTGCCGGTTTTCAGGCACAGGGCCGCCACGTCTACCGTCACGTTGGGGCGGGCTTCATAGATCACGCCCACCACGCCCAGGGGCACCCGGCGACGCTCCAACTGCAGGCCGTTATCCAGCAACCGGCCGTCGATAGTCTGGCCAACCGGGTCGGTCAGGCGGCACACCTGGCGCACGTCGGCGGCAATGGCGGACAGCCGCGCCGGGGTGAGCAGCAGGCGATCGAGCAAGGCTTCGCTCAGGCCGTTGCGGCGCGCGTCCGCCATATCCAGCGCGTTGGCCGCCAGGATCACTTCGGCGTGGGTTTCCAGGCTATCGGCGATCGCCAGCAACGCCCGATCCTTCTCGGCGCCGCTCAGCACCGCAAGCTGCCAGGATGCCGCTTTGGCGGCTTTACCCATTTGCTCCAGCATAAGCTACTCCTTAATAAATAATCATGTCGTCGCGATGGATCGCCACCGGGCCGTATTCATAGCCGAGGATGTCGCCGATCTGCTGGGAGTGTTGCCCGGCAATCATACGCAGCGCATCGCTATTGTAGCGGCTGACGCCGTGGGCGATGTCCTTGCCGTCCAGGCCGCGGATACGTACCACCACCCCGCGGGAGAAATCGCCGGCCACCGAACGGATGCCCTTGGGCAACAGCGAGCTGCCCCGCTCTTTGATGGCCCGCAGCGCGCCGTCATCTACGGTGATATCCCCGGCGGGCGGCGGCCCGAACAGCCAGCGCTTGCGGGTTTCAAGAGGCATTTCCTGGGCATGGAAGCGGGTGCCCACCGGCAGATCCGCCATCATATCGCCAATCACTCCCGGACGGTTGCCCGCGGCGATGACCACGTCGACCCCCGCCCGGATGCCCACATCGGCGGCCTGGATTTTGGTGGCCATGCCGCCGGTGCCCAGACCGGAAACGCTGTCGCCGGCGATGGCCCGCAGCGCATCATTGATGGTAGCGACTTCGGGAATCAGCTGCGCGTCGGGATTGGTGCGGGGATCGGCGGTATACAGGCCGGCCTGGTCGGTCAACAGCAGTAATTTATCCGCGTCCGCCAGGATCGCCACCAGCGCCGAAAGATTGTCGTTATCGCCCACTTTGATTTCGGCGGTGGCCACCGCGTCATTTTCGTTGATCACCGGTACGATCCGGTTATCGAGCAGCGCGCGCAGCGTATCGCGGGCGTTAAGGAAACGTTCGCGATCTTCCATGTCGGCCCGGGTCAGCAGCATTTGGCCGATATGAATGCCATAAATGGAAAACAGCTGTTCCCAAAGCTGGATCAGACTGCTTTGCCCGACGGCGGCCAGCAGCTGTTTTGAGGCGATGGTAGCCGGTAATTCGGGATATCCAAGATGTTCGCGCCCCGCGGCAATGGCCCCGGACGTGACGATCACGATCCGGTGCCCGGCGGTGTGCAACTGCGCGCACTGGCGCACCAATTCGACGATATGGGCACGGTTAAGCCGCCGGGAACCGCCGGTCAGTACGCTGGTGCCCAATTTCACAACCAATGTCTGGCTGCCATCCATAAGGTTTCTACCGTAAATAAGGTTAAAAAAATCGTGCCTGGTCTTTATAAAAAGAAAAAGCGCTATGCCTGCCAGCATAACGCGAAATGAGTTAAAAAGCAGGTATGCGTATTATCGGGTCGTCAGGATAAACGGCTCGTCTTTGAAGGTCGCCGCCGGTTCCAGCGTCATCTCCAGCGAGACGATATAGGCGTCGAGACGGACAAAAAAAGCGCGCAGCGAGCTTTCCAGTTTTTCCAGCACGGCTTTGTCGCTGATTTTTTGTTCGTTCCAGCGGCCGGCTTTATCGAACATGCCGATATGGTAAGCGTAGGTATAGCGGGTCTCCTCGGCTTCGAGATCGATCCACCAGCCCCAGAATTCGCGAAGTTCCGGCGATGGCTGCATATTGATGCATACCGCCAGGCAATCAAAGAAAAAATGATTGTCGCTGCATTGTCCCTCGCGGATATAAGGGCCGAGCGCGGTAAATCCTTTCATCAGTCTGCTTTTAGGGTGTCCACTTACTAACGCCATGCTGATAACCTCAAAAAAACTTCAATGGGGGAAATAGACTTCTTTGTTTAGCAAACTAATTGAATAAATTAATCTTCAATTATTAAATATTTTTCAGCCAATCACAAATTTCACTTAAAGCCCGCTGAAAATTCTGGTAAACCGGCGCCGGTTTGACCTGCAGGAGTTTGCCCGCCAGGGATGACGAAGCGATCAGCGCCGCGTCCTGTTTGGGGCTGAAAGGATCGTTATCCCAGTAACCGGCCAGCATCGGGGTCGGACAGCGGCGGCCCAGCAATCCCTGGGTTTTCAGCGAATAGCGGTTCAGCTCGGTCTTCAACGCCGCGTCCGAGGCATGGGCCATGCCGATGCGGCTGGCGAGCACGTCCATATACATATCCGGCGCCCGATCCTGCCGGGCGCTGTCTGTGAGCAGCCCATGTACCACCGGCCCGAGGCAGGCGACACCGCGCAGGCGCTGCGACTCCAGGTAGGCCAGCCGTACGGCGATATTGGCGCCAAAGCGGAAACCGAACGCCGTGACGCGCCGCGCATCGATCCAGGGAATATCCGCCAGTCCTTTAAGCACCTGCTGATGGAGGAAACTGGAATCCTGCGTCAGCGTCCATTTCGACGAAAAGCCGATGGACGGCATGTCGATGGTCAGCATCGCCATGCCCGCCGGGGCAAAATAGTCGTGGAACAGGCGATAAGTGTCATTTTGCAGCATATCCAGGCCGCCGCAGACCAGCACGGTGGGGAACGGCCCGCCGTCCTTTTGCGGCAGGTGCAGGAAACCGGTGACTTTGCCGCCGCCGCTGACGGGGAAGGTTAACGCCTTGAGCTCATAGCTCAGGTGCCCCGCGGCCTCTTCCCAGGCCCGGTTGGCCAGGGTTTGCGCCTGTTCCGCCAGCATATCGCCGCATAAATGGGGGTAAGCGGCAATGCTGTAGAAGTTGGCCGCCTGCAGCCAGTAGCGGCCCGCCGCCGCCGGATCGGTTTCATCCATGCCGCGCTGCTGCCACGCCATGCCCTGATGGGACCATTCGTATATCCAATTACCGGGGCGATAGCCGATCACGGTATCCAGCAGGCGATCATCGGTGCGTTCGGATTTGCTGGCGGCGATGCGGGCCAGGACTTCCTCGATCTCCCACGGATCAATACCGCGCCAAATCCACAGCAACCGGTTGATCATGCGATACCAGCTACCGGGATTGGTGCCGTCCAGGGCGGCGAGTATGGGCGCCTGTCCGCCGGCATGACGCGGCCGGCTGACCAGGGTCGAAGTTTCCTGCAGCTTGAATGAGGGTTTAAATAGTACTTCGCTCAGATTGTTACCGCTCATTGAACCATCGCCTCCGCAACGCCGGGTTCCCATGAAGCCGGCATAATATTAGCAAGGTTACTCATTAAGCGGTAAAAAGACAAACGCCCGACGGCGGCCGGGCGTTGGTAACAAGCGTTACGGGTGCGGAAAACGAACGTCCGGCCCGGCGTTATTTGCCCACCAGCGGCGGAATAAACACCACGCCCATGTCCCAGGGTTGTTCAATCCAGGTATCCTGCGGAATATCGACCATATAGTCGTCAACCAGCGGCCGGCCGGCGGGCTTGGCGAAAATAGTGACAAAATGGGCCTTGGGATACATATCGCGGATCGCTTTGGCGGTGCCGCCGGTATCCACCAGATCGTCAATAACGATAAACCCTTCGCCATCGCCTTCAGCGCGTTTAAGCACGGTCAGTTCACGCTGGTTGTTATGATCGTAGCTGGAGATGCAAACCGTATCCACATGGCGGATATTCAGTTCACGCGCCAGCAGCGAGCCGGGTACCAGGCCGCCGCGGCTGACCGCGATGATGCCTTTCCATTGGGATGCTGGCAGTAGCCGTTCGGCCAGTTTGCGCGCCTGAATTTGCAACATATCCCAGGTTACGACGTATTTTTCGCTCATAAATGCTGTCCCAGCCGGATTGGGTCGGCTTAAAAGTACAGGGAAAAAAGGTTGCGCGAGATTATAAAGATGCAACCAGGGAAATACCAGCGCTACCGCCCTTTTTCCGCTCACTTTCACCATTGTTGAAGGTAAAGTGGTATTCTTTCTTCAGTCTTGGGTAACCATCCGACCGGCTATGCGCCGTTAATGACGACCAGGCCGGGTCTTACGTTGTAACAGGAGTTTTTATCGTGTCTGAACTGACCCAACTTTCGCCTCAGCCATTATGGCAAATTTTTGCCAAAATCTGCTCCATACCGCATCCCTCATATCATGAAGAAGCCCTGGCCAGCCATATTCTCCGCTGGGCGCAGGAAAAAGGGTTGCATGGGGAGCGCGATGAGGCAGGCAATATCCTGCTGCGTAAACCCGCCACGCCGGGTTATGAAAAACGCCGGCCGGTGGTGCTGCAAGCGCATCTGGATATGGTGCCGCAGAAGAACAGCGATACCATTCATGATTTTACCCGCGATCCGATCCAGCCTTATATCGATGGCGATTGGGTCAAGGCGCGCGGCACCACCCTGGGTGCGGATAACGGCATCGGCATGGCGTCCGCGCTGGCGGTGCTGGCGGATGACGGCGTACAGCACGGCCCGCTGGAAGTGCTGTTGACCATGACCGAAGAAACCGGCATGGCCGGCGCCTTTGGCCTGCAGCCCGGCTGGCTGCAGGCGGATATCCTGATCAACACCGACTCCGAGGAAGAAGGCGAGATTTATATGGGCTGCGCCGGCGGGGTGGATTTTAAAACCGTGCTGCCCCTGGAGCGCGAAGCGGTGCCGGCGGGTTACCAGGTCGTGAAACTGACCATTAAAGGGCTCAAAGGCGGCCATTCCGGCGGGGATATTCACCTGGGTCTGGGCAATGCCAATAAGCTGCTGGCCCGTTTCCTGTTCCAACATGCCCAGGCGCTGGATATCCGCCTGCTCGATCTGAACGGCGGTACGCTGCGCAACGCGATTCCCCGCGAAGCCTTCGCTACCCTGGCCCTGCCGCAGGAAAATACCGAAAGCCTGAATCAGTTGGCGCAAGCCTATCTCGCCACCATCGCCAGCGAACTGGCGGCGGTGGAAAAGAAGCTGGCCATTGCGGTTGAAGACGCGGCGGCGGACGCGCAGGCGCTGACCAAATCCTGCGGCGATCGGCTTATCGCCCTGCTCAATGCCATGCCCAACGGCGTGATCCGCATGAGCGACGATGTGAAAGGCGTGGTGGAAACATCCCTGAATGTGGGCGTGGTTTCCATGGAGGCCGGGCAGGCGCATATCCGCTGTCTGATTCGTTCGCTGATCGACAGCGGCAAAGACGAAGTGATCGGCACCCTGACCGCGCTGGGCCGGTTGGCCGGAGCGGAAACCGCCGCCAAGGGCAGCTATCCGGGCTGGAAACCGGACGCCAACTCGCCGGTGATGCATCTGGTGCGCGAAACCTACCAGAAACTGTTCAACAAGACGCCGAATATCCAGGTGATCCACGCCGGGCTGGAGTGCGGTTTATTTAAAAAACCATACCCGCAGATGGATATGGTGTCCATCGGGCCCACCATCACCGGCCCCCATTCCCCGGACGAACAGGTGCATATCAAAAGCGTCGGTCAATACTGGACCCTGCTGACCGCCCTGCTTAAAGCCATTCCCGAAAAGAACTGATAGGTCTTTATTCCGCGCGCCGCGCCTCAGGGAAGAGGCCGGTGCAGCATATCTTCTTCCCAATTGAGCATCAGTTGCCGCTCGATTTGCGGGTCCAGCAGCGTCACATGCAGCCCCACCAACCTTACCCCGCGATCGTCGCGCCGCTGATCCCACGCCTGGCGTGCGGTATGTATCAGATCCTGCTTGTTCAAACGCGGCCAGACATGTTCCTGGGTGGTTTGCTGGAAATCCGCAAACTTGAGCTTGATTCCTTGCCGGGCAATATGCAGATCCGGCCTGACCCGGGCCAGCCGGCGCTCCAGCTCGGGGTAGAGCTGCTCGATAATCGCCGCGCAGTCCGCCCACTCGGCAATGTCTTCCGCCAGCGTGCGCTCGACTCCCACCGACTTGCGCAGGCGCTCCGATGAGATTTCACGCTCATCGATTCCCTGGGATCGCTCCCACAACACCCGGCCGAATTTACCGAATCGCTTAAGTAGCGCCGCCAGGTCGTAGCGCTGCACGTCGGCGCAGGTGACAAGCCCCATCTCGGAGAGTTTTTTGGCGGTCACCTTGCCCACCCCCGGGATTTTGCCCAGGGGGAGTTGGGCCAAAAACGCCGGCACCTGCTCGGGGGTAATGACAAACTGACCGTTGGGTTTATTGAGATCCGAGGCGATTTTGGCCAGAAATTTCACCGGCGCCACCCCGGCCGAGGCGGTAAGATCCAATTCATTCGCGATATCCTGGCGGATGGCCTGGGCCATGAGGGTCGCCGACCCGCTGCAATGGCCGCTGTCGGTGACATCCAGATAAGCTTCGTCCAAAGACAGGGGTTCAATCAGCGGGGTATAACGGCCGAAAATACGCCGTATATGCTCCGACGCTTCTTTATAGGCGGCTATGCGCCCGGGCAGCAATGTCAGGTGCGGGCAGAGCTTCAGCGCCATGGCGGTAGACATGGCGCTATGCACGCCGTATACCCGCGCGGGGTAATTGGCGGTGCTGATTACCCCGCGCCGATCCGCGCTGGCGCCGATGGCCAGGGGGATATCGCGCAATGCTGGATTATCGCGCATTTCCACCGCCGCGAAAAAGCAATCCATATCCACATGTATGATTTTACGCATCCACCTCCCCTTTTGACTGTACAAGTATACAGTAAGCCAATTAATTTATACAAAACGTATCTTGATAAATGTGTAGGCAGTGCTATCTTGTCGCTGTTTTATTTGTTTTACTTGACGTTTTTAAGGGTCTGCCGCCGGCGTCCGTTGCCCGGCATCTTGATTATTTTGACTACGCAGGATTAATAATGGGCAAAATCGCACTGTTGTTTGCGATGTTGTTTTGTATACCGGCATTAACGTCCGTTAGTTATGCCAGTGAGCAGCCGCAATTATCTAAAGAATTAAAGTCGCAATTAATCGGCTCGCCGGTTTTTATTCAAATATTTAAAGAAGAACGGACGCTGGAACTCTACGCCAAAGTCGGTAATGAATACCGCATGTTGGATAGCTATCGCATTTGTAATTTTTCCGGCGGCCTGGGCCCTAAACGCCGCGAAGGCGATTTTAAAAGCCCTGAAGGGTTTTACGCCATTACCAACCGTAATCTGAATCCGAACAGCCATTACTATCGGGCGATTAATATCGGTTTTCCGAATGCCTACGATCAATCCCGCGGTTATTCCGGCGCGATGCTGATGATCCACGGCGACTGCCGCTCAATTGGCTGTTACGCCATGACCGACAGTTATATCGCCGAAATTTATCGTTATGTGGAAGCGGCGCTGCTTAATGGCCAGGCCGAGGTGAAAATCAATATTTTCCCGTTCCGCATGACCGAGTCGAACTTACAGCGCCACCGCAATTCAACCGATTATCCGTTCTGGCGATCCCTGGAACCGGGTTATGCCTATTTCGCCCAATACCACCAGCCGCCGGCGGTGGCCGTGGTCAATGGGCAGTATACCGTCAGCGCGCCGCTGCAATTGCGCAGCGGCGCGCCGTTGGTATCACAATTCGCGCTCGCCCAGCCGAAATAGCACGCTTTCCCCTGGCGCGACCTTGTGCCAGGTTTCATTACCGGTCAGCGGCTGCGTGGCGATGACCGTCACCACATCTTTGGGCGTGGTTTGCCGCTGGAAGTCGATCTCTACATCCTGATCGATCAGCGTCGCTTTTCCAAACGGCGCCCGCCGGGTGATCCAGTATAAATCCGTCGAGCAGTACCCCATGACAAAACAGCCGTCGGACAAGAGCATATTGAATATGCCCTTTTGCCGCAGCTCGTCCGCCAGTTCGGCGATATACCGGAACACCGCCGGCCAGTTGGCGGGCCGGCGCGGATAACGCTCCGCCAGGCGCGCCAGCAGCCAGCAAAAGGCATATTCGCTGTCGGTCTGCCCCACCGGCCGGTACGTGCCGGTTTTTAACCGCCGGAACCCGCTGAGCTGGCCGTTATGGGCAAAGGTCCAGTGGCGCCCCCACAATTCGCGAGTGAATGGATGGGTGTTTTCCAGCGATACCTCGCCGCGGTTGGCCTGGCGGATATGCGACACCACGGCGCAGGATTTAATGGGATAATCCTGCACCAACCGCGCGATAGGCGAGTTAAAACTTGGCTGCGGGTCTTTGAAGGTCCGGCAGCCCAGGCCTTCATAAAACGTGATGCCCCACCCGTCCTTGTGCGGCCCGGTACGACCCCCACGTTGCACTAACCCGGTAAAACTGAAGCAAATGTCCGTCGGTACATTGGCGCTCATCCCGAGTAGTTCGCACATGACCCCTCTCCTTTACCATTACGTCTTGATACCGTAGCTAAGCCGCCGCCATCTCTTTTTCAATCAGCTGGATCAGGATATGGATCACCTTGATATGGATTTCCTGGATCCGGTCGGCATAACCAAAATGCGGCACGCAAATTTCGACATCGGAGGTACCGGCCATTTTACCGCCGTCTTTGCCGGTCAGGACGATAACGTGCATGCCCTTGGCGCGCGCCGCTTCAATAGCGCGGATAATATTGGCCGAATTGCCGGACGTGGAAATGCCGAGCAGTACGTCGCCTTTATTGCCGATGGCCTCGATATAACGGGAAAATACGAAATTGTAGCCATAATCGTTGCTCACGCACGACAGATGGCTGGGATCGGAAATGGCGATGCCCGGATAGGCCGGACGGTCGTCGCGATAACGGCCGGTCAGCTCCTCGGCGAAATGCATGGCGTCGCAATGCGATCCGCCGTTGCCGCATGAAAGGACTTTGCCCCCGGCCTTGAAGGAGTTGGCGATAAGCCTGGCGGCGTCTTCGACGGCCTGGAGTTGGCGATCGTCGCTGAGAAAGTTGGCAAGCGTGGTTGCGGCTTCGTTGAGTTCACTGCGAATCAAGTCCTGATACATGAGTCCCTCGGTATATGCTGGCTAATTCATTGATGATTCCAGCCACCAGTTTACCGGAATGGGGAAAGCGCGAGAAGCGAAGTTAGCCCTTCCCCTTTGCGTTACCACATGAAAGTCGCGGTTTTGCGATGAACCGGTCAAATTCACCGCGACACGGGCGCATCCCGAAACTGAGCCACGCTTCCGGCGGCTCCGCTCGAAAATACCACCGTCAGGAGGCTGGCGTGCCAAACCTGACGGCAAATGCGCTGCCGCCAGGTTCGCCTGCAGCCGTGTTATTGATAACTGCCTTCAATAATTTCGACGTTTTTATCCGCCAGAGTTTGATCGATCCATCCCCGCGATAACGAACCGGTTTTAGCTAGTTCGAAATTGCGCATATCGACTTTTAAATACGCCTGTGATTCCTGCAATATGCGCTGCGCATCCTGGCGCGGGATGATAATTACGCCGTCGGCGTCGCCCAGAACGATATCGCCGGGGCAGACATGGATCTTGCCGCAGGCGATCGGCACGTTAATTTCCCCGGGACCGTCCTTGAAGGGTCCGCCGGGAGTGTGCCCGGTGGCGTACATGTGATAATCCATTTTGGAGATACCGTCGATATCGCGGATGGGGGCATCCAGCACCAGCCCCTCGATGCCGCGAAAACGAGCGTATGTGGTCAGGACTTCGCCCATCAGCGACTGGCTGCGATCGCCTTCGTTCGAAAGAATAATCACATCATCCTTTCCCGCCATATCCAAGGCCTTATGCAACATCAAATTATCGCCGGAGCGTCCTTTCACCGTCAGGGCAATGCCGCACATGACCGGTTTAGCGGGTGCGCTCCACAGCCTGATGTCGCAGGACAAGGCGGGTAAACGGCTCATGCAGTCGGCCACCACCGCGGCGGGTAATTGCCGAAACGCCGACAGATATTGAACCGCGTCCATGGGGCGTTGCAAAAATACTCTATTGCCTATCGTCATGTTTATTCCTCCACTGATGTTTAATGTTGTTGCTCAAATTTTTCGGCAACGGAGATTTGCTCTGAGGTGGTTTTACGGGTAAAGGCGCCGCTTAAACGGGTGCCGTCTACCGCGTCGTAATAACGCAATGCTTCCGGTTTTAACCAGCGCTGTACCCGTGAAGGCATGTCGAAGCCAATCAGCAGGATCACCACAAAGGTTAAGGTGAAAGACAAGCCGCCAAGCGCGGCGCCGAGACTGAAATTTTTGGCAATGGTAGCGCCCAGGACCGGCGCCAGCGCCCCGCCCAAGGACCCGATGTTATAAATAAACCCCAGGTTGGCCGCGCGCTGATCGGTATCAAAATAGCCGCTGATCATTTTGGCTAATAATCCGCCGACGCCCTGGCTAAACATCTGCTGCAAAAAGATCAGGATGCATAACAGCCAGACGCTCGAACCGGTCAGGGCAAATAGCGGGATAACCAATATTTGGGCAACCAGCAGGCTAAGCACATAGGTTTTGCGGGTACCAAACCGATCCCCGGCGATACCGGCGACGCAGCAGCCCAGCCCCATGCCGAAACGGCTGAAAGAAAAAACCAGCGCGACAATTTCCGGCGCAAAGTGGAGTTCGGTTTTTAAATAGGTGGGCAGCAGGGCGTGGATGGGCCAGCCGTATAAAAATACGCACAAGATCATGACGGTAAGCATCAGACTGGTGGGCCACCGTTTGCCGCCGCTTTGCACCAGGAACGAGATGAAAATGATGGCGGTAATGACCCCGAGCAGCGCCACCAGCGCCGGGGTGGTGCCGTGATCAAAGCAGAGATAGAGCGCGGCGGCGGCCACCAGGGACATAATGATGTTCATCAAACGGGTGGATTTATGCGGGCCGCGATACAATACGTCGATCATGGTCACTACCGGCGCGGTGGTTTTGTCTCGATTCTTCTCCCACTCTTCGGCTTCCGGGATGGCGCGCCGCAGCCACAGCGCATAAACGATGGGAATAATGCCCAGATAAAATAATACCCGCCAGCCCCACAGCGGCACCACCAAACTGTAGGCGAGTACCGAGAGAATGGCCCCGGCCGAAAAACCGGAGTTGAGAAAGGCGCTGGCCTTATTGCGCATATCCTTCGGCCAGGTTTCGATCACATAGGCCGAACTGGTGCCGTATTCACCGGCCATCCCCACGCCTACCACCACCCGGGCGATGAACATCCAGGTATAATTGGGCGCCAAACCGCAGGCCAGCGTACCCCCGGCGAACATAATGATACTGGTCACCATGGCGCTTTTTCGACCCCATTTATCACCCATTGCCCCCAATGCCAAGCCACCGAACCAACGCAGGATAAACGCCGCCGATACCAGGCCCGCCGCTTCGACGGTGGGCACCTGGAATTCCGCCATAATTTCGGTCAGCACCAGGGTAATAATGACAAAATCAAAGCCATCGAGCATATAACCCATCCAGGCGGCCCAAAATGCTTTCCATTGCGGACGGGTGATACGGTGGAACCAATGGGGTTGTGGAACGATGTTATTCATCTTTCACCTCAACGGGATTAGCGCTGCGCAATAATATAGACATAGAGTCACCTGATTCAGTTAACCGGCGTTAACGCCACGTTGCGGGTAAAATAACTCTCGAGATTATCGAATACGTTATCCGCCATCGCCTGGCGCGTTTCCATAGTGCCGCTGGCGATATGCGGCGTTATCACCACATTGTCCATGGCGAACAGAGCCTCTGGAATATGCGGTTCGCGTTCGTACACATCCAGGCCCGCGCCGCGCAGGGTGCCATTGCGCAATGCGTCAACCAGATCGGTTTCATTAACCAGCGAACCGCGCGCGATATTAATCAGGGTGCCCTCTGCACCGAGTGATTCAAACACACGTTTATCGATCTTCCCTGAGTTGGCGCCGCCACCCGGCAGGGATAGCACCAGGAAATCGCTAAAATCGGCCAAGGCGTGGATATTGTCAAAACGCTGATAATCAGCATGGACGGCGCTCGATCGGTCGCAGTAGCCCACCTGCATATCAAACGCCCTGGCGCGGCGGGCAATGGCCGATCCTATTTTCCCCAAACCCAGGATGCCCAGCCTTTTGCCGCTGACCTTATGGCCCAGCCGGGGGGCGGATAACGACCACTGTCCCGAGCGGGCAAACGTATCCTGGAACACAATTTGTCTTGAGGTGGCAAGCACCAGTCCCATAGCCAAATCGGCTACATCGTCGGTTAAAATATCCGATGTTATGGTAACGATAATATTCCGTCGCCTGGCCTCGGCTAAATCAATAGCATCAGTTCCCACGCCAAACACCACGATAATTTCCAGATTGGGCAATCTGGCCATAATCGAGGCATCCAGACCAACGTCGCCGCGGGTGGCCACCGCGCGAACGTTCTCGCCAGCGGTGTGTAAATACATGTCGATATTTTTTTCCGCGTATAAAAAACCACACTTAAATCGCTTGGTTAAGCGCTGCGTAAGTTCATCCATAAGCGGCTGGATGACCAATACGTTTATAGGGTCATTATTCATGGTTCTCTCTTTATAAATGAAGGTTAATAATGCCGTTTTAATTTAATAACTAGATTGTCTCTCCCTGGAAAATATCAAAACCAACGTCAATGGTGCGAGTTACCGGCCGTGAGTTTATTTTATTTATCAGCATTTCAGCCGAGAGTTTACCGATGGCAAAACGCGGCGTGATGACGCTTGCCAGCATAGGCGTTACCGCCTTGCCGATATCAAGCCCGTGAAATCCGGCGATGGAAATCGTGCCGGGCACGGAAATATTATTGCGTAGACATTCAAAAAGCACGCCAACTGCAATATCATCATTGGTGCAAAATATGCCATCCGGTGGAACCTTTTCTTTTAACGCCTGCTGCAGCATCAGGGCACCGAGCGAAAATGAGGATATCTTATTCGGCGTCAGCCGATAAACGTCTAATCCGTGTTTTGCCATCGCCTGCTGATAACCTGCATAACGTTGGTTATCGCGCTGATCGTCTCGTGAACTGAAGTAATAAATTACTCTTTTTCCGCGGCCAATCATGGTCGTGACCATTTCATAAGCAGCCACGCGGTTATTAAAGCCGATTTCAATATCGATCTGCGGCTCTAATGTATCCATGATTTCCACAATAGGAATATTGGCGGCGGTTAAAAATCCTCGCGCGCGTGACGTATGGGATTTTTCACATAACACCAGCCCTTCCACATCATACGACATCAGGTTAAGAATTTGCTTCTCTTCCGACGCCGAAGAATAGTTATATTCCGATATCAGCAATTGAAAACCATATTGACCGGTGACCGATTCCATACCCGCCAAAATATCGGAAAATACTTGGTTTTGAAATGAAGGAATCAATATACCGATCGCACTGCTTTTTGCATTCAGCATCATATTCGCTGAACGACTTGGCACATAATGGATATCTTCCAGCACCCTGGCTATTTTTTCCCGGGTGCCGAGGCTTACACTACTGGGTTCACGCAAATAACGGCTAACGGTCATTTTGGTCACGCCGGAAAGAGCCGCTATATCCCGCAGGCTTACCCGATGATTACGCATTGCTTGATCCTTGCGCGATAGCTTATTAAATAAATCCGGGACAGCGTGCCGCTACCCGCGTTCCACCCAGGGGCTTACACCGCCACCAGCATGCCGCCATCGACAAAAAGTAAGTGACCATTAACGAAGTCAGACGCTCTGGATGATAAAAAGATCGCCGAACCGATCAGCTCTTCCGGATCGCCCCAGCGGGCCGCCGGCGTGCGTTTGCATAACCATTGGCTAAATTCCCGATCCTCGACCAGGGCACGGGTCATTTCGGTCTTGAAATATCCCGGAGCGATACCGTTAATTTGGATATTATACCTGGCCAGTTCCACGCACATGCCCCTGGTCAGCATTTTCACCGCCCCCTTCGACGCGGCGTAAGGGGTAATCGTATCCCGTCCCAGCTCGCTCTGCATGGAACAGATATTGATGATTTTGCCCGCATTACGCATGACCATATGCCGAGCCACGGCTTGGGATACCAGGAACACCGACTTTTGATTCACATTAATCACCGCATCCCAGTCCTGTTCGGGAAAGTCCAAAAACGGGTGGCGACGCTGGATGCCGGCGTTGTTGATCAGTACATCAATGGCGCCGATACGCTGCTCTATATCCGCTATCGCCTGCCGGACATGGTCAGCCGACGTGACGTCAAACGGCGCGCTGTAGGCGATTATTCCTTGTTGACCGAGCGCTTCCACCGCTGCTTCAGTGCGATCGGCGGTGATATCATTAATGATGATTTCAGCGCCCTGTCCTCCCAGTCCTTTCGCCAGTAAAAACCCAATGCCCTGGGCGGAACCGGTAATCAAGACCTTTCGATGGGTCAGGGAAAATAAGTTTGTCATGCATAAATCCTTATATAATGGTCCGTGCGGTTAGGGTTAAAAAACAATCTGGACTTTGGACGCGACGGCTTTATTGCCGGCGAACTCCATGGCCTGAATAAAATCCGTCTGCGCATATTCAGCGGACAACAGGGGCAGCGGGTCGATAATATGCTGTTCCAGCCATTCCACCGCCGTACGGAATTCCCCGGTAAACCGGAAAGTGCCGGTTAAGCGCAGTTCCTTGGCGATAACCGTCATCAGGGGAAACTCAGGGATGGCCCCACCCATGCCCACCAGCACGATTGAGCCTTTGGCGCGGGTAACGTCCAGGCAGCGCCCCAGCGAGGACGGGTGCCCGGATGCCTCGAACGCGATATCAAAAAAACCTTTATCCGCCTGATAATCCGTCCATTCCAGCGCATCGGCGGCAAATGATTTATCCGCTCCCAAGGTCAGCGACAGCTGCCGGCAGCGTTCGCTGGGATCGGCGGTGACGATTTCCGCGGCCCCTTTAGCTTTCGCCACCGCGACCACCAGGCTGCCGATGGGTCCGACGCCGGAAATAAATACCCGTTTGCCGGTAATATCGCCCGCTTGATTAACCGCATGGATGGCCACGGCCAGCGGTTCGGCAAAAACCATAATGCGGCCGTCTACGATCGGATCGAATGGAATGCACTGCGCGCTGTCGACGATTTTATATTGGGTAAATCCCCCATCAATATGCGGAAAATACATAGCGCTGCCAAAAAACCTCATTTTTACGCATTGATTTTCATCGCCACCAAGACAATATTTGCAAACGTGGCAGGGTTTGCTGGGATTAATGGCTACGGTGCGGCCTTTTCCCAGCGTCGGGTCATCTGAGGCGATAACTTCACCGATAACTTCATGACCGAGAACCATAGGAGCCTTAACCGCATACGCCCCTACCTTGCCGTGTTGATAATAATGTAAATCCGAGCCGCATATACCGCCTCGGGTTATTTTTATCAAGGTCCCCTGTCCCTGATACTCTATTTCCTGGGTATTGATTGCAAGGCTCTTAATACCGGAAACCACACAAGCTTCAGAAGTGATTTTCATAACGTCTTCCATAATTAATTTCTGACAGTAAACGATGTAAGCAGTATAAAAACGTGATGTATATCACGCTAAATTATTGTTACACTGCTTTGTTACGCATAACACAATTCTGATCACACAGAACTAAATTACTCTTTATTTCATTGCAATGTTTTATATAAACGCAGGCGGTCACAGCGATAAAAACCCGTTGGATTTTTTATCGGAAATATTAAACCGTTTCGCCGAGAAAAATATTAAAGCCAACGTCGAGGCAGGTTTCGGTTTCGATATTTTTTATTTTATTGATGATCATTTCACCCGCAAGCCGCCCCATTTCCCAGCGCGGCGTAATCACGCTGGCTAATAATGGCGTCACCGCCTTGCCGATATCCAGACCATGAAATCCTGCTACCGCCATATCCTGAGGGATACGATACCCCCGCTTGAGACATTCAAATAATACGCCTACCGCCAGATCATCGTTAATACAGAAAAAACCATCGGTTCGCGGATTAACCATTAACGCCTGCTGGCATAGTTCGGCACCCAGTAGCGATGACGACATTCTATCCGGGGTCATTCTGTGAATGGCCAGCCCATGGGCAATAACAGCATCCTGATATCCGCTAAAACGCAGTTGATCACGATAATCGCAATAAGTGCTGATATAACAGATATTACTTTTCCCGGCGGCAATCATTGCGCTGACCATTTCAAATGCCGCCCGTTTATTATCAAAACCAATCGCGCAATCCATCCTGGGGCTGGTACTATCCATCATTTCTACTATAGGTAATCGGGTCGCCTGTAAATAGCACATCGCCTTTAAAGAATGGCTGCTTTCGCTTAAAATGATCCCTTCGATATCACTGGATAACATCGATATTATTTGTTTTTCTTCTTCATCCTGACTGGAGTGATACTCCGAGATGGTCAGTTTGAAGCAGCTATGCTGCATCACATGCCCAAGCCCTTTCAAAATGTCGGAGAACACAGCGCTTTTAAACGTTGGAATCAACAAACCTATCGTACGGGTTTTTTGCTGCGGCAACGTACTTTCGTTAGCGTCGATATTGTACTCAATAGCCTGCATGACCTCTTGTATTTTGCCGCGCGTTTCCGAACTAACCTGTTTAGGATTGCGTAAATAGCGGCTGACAGTCATTTTCGTCACACCAGAGAGCGTGGCAATATCCTGTAAACTCACCCGATGGTTACGCATAACATTTATCCTGGTTGTCGGTGCCATTATACAGTCCGCGCGACACCTTTTTATTCGGCTCTACTCTTTTATCACGTGGCGTAGAGGCATTAAACGGGTTTACCTAAATTAAATATGTGACCTTAATCACATGATTTTTTTGTTACATTGCATTGTTACGCTTAACATTAACAGCGTCACATAAGCCTGTTAACAGCGGCTTATCATACGTGCCGTTTTTTTTCCAGCAGACTCCTGACGCTGGCGGTTTGCATTTTGGCAATCGTGCTGCGATTGATATTGGCTCAGGCCACCGCTTCCGCTTGAATCCAGCCTTTGGCCTGGCGACGCTTGGCTCACGCCATACCGGTCTATTTAAGAATCGCGAAACCCACTATGTTTAGCCGTTTACCCATCTAAACGTCCCGATTGTTAATTACGCTGGGCGTGTTATATTGGCTTAAAAACCGGCTTTTGAGAGTGGTAATTAGCCATGAGCAGCAAGACGTACGTTCCTGAAAGCAAGCTCCCGTCGTTGGGCACCACCATTTTTACCCAAATGAGCGCGCTGGCGCAGCAGCATCAGGCCATCAACCTGTCGCAGGGATTTCCCGACTTTGACGGCCCCGACTACCTGAAAGCGCGGCTGGCGCATCATGTGGGCCAGGGCGCCAATCAGTATGCCCCCATGACCGGCGCGGCGCCTCTGCGCGCGGCGATTGCCGATAAAACCGAGCTTATTTATGGCTGGCGGCCGGATCAGGATTTGGAGGTCACGGTGACCGCCGGCGCCACCGAAGCCCTGTTTGCCGCCATCAGCGCCCTGGTGCGCGCCGGCGACGAGGTGATCAGTTTTGATCCCAGCTATGACAGCTATGCCCCGGCGGTAACCCTGGCCGGCGGCGTCAACCGCCGCATCGCGCTGCAACCGCCGTCCTTCAGCGTGGATTGGGCTGCGTTTCGCGCCCAGCTCAACGATCGTACCCGGCTGGTGATCCTCAATACGCCGCACAATCCGTCCGCCACCGTCTGGCATGCCGCGGACTTTGAACAGCTGTGGCAGGCCATCGCCGGACGGGAAATCTACGTGCTGAGCGACGAAGTGTATGAGCATATCTGCTTTGACGCGGCGGGCCATGCCAGCGTGCTGGCGCATCCGCAGCTGCGCCAGCGGTCCATCGCCGTCTCGTCGTTTGGCAAGACCTATCATATGACCGGCTGGAAAGTGGGCTACTGCGTGGCGCCAGCGGCGCTGAGCGCCGAGGTGCGCAAGGTGCATCAATACCTGACGTTCGCGGTGAATACCCCGTCCCAGCTGGCGCTGGCCGATATGCTGCGCGCCGAACCGCAGCACTGGCGGCAGTTGCCGGATTTCTATCGCGATCGCCGGGATCATCTGGTGCAGGCCCTGGCGCCCAGCCGCCTGGAATTGCTGCCCTGCGCGGGCACCTATTTCCTGCTGGCCGATTACAGCGCGGTTTCCGATTTGGATGACGTCGCCTTCAGCCAGTGGCTGACCATCAATATCGGGGTGGCGGCGATTCCCCTGTCGGTGTTCTGCGCCGATCCTTTCCCGCACAAACTGATCCGGCTTTGCTTTGCCAAGCAGGACGCCACCCTTGATGCCGCCGCGGAGCGTTTATGTCGACTTTGAAAATCAGCCTGTTGCAGCAATCGCTGGCCTGGATGGACGGCGAGGCCAATCTGGCGCATTTCGACGGCCTGCTGGCCGCCGCCAGCGGCCGCGATGTGATTATTTTGCCGGAAATGTTCACCACCGGTTTCGCCATGGAGGCGGCGGGCAACGCCCTGCCCCAAAGCCGGGTGGTGGAATGGATGCGGCAATGGGCCGACACCGCCGACGCCTTGATTGGCGGCAGCGCCGCCATCGGCACGCCTGACGGCGCGGTAAACCGCTTTTTGCTGGTGGAACCGCAGGGCCGGGTGCATGTGTATGATAAGCGCCACCTGTTTCGCATGGCGAATGAGCATCAATATTATCAGGCGGGCCAACGGCGGCTGGTGGTGGAGTGGCGCGGTTGGCGTATTTTGCCGCAGGTGTGTTACGACTTGCGTTTCCCGCTATGGTCGCGCAACCGGCAGGATTACGATTTAGCGCTGTTTGTGGCCAACTGGCCGACCCCGCGCGCCTATCACTGGCAAACCCTGCTGGCGGCGCGGGCTATTGAAAACCAGGCGTACGTGGCGGGCTGTAACCGCGTCGGCAGCGACGGCAACGGGCACCAGTACAGCGGCGACAGCATGATTATCGACCCGCAGGGCAAGGTGCTGGCCCAGGGCGCCCCGGGCGCGGCGGTATGCCTGGAGGCCGAATTATCGCTGGACGCGCTGCGCCAGTATCGCGAAGCATTCCCCGCCTGGATGGATGCCGATACGTTCAGCCTGGGCGAGTAGCACGGCGCGCGCGTCAATACCGGATGCGCTCAGTTGCCCCGATAGGTGGACCAGCCGTAGGGGCTTATCAGCAGCGGCAAATGTAAATCCGTATCGGTTTCGCGCATAAAAAAATCCACTATGGCGGCGCAATAGAGCGACGAAATTCCCTGGCGCGCAAACCAGGCGCCGACGGCGGCGTTCATACGATAACGGCCCGGCATGAGTCCCTGCGGGGTCAAGGTGCGCAGCCGGCCGTCGTCATCCGTGTACCCTTCGCTGATTTTCTCCCACATTCCGTAGCGCTCGATCTCCAGCTTGATTTTGACGTTGGCCGCCGGGATACCGCGCGAGGTATCCAGTATATGGGTGGTAACTTTGCTCATTGTGATATCCCTTCTTGTAAACGTAACAGGGCTATTTCCCTTAGTTGCATGGCGGTTTCACGCTGCTCCTGCGCCCGGCTGTGCGTCAGGCGCCGTTGCAGAAGGGCCAGGATTTCGTGCCCGCTGCGTCCGGCGGCGCGCACCAGGAACACCTGGCCGAAGCGCCGTTCATAGCGGCGATTGCCGGCCAGCAGCTCAGCGGCAAGCGTTGCGTCGGCCGGGTCCACCGCCGCCTGCTCGCGGCGGGAATGGCGGGATTGAACATCCCCGCCGCCGGGCCGTTCGCCGATGCGCGGATGATGGACCAGCGCCCCGGCTACCTGTTCCGGCCGCCAGCCCAAGGCCAGATCCCCGGCCAGCCCGATCAGCCGATCCCTGCCGGCAAACGGGCGGGCCGCGATAATGGCGTCGGCCCAGGCGGGGATTGCCGCGCAGGCCAGCAGCATGTCGCTGACGACCTGCCGCGGGGCCAGATTAAAATCATCAAGCGTCACGATCAATCCTCCTTTCGCCCTACTACGTTAGGGATATCACCGCATCGGCATAGGCGCGGATCGCCAGCGCCACATCCGCCGCCAGGACCGATTCATCCGGATGATGGCTGATGCCGCGCTCGCAGCGTACAAACAGCATGCCCACCGGCCAACATTCCGCCACCGCGATGGCATCATGGCCGGCGCCGCTGGGCAAGGCCGGGCTAACGGACTGGACCCGGCATACGCTGTCGCCGAGTCGCGCCTGTAAAACGGCGTCGCACGGGGTGGCGTCGATGCGGTAGAACTGTTCCGCCGTAAACGTCAGCCCGCGCGCGTGGGCGATGGTCCCGGCGCGATCCAATAATGCCGCCAGCAGCGCGTCCAGCTCGGCATTGTCCGGGCCGCGCACATCAAGCGTCAACGTCACGTCGCCCGGGATCACGTTCACCGCCCCCGGCAGACACTGCAACATGCCCACCGTCGCCACCCACTGCGGCCCGTGGGCGGCGGCGCGATCGTCAATCTCCGCGATCCAGCGCGCCGCGGTGCTCAGCGCGTCCCGGCGCAGCGCCATGGGCACCGTACCGGCGTGCCCGGCGACCCCGCTGAACCGGCAATTCAGCCTACGGGCGCCGTTGATGGCCGACACTACGCCCAGGGCCAGCCCCGCCTGCTCCAGGCAGGGTCCCTGTTCGATATGCAATTCCAGATAAGCGCTGAAGGCCCGGGGATCGCGTTTAGCCCGGCCGATGCGCAGCGGGTCAAGCCCCGCCTGGCGCAGGGCCTGGGCCACGCTGATACCGTCCGCATCTTCCCGTCCCAGCCAATCGGCGGGCCAGGTGCCGGTAATGCCGCGGCTGCCCAGCAGGGCGATGCCGAAACGCGTGCCCTCTTCGTCGGCAAAACCGATGATTTCAATCGCCGTGGACAGGCGCAGTTGCCGGCTGTGCAAAAATTGCACCACTTCAATGGCCGCCAGCACCCCCAGCATGCCGTCATAACGCCCGGCATTACGCACCGTATCCAGATGCGAGCCCAGCAAAATGGCCGGCAGATCGGGTTGCAAACCTTCATAACGCCCGCAAATATTGCCGACGCCGTCCTGCCACACCCGCATGCCCGCCGCGCGCAGCCAATCGGCCACCTGAAGATTGGCTTGCACATGCTGCGGCGACAGATAACGCCGGGTCAGCTGGCCCGGGGTTTCGGTAATTCCGGCCAATATATCGCAGCGCAGCATCACTCGCCGGGCGGCGTCATCGGCCAATTCCGCCGGCATCTCCGCCTGCGGCGGCCGATGCGCCCCCATCACGCCGGCGCCCCATAGCTATCCCAGGCCGCCTGGAGTCCGGCGCCCTGCGGGCTGACGAATCCGAGCCGGTGCAATACGCCTTCCAGGGCGCCGAGGGTTTGCATCACGCAGTCTTTGCGGGCGTTATAACCCATGGTGCCGATACGCCAGATTTTGCCGTGCAGCGGCCCAAACGACGTGCCGATTTCGATGGCGAAATCATTGAGCATCATCTGGCGTACCTGCTCACCGGCGATGCCCGGCGGAATCACTACGCCCAGCACATTATTCATTTTATGCCGCATATCCCCGAACACCTCCAGCCCCATGCCGCGAATGCCGGCCAGCATCGCCCCGCCGTGCAGCTTATGGCGGGCAATGGCCGCGTCGATCCCCTCCGCTAGCAACAGGCGGGCGCATTCACGGGCGGCAAACAGCATGCTGGTGGCTTCGGTATGGTGATTGAGCCGCTCCGGTCCCCAGTAATCCATGATCATGCCCAGATCGAAATAATTTGAGTAAATCATCTCGTCCTCGCCTTGCCGATGCTCGGCGGTGCGGATGCCCGCTTCCACACAGGCGCGGCGGCGGATGGACGCTTCGCAACGCGGACTGAGCGTCACCGGCGCGCTGCCGGAGGGGCCGCCGAGGCATTTTTGCAGGCCGGCGGACACCGCATCCAGCCCCCAGGCGTCGGTTTCCAGCGGATTGCCGCCAAACGAAGCGGTGGCGTCGCTGTAAAACAGTACATCGTGCCGGCGGCAAATGTCCCCCAGTTGCTCCAGCGGTTGCAACATAGTGGTGGACGTATCGCCCTGCACGGTCAACAGCACGCGCGGGCGCACCCGTTTGATGGCGTCCTCGATCGCCTCGGGACTGAACACTTCCCCCCAGGGCGCTTCGATGCTGTGCACGTCCGCGCGGCAGCGGCGGGCAATCTCGCACAGCAGATGGCCGAAGCGGCCAAACACCGGCACCAGCACTTTATCGCCGGGACGGATCGCCGAGACCAACACCGCTTCGATACCGGCGCGCGAGGTGCCGTCCACCAGCAGCGTCCAGCGGTTTTCAGTGCGAAACAGCGCCCGGTACAGCGCCATCACTTCGTTCATATAACCGGTCATCGCCGGATCGTACTGGCCAAGCAGTTGGCTGGCCATCGCCCGCAGCACCCGGGGATCGGCGTTTATCGGCCCCGGTCCCATCAGCAGGCGGTGCGGGGGATTGATTTGATCGAAATTTGCCATAGTCACTGGTGTATCCTTTTGCCCTGCCCTGAGGCAGTCAGGTAAGCGTAATGAAACTATCGGTTCTTATTTATGCCATCTGCAACTAAATTTGCAACTACTGTGCCATCTCGCCCGCGCGTTTGACAAACCCGGCGCCGCGGCGCGCAAACCGGGCTTTCAGGGGATGCAGGCGGATAGCGTGTAAATAGTATCCAAGCAGCGCCCGGATAATAGGAAACATTCCAGAAGACTTGGCCGCACCAATTGAGGGCTAAAGCACTTTTTTAGGGCGCAATCCGGCGGCCAGGGGGATAAATCGGGGCAATCAGTGGCGCGGTTTCCATCGGCGCTGTCAATCCCGCGGCTCCAGTTCATCCAGTTCGCCATACAGCCCGGCGATTTGGTGGATTCTCAGCCGGCCGGTCGCCAGCGCATCATGCAGCAGGGCATTGCTGATAAGATTCGCCAAACTCATGGCCGAGGAGTAGGAATCAAAGGCGGACACGCTGTCCAGGGGGACGGCGAAATGCCAGCGGGCCAGGGGAATTAACGCGCGCGCCTGGGGTTCGCTAATCAGCAATACCGGCACCTGGCGGTTTTGCAGTTGCGCCAGCAGCGGACGGATTTGCCGGGGGCGCCGGCGAAAAGCCACCACGATAACCATATCTCCCGCATCAAGATCGACAATATCTTCAGACAGCGTCTGGCCCGGCTGCGGCAGCAAGCTGACCTGCCCGCGGATCTGCACAAGCTGCTGGCGCAGGTGCATGGCCACCGGATAGCTATTGCGCAAGCCCACCAGGCACAGCCTGCGGGCATGTTGCATCCCCTGAATCACCGCGGCGAATTCTTCCGCATCCTGGCGCGTCGCCCAGTGCGTCAGGTTGGCCATCTCCTGCTTATAATGGCGCGCCAGCAGGGTATTGCCCTGCACCGCGTCACGGCTGTCGGCCAGCGGCATTCCGCTTTGGCGCAGGGTGCGCAGTTCCTCGCGCACCTGGCGATAGCTGGCATAACCCAGCCGCTTGAACAGGCGGCTGACGGTCGCCTTGGACACGCCGCTCAGCCGCGCCAGCTCCGCGCTGTTATAGCTGGTCATATCGTCATAATGGTCAAAAATAAACCCGGCTACCCGCTGCTCCTGCGGCGAAAGCTGCGCATAGCCGGCGCGCAGCCGCTCGTTAAACTGCATAATCGTCCTTTCCCGATGGCCCTGTATTGCATTCTACCCTAGCATAACTCGCCGTTCGGCACCCCTGCCGGCGGGCATGCCCGCGCACGGCCGCAGGTTGGAACGCCTCTTGCTTAATAATTACCATAATAATTACCATGGCCTACGGGGATAAAGGAAGCATCAGCATGATCAACAGCAATATGGCCCCCATGGGGATGGCGGTGACTCCGCACCATCTGGCCAGCGAAAGCGCGCTGGCCATTCTGCGCGAGGGCGGCAGCGCCATTGAAGCCATGGTGGCCGCCGCAGCGACCATCGCGGTGGTCTACCCCCATATGAACGGACTCGGCGGCGACGGATTTTGGCTGATCGTGCCGCCCCATGGCGATCCTATCGCCATTGACGCCAGCGGCCCGGCGGGCGAATTGGCCACTACCGGCTTTTACCAGGGGGAAACCCGCATTCCCCACCGCGGCGTCAAATCCGCCTTAACGGTGGCGGGCACCGTGGGCGGCTGGCAGGAAGCCCTGGGCGTTGCGCGGGAGATGGGCGCCCGGCCGCTGCCGCTGTCGCGCCTGCTGGCGGATGCGATACGCTACGCCGCCGACGGCATGCCGCTGTCGTTATCCCAGGAACAGGCCTCCCGGGCCAAGTTCGCCGAACTCGCGGAGCTTAAAGGCTTTGCGCCGCTATTTTTGCCCGGCGGAAATGTGCCCGCCGCCGGCAGCCGGTTTACCCAGCCGCAGTTGGCCGCCACCCTGACCACGCTGACCCTGGAGGGACTGGATAGTTTCTATCGCGGCACCGTGGCCGCCGCCATGGCCAAAGATATGGACCGCCTCGGCATGCCGGTGACCGGCGCCGATCTGGCGGCCTATCGCGCCCAACGGCGCACGCCCCTGCGCCTGCTGCACGAGCAAGGGGAGATTTATAATCTGGCGCCTCCTACCCAGGGGCTGGTATCGCTGATGATACTGGGACTTACGGATCGCCTCGCCATGAGCGGACAGCCGGAAAACCAGACCATCCACCGGATTGTCGAAGCGACCAAGCTGGCGTTTGCGCTGCGCGATGAGCTGATAACCGATCCCGGCCATATGACTATTGATGCGCAGGCCCTGCTGGCGCCGGAGGTGCTCGCCGACCTGGCCGGCCGTATCGATTGCGCCCGGGCGGCGCCGTGGGGCAGCGAGCTGGCGCCGGGGGATACGGTATGGATGGGCGCCGTTGACAGCAGCGGGGTCGCCGTCTCTTTTATTCAAAGTATTTATCACGAATTCGGTAGCGGCGTGGTGTTGCCCGCAAGCGGCGTCCTGTGGCAAAACCGCGGCGCATCTTTCAGCCTGGACCCGCAGCATCTCTGGGCGCTTGAACCGGGAAAATATCCCTTTCATACCCTTAATCCCGCTGCGGCGCGGCTATACGACGGCCGCACCATGGTATATGGCTCCATGGGGGGGGACGGCCAGCCGCAAACCCAGGCGGCGGTGTTTATCCGCCATGTGATGCAAGGCATGCCGCTGCAGCAAGCCATCAGCGCGCCCCGCTGGCTGCTCGGCCGCACCTGGGGACAGGCCACCGATACCCTGAAGCTGGAGAGCCGTTTTTCCGCCGCTACCGTGACCGCCCTGCGCGCTTTGGGACACCGGGTGGAGATGCTGCCGGACTATAGCGAGTCCGTCGGCCACGCGGGCGCGGTGATACGCCATATCAACGGCATGCTGGAAGGCGCGTTCGATCCGCGCAGCAATGGCAGCGCCGCGGGATTCTGATTCTGGCTGAGCGCGAAAACATAATGACGCCGGCAACGTCCGGCAGTGCTACTCTAACCGGCCGGGCGCTGGAGCGACGCGGCATTGTCATAGTGACCACAGCAAGAGTAAATGCAGCATGAAAAGTGAATTTATCGATCGTCCCGCCATTTTGGCGGAAGTTAACGCCGCTTTTTACCGCTATGAGCAAGCGTTAATCACCAACGACGTCGCCGTGCTCGATGAGCTGTTTTGGCACGATCCGCGTACCATCCGCTACGGCGCCGGCGAAAATCTCTACGGTATCGAAGCCATCCAGGCATTCAGGGCGACAAGACCGTCGGCGGGCCTTGACCGCATATTGCAAAACACGGTGATCACCACCTATGGCGACGATCTGGCGGTGGCCAGTACGGAGTTCACCCGTGCCGACAGCGATAAAACCGGCCGCCAAACGCAGACCTGGGTAAAGCTGGCCTGCGGCTGGCGAATTGTCGCGGCCCATGTCAGCCTGATGAACTAAGCCCCGCCGCCGGGAGCTAAACGTGTTTATCCTGTTCGGGAAGGACGGCCTGATAGGGTTGATGGGCAATCCAGTGCTCGGCGATATCCTGGCGGCGGCAAATCCATACCCGCTCATGCTGCTGCACATAGTCCAGGAAACGCTGTAGCGCGCGAAAACGTCCCGGCCGCCCCAGAATCCGGCAGTGCATCCCCACCGACATCATCTTGGGCGCGTATTCCCCCTCGGCATACAGCACATCGAAACTGTCTTTAAGGTAGGTATAAAACTGATCGCCGCTGTTAAAACCCTGGGGCGAGGCAAACCGCATATCATTGGCCTCCAGCGTATAGGGCACAATCAAATGCGGTTTTACCGATCCGTCCGTACAGGACACCCGGGTCCAGAAGGGCAAATCGTCGCCGTAATAATCGCTGTCATACAAAAAACCGCCGTGCTCGACCACCAGCCGGCGGGTATTGGGGCTGTCACGCCCCGTATACCATCCCTGCGGCGTGTTGCCGAACAATTCGGTTAATACGTCCACCGCCTGGTGCATATGCTGGCGTTCGGTTTTGGCATCCATACCCTGGTAATGCAGCCAGCGCCAGCCGTGGCTGACCACGTCGTACCGCGCCTGTTTGATCGCTTCCACCACTTGGGGATTGCGCGCCAGGGCCATCGCCACGCCGAAAATGGTCAAGGGCAGGCCCCGGCGCTGGAATTCCTGATGGATACGCCAGAAACCCGCGCGGGAACCATATTCATATAAGGAATCCATCGACATGTGGCGTTCCGGATAACTGGCCGCGCCCATAATATCGGATAGGAACTGTTCGGAACCCGCGTCGCCGTGCAATACGTTGCTTTCCGAGCCTTCTTCGTAATTGAGGACAAATTGCACCGCAATCCGGGCGTTATCCGGCCACGCGGCATGAGGAGGCTTACCGGCATAACCAATCAGGTCGCGCGGATAATTTTTGTTATTGAAAGAAAAGCTTTTCTTTTCGGTCGCTTCACTCATATTCAGTTCCTTTTAGAGAGCTGCTATTTTAGTTTAGTCCGTTAAAAAGCCCGGTTAGTTCTTTTGGCAGGGGAAAATTGAGATCGCCATGCTTGCTGGTGGCCAGACCCATGCCGTGCAGCGATTCAATTAATTTGATGGCCGCGCTAACGCCGTCGATCACCGGTAATCGCAGCTCCGCGGTGAGCTCAAGGGCTAAATCCGCCATGCCGGCGCAGCCCAGGACAATGGCGCCGATGCCGTCGTCCCGCCGGGCCAGCCGGCATTGCTCGCGCACCTTCTCCCGGGCGAGGCCCGAACCGTCCTCCAGGGCCAGCACCGGCAGGTCAATGGCGCGCAGCCGGGCGCAGTGCCGCTCAAAGCCGTAACTGTGCAGCAGATGGCGCGCAATAACCAGGGTGCGGGGCAAGGTGGTCACCACCGAAAAGCGGGTGGCCACCAGGGTGGCCATATGCATTGCCGCCTCGGCGATGCCCACCACCGGCGCGCTGGCCAATTCCCTGGCCGCCAGCAGCCCGGGTCGCCAAAGCAGGCGATTACATGCCCGCTGACCCCCTGCGCGCGCCCCTGCTTAACTAATTGCAACACGCCCAGGGCGGCGACCGCTTCGTCAAAATGCCCCTCCACCGAGGGCACCCCCTCGGCCGGGCAGACCGCCATAATCTCGGTGCCGGGAGCGGCGACCCTGCGTGCCGCCCAATGGATACGATCGGTCATGGCGCGGCTGGTATTGGGATTAATCAATTGTATACAACATGACGCCATGGTTTTACTCCTTCACCGCCAAGCCGAACAGCCGGGCGAAATCCGGCGTGGTTTCGCCGCTGCGCTCAAAGCGCAAATTGGCCAAAATATCCGCGAAATGCCGCTCCATCTGGCTAGCCAGATCGGCGGTGCGGCGCTGTGTTAACAGCGCCACCAGCGCTCTATGATCGTGACAGCGGCAGCCCTGCTGCCAGGGCGTGCCGTAAGCGGCAATCACCAGCGATGAGCGCAATGTGAGCTGCGAGACCATTTGCGTGAGCACCTCGTTGCCCGCAATGGCCTGAAGCTGCACATGAAACAGCGCCGATAGGCGAATAGCCGTGGCGCCGTCGCGTTCGTCATGGGCCTGTTGTTCGTCGGCCAACAGGCTTTCAAGGGCGGTGATATGGGTTGATTCGCATGCGTCCACCACCCTGGGCAAATTAGCGCACTCCAGCAGGCAGCGGGTGCTGAGCACGTTACGGGCCTCATCCACCCCCGGCATCGCCACCTGGGCACCACGCTTGGGCGTTAAGGTAATTAATTGCACCACGGCAAGGCGTTGCAACACTTTACGAATCCCGGTCCGGCTGATGCCGAATACGGCGGCCAGGGCCTCTTCCGGTAATTTACTGCCGGGCAACAGCTGATGTTCCACAATGGATTTCACGATGGCGTGATAGATCGCATCGTCTTTATCTGGCGAAAAAATAGTGTTTTTCAGCCCGTACCAACTGGTCATAGCCGCTCCTGTATACGTTTTTAGATTTTATCGTATACGTAATATAAATATTTTGTATACACGATTTTTTACTCTTGGCCTGAATCCTGCAAATTCTCCCTTGACCACGATTTTCATCGTCTACCTATGGGTTGGTGTTTAAGAGGAGCACGTTCCATGCCAAACGGTAACCATCTGTCCCCAAAATATCTGTCCCCGAACAGCGCGGCTGTCGATCATAGCCACTATAGCCCCAAGCTCACCAATGAGGATCTCGCGCCTACCCGGCAGCAAACCTGGAGCTGGTACAATATTTTTTCATTTTGGATGTCGGATGTGCACAGCATGGGCGGTTATGTGGTTGCCGCCAGTTTCTTCACCCTTGGCCTGGCGAGCTGGCAAGTATTATCATGCCTGCTGGTGGGGATCTGCATCGTGCAAATTTGCGCCAACCTGGTGGCCAAGCCGAGCCAGATGGCCGGCGTGCCCTACGCGGTGATTTGCCGGCAGGCGTTCGGGGTGTTCGGCGCCAATATCCCCGCAGTGATACGCGGCCTGATCGCCTTCGCCTGGTATGGTATCCAGACATTCCTGGCGGCCAATGCCCTGATGCTGGTATTGCTGAAATTCTTCCCGGCGTTGCAGCCCATGACCCAAAGCCATTGGCTGGGCCTGTCGGGGCTGGGCTGGATCTGTTTTGGCCTGATGTGGTTTTTGCAGGCGATGGTTTTTTGGCACGGCATGTCGGCCATCAAGCGTTTCATCGACTTCGCCGGTCCGGCGGTTTACGTGGTGATGCTGGCGCTGGCGGGCTGGATACTCTACCAAACCGGCTTGAGCAATATCTCTTTTACCCTGAGCAGCAAAACGCTGTCCAGCGGCGAGCAGGCCTGGCAAATGCTGACCGCCGTGGCGCTGGTGGTCTCATATTTCTCCGGTCCGCTGCTGAACTTCGGTGATTTTTCCCGCTACGGTAAAACCATGGGCGAGATTCGCCGGGGCAATCGCTGGGGACTGCCCTTTAACTTTTTACTGTTTTCCATTGTCACCGTGGTCATCGTTTCCGGCACGCAAAGCCTGTTCGGCCAGATGATCACCGATCCCATCGAAACCGTCAGCCGCGTCGGCAGCAGCGTGGCGGTGGCCTTGGGACTGTTAACCATGATTATCGCCACCATCGGTATCAATATCGTGGCGAACTTTGTCTCCCCGGCCTTTGATTTTTCCAATTGTTCCCCGCAGAAAATCAGCTTTCGCACCGGGGGGATGATTGCCGCGGTGGGGTCGGTATTGCTTACGCCCTGGAACCTGTTCCAATCCCCGGAGCTGATTCATTACACCCTGGACGTGCTGGGCGCGTTTATCGGCCCGTTATTCGGCATTCTGGTAGCGGATTTTTATCTGATCAAGCGCGGCGAAATTTCGGTGGACGACCTGTTCAACGCCACGGCATCCGGCCGCTATTGGTATCGCAACGGTTTTAATCCCAAGGCGGTGATGGCATTGGCGCCGGCGGTTGCCATCGGCCTGGCGATCAGTTTCACGCCGAGCATGCATCCGGTGGCGAATTTCAGCTGGTTTATCGGCGTGCTTCTGGGCGGCGGTTGCTATCGTTATCTGGCCCGCCACGATCGGGTCGCCAGCCCTGATATGCGATATGCCGGTGTGGCGACGGCCCCTAAAGAGTAAGCCATGGCGATAAGGTATCCCCGCGCGGCGGCGGTTGCATGGAGTTTGGTCATAATCTACTATTGCTGACTATTAGCCATCGATATCCCGATGGCAGGCCATGCCGCCCTTTTTTATGGAGTACATTATGCCCTTGGTCCGTATCGACATTAAGAAAAATCCCGACCCCACCTACATTAAGCGCATCGGCAGGGTGGTATATCAATCGCTAAAAAGCGCCATTAACGTGCCCGAACATGACAATTTCCAGATTCTCAACGAGCATGATGGCGATCATTTTATTTATGATGCCGGTTATCTGGGCATCAATCGCACCGATAAGCTGGTAATCGTTCAAATCACCCTTAATGAAGGCCGCAGCACCGAGCAGAAAAAGGCGCTCTACAAAAGCATCGCCAGCGGCCTGCATGAAGCGCTGGGCGTTTCTCTTGAAGATGTGTTTATCAATCTGATCGAAGTTAAGAAAGAAAACTGGTCATTCGGCAACGGCATCGCCCAATACGCCGGTTAATGCGCCATCAACCTGCCGGCTCAGGCAGGCTGATCCGCGGGTTTTCCGCCTCTTCCCCATCGCGGCCAACGGGCGCATAGCCTGCTGGCGCACATTGCCCCCACCACCGCCAGGGCCATCGGCACCAGAAAGTCATGATCGATGCGGGTAAATTCGGTCACCAGGACAATCGCGGTAATCGGCATATTCATCGAAGTGGCCAAAAACGCGGCGGCACCGATAATGGCAAATGCCCCCATCGGCACGCCGGGCCAGATCAAGCTCCATAATCCCCCCAGCACCACCGCCAACAGCGCCCCATTGGACAAGCCGGGCGTCAACAGGCCGCCCTCGGCCCCGGCGCGCAGGGTGGCGGCGGTAATGGCCACCTTAAGCACCAGCAGTAGCCCCGCCATGCCTATCGTCAGGGCGCTGCTAAAACCCAGCTGCGCCGGTCCCTTGCCATTACCGAGCAGTTGCGGCAGCCAGACCGCCAGGCAGCCGATAATCACAAAATTGATCAATGCGAATACCGGCAGCCGCCATCCGCGGGCCGCATCCCGCCGCGCCGCCGCGGTCAATTTAACGAAACCATGGGCCGCCAGGCCAAATAGCGGACCGGTGACTAACGACCACGTCATCAAGCTGGCGCTCACGGGAAAATGAGCCACCACATATTGGGATTCCGCTCCCAGTCCAAACCAGGCCACGGACGCGGCAATGGCGCAAGCGGTCAGGGCCATCATGGCCGCCGGCCAGTTGAAGGCGGCCAACAGGACTTCCAGCACGAAGACCGCCCCGCCCAGCGGCACATTATAGACCGCCGCCAAACCGGCGCCCGCGCCGCAGGCGACAATCAGCCGCCGCTGGTCCAGCGGCAGCCGGGCATAGTGGGATAACCATCCGCCCAGCATGGACCCCAGTTCCCGCGGCGCCACCTCCCGTCCCAGCGGAGAACCCAGCGCGACCGTAATAATTTGTAACAATACATGGGCCAAGGTACTGCCGGGGGGCATCAGCGGCGCATCCGCGGCAATCGCCCGCTTAATGCCGACCAGCGGCCGGCCGAAGCGATACAGGGTCCACCAGCCCATCCCCGCCACCAATCCGCACAGGGTAAGAATCATTACCCGCCGCTGTCCCGGCGCCGCGCTCACGCCCATCAAAAAAGTTTCCGGACTGACAATGTTGCGCAGACTATAACCATAGGCCAGATGCTGTACGGCATGCAGCAACAGGGCCAGCAGCATGCCGCCCAGGCCCGCGCCGATACCGGTTAAGATGACGATTAACGCCAGGGTGATGAGGTGGGCGGGTTTCGCCGGAGCGGGAGCGGCCGGCGTTATGTCCGGGTCACTGCCGGCATGATGGGGTATGGCGGGAGCGTGATGAGCGTCCGGGACTGGCAGGTGCGACATGTGATTGGCCCTGATTTAGATCCGCATGGGAGTTTAGCGTTATAAAATATAGGCTATCCGACCGGGATTATGAAGGGAAAGCGGTTTGCGCCGGAAATTTGTGTCTAGACATCATGGAGATAGGCCGGTAAAACGGAACAGTAACGGGGTAAGGTCGAGAATCGGCCGGCAAAAAAACCATGCGATTAAAAACAACATGGGCCGCAGCGAAATCGCAGCAGCCCATTGGGAATTTATTGGCGGTGTGGACGGGACTCGAACCCGCGACCCCCGGCGTGACAGGCCGGTATTCTAACCGACTGAACTACCACACCGCACATGTGCTTTGTCGGGAAAGCGAGGCGAATAGTACGGTTAGCACCGTGCCGCGTCAATGCTTTTCACGCGCGGGCATCTCGTTTGGCGATAATTTCGGCATAACGTTGTTTTATCAGCCGGAGCAAATGATTTTATTGGGATTGCGCCTCATTTTCCGGCCGCCATAAGCAGCTGCCGCCCTTCTTTTTCACCAGATCGAGACGGTGTTCATGGGCCGCCATTTCTTCATCGCTGGCGTAGATCACCTTTAGCTGCGTCTGGGCGCGCTGGACCCGCTGGATATTCTCGCCGCCGTCCGCATTGCGCCGGCCGCTTTCACCTTCCATGGAAAAACGCATGGATGTCTGGCCGCCGGTCATGGCCAGATAGACTTCCGCCAGAATTTCGGAGTCAAGCAGCGCCCCATGCAGGGTGCGTTTGGTATTATCGATCAAATAGCGATCGCACAGCGCATCCAGGCTGTTGCGCTTGCCGGGAAACAGCTTGCGCGCCATCAGCAGGCTGTCGGTGACTTTACAAAACGTGTCGGTTTTACCGATGCCCCGGTTGAGTTTGCCGAACTCATAATCCATAAAGCCGATATCGAACGGCGCGTTATGAATCACCAGTTCGCCGCCGCGGATAAATTCGAGGAATTCGTCGGCCACCTGCTCGAAGGTGGGTTTATCCGCCAGGAATTCATCGCTGATACCGTGGATATTGTAGGCCTCGGGGTCGATCAGCCGATCCGGTTTCAGGTAAACGTGGAAGTGCCGCCCGGTGAGCCGGCGGTTAACCACCTCCACCGCGCCGATTTCGATAATCTTGTGGCCTTCGTAATGAATCCCCAGTTTGTTCATACCGGTGGTTTCAGTATCCAGAACAATCTGTCGCGTAATTCCAGTGCCCGTAGCGTTCATTTATGTCAGACTTGTTTTTTTTCACATGAAGGTAGTCTACCAGAGATGCAGAAACAGGTAGAAATTTTCACCGATGGATCTTGCCTGGGCAATCCCGGCCCGGGCGGTTACGGTGCCATCCTGCGTTATAAGCAGCATGAAAAAATTTTTAGCGCCGGTTACCGGCTCACCACCAACAACCGCATGGAGCTGATGGCGGCGATCGTGGCGCTGGAAGCGCTCAAAGACCCCTGCGAAGTGGTGATCAGCACCGATAGCCAATATGTGCGCCAGGGCATTACGCAATGGATTCATAACTGGAAAAAACGCGGCTGGAAAACGGCGGAAAAAAAACCGGTTAAAAATGTGGACCTGTGGCAGCGGCTGGATTTAGCCATCCAAACCCATGTCTTGCGCTGGGACTGGGTTAAAGGCCATGCCGGCCATCCGGAAAACGAGCGCTGCGATGAGTTGGCGCGCAGCGCGGCGTGTAACCCGGCGTTTGAGGATATCGGCTACCAGCCGGAGAAGTAACGGTCCCGCCAGCTGTCACGGCTGGCGGCGCCCACGGTTCGCCGCACGGAAGCCTTGAGCGTTTTGCTTTTTAACGGATTAAGCGTGAGCGGGAAGGTGCGTTTGCGCGCCACGATTACGCTCAGACAGCCAATGGCGGGCAAATGCTCGCTCAGCAGGCGTCCGCCGCGGCGGCGCCAGGGCAGTACTTGAAAACGCGAGCGGTGCAAGACTTCGAAGTTAAGGATGCTCAGCCAGTCCAGTAAGCGCATCTGGGTATACATCCGGCTGCGATAAGGCTGCCTGCGCTGCACAATCGGGCATAATTTGCCCAGTCCCAGCAAACTCACCGGATTGAAGGTGGTGATAATCAGCCAACCGTCGTCAATCAGCACCCGGTCCACCTCCCGCAGCAGGCGATGCGGATCGGAGGTGTAGGACAGGGTGTGCGCCAGCAGGCAGGCATCCGTGGACTTATTGGCGAACGGCAATTGGAAAGGGTCGGCGATTACGTGCAGGTCGTTCCCTTTGATGCCGACATTGACCTGGTGCGAAACGGCACAGCTTTGCGTGTCGATCCCCGCGCTGAGCGCGCCAATCTTCAGCAAATGAAACCCGAATAATTTAGGCCACCAAGGGAGCAGGCTGGCCTCCAACGCCCGGCGATAGTTCTCTCCGTATGGGAGGTCGTCCCATGAGGTTGGCGCGATGATAGGCTGGGTGATTTGCGCTGGTTTCATGTTTGACTATCTTCTTAGTGCCATAAAATAAATTAACAGAGGTGAACAATGAATCTTATCAGTATTCCCGCATTCCAGGACAATTACATTTGGCTTTTGCAAAACGACCAGCAGGAATGCATCATCGTCGACCCCGGTGAAGCCGAGCCGGTGTTCGCCGCGCTGGCGGAGCGCCACTTGACCCTTAAGGCCATTTTATTAACCCATCATCATCACGATCATGTGGGCGGCGTCCCCGCCTTGCTGGCCCGTTTTGATGTGCCCGTCTACGGCCCCAGGGAAACCGCCGGCAAAGGCGCCGGGCACATCGTCGGGGAAGGAGACACCGTCCAGGTACTGGATATGGCCTTTTCCGTGCTGGCTTTTCCCGGCCATACCCTCGGTCATGTGGGTTTTTATAGCGCGCCCTATCTATTTTGCGGCGACACGGTGTTTTCCGCGGGCTGCGGCCGGCTATTTGAAGGAACGCCGAAGCAAATGTATGAGTCTTTTCAAAAAGTTAAACAGCTTCCACCCGATACGCTCATTTGTGCCGCCCATGAGTATACGTTAGCCAATTTGGCCTTTGCCAGAGCGATTTTGCCCCAAGACCCAGAGATCGTCGCTCATGAACGTAAAATTAAGCAGTTACGGGCAAAAAACCAAGCCAGCCTGCCCACAACGCTACATTTAGAGGGTAAAATTAACCTTTTCTTACGCTGCCATGACGTTGATTTACAAAACAAATTAGACCCACATCATGCGTTGGACGAGGAATGGCGCATTTTCGCCTTATTACGGGAGAAGAAGGATCATTTCTAAAGGTTTTAGTTGTAATGTAGGAATGTTCAAAGTATTATTGCCTGTCTTTTAAGCAACTATTGACATACAGATGAAGACTCATGCGATCTTAATCGCCTCGGTCTTGCTCGTGGGTTGCCAGTCGTCCAGGCCGGACGATTCTCCACCCGAACAGCATGCACAGAGTGTTTCTTCGGCAGGTCAAGGTGAAGCAGGAAAGTACACAGACGGCCGAGCGACCTCGGCGCGATGGCTTGATGATTCAAGCCCCGCGCAACCCGATTTGTGGAACTTCATTAGCGACGAGCTGAAGATGCAGATACCGGAAAACGCCCGGATCCGCGAACAGAAAAAGCGTTATTTACACAACAAGAGCTATCTCCACGATGTAACATTACGGGCAGAGCCGTACATGTACTGGATTGTCGAGCAGATAAAGCAACGCAAAATGCCGATGGAACTGGTACTGCTACCCATAGTGGAGAGCGCTTTTGATCCCAAGGCAACATCAGCCTCCAACGCGGCTGGCCTTTGGCAGATTGTGCCGACAACAGGTAGGAACTATGGTTTAAAGCAAAACCAATGGTATGACGGCCGTCGTGACGTCGTCGCATCCACCACCGCTGCGCTTGATATGATGCAGCGTCTTAATCGTATGTTTGACGGCGATTGGCTGTTAACCATCGCGGCTTATAACAGCGGCGAAGGGCGAATCATGCAAGCGATAAAGTCCAATAAAGCCAAGGGATTATCCACTGACTTTTGGGCGTTGTCGCTGCCCCGTGAAACGACGATTTACATCCCGAAAATGCTAGCGCTTAGTAATATTATTAAGAATAGCAAACAATACGGTGTTGTGTTGCCGAAAAGCAATAACGACCATGCGTTGGCGCGGGTGGAAGTGGGTCAGCAGATTGGCTTGACCCAGGCGGCGGAAATGGCGGGATTATCGTTAACTAAGTTGAAAAGCTATAACACCGGCTATAAACGTAACGTAACCGCACCAAATGGTCCGCACTATATCATGCTGCCGAAATCCCACGCTTCACAGCTAAGGGACTCTTTGGCCGAGGGTGATATTGCCGCCGTGCAGTCAACCCAGTTGGCGGATACGGCAGCGAGCGGCGCTAAATATCAGGTGCGTTCCGGCGATACGCTTTCGAGCATCGCCAAACGTCTGAACCTCAAGACCAGCGACCTGATGAAATGGAACAATTTGCGTTCGGGCAATAACCTGAAGATTGGGCAGTCGTTGCAGGTGGCCAATAACGGCACCAGCAATAGCAGCATCACCTACCAGGTACGTAAAGGTGATTCCCTGGCCAGCATCGCCAAACGGCATAATGTCGACATTCGCGACGTTATGCGCTGGAACGGCGCGCTGGACAACGCCAGGAACTTGCAGCCAGGCATCAAGCTGACGCTGTTCGTAAACGGCAAGGCATCGGATTCCTGAGCGTTTTCCAGGCAAAAAAACAAGCACCCGGTGCTTGTTTTTTTTTGCCTGCAATTCACGGCATGCGGCTTATTTGCGGGGAGTAATGCCCACGATCTGCGGCTCGGGGACCAACGTATCGGTGCGCGGCTGAGGCTCGAACTCCACCAGCAAGGGGTTATGATCTGAGGCCTGTGTCACTAATACCGATGCTTCGGTCACGTTAAGCCCACGGTAAAAGACAAAATCCAGCGGGCGGCCAAAAGCACGGCGGCGCTGGTCATCAAGGAATTTCACTTCCTGCAGGGTCATGCGATCGGCAAAACGATACAGGGCCATAATGCGTTGCCGGCTCCAGGCATTAAAATCCCCCGCCATAATCACCGGTCCTTGATGATTTAATATCTGCTCGCCGATCGGCCCGAGCTGCTTGCTATAAACATCGACGCCCAGGCTGAAGTTGACCGCATGGATGTTTACCACCATCATCAACTGGCCGTCATGCAAAGGATAAACCGTCACCAGGGCGGACTTTGCCAAACGCAGCAGCGGCTCGCGCTCGCGCAGCGGGCAGCAATAAACCGGGTGCGCCGCGGAGAGCGTCATGACACCCGACGGGTGCTGGGGGAAAATCAGCGCCGGCACCTGATCGGTCGCCAGATAATGGGATGTGGCGAACCTCACCAGTTCCGGGGTGGTTTGGGCTTCCTGCAATAATACCAGTTGGGCATCCTTTCCGAACCCTTGCAGCACAGAGAGCCAATCAGCGCGTTGCTGTTTGAAAATATTCCATACCATCACCCGCAATTGCTGCGATCCCGGCAACGGTTCGCCGGGCGGCAGCGCCTGATCGGCGCGACTGAAGGCTAGTGGTGGAAAAATACGCTCAACTGGCTGTCCCGCAACATACCTGACTGAATATGTTTTTTTTGGCACGGTTACCGCCTTGTTAACTGTTACTTTGACGCCGGTGGGAAATTTTGTGTCATGTGAATAGCTGTTTTTTTTCCACTGGCATTGGTACCACTACGATCTTTTATAAGATGTTTGATCGACAACTTCAATGCTAACCTAAAAACGCCAGGCCGGCATAAGAGAGTGTAACATAAAAGCCGCCCCCAGCGGGCCTGCGGTCGTGGCAAACATCCGCGGGGAATGCGGGGAACGCCGGTCCCCGGGGGAACCGCGCATCGGCCGGACGAATATAATATTTATCTGCTATGACTCTTTCATTCCCGGATAGCTTATAGACATTTGCCCATCACCATTTTTATTTATCAATTAAAGTACCTTTCCCATTATATTTAATAACCGCAATAAAATAATTTATTCGCCGAATGTAAACTAGCTTACTAACATAAAAACTGCACTTTAGCGCAGTATTTTTTAAAGAAAATTATACCTACATTGTCAATGTGCGAAGCGGGAAAATAGTTTTAGGGTTATTTCACGAGGTGAAAAATGACAACCGATGGTTTTTGTATTATTCAGGGTAATAGCGACATGCCAATGGATATTCTCCAGAGAAAATATTGCGGCCTGGTGCAAAATCTGCGCCGCGGACTTTTATTTATTGGGGGAAATACATCATTCTATACTCATCAATTTGCTACGGGCACGGCTTATCTTATTGGCAATATTCATAACCGCGATTTTTTAACCTCCTTAGCCGGCCATTTCGAGGGGCAGGCCTATGCCATGAATAATGCAACCTGTCTTTATCTGCTGCAAGAAAGATTTGGCGACGCCGCGTTGGCGCTGGCGGAAGGCGACTTCTGTTTTATTATCGAGAGCCGGGACGGTTTTTTGACTATTATAACTGACCCGCGTGGATTCAGGCCGATCTACAGAGTAGATAATGGCGGCATATGGATAACCGATCGCCTGAAATTTGTCGGGGCAGTGAAAGGCGAAGATGCTTTTGATTTTTATCCGGCTGACGCCGTTTGCCGCGACAGCCATTATCCCGATAGTTATCTGCCCATCCATAATGCCCGCCGTCTCAAGCCGGGCACCCTTAATTACCTGACTTATGATACCCAGGATTACGCCTGCTGTGAAAGTCGCATAATGGTGGCCCCAGCTAGCAATGAACCGCTGAAACTGGCGCGTGGCCCACTGCTCGCGCTAATTGACTGCTACCTGAATACGCCGCTGGCGTCATTAGGTTCACGGTACGGCGTCGCCGGCATTCCGCTCTCGGGCGGATTGGATTCCAGCTTGATAACCGCCTTGGCAAAACGGCATTTTCGCCGGATTAAAACCTATTCTATCGGCACTGAGTACAGTAATGAATTTGAATTCTCGCAGCAGGTGGCCGATACGCTGAAAACCGAACACCGGGTGCATATCCTTTCCGAACAGGAAGTGATACGTGGTATCGCCGAAGCCATTTACCATAACGAAATTTTTGATGGCCTTTCCGCTGAAATCCAGTCCGGCCTCTTTAACGTTTACCGCCTGGCGCAGCATGAGGTGAAATGCATGCTGACAGGTTATGGGTCGGATATCTTATTCGGCGGCATATTGCAGCCGGGCAAGCATTATGAACAGCCCAACCGGTTGCTGGCGGCTCAGGTTTACCGTACGCGCTGGACCGGCGAATTCTCAAGCGTCGGCGCCCGCCACTACGGATTGGAAATCTACCATCCCTTTTGGCGCACCAATCTTATTACCCTCTGCCACGCCCTCGATCCCCACTTTAAAATCCGCGATAACGAAGTAAAAGTCATCCTGCGGGAATATGCCGATCAATTGCACAGCCTGCCGCCGGAAATTGTCTGGCGCCGCAAGATCGGTATTCATGAGGGTTCATCGCTGAACCGCGCGTTCGCCAATATGCTCGGCTCGGAGGTCGGTGATTATCGAGCCAAGACCCGGGTCGCTTATGCCATGTACCGGACATTTCTTACCGGCAACCTGACCGTCGACGATATGACGCCCGCCCGCGTGGCCGCTCTGTTTAAAGGAGTTTAATCATGGTCCTGGAAGAGAATATCGGTACGGTACGGCTGATCACCTTAAATCATCATAATACACATAATGCTTTTAATGAAGCGCTGGAAACGGCGGTAAGGCGCGCCCTCGCCGCCGCGTCGCAAGACGATGCCGTAAATGCCGTGGTGGTGTATGGCGGCGATAATCGATCATTTTCCGCCGGCGGAGACTTTAACGAGGTAAAAAAACTGAATAGCGATTCGGCCGTGGAGCAATGGATCGATCGCGTCATCGCGCTTTACCAGGCGGTACTCAACGTCGATAAGCCCACCGTCGCCGCCATGGATGGATACGCCATTGGCATGGGCTTCCAATTCGCCATGATGTTCGACCGCAGGGTTATGGCCCGGGAGGCTTGTTTGGTGATGCCGGAATTAAAACACGGCATCGGCTGCTCGGTAGGCGCAGCAATTTTGCGTTTTACCCACGGTTTTAGCGCCATGCGCGACATTATTTACCAATGCGATGAGTTGGATGCTCAACGGTGCCTGGATTTGCGCCTGGTCAATCAGATTACCGACCGCCAAGACCTTGTCAGTTCAGCTCTCGCCCAGGCCAGCCAGCTGGCCGGCTATCCGGTATCCGCCTTCTCCAGTACCAAACGCGCCGTCAATGCACCTTTTATCATGGCGCTGAACCATTCTAGAGAGGAGTCCAAGGCAGTGCATAAAAAGGCGTTTGCCGCTCGTGACGCGCAACGGCACTTCAAAAAGGTGCTGGGCGAAAACTATTAACAGGAGTCAATATGATGAAACCACAGCTATGCTATCACCCCATTATGCCAACCGGTTTCGGCGCTGGCATCACCGCTGGCGACTTTCTGGCAGCCAGTACCGGCAGCATCAAAAATTTGCTGATGCGCCAGGGTTTTGTGCTGGTTAAAAACCTGTCGCTGGATGCAGACCGCTTTCGCGATATCTATTCGGCGTTCGGCACGATTGTCGAGTATACCGACGAAAAAGGCGGCGTCGGGTTTGGCTATCGCGACACCCTGAAACTGGAGGGAGAGAAAAATAAAATCGTTACCGGCCGCGGGCAATTGCCGCTGCATGCCGACGGCGGTTTGCTTCTGACCCAGGTTGATCAAGTGTTTCTGTATGCGGCGCAGATCCGCAATATGAAATTTCGTGGCGCCACTACGATTTGCGATCATGTTCTGGCCTGCCGAGAGATGCCCGGTCACCTGCTGCGTGTACTGGAGGAAGAAACGTTTGAAGTCAGAGTGCTTGAGCGCGGTTATTACGTGGATGTGTCCCCAGCGGATTGGTTCAGGGTGCCAGTTTTCACTGATTTGGGCTGGGTACGCAAAATGCTGATCTATTTTCCTTTTGATGAGAGCAATCCGGCCAGTTGGGAAAGCCGCATCGTAGGGTATAACGAGTGGGAAACCGCGCGTTTTTTTGCGGAATTAACCGCCTTTTTTAAACAGCCTCGTTACTATTTCAAACATTACTGGCAGCAAGGCGATCTGCTGATCATGGATAACCGCCGGGTGATTCATGAACGGGAAGAATTTAATGACGATAATATTATCCGCCATCTATACCGTGGGCAAACCGCCACGCTTTAATGACTATTGCCGGTATACTTGAATACCGGCTGCGTGGAGATAACATGAAAATAAATACCGGTGAAATATATTCAAGATATAATACTAGTACGCTAATATTTAAATACATCACCACTAATTTATTAACTCACTCAATAACGCGCACCTTTTCATTACGGATATTAAAAAGGTATCTTGCATGCCGCCCTGCATGGCTGCTAAAATTAATTCATGGTATTTATTTGGGCGGGCAATCCTTGGCGGAGGTTGATCTCGCCGCGTCCCGCCTGGCGCAGGACGGCGTCTGCTGCGCCATTGATTATGCGGCCGAGGGCGAAAATAATACAAAGCACTTTAATCTAGCCCTGAAAAATACATTTCAGCTCATAGATATGGCGGCCAGGGCCGAAAATTTGCCGTTTGTTATTATTAAACCCTCTGCTTTTGGCAACATCGAACTCTATACGCGCATGACACAGCGTCAGCCGCTAAATGCAGAACAACAAATACAATGGAGAAAAATTGTGTCGCGTTATCGCCGTATATTCGATCGGGCCAGCAGTCGCAACGTCAATATCATGGTGGATGCCGAACAGTCATGGTTTCAGCCAGCGGCCAGCCGTTTGGTCCTGGCAATGATGCCGTTTTATAACCGCCATCGACCGCTGATTACGTTGACATTGCAATGCTACCTGCGCGACCAGATGGATTTTCTGCATTATTGTTACCAGCAGGCCTGTAATTATGGTTTTCATTTAGGACTTAAAGTGGTGCGCGGTGCTTATCTTGAAGAGGAACGTCGCCACGGCGGGTACCAACCTTGCTTTGCGGAAAAATGGCAGACCGACAGCTGTTACCACGAAACCATCGATTATATTGTCCAACGCCTCGATCGTATCACGCCTTTTTTTGCCACCCACAACGAGGAGAGTATCGATCGCATCATCAATCACCCGCTCTTACGCCACCATGCCGTCTGGATCGGGCAATTGTACGGCTTTGGCGATCACATTACCTATAAATTGCTGTATGCCCGCCTGCGGGTCTGCAAATACCTGCCCTATGGGCCTATTCATCTGGCGCTGCCCTATCTGCTGCGCCGCATCGAGGAAAACGCAATCGCGACGCCTACCTTTAAGGCGGAAAACCGCCTGGTTAAACAGGAATTATCGCGCCGTTTTTTTAGGAGATCTAAATAGTGATCTGGCAATGCAAAATCCGTCATTACTCATCAGCTTTTGGCCTGTCGGAACATGATTCCATACTGACCTCGGCGCATCTTGCCGGGGAAAAACTGAAATATGGCTGTGCTGCGGGCCATTGCGGCCTATGCAAACTCCGCTTATGCAGCGGGCAGGTGGATATGAGGCATTCAGGCGGCATTTCGCGCGCTGATATCACTGCGGGTTATATTCTTGCCTGCTGCTCCCGCCCGCTAACCGATATCGAAATTGAACTGGATGAATGATAGTGAAGGGAAATCTGCTGGGCGTGTTTCTGTTGTTTACCGTGGTGCCGGCCGGCGCCGTCCCAATCCCCGCCGAGATCCGGGTCGAGGGCGGAGATTATTATATTGGCGATGTGTTTGGCCTACATGATTTTACGCAGCACGCCAATACCCGCCTGGCTGCTTTTTATATGCAGCAAACCCCGGTTACCTATAATTTTTATCAGCGGGTTTTCCACTGGGCCCAAAAACACGATTATCGATTCGGCAACGGCTGCAATGGCGCGATTTATGAAGATTGCCGGCCGACTGGCGCCGATGATGGGCGTCATCCGGTGACCAATGTGAGTTGGTGGGATGCCATCGTATTTGCCAATGCCTGCAGCGCCATGACCCAGCGCAGCGCCGTTTATCTTACCCCCGCCGGTAATATCATCACCGCTGTGCCCGATGATGCCCTTCCCGTGGCCGTACATATAAGCGATACGGCCGATGGCTATCGGTTACCCACTCTGGCGCAATGGCAGGTTGCGGCCCGGGGCGGTAAACCGGCCTTGGCGCAAGGGCGGTATGGCGATCGGTACGCGGGCGGTCATAACGCGGAAGATGTCGCCTGGTTCACGTACGATTACACCCATGAATTCGGCACCGCTCCGGTGGCAACCAAACGGCCCAATGCGCTGGGACTATTTGATATGAACGGTAATGTATCCGAGTGGCTGCAGGACAGTTATGCCGTTGACGGCGGCCAGCCGATGTACTATTTCTGCGGCGGCAGTTTTCTGACGCCGGTTAGCTCCCTGGCGAGCTGCGATATCCATACGCCGGGATTTTTTACGCCGGATACCGGCATCCGGCTGGTAAGGAATGACCATGAGAGTTAATTACCTGCTGGGTTTATTATTGTTTTCCGCCTGCCCGCAAGCCGCAAGCCTGAGTCCGGTACCTCTAAAACCGGGTCCCAATCTGCTCGATCTTAACCATGACGGTCGAGCGGATTATATTATGCTGGCCCAGTTTGATAATAATACTTCCCACCCCAGCAGCGGCATCAGCTTTTTCATCGCCAAACCCGATGGTGGCTATAGCGTCGTGCCGGTAGCCGGCGGCGAGGGTTTTATCTGGTTTGATTATCGGTTATCAGCCTCCGCCCTGCGCATACATGGCTACCGGCTCTACCGGGACGGCGTACATTATTATTTGATCGGCGCACATAAAACCGGCGAGGATCTTACCGATCCGCAACCCGTTTTATTCGATGTTTATCAACTTGAAGAGACCCGCGACGATCCCGGCGTGCCGCTCTACGGCTGGCAGCTCCGCCATACTTTTACCAGCTCGCGGCATTACCAATCGGTAGATCGGGCATTTGTGGAAATCGACAATATGAGCCTGCCGCGATGAAGTTGCCCCTTCTTGCACTTTTACCCCTAGTGCTACTGCCGGCCCCGGCTTGCGCTACCGCTGCTCCGGCGGAGTATCGCCGCCTGATACAGGACTTCCTTGATGCCGAGCCGCCCTATTGCCTGGGGGAAACACAGTGGCCGGTAGTCAGCCGCAGCGGCGAAGCCCCATGGCTGGCGGGGCGCCTGCACGCTTTAGTCGACGCAGGGTTGGCCCGGCGTTCGCAAAACGGGCGGCAGGCGGTTTACCGGTTGAGCAAGACGGGCGAGCAGTGGTATGCAGGCAACGGTGATTTGTGTTATGGCCGCATGGAGATCGGCCGCATCAATCATATTGAGGCGATTAACGATGGGATGGTAGCCGTCTCTTATTATTATCGATTAAAGGGTCTGGCGCCTTGGGCATATCATCCCACACTGCGTTTTGCCTTCAGCGAAATGGATCAAATGGTCGGTGGCATGGATAAGACGCGGTATCAGGTTATTATCAATACCGCTTTGGGCGGAGCCCCCAAACTACAAAATTATCCTTCCCCGGTGGAAATGGATTATTAAATGACAAAAAAACCCCAAACGAATGTTTGGGGTTTTTCTCTTTTACAGTGGCGGTGCGGACGGGACTCGAACCCGCGACCCCCGGCGTGACAGGCCGGTATTCTAACCGACTGAACTACCGCACCACCGATTCGGTACTACATCTAAAACCTGATATTTGCGGGGTCAACGCATATCACTACCGGTTT
>JAATFX010000058.1 GCA_015654925.1 Enterobacterales bacterium | reverse complement strand
TCGTTAAGCGTGCCGTTAACGACGTTGGCCCTGACAAACATGCCCGGTAACAGGATATGTTCCGGATTGGGAAAAACCGCGCGCAGCGTCACCGAACCGGTGGCTTCATCCACCGCGACTTCGGATAATTGCAGCGTACCCTTATGTTCATAAGTGCTGCCATCCTCAAGCGTCAGGGTGACATTATCGATGTTGTCTTTATTTTGCTGCAACGCCTGCTTGCGCAAGGCGAGCAATTGGCTGCTGGATTGCGTCATATCCACATACATCCTATCCAGCGCACGGATTGTCGCCAGCGCGGTGGTCTGTTCCGAGGTCACCAGCGCGCCGGGCGTGACGGATGAAATTCCGATACGCCCACCGATCGGGGCGGTAACGCGGGTCCAGGCCAAATTAATTTTGGCGGAGTCGAGCGCGGCTTTTTTCTCGGCGACCGAAGCAAGATTCTGTTCGTAAGTGGCACGCGCATCCTCATACTCTTCTTTGGACACACCCTGCTCTTTTTCCAGGATGGCATAGCGCTGCGCTTTTAATTTCGCCGAGGAGACAATGGCCTGTGCATTTTTTAAGGCCGCCGCCGCCTCGTCGTAGGTTGCCTGGTAACTTGATGGATTGATAAGATAAAGTACCTGGCCCTCTTTAACGTACTGGCCCTCCGTGAACAGCCGTTTTTGGATAATTCCGCCCACCTGGGGCCGGACATCGGCGCTCAGGGTGGCGGTGGTGCGTCCGGTTAAATCGCTGGTAAGCGAAACGGCGGAGGCTTTCAATACGATGACCCCGACTTCGGCAGGGGTCACAACGGCTTGTTTTTGGGCGTTGTCGTCGCAGGCGGTCAGGAAAATAATATTGAATACCAGAAATAGGTATTTGAAAGGCTTCATGTGGTTCCAAACGAGGTGCTGTTGAGAATAATCGTTCTCAATTATAACAGCATTCGGCTGCGCGGGAGCCTTGCGAAATGTAAAATAAGCGTAATAAAGGCAGACAGTATTAAAACGTTATCTTCTCGATAACAATTATTCAGTACATACTAAGGTCATGTTGAATTCATGGATTATGCTAAGTATCTCAGTGGATTACTTATATATTCGAACATTTCCCCGATTAAAATCGTCCCCAGCGTAGTTAAGGATTACGTTCGTAATTGTATTTTTTTATTTCATGTCGCGATTCTACGCCATTCAGAATGGGAAATCAGCCATGGTAAAACTACCCCGTCGGAGGTGATGTCGATGAAAAATGCCGGATTAAATTGGAGCGGGCTTCCCATATTTAATTTATCGTCTTAGACAAGGGAATTAAAATAAAAAATTATGTTAACCGACGCTATGCCCTATTTTCATAACGGGAGGACAATTATGGTCGGCGGCTTTAACCGCAGCATTCTCATGCTTACGCCGATTCGCTGGGTTAGCGTGCCAATTGGCGGCGGCGAACGGTCCCAGGCCGGCACGTCATCAAGGGACCGGCGGGCAGGTAGCTGAGCCGACGGTCCCGCCGGCCGGCCGAGCTACTCCCCGGAGCGTATCCGCATACGATTATCGGATGTTCGTTCCAGCAGCGCGGCCAGGCGTTGCGCGATGCGCGCAAATCCGGTCTCATCCAGCCCGAGGGTGGTCATGAACTGGGTGCCGACGCGCAGGGCGAAATGACCGGCGGCGGCCGGATCGGCGCAGGTGCCTACCAGTATCCCCTGCTGTTCAAGCGCGGCAAGGGTCTGTTTGGCCGACAACGCGGGGCTCATGGGGATCAGCAACTGATGGGTCGCGGTTTCATGGGGCTGCGCCGCCATCACCACGACGCCTGCGGTCCTGAGCGCCGCGGCCATGGCGGCGGTATTGCGGCAAATGCGGCGCGCGTAGTTCGCGCCGTTCTGTTTTGCCTGCTCCAAGGTCACCAGCAGGGACGGTAAACAGCCGGCATCGCCGTTGGCGATCATGCGATTTTCGATGACGCTGGCCAACAACGCCCGATCGGCCAAATTGCCGCCGGCAATGATACTGTGCGGTCGGCCCGGCAGGGTCTTATACGTCGAACTGGTCATGATATCCACCCCCAGCGCCAGGGGATTGGGAAACACTCCGCCGGCGATTAGCCCCAGTACATGGGACGCGTCAAAAATGGTTTTGGCGCCGACCCGCTGCGCGCTGTTTATCACCGGCGTTATATCGTCGGCCTTAAGCATGACCGAGCGTCCCAGCATCACCAGCCGTGGTTTTCGGCGCAGGATCATCGCCGCCGCCGCCGCCGGGTCAAGACAAAGGTGATGTTCATCGTAGGGCAGTTCCTCAACGTTAAGCCCCGCCAATTCGGGCGTTCCGCCTTTGCGCTGGCTTAAATGTCCGCCATGGGCGGCTGCGGGAGCCAGCAACAGATCGCCCGGTCTGGCGAACGCATGGAAAACGGCGAGGTTGGCGGTAGTGCAGTTCGGCAGGCGCGTGTCCGCCCAGAGTGAACCGAACAGCCGGCTAATCTGATCGGCAACGGCCACTTCAAGCGCGGAGACCAGGCCGGTATCGGGCTGCTCCTTATCAAAACTGGGTCCCATGGCCGGATAGGCGCTTAATCCCGGGGAATAAGCCGCCATTGCCTCGGGACTGGGCAGGTTTGCGCCGGCATAGAGCACCACGCGCTCATGTTGCAGAACATTGAGGCGCTGGCCGGCAAGGGCTAGCAGCGCTGCGTTGTTTCCCGCAGCGGACGGAACCGAAACTGTTGGTAATGGGGACATGTAAGCACCATGGTATAGGGAGAAAATAGCGCGCATGTTAACCGCGCGATCGGCCGGATAAAAGGTTGCCATTGATCTCCGGTTGGCCTGGGCGCAGCTCAGGCTGCGGCGGATAAACCCGAAGACACATCAGTTTTAGCGAATAATGGCCACCCGTTTTTGCAGCATCCGCACCGAGTACGAGGCGGCAAACGACATCAGGAAATAGACCGTCGCGGCAAACAGATACATCTCCAGCAGGCGTCCGTCGCGCTGGGCAATCTTGGCCGCGGCGCCCAGGAAATCGGTAATCGACAGTACATAGACCAGCGAGGTGTCCTGGAATAGAATAATGGTCTGGGTCAGGAACAGCGGCAGCATATTGCGCATGGCCTGCGGCAGGATCACGTACAGCATGGTCTGCCGGCCGGTCATGCCCAGCGCCTGCGAGGCGGAAGACTGCCCGCTGGGCAGCGACTGTATGCCCGAGCGGACAATCTCACAAAAATAGCTGGCTTCGAACAGGCTGAAGGTAATCACCGATGACCAGAACGGGTCCACCCGCACCGGCGAGGCGGCGCCGGTGACCCATTGAAGGAGATAGGGCACCAGAAAATAGAACCAGAAGATCACCAAAACCAGCGGCAGCGAGCGCATCAGGTTGACATAACAGGTCGCCAGAATAGACAAAAAACGCATGCCGGACAGCCTCATCAGCGCCAGCAGGGTGCCGAATACCAGGCCGGCAAAGGTGGCGCACAGCGTCAGGCGCAGGGTAAAGCTCATCCCGGTCATAAACAGGTACGGCAGGGTGCGGATAATAGTGTGGTAGTCAAATCCCGTCAGCATTAATCAGCCCTTTTTCCGGCCGACGCCGGTTGCAAATCCGGGCAACGCGGCTTTTTTCTCCACGCCGCGCATGAAAAAAACCACCGCCAGGTTGAGCAGCAGATAGAGCAGAGTCGCGCCGCTGAAGGCTTCAAACACCTGGAAGGTGTTTTCCTGCATGGCGCGGGCGCCGCCGGTCAATTCAATCAGCCCTATCGCCAGCGCCACCGAGGTGTTTTTGGTGCAGCTTAACAATTCGGACGTTACCGCCGGGGTCACCATGCGCATTGCCACCGGCAGCAGCACATAAGCATAGGTTTGCGCCAGGGTCAGCCCCAACGCCTGTCCCGCCATGCGCTGGCCTTTGGACAGGCTTTCCAGGCCGGCCCTGACCACTTCCGCCATACGGGCGCCGTGATAGCATCCCAAACAGAGCGCCGCTGTATAAAACTGCGCGTTCGGTAATTGCTTCAACTGGTCGCCGAGCGCCGTCGGCAGCATTTCCGGAAAGACGAAATACCAAAGGAACATTTGCATCAGCAGGGGAATATTGCGGAATACCTCGACAAATGCGCTGCCGCAGCTATTTAACCACCGGTTCGGCGTATTGCGCGCCACGCCGGCAAGCGCCCCCAGGACCAGCGCGATAAAAAAGGCGCAGGCGGCGGTGGCCACCGTCCAGCCGAGGCCGATGACCAGCGTCTGCCACCAGGTATGGGCGCCGTCGGATGCGGTATCGAAAAAGACGGCCCAGTTCCAGTTATAGTTCATTTTGCCACTTGTCCTGCCGCAGCCAAGACCTGCGGTCGAGGCTGCGCGCCATGCCGACCAACGCGCCCGGGATGATCATCCGCCAGGGTTACTTGCGCCGGCATTAGCGATAGACCTCGGGATTGGCGTCATCCGTTGGATGGGCAATCGCCTTTTGCAACTGGGCGGACATCGGGAATTGCATATTGATGCCCCGCGGCGGGATGGGTTGGGTAAACCACTTGTTATAGATGCCGTTAATGGCCCCGCTTTGGTACAGGCCGGCGATGGTGTCGTTGACCAACTGCTTAAACTGTTCGTCATTCCTGCGCAGCATAATGCCGTAAGGCTCGACGGATAGCGGCCGATCGGAGATCTGGAACGCGTCAGGCGACTTGGACGTGGCCCGCGCGCCGGCCAGTGAGACATCATCAAAAATCAGCGCGGCCGCCCGTCCGGTCTCCAGGGTCAGCATGCCCTCCGCCAGGTCCTTGGCCGTCAGGATGGTCATGCCCAGATGCTGGGAATTATTGGCGTCATTGACGATTTTGACGCTGGTGGTACCGGACAGGGTGACGATGGTTTTACCCTTAAGCTCCGCCATTGAGGCAACCGGTGCGCTCTTTTTGGACATGATGCGCACGGCTGCGACAAAATAGGTGGTCGAAAAAGTCACCTGTTTTTGTCGTTCCGCGTTATTGGTGGTGGTGCCGCATTCCATATCGATGGTGCCGTTAGCCAGTAGCGGAATACGCGTAGTGCCGGTGACCGGCAGGGTATTCACCGCCAGTTCTGGTTTATGGACGCGGGCTTTGACTGCCGCCACTACCGCGTTGCAGATATCCATCGCATAACCGATCGGCCGCTGATTATCGTCGTAGTAGGAAAATGGGACCGCGCCATCACGGTGGCCCACGGTGATCTGGCCGCTGTCG
>JAATFX010000060.1 GCA_015654925.1 Enterobacterales bacterium | reverse complement strand
TTTTTTTTCGAAAGGATATTTCTGATGCATACCGTTGGCACACCTTTGCTGTGGGGCGTATTCGCCGTCGTGGTTGTTATCATGCTGGCCATCGACCTGCTGCTCCAGGGCAAGACCATGACCTTGAAACGCGCCGCCTGCTGGTCAGTAGTGTGGGTCTCCCTGTCCCTGTTATTCAATGCCGCCTTTTGGTGGTACCTGGCCACCACCCAGGGCCGGGCCGTCGCCGATCCCCAGGCGCTGGCCTTCCTTACCGGTTACCTGATTGAAAAAGCGCTGGCGGTGGATAATGTCTTCGTCTGGCTGATGCTGTTTGGTTATTTCGCCATACCGGCGCCGCTGCAACGGCGGGTGCTGGTCTACGGGGTTCTGGGCGCCATCGTGCTGCGTACCCTGATGATCTTCGGCGGCAGCTGGCTGGTCACCCGGTTCGATTGGCTGTTGTATATTTTCGGCGCCTTCCTGCTGTTTACCGGCATTAAGATGGCCTGGTCAAAAGACGATGACGCGGCGCTGGGCGACAAGCCACTGGTGCGCTGGCTGCGCGGTCATTTACGCATGACCGACGAACTGCGCGGCGAGCGTTTTTTTATCCGGCAAAACGGCGTGCTGTTCGCCACGCCGCTGATACTGGTGCTGATCCTGGTGGAGTTCAGCGACGTCATTTTCGCCGTCGACAGCATCCCGGCGATATTTGCCGTCACCACCGATCCCTTTATCGTGCTGACCTCCAACCTGTTCGCCATACTGGGCCTGCGCGCCATGTATTTTATGCTGGCGGGGGTGGCCGAACGCTTCTCGCTGCTGAAATATGGCCTGGCGTTAATTCTGGTTTTTATCGGCGCCAAGATGCTGATGGTGGATATTATCCATATTCCCGTGGCGATATCCCTGGGCGTGGTGGCCTTTATCCTGGCCGCCACCCTGGCGATCAATGCCTGGGTTAATCAGCGCCAAGCGCCTTAACGCGTGGAAACGGCGGTATGTTCCGCGGCGAATGGATCTATGCCGCGTAATTGCATACGGCGAAAACGTACGATATTAATGCCATTGACGATAAGGAAACTGCCTTCGATAAGCGAGCCGCCGATGGAGCCAAGCCAGATATTATGCGTGACCCAGCCGGCGGTGGAACACCACATCACGCAGCGGGTGGTCAGCCCGCGGGTGCGGAACAGCGCCCAGGTGCTGATGACCGTGCCGACAATGGGCAGCAGTTCAACGGCGTGCTTGACCTCGGACAGCCCGAGCGCCAGGGTCAGGATGATAAACACAAACATCACCAGGATGTTGCGGGTACGGGTGGAAATCACCGTGCGCAACGCATTCAGCACCGCGCTCATCCCCGCGGCGTTGGCGCCCATCAAAAAGAAATGGCAACCGATGATAAAGCTGTAAAGCGCGAGCTGCAGTTTGAACTTACGATCGTCACGTTTAATAAACATGGTGATGCCGACAAAAAATGCCAACACCCCCACGCCCTGAGCGACCCAGTAAAGGCTCATGGCACGGCGTTCCTATAATTTGGCGAAACAAGAAAAAGAAAACGGCGCTTCATAAATTTGAAACGCCGTTCTTATAGTAAGGATCCCAACGGATATTTACAACGTCACGCCGCTTTTAAATATAGCCAGTTCCCGGAAATCGTTGACCTCATTACGCGAGTGCTTGCCATTGGCGATGGCGACGATTAAATCGACAAACTCCGCCAGCACCTGATCCATCGCCACGCCGTGAATCAACCGGCCGGCGTCGAAATCGATCCAATGGGGCTTTTTCGCCGCCAGTTCGCTGTTGGTGGCAAGCTTAACCGTCGGCACAAAACCGCCGTAAGGCGTGCCGCGTCCGGTGCTGAACAACACCATATGGCATCCCGCGCCCGCCAGCGCGCTGGTGGCTACCGCGTCGTTGCCCGGCGCGCTGACCAGGTTAAGGCCCGGCACATGCAGGCGTTCCCCGTATTTCAGCACGTCCATCACCTTGCTCTGGCCGGCTTTTTGCGTACAGCCGAGGGATTTCTCCTCAAGAGTGGTGATACCGCCGGCCTTATTCCCCGGCGATGGGTTTTCATAAATCGGCTGCTGATGGGCAATAAAATATTGTTTGAAATCATTGACCATATGCACGGTCTTTTCAAACGTCGCCTCGTCACGGCAGCGGCTCATCAGGATACGCTCGGCGCCGAACATTTCCGGTACTTCGGTTAAAACCGAGGTGCCGCCGTTGGCTATCACATAATCCGAGAAGCGCCCCAGCAGGGGATTGGCGGTAATGCCGGACAATCCGTCCGAACCGCCGCATTCGAGGCCGAATTTCAGCTCGCTGAGTTTCCCCGGCTGGCGCTTATCTTCGCGCATCGCCAGGTACAGCGCGCGCAGGCACTCCAGCCCCGCCTCCACTTCATCATCCTGCTGCTGGCAGACCATAAAGGTCACCCGTTGCGGATCATACTCGCCAAGCGTGGTGCGGAACACGTCGACCTGATTGTTTTCGCATCCCAAACCAATCACCAGCACCGCGCCGGCATTCGGATGGCGTACCATGTTTTGCAGCATGGTGCGGGTGTTTTCATGATCCTGCCCCAGTTGCGAACAGCCGAACGGGTGGGTAAACAAATGAACGCCGTCGATATCCTCGGCGCCAAAGGTTTCCTTTAAAAAACGCTGCTGGATCTGTTTGGCAATACCGTTAACGCAGCCGACGGTCGGCAGGATCCACAGTTCATTGCGGATACCCACCTCGCCGTTGGCGCGGCGGTAAACCTGGATCTCGCGATCGGGCATCTGCGCCGGCAGGGTTTTAAAATCCGGCAGGTACTGATATTGATCCAGATCGCTAAGATTCGTCTTGGCGTTTTGCGAATGAATATGCTGACCCGGTGCGATGTCGGACAGCGCATGGCCGATGGGCAGGCCATATTTCACGATCATTTCACCCTCGCCTATCGGCGCCAGGGCGAATTTATGCCCCCGGGCGACAGGCTGGGGCAGCGTGATGGTGACGCCGCCGATTTCTACCGTTTCATTCGTATCGAGGTCTTGCAGGGCGACCGCCACATTGTCTAAAGAATGAATTTTAATAATATTCATAATTAACCTTTTTGCTTTCAGCAATAGGCTGAAACGGCAGCGCGCATGCCTTGGTCGATAATGGCCTGCAGCTGCTGTTCAACCTGTTTCGCCAGGCCGGGAACCTTGAGCAGATCCTGTTCCCAATGCTCTGTATCACCCAATACCTCATTTACCAAGGTGCTTAAAGCCACCTCGCCTTTGTCCACACCGCTCCAAAGCGATTTGAAACGGGTGATCCATTTTTCATCATCCTGCACCGGGTAGCTTTCGCCGTTGCGCTCGCCGTGGTAAAACGCGATAAGCGCGGCCAGGGCGAAGGTCAGTCGGGCCGGAAGTTCACCCTGTTTTTCACGGTAGGACAGCAGCTGCGGCAGGATGCGGGTACGGAATTTGGTCATGCCGTTAAGCGAGATGGACAATAACTGATGCTGGATAAACGGGTTGCGGAAACGGCTCAGCACCGCCTGGGCAAACGAGGTCAGTTCGTCATGGGGCAGATCCAGCACCGGCACGATCTCTTCGGCAATGGTCTTTTCCACAAAGCTGCTTATCAGTTTATCGTTCATTGATTCGCCGACGGTGTCCAGGCCGGACAGGAACGCGACCGGCACCAGCGCGGTGTGCGCGCCGTTCAGGATGGCGACCTTGCGTTCCTTGTAGGGCTTGATGTCGTCGACAATACGCACGTTCAGGTCCATTTGGTCCAGGCGCAGTTCCTTGGCCAGCCACTGCGGTCCCTGGATAACAAACAGATAGAAATACTCGGCGGTATCCAGGAAGGTATCCTGGTAGCCCAGTTCGGCCTGCAGTTCTTCCACTTCACCGCGCGGGTAGCCGGTAACGATACGGTCGACCAGGGTGGAGCAAAAGGTATTGTTTTCATTGAGCCAGGTGGTGAATTCGACCGGCAGCGCCCATTGTTGGGCATAACGCAGCACCAGTTCCTTCAGCGCGTCGCCGTTATAGTCGATAAGCTCGCACGGCACCAGCACCCAGCCTTTATCGGCGGCGCCGTCAAAATGGCTGAAACGTTCAAACAGCAGACGGGTCAGCTTGGCCGGATAGCTGGCGGGCGGCGTATCGGTCAGCTTGTCGCCGGCCTGGTAGCTGATACCGGCTTCGGTGGTGTTGGAAAAGACAAACCGAATATTGGCGTCGCGCGCCAGGGCCAGGTAATCGTCGAATTCGTGATAGATATTGATTTCACGGTTAACCGAACGGATAAGCCTGGGCTCGCGCACCGCTTCGCCCTGTTCATTCAGGCCGCGGATAACCGTGGTGTACAGGCCGTCCTGGGTGCTGAGCGACGGCGGGAAATCGGTATTGATCGGACGGACGATAACGATGCCGGCGTCCAGATCGGTATGTTCATTGAGCAGATCCAACTGCCAGTCGATAAATGCGCGTAAAAAATTCCCCTCGCCGAACTGTATGACACGCGTGGTGTACCGGGGTCCGGGAAAGTTTTGACGATTTAGCGTTTGCATGCGAAATTTACCTTAAAAATTACCCGGCTGCGGATAATAAAAAATAGGGTTTACATCGGGCGAGCCTAAGGCTCGCCCCCGGAATCAAAGCTCAATGGCGAAGTAGTTTTTCGCATTGTCGAAACATATATTTTTTACCATCCCGCCCAGCAGGTCGATATCCGCCGGCGCTTCGCCCGCTTCCACCCAATGGCCCAGCATGCGGCACAGAATGCGGCGGAAATATTCATGGCGGGTATAGGACAGGAAGCTGCGGCTGTCGGTCTGCATGCCGACAAAACGGCTCAACAGGCCCAGGTTGGCCAATTGCAGCATCTGGCGTTCCATGCCGTCTTTCTGATCGTTAAACCACCAGCCGGGACCGAACTGCATTTTGCCGGGCATGCCTTCACCCTGGAAGTTACCGATCATGGTGCCGATAATTTCGTTATCAGACGGGTTCAGGCAATACAGAATGGTTTTCGGCAGGGCGTTGGTACGGGCCTGCGCGTCCAGCAGACGGGACAGCGCCATGGCGACCGGCTGGTCGTTAATGGAGTCGAAGCCGGTATCCGGGCCAAGCTGTTTCAGCATGCGGGTGTTATTGTTGCGCAGCGCGCCGATGTGGTATTGCTGCGTCCAGCCGCGGCGGGTGTATTCGCTGCCCAGGAACATCAGCACCGCGGTGCGGAACTGCGCGATTTCATCCCTGGAGGGCAGTTTGCCGTCCAGACGACGGGCCAGGATGCCGTTAAGGGTGCTTTCGTCCGCTTCGCCGTAAACCACGACGTCCAGCGCATGGTCGGAAACCTTGCAGCCATGGGCGGCGAAATGGTCCAGACGTTTTTTCAGCGCGTCGGTCAGGGAGCTGAAGCTGGTGATGGCGGTGTCGGCGGCGGCTTCGAGCAGCTTCAGGTAATCGTTAAAGCCTTCCGCTTCTATATTAAAGGCTTTATCCGGGCGCCAGCTGGGCAGCACTTTAATGTCGAAGCTGGCGTCATCGGCCACCGCTTTGTGGTAAACCAGGGAATCCACCGGGTCATCGGTAGTGCCGGCCAGCTTCACGTTCATCTGTTTCATGATGCCGCGGGCGGAGAAATTGTCCTGGGCCAGCATTTCATTGCCGCGATCCCAGATTTCGCGCGCGGTGGCGGGGTTCAGCAGTTTATCGGTGATGCCGAACGGACGGCGCAGTTCCAGATGGGTCCAATGGAACAACGGGTTGCCGATGGTATGGGGAACCGTCTTGGCCCAGGCTTCGAATTTTTCAAAGTCGCCGGCGTCGCCGGTGCAAAAACGCTCGGCCACGCCATTGGTGCGCATGGCGCGCCATTTATAGTGATCGCCTTTCAGCCAGATATCGTACAAATTCTTGAAACGGTAATCTTCAGCAATCTGCACCGGCGGCAAATGGCAATGGAAGTCATAAATCGGCTGGTCGACGGCATAATCATGATACAAACGGCGAGCAAATTCGCTATCCAACAAAAAATCTTCAGTTAAAAACTGGGACATTTCAGGCTCCTCACCTTTATTTCTTTGAGTTATGTTTCTTAAATGTTGAAAGGTGTTATACCAATTTAGCAGAAAAATGCACATCCTGCCGGTGTTGGTACAGTCTTTTCTACCAAAATCAACAAAAACTCAACATACATAGGTCAGCTTAAGGGCTTTCACCCGGCTAACGGGACGATTTATTATCCCTTAAAATAAAAATGGTTTTTGTGATGGCACTCAACTTTTAAATCTGTATGACAAGTTAATGTAGCGTCGCGCTCGATAGGCCCGGGTGCCGGAGTAGCGTATAGCACTAAAAAATGAGTCACTAACTGATTTAATGAAAAGTTCACAATCTTCATGCTGCTTAAGCTGATACTATCCTCCGAAATTAGACGACAGGGTAAGATCGGTTGAACTAAAACTGCGCGTTATCTGAACTTTAATTTCAAATAAAAATGCTGGTTAGCCCAGGACATCAGCCATCAATAGGATGAGTCCTTTTACTTAAACTCGAGAGTATTTGGTAAGGATATAGTAATGAAGAAGATAGCATTGGCCGTTTTAGCCACGTTGATTACTCCAGCTCTTCACGCCGCAGAGATTTATAACAAAGACGGTAATAAGCTGGATTTTTACGGAAGTGCGCGTGCGCGTCATTATTTTAGCGACAATAAAACTATCGATGGCGACGCCAGCTATGTCCGCCTCGGATTTAAGGGCCAGACCCAGATTAACGATGACCTGACCGGTTATGGCCAATGGGAATACAACGTCCAGGCGAACAATACCGAAGGCGGCGCCGATGCCACCAACGGCACCAAAACCCGTCTGGGCTTTGCCGGCTTGAAGTTAAAAGACTTTGGTTCAATCGATTACGGCCGTAACTGGGGCATCGCCTACGACGTCGCGGCGATCACCGATACCGCGCCGATCTTTGATGACCTGACCTACAGCTACGCCGATAACTTTATGACCGGTCGTTCCACCGGCCTGCTGACCTATCGCAACAACAACTTCTTTGGCCTGGTTGACGGTCTGAAGTTTGGTTTGCAGTATCAGGGCGCGAACGACGAAAACTCCAGCAACGCCCGTGCCGCCAGCAAGGCTAACGGCGATGGCTACGGTGTGTCGGCATCTTATACCACCCCGATTGATATTACCGTGCTGGGCACCTATGCCACGTCCAAACGCACCGCCGTGCAGCAAAACATGCAATACGGCGACGGCGACACCGCCGACGTCTGGGCAGGCGGCGTGAAATATGACCATGCCGGCGTTTATTTTGCCGCATTGTACGGTGAAGGCCGCAACCTGACCCCGATTAAATCCGCCGGTTTTGCCAACAAAACGCAAAACGTGGAAGCAATCGCCTCTTACCTGTTTGATTTTGGCCTGAAACCGATGTTCGGTTACTTCCAGTCAAAAGCCAAAGATGTTGAGGGCGTGGGCGACACCGATCTGGTGAAATACTATGACGCGTCCCTGACCTACTTCTTTAATAAGAACATGAGCGCCTATGCGGATTACAAGATCAACCGCCTTGATGATAACAACCCGCTGGGTATCGCCAGCGACGATCAGTTTGGCGTTGGCTTGACCTACCAGTTCTAATCTAAAAGCGGTCTTGCGGCCGCTGCGGATAGCTGACGAACCCCACCCCGGTGGGGTTTCGTTTTTTTAGCCGCCTAAGACCGCAATCGCGAGATCCCCCCGCCAGCCCGTCATTATCATCTCTTTAACCATAATGACTTAGCCCATCCATGGTTCTGTTTCTAAGCTTGGTGTGTTTAACGGCAATTGCTGCCACACCCCAAATGAGGAAATATATGGACATCCCCGCACTCTCACCCTCAGGCCTTAACTCAGGCGCTGTAAATGGATTTGACCACTCCGGAACGCCAAATAAAGTGCTGTTCGAACAATGGGATAATTGGAGCAAACAGGCCCCGGCCGGCAATGCGGAACTGCGCGACAGCGCCGTCAGCCGGTTGAAAGACTGCCTGGAGCGCCGTGCCAACTACCTGAATTTAAATTGCCTGAACCTTTCAAGCCTGCCGGAAAATTTGCCTCCCGACGTGCTTCAATTGAAAGCGGGCAACAACCCCCTCGCCGCCCTGCCGGAAAACCTGCCGGAGGGGTTGCAGGAACTACACGTGGACAACACGGCCCTCGCCGGCTTGCCGGCCAGTCTGCCGCCGGGGTTGAAAATACTGTATGCCACCGGCACCAAGCTGACGCAGTTGCCGGATAATCTCCCCGTCGGGCTTATAGCGCTGCACCTGGATAACAGCCCGCTGAGCGCCCTGCCGGCAATCCTGCCTGAACAATTGCGGACCTTGTTTGCCGGCGGTTCCGAACTGGCCAGCCTGCCGGAAAATCTGCCGTCCGGGTTGCAGGCCTTGCATCTGGATAATACCCCCCTGGCGAGCCTGCCGGGCAATCTTCCCGCCTCATTGTGGGGGTTGTCCGCCAGCGGCACCCAACTGACCAACCTGCCGGACGCTTTGCCGGCGGCTTTGCAGATGCTGCGGGTAGACCGTACGCCCCTGGACAGCCTGCCGGCCCGGTTGCCGCCGAACCTGCAAAATTTGGATCTCAGCGCCACCCGGTTGACCAGCCTGCCGGACGCGCTGCCTTCCGGGCTACAGACTTTGCAGCTGAATAACACATCCCTGACCAGTCTGCCGGACACCCTGCCTTCCGGATTACAGGCTTTGCAGCTAAATAACACCCCCCTGACCAGTCTGCCGGACACCCTGCCTTCCGGATTACAGGCTTTGCAGCTAAATAACACCCCCCTGAGCAGCCTGCCGGACACCCTGCCTTCCGGATTACAGACTTTGCAGTTGAATAACACATCCCTGACCAGTCTGCCGGACACCCTGCCTTCCGGGCTACGGACTTTACAGCTCAATAATACCCCCCTGAGCATCCTGCAAGGCAATTTGCCCGCCGGGCTGCAAATTCTGCAACTCGATAACACGCCGCTCAATAGCTTGCCGGAAAACTTACCGTCGGGCTTACAGGAACTTTATGCCACCAAGTCCGCGCTGGCCAGCCTGCCGGCCGTCCTGCCGGCGGAGTTAAAAATTATCCATATCGATTATACCCAGGTAAGCAGCCTGCCCGCTTCGTTGCCGGCGGGTCTGCAAGTGCTGCGGGCCAGCTACAGCCAGTTGGCGAGTTTGCCGGCCGGTTTATCGCAGACATTAAGACTGTATATTGCCAATACCCCGCTGGCTGCCCTGTTCGAATCCCTGTTTCCCGGCAAATTATCATCAACGGGACTTCTGCCCGCCGGTTTTCTGGCGGAAGGGTTGACGGCCGGCGGAGCAATAGGCGGGGCTATTGGCGGCAATACCCTGGCGGGGGGGATAATCGGTCAAGTAACGGCTGCGGGCGGTTCGGCGACCGGTGGCATAGCGGCCGGCGCAGCCGAGGGCGAGACATCGGCAATGCAAACGCTGGATATTGCTAAAATTCCCTTTAGCCGCTTAGTAAGCCGACAATCATCCGACTCCAACGCCTCGTCCGTATCGGATTACGATACGGTCGGCTGACTATCCCGACGCCCGGTCACGCCGGAAACCGGCACGGCCATTTCCCCTGGCCGGCGGATATATGCGTCGACCATAAAAAAAGCGGCCTTGAAGGCCGCTTTTTTATTACCATCCGGCGGCCGCGGGGCCGTCAAGACTTATTTATACAGCTCGGCGCTGCCGCGCAGGGTGTCATTGCCGCCTGCGGCGATGATGCGATAAGACGTCGCGTCGGCGGCATTGGCCTTGGCGGCCAGCTGCGATTCAAGATCGCTCAGGGTAGTGGTGGTAGACGTGGATACTACGCCGATACGGTGTTCGCCAGCGGGACGGCTGGTGACTTCCTGGGCGGCGAAACTACCAGCGGAAACGGTACCCAATACGATGGCTGCGATGGCTAATTTCAGGTTTTTCATAATAAATTGTCTCGATCTGGTTGATGTTATTCGGCTGGACGTTAATTTATTAACGTTCGATAAAAAAATGATAGATGCTTGCCCGCTTGAGGTCAAGTATTATTTTAATAACCGTTAACTAATTTACCCTTCCTATCTGTTCGACACGTTTTCTCTATCTTTCTTTACAGGGGACCCGCGGCGACGTAAAGTTAATCAATCGATTGATTTATTTTTTTGGAGTACTCATGCCATCCTCTCCGGCCACCTCCGCGCGCGGCGAACAGGCGCGGGCCCAGCTGATTGCCGCGGGCCTCGAACTCTTTAGTGAAAAAGGCGCGCAGACCGCCACCACCCGGGAAATCGCCAAGCTGGCGGGGCAAAATATCGCCGCGATTTTTTACTATTTTGGGTCAAAAGAGGGATTGTATCTGGCGGTGGCCCAATGGATAGCGGATTTTATCGAACAGGCCTATCACCCCCTGGCCGAACAAATCGACCTGCTCCTGGCCCAGCCCGAGCCGGACCCCGCTCAGTGCCGCCAATACATCATGCAAAGCTTTTTGAATTTCATCGAGTTGCTGACCCGCGCGCAAACGCTGAACCTGAGCAAGATTATGTCGCGCGAGCAGCTAATGCCCACCGAGGCGTATCATCTCATCCACCGCCAGGCCATTGCCCCCCTGCACCGGCGTTTCACCCGGCTGGTGGCCGGCTTTACCGGCTGCGATCCGTCGGCCACCGCCACCATTGTGCACACCCACGCCATGCTGGGCGAAGTGCTATCCTTTCGCGTGGCGCGGGAAACCATCATGTTGCAGACCGGCTGGCAGGAGCTGGGCCCGGCGCAGGTCACACTTATCAAACAGATTTTAGCTCAACATATAGACTGGTTTCTCAACGGATTGCGGGCCGACCAGGCCGGTAAAACAGGCAAAACATCATGAATAAGAAAAAAATTGCCGCGGTCGTTATTCTGCTGGTATTGATTGCGGGGGCGGTATACGGCGCGATGTATTACCGCCAGCAGCAAAACCGGCCGCTGACCCTGTATGGCAACGTGGATATCAGAACGGTCAATCTCGGCTTTCGGGTCGGCGGCCGTTTGGCGCAGCTGGCGGTGGACGAAGGGGATACCATTCATGCCGGCCAGGTGCTGGCAAAACTGGACGATGCCCCCTATCGCAACGCCCTCCAGCAGGCCCAGGCCAATATGGAGAGCGCGCGCGCCAAGCTGGATTTGTCCCAGTCCGGCTACCGCAGCGAAGAAATCGCGCAGGTGCGCGCCCAGCTCGCGCAGCAGCAGGCCGCCTTTAATTATGCCGACAGTTTTTTCCATCGCCAACAGGGCGCGTGGGCGAAGCGGGCCATTTCCGCCGACCAGCTAGAGGATGCGGCTACCGCCAGCAGTCAGGCGAAAGCCAATTTACAGGCGGCCAAGGATAAACTGCAACAATACCAGACCGGTAACCGGCCGCAGGAAATCGCCGCCGCCCAGGCGGACTTGGCCCAGGCCGAGGCCGCTTTGGCCCAGGCGACCCTGGATGTGGCCGATACCATGCTGGTGGCGCCTTCCGCCGGCACCATTTTAACCCGGGCGCAGGAGGCCGGCAGCATGCTGAGCGCCGGCGGCACCGTGTACACCCTGTCCTTGACCCGGCCGGTATGGGTTCGCGCCTATATAGATGAAAGCAATCTCAGCCAGGCGGTGCCGGGCACCGTGGTGCGGATACAGGTGGACGGCCAGCCGGACAAGGCTTACCACGGCAAAATCGGTTTTGTGTCGCCGACGGCGGAATTTACCCCCAAAAGCGTGGAAACCCCACAGTTGCGCACCGATCTGGTCTATCGCCTGCGCATTATCGTCACCGATGCCGACGATCGGCTGCGCCAGGGTATGCCGGTCACGCTGAGCTTTGCTTTCGGGCATGAAAGCCGGCCCGCGCAGGGCAGCGCGCCGGTGGTAAAGTGAATGCCCGCTAACCTTATTGTCCTGGACGCGCTGGAAAAATCCTTCCCCGCGCTGCCGCGCCCGGCGGTCGCCAGCCTGACCATCGAGATCCGCAGCGGCGGGGTCACCGGGCTGGTGGGCCCGGACGGCGCCGGCAAAACCACCCTGCTGCGCATGCTGGCCGGTCTGCTTACCCCCAGCCGCGGCGGCGCGCGGGTGGTTGGTTTGGACCCCGCCGCCGACGAAGGCAAACTGCACGCCATACTGGGCTATATGCCGCAGAAGTTCGGGTTGTACGAAGATTTGACCGTGATGGAAAATCTGGTGCTCTATGCCGATTTGCGCGGCATCACCGGCGAACCGCGCAGGCAGACCTTCGAACGCCTGCTGGGCTTTACCGATTTGACCCGTTTTACCACCCGGCTGGCCGGCAAGCTCTCGGGGGGCATGAAGCAAAAACTCGGCCTGGCCTGTACCCTGATAGGCCAGCCCAAAGTCCTGCTGCTTGACGAACCGGGGGTGGGGGTTGATCCCATTTCCCGCCGCGAGCTGTGGAGCATGGTGCATGAGCTGGCGGACGAGGGCATGCTAATCCTGTGGAGCACCTCTTATCTGGATGAGGCGGAACAGTGCCGCGAAGTGCTGCTGATGAACGAAGGGGCCTTGATTTATCACGGCGCGCCAAAGGAACTGACCCAAACCATGGCCGGACGCACATTATTGGTCAGCGATACGTCCGGCACCAACCGCCAACTGCTGCAACGGGCGCTGCGTTTGCCGCAAACCAGCGACGGCGTGATCCAGGGCCAATCCGTGCGGTTGATATTGGCCAAGCAGGCCGACCGGGCCGCGCTGGGCAAAGCCCTCGCCCTGTCTGAACAACAATTGCAAGAGACCGAACCGCGGTTTGAAGACGCCTTTATCGATCTGCTCGGCGGCGGCCCGGGCGGCAAGCAGGCGCTGGCGGAAATCATGCCGCAGGTGGCGGGCGCCCCCCACGAGACGGTCATCGAAGCCCGGGGGCTGACCAAAAAATTCGGCGATTTCGCCGCCACCGATAGCGTGAGTTTCCAGGTGACCCGCGGCGAGATTTTTGGCCTGCTGGGGCCTAACGGCGCGGGCAAATCCACCACCTTTAAAATGATGTGCGGCCTGCTGCCGCCGACGGCGGGCCAGGCCCTGGTGCTGGGCATGGACTTGAAAACCAGCTCCGGCAAAGCGCGCCAGCGCCTGGGGTATATGGCGCAAAAATTTTCCCTCTACGGCAATTTGACCGTTGAACAAAACCTGCGTTTTTTCTCGGGCGTCTACGGGCTGCACGGCAAACGCCAGCAGCAGAAAATGGATGACATGAGCAAGGCCTTTGATTTTGCTCCTATTTACCGCCAGACCCCCGATTCGCTGCCGCTGGGGTTTAAACAGCGCCTTGCCCTGGCCTGCTCGCTGATGCATGAGCCGGATATCTTATTTCTTGACGAACCGACCTCGGGCGTCGACCCGCTCACCCGCCGGGAATTTTGGCTGCATATTAACGGCATGGTGGAAAAAGGCGTCACCGTGATGGTCACCACCCATTTCATGGATGAAGCGGAGTATTGCGATCGCATCGGGCTGGTTTATCACGGCAAGCTTATCGCCAGCGGCACGCCGGATGAACTCAAACAGCAGGTGGCGAGCCGGGAAACGCCCAATCCCACCATGGAACAGGCTTTTATCGCGCTGGTGCAAAATTATGATAAGGAAGACGACCATGACGCGGCGTGATGACACCGGGTTTTCCTGGCGGCGCCTGCGCGCGCTGTGCGTCAAGGAGACGCGGCAGATCCTGCGCGATCCCAGCAGCGGGCTGATCGCCATTGTCATCCCACTGATGCTGCTGTTTATTTTCGGTTATGGCATCAACCTGGACTCCAGCCGCCTGCACGTCGGCATCCTGATGGAACAGCAAAGCGAAGACGCCCGCGATCTGGCCTATGCCTTTGCGGGGTCGCCTTATATCGCGCCGACCATCGGCGCCGATCGCCAACAGATGATCGCGCTGATGCAGGCCGGCAAAATTCGCGGCCTGATCGTGATCCCGGTTGATTTCGATATCAATATGAACCGGGAGGGCAACGTCGCGCCAATCCAGGTTATCACCGACGGCAGCGAACCCAATACCGCCAATTTTGTGCAGGGGTACGCCCAGGGCATCTGGCAAATCTGGCAGCAGCAGCGGGCCGAAGACCGCGGCCAGGCATTCCAGCAGCTCATTGACGTCAAGGTTCGCTATTGGTTTAACCCGGCGGCCGTCAGCCAGCATTTTATTATTCCCGGCGCCATCACCATTATTATGACGGTGATCGGGGCCATCCTGACCTCGCTGGTTATCGCCCGGGAATGGGAGCGCGGCACCATGGAGGCGCTGCTTTCGACCCAGGTGACGCGCAGCGAGCTGCTGCTGTCCAAACTCTTGCCTTATTACGTGCTCGGCATGGCGGCGATGGCGCTGTGCATGGTGGTGGCGGTATTTGTAATGGGCGTGCCCTTCCGCGGCTCGCTGTTGATATTGTTCGGTATCAGCAGCCTGTTTCTGGCCAGTACGCTGGGCATGGGATTATTAATTTCCACCCTGACCCGCAATCAATTCAACGCCGCGATGGTGGCGCTTAACGCGGCATTCCTGCCCGCCGTCATGCTGTCGGGTTTTATCTTCCAGATCGACAGCATGCCCGCCGTGGTGCGCGCCGTGACCTTTATTATTCCGGCGCGCTATTTCGTCAGTACGCTGCAAAGCCTGTTTCTGGCGGGCAATATCGGCGGGATTCTGGTGATGAACACCCTGTTCCTGCTGGCCTCCGCCGCGGGGTTTATCGGCCTGACCGCCTGGAAAACCAAGCGCCGCCTGGATTAAGGAACCGACATGTTTTATCGACTATGGACGCTGATCGTTAAAGAACTGCAGGCGCTGCTGCGGGAACCGCAAACCAGGGCGATTTTAATCATGCCGGTGATTTTGCAGGTATTGCTGTTCCCCTTTGCCGCCACCCTGGAAGTGACCCACGCCACTATCGCCGTCTACAGCGAGGACAGCGGACAGGCCTCGGTGGAACTGACCCAGCGCCTCGCCAAAGCCAAGGCGTTTACCCAGGTATTGCAACTGCGCAGCCCGCAGCAAATCCAGGACATCATTGATAACCAGCAGGCGCTGCTGGTGGTGCGCTTTCCGGCGGAATTTTCCCGCAATCTGGCCGCCGGCATCCCCGCGCCGCTGCAATTATTGCTGGATGGACGCAATTCGAATAGCGCCCAGATCGCCGCGAATTATATCCAGCAAATTATCCGCGACTACCAGTTGGAACTGACGGAAGATAGCGTAAAACCCAATAATAGCGAGCTGGTAATCCGCAATTGGTACAACCCCAACCTTGATTACAAATGGTTTGTGGTGCCGTCGCTGATTGCCCTGATCACCACCATCGGCGTGCTGATCGTCACCGCCCTGTCGGTAGCCCGCGAGCGCGAGCAAGGCACGCTGGATCAACTGCTGGTTTCGCCCCTGACCACCTGGCAGATTTTTATCGGCAAAGCGGTGCCCGCCCTGGTGGTGGCCACCGTCCAGGCGTCCATTGTGCTGATTATCGGGATTTTGGGGTATCGCATTCCCTTTGCCGGCTCGCTGCTGCTGTTTTATTTCACCATGCTGCTGTACGGCCTGTCGCTGGTGGGGTTCGGCCTGCTGATTTCCTCGCTGTGTTCCACCCAGCAGCAGGCGTTTATCGGCGTGTTTGTGTTTATCATGCCGGCCATCCTGCTGTCGGGTTACGTTGCGCCGGTGGAGAATATGCCGGAATGGCTGCAAACCCTGACCTGGATAAACCCGGTGCGCCATTTTACCGACATCATCAAGGAAATTTATCTCAAGGATGCGGACTTCGGCATCATCTGGCACAGCCTGTGGCCGCTATTGGTGATTACCACCACCACCGGCAGCGCGGCATACTGGATGTTCCGCCGTAAAATCGCCTGACGGCCGCTTAGCGGTCGTCCCCCGCAGGCGCCTCGCCCAGCAAAACGATTTTACCGGCAAAATCGCGATCTTCCAGACGGCGATGGGCATCGGCGCCGGCGCTCAGGGGAAAGGTAACCAACCGCGGCACGGCGATAATGCCGCGGCGCCAGGCGGTAAATAATTTATCCGCGCGCTGCCTGCGCTGCTGTCCGTCGCGCAGATAGGTCCAAAGATCGCCGCCAATCACCCCCTTCGAAGCCATCATCAAGCGGGCCGGGGAGATGTCCGGCGCCGCGCCGCCGGACATGCCGAAGGTGACCGCCCGGCCGCCGGGACGCAATACCTCAAGACTGTCCGGCAGCGTGCGGCCCACCGAGTCAAAAACGTAATCCGCCCCGCCGCCGCTGGCCGCGCGGATTAACTCAACCCAGTTGTCGTCATAGCCATAGCTGGCGATGGCGCCATTATCCCGGCAAATGCGCCGCTTGTCCGCCGTGGACGCCACCGCGTACACCCGCGCCCCCCTGGCCGCCAGCAACCGCGTAAGATGTTGCCCGACGCCGCCGGCCGCCGCCAGTACCACCACCCGATCGTTTTCGGCCACCCCGACGCTGTCATCCACCAGATACTGGGCGGTCAACCCTTGCAGCAAAATGGCCGCCGCCTGCGCGTCGCCGATATCGTCGGGCAGGGCCAGGGCATGGTCCGCCGGCACGCTAATCCGCGTGGCGTGGGCAAAGGGCACATCGGCGAACCCCACCCGCTGACCCTGCCGCCAGCCGGATACCCCGGTCCCCACCGCCGTGACGTACCCCACGCCTTCGTAACCGCCGATATGCGGCGCCGCCCCCGCCAGCACATACTCGCCGCGGCGCCGGTAAATATCGGCAAAATTCAGCCCCGCCGCCGCCATCCTCACCTGGAGGGTTCCCGCCGAAACGGCCGGCGTCGGGTACTCGCCGTACCACAACACGTCCGGACCGCCAAAAGCGCTGAACTGTAAAGCCTGCATGATTCGCCTCATTAAAATCCGTTAGTTATGGTTGATAGTATTTCATGCGTATAAACTGCGTTAAATAGCCCTTTAACGGCTTGATAAAACACCAGGGGTTTATAATGGATCGGTTAACCAGCATGGCGGTGTTTGTGCAGGTAGTGGAAAAAGGCAGTTTTGTCGCGGCCGCCGCGCATATGGGCATCTCCACCACCATGGTCGGCAAGCATATCCGCCAGTTGGAAGAGCGGTTGCAGGCCCGACTGCTGGCCCGCACCACGCGCCGGCAGGGCCTGACGGAAATCGGCAGGCTGTTTTATGAGCGCTGCCGCCGGCTATTGGCGGACGCCGATCGGGCCGAGGCGCTGGCCCATCATATGCTAACCGAACCGGCGGGACGGCTGCGCATCAGCGCGCCGGTGGTGTTCGGCAATCATATCCTTACCCCCTGGTTAACCCGCTTTATGACGCAGCATCCCGAGATCGAGACCGAAGTGGTGCTGTCGGACCGCAAAGTGGATTTGATCGAGGAACATTTCGAACTGGTATTTCGCATCGGGGAGATCGGCAATGACGGGGCCGTTGCCCGGGCGTTGCCGGACTATAAGCTGGTGCTGGCGGCCTCGCCGGCGTATTTGGCCCGCGCCGGCACGCCCCGCAGCCCCGTCGATTTGGCGCGCCACAATTGCTTTGGTTTCAGCCAGTGGCAGGGCAATAGCACCTGGCGCCTGAACGGCCCCCACGGGGAAGAGCGGGTGGAAGTAAAGCCAAGGCTGATGATTGATTCCGGCGAAAGCGTGCGCCAGGCGGCCCTGGCGGACTTTGGCATCGCTATGCACGCCGGGATTCTGCTGGGCGAGGACATCGCCGACGGCCGGTTAATCGAGGTGCTGCCGGACTATCGTCCCGCTCCGCGCCCGATGCATCTGGTGTACCTGCCGGACCGCCAGCAGCCGTTAAAGCTGGAGCTGTTTATTGCGTATATGATCGCCGCACTCTGGGGTAGGAATTGACCGGGAAACATCAACCGGGATGCCGGCGCGTTATCCCCTGCCCGGTCAAATAAAACGTATCCGGGCGGGGGACTCGGCGGTTAGCGGCCCGCGGCGGACGGTGAGTTGCCTGGCGAGGCGTTGTCCGCGGGGGCGCCATAACCGGAAATGGTCTTGCCCTGCGTTTCACGCCCGAACGCCACCAGCACGCAAATCAATATCGCCACGGTGCCGGCCACCATGGCCATGGCCAGGCCGTAGTTATTGCCGTGCGCTTCGGCGATATGGGATTGCAAAGTGGCATTCACCGACGCAATCAGATTACCCAATTGATAGACAAACCCCGGCAGCACCGCCCGCGAATTGGCGGGCACCAGTTCGGTCAGGTAGGTGGGCACCACGCCCCAGGCCCCCTGGACCATGAACTGCATCAGGAATGCCCCTATCCCAATCATTACCGATCCCGAGGAAAACGCCCACAGCGGCAGTACCGGCAGGGTCAGCAGCGCGGCAAAGATCATCGCTTTTTTACGGCCTATTTTTTCCGACAGCGAGCCGAAGCAAATCCCGCCCAGCATGGCGGCAATGTTGTAGCAAATAGCGATAATACTTACGGTATGCGGATCAAAACCGTGCTGCACTTTCAGGAAGGTGGGATAGAGATCCTGGGTACCGTGGCTAAAAAAGTTAAAGCAGGCCATCAGCACCACCATATATATACATAGCTTCCAGTGCGTGCGGATAATCGGCAGCAGCGCCACGCTCTCTTTGCGCGCCCTGGCCGCCAGCCATACCGGCGACTCGGGCACTTTGAAGTAAATATAAGGCAACAACAGCACCGGTAGCGCGCCAATCAGGAACATGCCGCGCCAGCCCACGCTGCCAAAGAATAAGCCGAAGATAATGGCCGCCAATAAATAGCCGGCGGGATAACCCGCCTGGAATATACCCGACATCAGGCCGCGGGAGCGGTCGGGAATCGTTTCCATCGCCAGCGACGAGGCCACCCCCCAGATGCCCCCCATCGCCACGCCATAAATCACCCGGAAGGCAATAAATATGGCAAGCGTAGGCGACCAGGCCGACAGCAGTTCAAACAGCGAAAACATCAATACGTTGACCATCAGGATCGGCCGGCGGCCAAATTTTTCCGCCAAGCGCCCGAACAGCAACGCCCCCAGCGGGCGTACCGCCAGAGTCAGCATAATCGAAATGGAAACGCTGGCGATATCGGTATGAAACCAGGAGGCCAGATCGCTTAAGACGAACACCAGAATAAAAAAGTCGAAGGCGTCCAACATCCAGCAGGCAAAGCACGCGAACGCCACATTGCGCTGGGTTGAGGTCCAATTGAACATAGTCATTGTCCTATCTTTAAATTGGCCGCGCATATAAAGTGCGCCTAAATAAGCTATGGTCAGGCAAGCTGCCGGGGATTACGCCCTGTCACCCGATGGTAGATAGCGTGAAAAACGCCGGTTTTGATATGTTAACTATTTGTTTATAGCACGTTATAACAATGAGAATGGCAGGGTTTTGTTACCAACATCGCCAAAGTGTAAATGGCGGTTACAGGGTGGCACGGACGGTAAACGGCGCCGGCGGGCAAGGGTTTTCGAGCGGGCTCAACCCGGCGGATAACGGAGATTATCCGCCGGGCAGATGGGAACGAGTGGAGATAAAAGGCGGGTTATGGACGGGCGGCGCTGCCGTCCGGGGTCCTGGCCAGGGTCCATGACGGCAGGCCGCCGGCGCAGGGGTAAAGACGCGCCTTATCCTCGTCGATATCCACCCCCAGGCCCGGTTTATCGCTGACGTAGGCGTAGCCTTTATCCACTTCGTGGCAGCCCGGGAATACGTCGCGCAACGCCTCATTAATCGGCGTGTACTCCTGGATACCCAAATTGGTGACGCTTAAATCCAGGTGCAGGTTAGCCGCCACGCCGATAGGGGAAATATCCCCCGGGCCGTGCCAAGCGGTGCGCACGCCGTGCAGCTCGCTCAGCGTGGCCAGTTTTTTGGCCGGGGTGATGCCGCCGATGGTGCTGACATGGCAGCGGATAAAATCGATCAAATTGTTGGTAATAAGCGGACGCCATTCGTTGATATGGGTGAATAGTTCGCCCATGGCAATCGGGGTGGATGACTGGGCGCGCAGCATCTTCAGCCATTCGATATTCTCCGGCGCCACCGGGTCTTCAAGATAAAACAGTTCATATTGTTCCAGGGTCTTGGCCAGATGAATGGCGGCGATGGGCGCGACCCGTTCATGCACATCATGAATAAATTCAATGCCGAAGCCAAGCTTATTGCGCAAGTGCTCAAATAAGCGCGGCACGCTTTTGACATACGCGTCAGGGTCGAAATAAATGCCCGGGGTGCTGGCGCGCGGCGATCGTTTCGGCAGGATATTTTTTGCCCGTTCCAGCCGGGTCGCGATCAGCTTCAGATCTTCGGTGCCCGCGCCGCCGTACATCCCCATCTGGCAACGTACGTGCTGATACCCCTCTTCCATCATGGCGCGGATATTATCTTCCACTTCAAATTCGTCGCCGCCGTCGGTATGCCGGTACAGCGGAATGCCGTCGCGGCATTTCCCGCCCAGCAAATCGTAAACCGGCAGGCCCGCCACTTTACCTTTGATATCCCACAAGGCCATATCCACGCCGGAAAGCGCATTGTTCATTATGGGGCCGCTGCGCCAGTAGCCGCTGACACAGGCCGACTGCCAGATATCCTCGATGCGCGCCGGGTCCTTACCGATTAAAAACGGCGCCATATACTCGTCGATGGCGGTTTTAACCGCAAAAATGCGCTGGGTAAAGGTGGCGCAGCCCAGGCCGTACAGCCCCGGCTGGTTGGTTTCCACCTTGACCACCGCCAGGTCGATGCCGCCCGGCGCGGTCAGGATGGTTTTGACATTGGTTATTTTCAGGTTTTCCACTCTAGCTCCTTAAATGTTCACGCATCGCCCAGCGCACGGCGATAAATAAATTCATTAAACGCCCTTGGGCGGCGTTTGCCCGGCGACCGGCAGCCGGCGGCCGGAAGATGACGACATCGACGCTAACTGTCATATGATGTCCTACAAGTTGTCATTTTATATCATTGTATGCTATCAACCGAAAGCGGGCAGGTAAAATTATGTGCACCAGATCAAACAATTAAATATAATTTGTTGATATTAAATAATATTTTTTTAAAAATCATTTAATTACATAACACTGTCATAACCTATTTTGTGATCGACTCTTCAAAAATCAACTTAGCCATTTGCTTTCAAGCGGCGCATAAAGCAACGTATATATGAATGATGTCATACAAGTCCGTCATTAGTCATCTTTTAAATTTCCGGGCTTTTACAACAAGAGGATAGGTTATGTCAGTACTTTTTGATCTTGCAGGGAAAACCTCATTGGTCACCGGATCGGCCCGCGGCTTGGGTTTATCCTACGCGCAGGGTCTGGCCAAGGCCGGCGCTACCGTGATCCTTAACGATATCCGCGCCGGATTGATGGATGAATCGGTGCAAAAGCTGCGTGAGCAAGGTTACCAGGCCCACGGCGTGGCGTTCGACGTCACCAATGAGCACGCCGTCGAACAGGCGTTTAACCAGCTCAACGCGCAGGGGCTGCATATTGATATTTTAATCAATAACGCCGGTATTCAATTCCGGCAGCCCATGGTGGATTTAGCGCTGGAAAATTGGCAGCGGGTGATCGATACCAACCTGACCAGCGCCTTTATTGTCTCCCGCGCCGCGGCCAAACGCATGATAGCGCGCGGCGCGGGCGGAAAAATCATCAATATCGGCTCGTTGACCAGCCAGGCCGCGCGCCCGACGGTAGCTCCGTATACGGCGGCGAAAGGCGGCATAAAAATGCTGACCTGCGCCATGGCGGCGGAATGGGCGCAATTCAATATTCAAACCAATGCCATCGGACCGGGTTATATCCTGACCGATATGAATACCGCCCTGATTGAAGATCAGGAATTCGATACCTGGGTTAAAAGCAGCAATCCGTCGCAGCGCTGGGGCAAACCCGAGGAGTTGATCGGTACCGCGGTCTATCTGTCCTCGGCGGCCTCGGATTACGTGAACGGCCAGATTATCTATGTGGACGGCGGCTGGCTGGCGGTTTTGTAGGGAATAAATTCCGGGCGCCATAGCCGGGCTATTGCGCCGCATCGCGCCCATAACGGCAGCGATAACGCCATTATAACTATCACGACTTAGGAATGCGCAACATGAGTCAACCTATGCAAACTCCTCTGGCGCCGGTGCGCTGGAAAAAACTGATCCCGATCGCGTTTATCACTTACAGCCTGGCTTACCTCGATCGCGCCAATTACGGTTTCGGCGCGGCCTCGGGATTGGCCCATGATTTAAATATCACCCCTGGCGTATCATCGCTGCTGGGCGCGCTATTTTTCCTGGGTTATTTCTTCTTCCAGATACCGGGCGGCATCTATGCGGAAAAACGCAGCGCCAAGGTATTGATCTTTGCCAGCCTGATTTTATGGGGCATTTTGGCCACCGCCACCGGCATGGTAAATAACGTGACCCTGCTGGCCGTGATCCGCTTTTTACTGGGCGTGGCGGAAAGCGTGGTGATGCCGGCCATGCTGGTATTCCTGAGCCATTGGTTTACCAAACAAGAACGCTCCAAAGCCAATACGTTCCTGTTTTTAGGCAATCCGATAACCGTATTATGGATGTCGATTGTGTCGGGCTATCTGGTGAACTCCTTCGGCTGGCGCGGTATGTTTATCCTGGAAGGCCTGCCCGCCATCGTATGGGCCGCGATCTGGTGGTTTATCTTTGTCGACCGGCCAAAAGAGGCCAAATGGCTGACCGAGCGGGAAAAAGCGGACCTGGAAGCCGCCCTGGCCGCCGAACAGACCGCCATGGCGCCGATTAAAAACTATAGCGAAGCGTTTCGTTCCAAAAAGGTATTGTCCCTGTCGTTTATCCATTTTTTCTGGAATATCGGCATGTACGGTTTCATTATGTGGCTGCCGTCCATTCTTAAAACCGCCTCCGGCCTGGGTATCGTGGCCACCGGCTGGCTGTCCGCGGCGCCCTATGTGCTGGCCGTGCCGTTGATGTTGTCCGCCTCCTGGTTTTCCGATCGGTTCCAGAAGCGCAAATTAATCGTGCTGCTGTTTTTGGGCATCGGCGCGGCCGGTTTTATCGGCTCCTTTACCCTGGGCGCGTCCAACTTCTGGCTGTCATATGTACTGCTGGTGATTGCCGGCGGCGCCATGTATACCCCGTACGGCCCGTTTTTCGCCGCGGTGCCGGAACTGATTCCGCGTAATGTGGTGGGGGGCGCCATGGCCTTTATCGTGAGTTTTGGCGCCTTGGGATCGTTTGCCGGCTCCTGGGTGGTCGGTTACCTTAACGGCACGACCGGGGGCCCCGACGCGTCCTATATCTTTATGGGCGGATCGTTGATCCTGGCGGTATTACTGACCGCCCTGACCGGGTTTACCCATAAAAAACCCGCCGGCAAACAGCTCGGCGATTTATCCGCTTCCCCGCTGAAATAACCCGGCACATACGCAAGCACGCCGGTCCGCGCCCGGGCGCGGGCCGCCACGCGCCGCCTCTTTGACGCTTCGTTCCATCCCCCGTTTATATTTGTGCCGCCGCCGCGACGGCACATTTCTTCCTGAACCCGCGCCGGCTTAGGCGCTATAATCCGTTACGCTCGGGATATAAATCCATTATCGTACCCAGGCCGCGACGGCGCCGCGGTCTCTTTGCTATGGGAAATCATTATGATCAGGCTTGACGATCTGGCGCTGTTTGTCCGCTCGGCCGCGCTGGGGAGTTTTTCCAATGCGGCCCGTGAAGCGGATTTGTTGCCCGCCCAGGTCAGCGCGGCGATTAAACGCCTGGAGCACGAACTTAATATCCGGCTGTTTGCCCGTTCCACCCGCAGCCTGCGCCTGACGCCCGAAGGCGAAAAGTATTTGCCGTACGCCGGCGAAGTGCTGCAAACCCTGCGCGAGGGGCATGAAATACTGAACCAGCAACCGGCCGGACTGCACGGTATGCTGCAAATCGCCGCGCCGTCAGATTTGGGCCGGAACGTGTTATTGCCCTGGATCACCGAATTTCGCCACGATCATCCGCACCTCAATGTGCGGCTGTATTTATCCGATCAGATCGCCGATGTGTTTAAAGATCCGGTGGATGTGGCTTTTCGTTACGGGCATATGGACGATGCCAGTTATATCGCACTACCGCTGGCGGCGGATAACCGCCGGGTAGCGGTGGCATCGCCGGCGTATCTGGCGCGACACGGCTGTCCGTTGACCCTGGACGATCTGGCCGGGCATAACTGCCTGACCTTTGTACTGCGCGGCCGGGTTTATGATAAATGGCGGTTTTATCCGGGCGGGGACAAGCGGGCTATCGGCATCAGCGGCAGCGTGACCAGCGATGACGCCGAAGTGGTGCGCCGCCTGGCCATCGCCGGCGAGGGGATTGCCTATAAGTCCTGGCTGGATGTCGGCCAGGATGTGCAGGCCGGCAGGCTCCAGGTGATCCTGAAACAGTATCGCGGGGAGTCGGTGCCGCTAAATCTTATCTGTCCGCACCGCAAACAGTTTTCACCCGCGATACGCCAATTGTACGATCGCCTGAAGAGCCGCTGCGGGCAGCTCCAGCAGGCCTATCTTGATCTGGTGGACGGGGAGTGGGTCTAAGAGGTTAAACGGGCGGCGGCGATCAGGGCCTGCCCCAGCGCCAGGCCGCCGTCCCCCGCCGGCAGGCGGGAAGGGACCAAGACACGCAGTCCGTGCAGTTCGTCTATCAGCAACTCCCGCAGCAGGCGGTTATGCAGCACTCCGCCGGACAAGACCACGGTATCCAGGCCATAACGCCCTGCCGACCGGCGGGCCAGCGCGGCAAACCCCCGCGCCAGCGCCAGATGAAAAGCATAGGCGCGATCGGCCGGGTCGGCGCGCCAGGCGAGCCATTCCCGCCAGAAAGTCGCCAGATCCAGGCGGTTATCCAGCAGCGGCAGGGTGACGGGTATTGAAACGGCGGACGCAACGCGTTGCGCCCCGCGCCGCGCCAGCGCCTCCAGCCGGCAGGCGGCTTCGCCTTCCCAACTGGTGTGGGCGGCGCAGATCCCCAAGGCCGCGGCCACCGCGTCGAACAGGCGCCCGGCGGAGGATGCCGGGGGCGCGTTAATGCCCCGCGCCACCGCCCGGGCCAGCCGATCGCCGTCGGCCGCAGGAATGGCCGCGGCTTCGGGCAGCGCCCGCCAGTCGGGCACAAAGCGCAGCCACTGCGCCAGCAAGTTGCGCCACGGCTGGCGCGCCGCCATATCGCCCCCCGGCAGCGCCACTTCCGGCAAACCGCCCAGCCACTCGCAGTCCAGGTAATCCACCTTCAGGCATTCGCCGCCCCAGAGCCGGCCGGAATCATCGGCATCCGGATTCTCCCCCGCCCCGCCGCCCCGGCGCGGCCCGCCGTAGCCCAGGCCGTCCAGGGCCAGGCCGATGACCGGGCCGGCGTCGCGCGGCCAGCCGTGCTCCGCCAGGCAGGCCGCCAAATGGGCGTGATGGTGCAACACCGTCATGCAGGGCAATTGCCGTTGCGCCGCCAGCGTCCGGCCCCAGCGGCGGCTGAGGTATCCGGGGTGGGCGTCCACCGCCAGCGCCGCGGGCGCAAAATCCCAGATAGCGCTAAACAGCGCCAGCGCCTGCTGCTGCTGGCGCTGGATGCCTTCATCGGCCAGATCCCCCAGATGCTGGCTGAGCACCGCCTGTCCGCCGCGCAGCAGGCAGAAGGTATTTTTTAAATCCGCCCCCATGGCCAGGATGGCCGGGGCGCGTTCAAATCCGGGCGGCAGGGCGATGGCATCGGGGACATATCCCCGCGCGCGGCGCAGCATTTCCAGCCCCTGCCCCGTCAGCCGCACCAGGGAGTCGTCGGCGCGCTGGACAATATCGCGATTGTGCAGCAGCCAGCCGTCGGCGCTGGCGGCCAAATCCGCCAGCGCCTGGGCATTGTCCAGCGCGGGCGGCCGGCCGTTAAGGTTGCCGGAGGTCATGACCAGCGGCCGGCCGGCGCGCTGTAATAACAGATGTTGCAACGGATTGGCCGGCAGCATGATGCCAATCTCATCCAGGCCGGGCGCGATGGACGCGCACAGCGGCCAGGTTGACCGCTCGGCGCTCGGCGCCGCCCCCTCCGGCACCATCGCCGGGCCGGCACAGGACCCTGCGCCGGGCGGCAGCGGGATCAGCACGATGGGCGCGGCGGGGGATTGCAGCAGGGCGGCAAGCGCCGGATCGATAGCGCCGAAGTGGCGATTCAGCCAGGCGAGATCCGGCGCCATCACCGCCAGGGGTTTGGACGGCCGGTCCTTGCGCCGCCGCAGCCGCGCCACCGCCGCCCCATCGGCGGCATCGCAGGCCAGATGAAAGCCGCCCAGGCCCTTTACCGCCAGGATTTCGCCGGCGCGCAGCCGCCGCGCGGCGGCGTCGATGGCGGCATCGTTATCGGCCAGTATCGCGCCCTCCCCGTCCGCCAGCCATACCCGCGGGCCGCAGACGGGGCAGGCGGTCGGCTGGGCGTGAAAACGCCGATCGGCGGGATCGTGATATTCGGCGCGGCAGTCGGGGCACAGCGCAAACACATCCATCGAGGTGTTCGGCCGATCGTAGGGCATGCGGCGGATCAGCGTAAAACGCGGCCCGCAGTGGGTGCAGTTGATAAAGGGATAATGCCGGCGCCGGTTGGCCGGGTCGTTGAGTTCGGCCAGGCAATGCCCGCAGGTGGCGGCGTCCGGCACTACCTGGGTGGCCATAGCGCCGCCCCGGCTGGGGGTAATGGTAAACGACGACGGCCGATCCGCCCATGACCAGGGCAGCGTTTCAATGCCGTCGATGGCCGCCAGCGGCGGACAGCTGCGCCGCAGCTCGGCGATAAACGGCGCGGCGTCGCTGCCCCACAGGCGAACCTCGACCCCGGCGGCGTTATTGCTGACCTCCCCGGCCAGCCCCAGGCGCTGGGCCACCTGCCAGACCGTCGGCCGGAAACCGACGCCCTGCACTTTACCCTTGATCCGTAACAGGATGCCGTTACTGGCCATGATCGCCCCCCGTTTAACAAATCCTCGGCAGCGGTTCGTCGTGGGGTAAATCGAGCAACCGGCTCACGCCGTATAACCCGCGCAGCCGCACCTGTTTATCGCCGGTTACCTCGCCAATGGCCGCGGCGTCGCGTCCCAGCGGATGGCGGCGCAGCGCCGCCAGCACCGCCGGCTCCGCCTCGGGGCTCACCACCAGTACCAGTTTGCCTTCATTGGCGAAATTCAGCGCTTCCAGCCCCAGCAGTTCGCATAAGCCGCGGACCAGGGTTTTCACCGGCAGAGCGGCCTCATCGATGCTCATGCCGCAGCCGCTGCCGCGGGTGAATTCATGCAGGATGGCGGCGACGCCGCCGCGGGTGGCGTCGCGCAGGGTCCGTACGCCGGGAATATCGCGCAAAGGGGCGATCAGCGGGGCCAGCACCGCGCAGTCGCTGACCAGATCCGCTTCCATGCCGAGATTTTCCCGCAGATTAAGAATGGTGGCGCCGTGATCCCCCAGGGTGCCGCTGACCAGAATGCGATCCCCGGCGCGAATATGGGCGACGCTCCAATCCACCGCCGTGGGGATGACTCCCAGCCCCGCGGTATTGATAAACAGTTTGTCCACCGCGCCGTGAGGCACTACTTTGGTATCGCCGGTCACGATCTGGATGCCGGCGGTCCGGGCGGTGGCGGCCATGGAATCCACCACCCGCTGCAGGATCTCCAGCGGCAGGCCTTCTTCGAGTATAAATCCGCAGGAGAGCCAGCGCGGCGTGGCGCCGCTTACCGCCAGATCGTTAGCGGTGCCGCACACCGCCAGCTTGCCGATGTCGCCGCCGGGGAAAAACAGCGGATCGACCACATAGCTATCGGTGGTGAACGCCAGCCGGTCCCCCGACCGGCTGAGTTCGCTTATCGGCAGGCGGGCCTGGTCTTCGCCGGTGCTAAGCAGCGGGTTGTCAAAAGCGTTGATAAACACCCCGCCGATCAGCGCCTGCATGGCGCCGCCGCCGTTGCCGTGCGCCAGCGTAATCCGTTTGTTCATGCCTCACTCCGACGATATTGATACCAGGCGGCGCACGCGCCTTCTGAAGAAACCATCAGCGCGCCGAACGCATTTTCCGGCGTGCATACATTGCCAAACAGCGGACAGTCCGCCGGCTTGCAGCGCCCGGTCAGCACCGCGCCGCAGCGCGCGCGGGGGTCGTCCGCCACCGGGTGCTGCGTGGGATTAAAGCGCCGTTCCGCGTCGAAGGCCAGCCAGTCCCGGCGCAGGCGCACGCAGGAGTCGTCAATCACCCCCAGGCCGCGCCACTCGCTGGCGCCTTCGGTAATAAACACCTCGTCCATGGCGCGCTGCGCCAGGTTATTGCCCTGCTGCGGCACCACGCGCCGATACTGGTTTTCCACCGCGCAGCGTCCGTCGGCGTACTGCTCGATAAGCATTAACAGCCCCTGCAGAATATCGCCCGGCTCAAAGCCGGTGACCACCACCGGTTTACGGCAGACGTCGCTGATATAAGCAAAGGGCTGTTCGCCAATCACCATGCTGACGTGGCCCGGCGCGATAAAGCCGTCGATGCGCACATCCGGCTGCGCCAGCAGGCTCTTGAGGGTCGGCATCAGGGTAATGTGCTGGCAAAACAGGAAGAAATTTTCCACCCCGTCGGCGCGCGCCTGTTGCAGGGTGATCGCGCTGGCGGGCATGGTGGTTTCAAACCCGATGCCGAAAAACACCACCTGCCGATCGGGATGCCGTTTGGCGATGGCCAGCGCATCGAGGGGCGACCAGACCATGCGCACGTCGGCCCCCTGCTGGCGGGCGGTGAGCAGCGACCCGTTGCGCCCGGGCACGCGCATGGCGTCGCCGAAGGTGCAAAAAATCACTTCCGGGCGCAGGGCGATTTCCAGGCAGGCGTCAATCCGGCCGGCCGGCAGCACGCACACCGGGCAGCCGGGACCATGAATAAATTCCAGGGCCGGCGGCAGCAGTTTATCGAGTCCGAATTTAAAGATGGCGTGGGTGTGGCCGCCGCAGACTTCCATCACTTGCAGCGGATGTTCGGCGGTAAATGCCGTCTGCGCCATGCGCTGCGCGATGCGGGCCACCAGCGCCTTAACCAGCTCGGGCTGGCGGTATTCGTCAACGAACCGCATGCTCGCCTCCGCGCATAAAATAGCCGACGTCCGGCTCCACCTCGCCCATCTGGCGCAGGGCGTCCAGCGTTTCCCTGGCTTCCCCCTCGTCCAGCAGGCTCATGGCGAATCCCACATGTACCAATACCCACTGGCCCGGCAGCGCCGCCATGGCGGCATCGTCGGCGCAGACCAGCCGGACGTTGACCCGCCGTTTGACGCCGCATACGTCTACCCAGGCGTTGCCCGGGGCGGTTTCATCCAGCGCGATAACCTGGCCGGGAATGCCTATGCACATGTTATTTCTCCAGCCCGCTCTACCAGGCATCACTCGTTTTGCCGCGCGGGGCGGCGTTCAGCAGCCGCGCTGCTCCGCCAGCCAGCTTATCCAGGCGTCCATGCCCTCGCCGGTGGCGGCGGATACCAATAGCACCGCTATGGCCGGATTGACCTGGCGGGCGTTGGCGATACAGGCGTCGACATTAAAATGCACCCACGGCAATAAATCCGTCTTGTTCAGGATCATTAAACCGGCGGCGGCGAACATATGAGGGTATTTCAGCGGCTTGTCTTCACCTTCGGTGACCGACAGCACCACCACTTTATGACGCTCGCCGAGATCAAAACCGGCCGGACAGACCAGGTTGCCGACATTTTCGATAAACAGCAGGCTATTGTCCGGCAGCGCCAGCCGGTGGGCGGCGTCATGGATCATTTGCGCATCGAGGTGGCAGCCTTTGCCGGTATTCACCTGAATGGCCGGGGCGCCGGTGGCGCGGATGCGCTCGGCGTCATTGGTGGTTTGCTGATCGCCTTCAATCACCGCGCAGCTTATTTGGTCTTTCAGCCGGAGCAGCGTTTCGGTCAACAGCGTGGTTTTACCCGAACCGGGGCTGGAGACCAGATTGAGCGCCAGGATATTTTGCTCCAGGAAATGCTGTCGGTTATGGGCCGCCAGACGGTTATTTTTATCCAGCACATCGATTTCGATTTCCACCATGCGGCGCTGGGTAAGGCCAGGGGCATGAGTGCCCGCCTCGCCGTGGCCGTAATGCAGATCGCCCCGGGCATCCGCGCTGGGGGCGAAGGCTTCGGGCCCCCCGGACGACGGCCCGTCGCCCTGCTCCGCGTCCCGCCGGGGTCCCGGGGCCGCCTGGGTGACCGGGCCATAATAATAGTGGTTATGGACATGCACATCGCCGTGATAGTGATTGACCACCTGCGCCGGCTCGCCGCCGCCCGGCAAGCGGATAGTGCGCGGCGCCCGGGCGGCGCCAGCGTGCCGATGGGCAAAAACGGGATCGCCGTTATGGGGATGGGCATGGGGATGATCGTGATGATGATCGTCATGGGCATGATGATGTTCGTCGCCCTCTATATGGCGCTCGCCGTCGGCGCAACCGCAGGTACTGCACATGAAAAATCTCCTCGCTTAACGGTATATCAAATGACCCGGCGCCGAGAAATCAGGCCACTTCCAGTCGTTTGATTTGAATATTGTCATGGGCGTCGGTTTGCAGCGCGCGGCCGCCGCACAGCGGGCAAACCAGAATCGGCGCGCCGGGCAAGGTGACTCGCTGCCGGCAATCGCTACACCAGGCCTGCGCCGGCTGCTGCTCCAGGTGCAGTTGGCACCCCTGCGCCAGCGTGCCGCGGCAAACCAGGTCAAAACAAAAGTGCAGCGACTCCGCCTCCACGCAGGAAAAGGCGCCGATGGACAGCCAGACGCCGGTCACGCGCCGGGCGCCGTTTAACCGCGCCTGCTGCTCCAGGATCTCCAGCGTGTTTTGCGCCAGGGTCAATTCGTGCATGGCAATTTGTTCATAAATAAAATTCGCTCATAACATAAATAAATAGCACCGCGCAATACTCCGCCAGTTGGCGGCGGTTGTCATGCGCCATGGTCCCGCTTTGTGCCAGACCTCATACAAAACCGCCATCGCGCGCGTTGCTTACCGGCTACCTGCCAATCCATAAACCTATGCAAAACCGATGCCACCGCCAAACCGCCGTTCACGGCGGGCCAGCATAAAAATCCACGCCGATTTAATAAGATAAATCAATAAATTACCTAAACCCAGTGTCACCACCTTTGCGCTGGCGTCCGTTCCAATACGTCGTCATTTATGACGAAGGGCGGGCGGCTTCCCCGATCGACACTTATGACGATATGCCCTATCGGCGGCCCCCCGGCCGCGAGCGCGGCGGACGCCAGCCCGCGGCCGCCGCCGCCCCGCAGCTATAACCACACTAGTGGCATGGAATATGCTTTAGTCGCCAGCATCATTTCAGCATGCAGCCTGACTGCCATCCGTTTCTCCTGGAGGAGAAGGTTATGAACCGCTTTGTTATCGCGGAGCCACAGCTTTGTATTGGATGCAATACCTGTATGGCCGCCTGTACCCAGGTGCATAAGGCCGTGGGGTTGCAGTCGCATCCCAGACTGTCCGTAACGCGCACCGATAAACATACCGCGCCGTTGCTCTGCCGCCATTGTGAAGATGCGCCCTGCGCCCGCGTCTGCCCGGTAAACGCCATTACCCACGGCCCCGACGCTATCGTACTGAATGAAAGCCTGTGCATCGGCTGCAAGCTGTGCGGGCTGGCGTGCCCGTTCGGCGCTATTACCCCGTCCGGCAGTACGCCGCTGAATATACCTTCCCTATTTACTCATTTTATTCCTTCGCAGCAATTGGCGGACGTGCCCGAAAGCCCGCAGAACATGAACCCGTTCCTGGCCTGGAACGCCGGCGTCAGGAGCGTGGCGGTGAAGTGCGATCTGTGTGATTTCCTGCCCGGCGGCCCGCAATGCGTACGGGTGTGCCCCACCGATGCGCTGGTGCTGGTGGAAGACGGCGCCGTGGAACAGGCCAGCCGCAACCGGCGCCTGTACGCGGCGCGCTTTCTGTCGGCCGACCTGGATGTGTCTTCTAACATCCCGCCGGCGGCTTCATCCACCACGCTACCGGAGCAGGAGTAACTATGGGTGCCTTTCAATTACTCGGCGGTTCGCTTGGGCTGTATGTTATCGGCGGCCTGCTATCCCTGCTGCTGGCGCGCCGGGAACCACTGGCGATTTGGGTTGCCGGCCTGACGGCCATGGCCGGCGGCGTTCTCGGCCTGCTAGCCGCCGCGCCGGTCTTGCTGAGCGGCGAGACGCTGGCCTACACCACCGCCGGCCCGTTCCCGTTTGCCGCCTTCAGCGTGCGCCTGGACGGCCTGGCGGCCTTTATGGTACTGGTGATTTCGCTGCTGGTGACCATTTGCGCCCTCTATTCCATCGCCTACGTGCGGGAATATATCGGCCGGGGCGCGGCGGCGATGGGGTTCTTTATGAACCTGTTTATCGCCTCGATGGTGACCCTGGTGGTCATGGATAACGCCTTCTGGTTTATCATTTTCTTCGAGATGATGTCGCTGGCATCGTGGTTCCTGGTGATTGCCGATCAGGATGAAGAGTCGGTGAACGCCGGCCTGCTGTACTTTTTTATCGCCCATGCCGGTTCGGTGCTGATCATGGTGGCGTTCTTCCTGATGTGGCGCCAAAGCGGCAGCCTGGAGTTCGCCTCGTTCCGCGCCCTGTCGCTGTCGCCGGCCGGCGCGTCGGCGGTGTTCCTGCTGGCGTTCTTCGGATTCGGCGCCAAGGCGGGCATGCTGCCGCTGCACAGCTGGCTGCCGCGCGCGCATCCCGCCGCGCCGTCCCACGCCTCGGCGCTGATGTCGGGGGTGATGGTCAAGATCGGCATCTTCGGCATTATCAAGGTAGGCATCGACCTGCTGGGCGCCAGCCAATTGTGGTGGGGTATTCTGGTGCTGGCCTTCGGCGCGGTGTCGTCGGTGCTCGGGGTGCTGTACGCCCTGGCGGAACACGATATCAAACGGCTGCTGGCCTGGCATACGGTGGAAAACATCGGCATCATTTTGATGGGCGTAGGGGTGGGCATGGTCGGCATCGCCGCCCACCATCCGGTGCTGGCCGCCCTGGGCCTGCTCGGCGCGCTCTACCATCTGCTCAACCATGCGGTGTTCAAGGGCCTGCTGTTTCTCGGCGCCGGAGCGATTATCTGGCGCGTGCATACCCGCGATATGGAAAAGATGGGCGGACTGGGCCGGCTGATGCCGTTCACCGCCCTGGCGTTTCTTATCGGCTGTATGGCCATCTCCGCATTGCCGCCGCTCAATGGCTTCGTCAGCGAGTGGTACACCTACCAATCCCTGTTCACCATGAGCCACGACGGCAGCTTTATCATGCGCCTGAGCGGCCCGGTGGCGATTGTGATGCTGGCGATTACCGGCGCGCTGGCGGCCATGTGCTTTGTCAAAGTGTACGGCATTAGCTTCTGCGGCGCGGCCCGCAGCGAAAAGGCCGCCCAGGCGCGCGAAGTGCCCTGGCAGATGACCGCGGCCATGGCGCTGCTGGCGCTGCTGTGCGTCTTGCTCGGCGCGGGCGCGTCGTGGGTGGCGCCGGTGCTGGCCAACGTGGCCGCCGGCCTGGGCCATACCCATGATTTCACCGTCGTCCAGGGCGCGCTGCTGGTGCCGCAGCAGGCCGGCCAGGCCATGCTGTCGCCGCTGATGATATTTATCCTGCTGCTGGCCCTGCCGCTGATCCCCCTGGCGATTTACCTGCTGCGCAAAGGCGGACAGCCGGGCTATCGCCGCCGCGGCGATCCCTGGGCCTGCGGTTATGGCTGGGAGCCGCTGATGGCCATGTCGGCCGGCGGCTTTACCCAGCCGCTGCGCGTGATGTTCGCCGTCCTTTACCGGCTGCGCCGCCAGCTCGACCCCTCCCCCGCGTTGCGCCGGGCGCTGGAGCGCACCACGCAGGGCGCCGGCCGGGTAGAGCCGTTCTGGGATGACAGTATTATCAACCCATTGGTACGTATCACCCAGCGTTTAGGGGTGCAGGTCCAGGTATTGCAGGGCGGGGATTTTAGGATCTACTGCCTGTACGTGGTCGCTGCGCTGGTCATCCTGCTGCTAGCCACCGCCCTCTGAGGAGAGAGACCATGTTGATACAACCGTTGCCGTCGCTGACCATGGGGCTGTTCGCGCTGGCGCAGGCATTATTGCTGCTGGCGCTAACCCCGCTGCTTACCGGCCTCTCCCGCCAGATCCGCGCCCGCATGCACTCCCGGCGCGGGCCGGGCCTGTGGCAGGATTATCGCGATATCGCCAAGCTGCTTAAACGCCAGGAAGTGGCGCCCGAGCAGGCCGGGCCGGTCTTTCGCGTCATGCCCTACGTGCTGCTGGGCAGCATGTTGCTGGTCTCCATGACCCTGCCGGTCTTTACCCGGCTATCGCCGTTCGGCGCGGCGGGGGATTTGATCGCGCTGCTGTATCTGTTCGCGCTGTTCCGCTTTTTCTTTTCGCTGGCCGGGCTGGATACCGGCAGCACCTTCGCCGGCATCGGCGCCAGCCGCGAGCTGACGCTGGGCGTACTGGTGGAGCCTACGCTGATCCTGGCGCTGCTGGTGGTGGCGCTGATTACCGGCTCCACCAACATCGGCACCATCAGCGCCACCCTGTCGGTAAGCTGGATTTCCCCCACCGCCACCCTGCTGGCCCTGCTGGCCTGCGGTTTCGCCACCTTTATCGAAATGGGCAAGATCCCGTTTGACGTAGCGGAAGCGGAACAGGAGCTACAGGAGGGGCCGCTCACGGAATACAGCGGTTCCGGCCTGGCGCTGGTGAAATGGGGCATCGGCCTGAAACAGGTGGTAATGGCCGAGCTGTTCCTGGCGGTATTTATTCCTTTCGGCAAAGTAACCGAACTGACCGCGCCCTCGCTGCTGTGGGCGCTGGCGGCCACCGTCGTCAAGCTGGTCGTGGTATTTACCCTCGCCTCCCTGTTGGAAAATAGCCTGGCGCGCGGGCGCTTTTTATTAATCCCCCGCGTGACCTGGCTGGGGTTCGGCGTCGCCGCGCTGTCCTTTGTTTTTTACCTCACCGGACTTTAAGGAGCCAGGAAATTCATTATGGAGAATATAGCCCTTGCGACTGTTCTGGTCCCGTTCGTCGGCGCGCTGCTGACCGCCTGCCTGCCCCAACGGATGGCGAAATGGCTCTGCACCCTGTTCGCGCTGCTGGCCACCCTTGGCACGCTGCTGCTGGCGCAGGCGTTTTTCAGCGGCGGTAAAGCCGATACCACCTATACCCTGTTGCAGTATGGCGACGCGGCCCTGATCGGCATCACCATCGACCGCGTCAGCACCCTGATCGTATTTGCGGTGGTGTTCCTCGGACTGCTGGTCAGCCTGTATTCCACCGGTTATCTCACCACCGGCAACCGCGAGCATCCCCATGAAGGCACCAACCGGTACTACGCCTTCCTGCTGGTGTTCATCGGCGCCATGGCGGGGCTGGTGCTGTCTTCCACCCTGCTTGGCCAATTGCTGTTTTTCGAAATCACCGGCGGCTGTTCGTGGGGGCTGATCGGCTATTACAGCACGCCAAAAGCCCAGCGGTCCGCCATGAAAGCGCTGTTGATCACCCACTTTGCGTCCATCGGGCTCTACCTGGCGGCGGCCACGCTGTTTATCACCACCGGCACCTTCGCCCTGAGCGCCCTGGGCCAACTGCACGGCAGCGCCGCGCTGGTGGTGTTCGGCGGCATTCTGGTGGCGGCCTGGGGCAAATCCGCCCAGTTGCCGCTGCAAGCCTGGCTGCCGGACGCCATGGAGGCGCCGACCCCGGTCAGCGCCTACCTGCATGCGGCGTCCATGGTCAAGGTGGGCGTCTATATCTTTGCCCGCGCCATCCTGTCGGCGGGGGACGTGCCGCATATCATCGGCTGGGTCGGCATGATCATGGCGGTGGCCACCATGATTTACGGCTTCCTGATGTATCTGCCGCAAAAAGATATGAAACGGCTGCTGGCCTGGTCCACCATTACCCAGCTGGCCTATATCTTTTTTGCCCTGTCGCTGGCGATCTTCGGTTCCAAAGAAGCCTTCACCGCCGGTATCGCCTACATCTTTAACCACGCCTTCGCCAAAAGCCTGTTTTTCCTGGTGGCCGGCGCGTTCAGCTACAGCTGCGGCACCCGCATGCTGCCGCGCCTGAAGGGGGTTATCACTAAAATGCCGCTGCTGGGCATCGGCTTTTGCGTGGCGGCGCTGGCCATTACCGGCGTGCCGCCGTTTAACGGCTTTTTCAGCAAGTTCCCGATTTTCGCCGCCGGTTTCGCCCTGTCGCGCCAGTACTGGGTGCTGACGCCGCTGATGATCCTGGTGCTGATTGAGTCCGTCGCCAGCTTCGCCTGGCTGCTTTACTGGTTCGGACGGGTGGTGCCAGGCAAGCCCAGCGAGGCGGTGGCGCAGGCCGCCCCGGTCCCGCTGGCCATGCGCGCGGTGCTGGTGGTCCTGATAGTCATGTCGCTATGCTCCAGCTTTATTGCCGTCGCCTGGCTTGGATAAGGAAAATGAGTATGACCGGATCTCTTATTGTCAATAACCTTGCGGGCCTGATGATGCTCACCTCGCTATTGGTCATCGGCGCCAAACGCCCCATTGTTTCGTGCTGTTTGTATGCCCTGCAATCGCTGGTGCTGGTGCTGATTTTCTTCACCCTGGCGGAAACACTGCAGGCCCACCAACTGATGTTGTGGTCGCTGAGCGCGCTGATCACCAAGGTGGTGCTGGTGCCGCTGATCATGGCCAGGGCCTTTTACAAACTGTCGGACCCCGGCGCGGACGGCGGCATTATCAGCCCCACGATGCTGATGCTGGCGGCGGCGATCATCGTAATACTGTGCTGGTTCGTCGTCGCCCCGGTAAACCTGCCGATGGTAGCCGCGCTGAAACCGGCGCTGGCCGTGTCGCTCGGGCATTTCCTGCTCGGACTGCTGTGCATCGTCACCCAGCGCAATATCCTCAAGCAGGTATTCGGCTATTGCCTGATGGAAAACGGTTCGCATCTGACGTTGGCGCTCCTGGCCAACCGCGCGCCGGAGCTGGTGGAAATCGGTATTGCCACCGACGCTATTTTCGCCGTGCTGATCATGGCGTTCATGGCACGCAAAATCTACCGTACGCTCAACACGCTTAACGTTAATCAACTGACGGCGCTGAAGGGGTAATGAGATGAGCAATACCGCTATTTTATTGTTATTACTGGCCACGCCGCTGGTTATATCGCTGCTGGCCTTCGCCAGCCGGTTCGCCGGCGGCGCGGCGCGCGGTTTGGTCACCGCCCTGCATACCCTGGGCATTACCGTATTGTTGCTGGAAGTGTTATGGGTGGTAAGCCGGGTCATGGCGGAGGGGGAACTGCTGGCGGCGCACCGCTGGCTGTATATCGACAGCCTGGGGGGACTGTTTCTGGCCATCCTCGGCATCATTGGTTTTATTACCGGCGTGTACTCCATGGGCTATATGCGCCACGAAGTGGATACCGGCGAAATTTCAGTGACGACGTTATGCCACTACTACGGTTTCTTTCATCTGTTTTTATTCACCATGCTGCTGGTGGTCAGCAGCAATAACCTGATCCTGATGTGGGCGGCGGTGGAGGCCACTACCCTTAGCTCGGCGTTCCTGGTGGGATTGTATGGCCAGCGTTCATCGCTGGAGGCGGCCTGGAAATATATCATTATCTGCACCGTCGGCGTTGCCTTCGGCTTATATGGCACCATCCTGGTCTATGCCAACGCCGCAAGCGTCATGCCTGACGCCGGCCAGGCCATATTCTGGACCGAAGTGCTGAAGCACACCAGCCTGCTGGACCCGACGCTGATGCATCTGGCCTTTGTGTTCGTGCTGATAGGTTTCGGCACCAAGACCGGTCTGTTTCCGATGCACGCCTGGCTGCCGGATGCGCACAGCGAGGCGCCCAGCCCCACCAGCGCCCTGTTGTCGGCGGTGCTGCTCAACTGCGCCCTGCTGGTTATCCTGCGCTATTACATTCTTATCAGCGCCGCCATCGGCCCGCTATTCCCCAGCCGCTTGTTGATCGTGTTCGGGTTGCTGTCGGTGGCGGTGGCCGCGTTTTTCATTCTGGTACAGCGCGATATTAAACGGCTGCTGGCCTATTCCAGCGTGGAAAACATGGGTCTGATTGCGGTGGCCGTCGGCATCGGCGGACCGCTGGGCGTGCTGGCGGCGCTGCTGCACACCCTTAACCACAGCCTGGCGAAAACCTTATTATTCTGTGGGTCCGGTAATGTTTTGCTGAAATACGGCACCCGCGATATGGGCGCGATAAAAGGCATGCTGCGCGTCGCGCCATTTACCGCGGTGATGATGGCGGCAGGGGCGCTGGCGCTGGGGGGCATGCCGCCGTTTAACATTTTTCTCAGCGAATTTATGACCGTGACCGCAGGTCTCGCCGGCGGCCACCTCATTCTATCCGTGGTGCTGTTGCTGCTGCTGACCGTGGTGCTCGGCGGACTGGTGCGCATGATCGCCACGACGATGTTCGGCGATCGGCCGGACGCCACGACTAAAGGCGAACTCGGCTGGCTGACCACGCTGCCTATGGCCGTGCTGCTGGTGCTGATGTTGGGCATGGGTACCTATATCCCCCGGCCGGTGATCGTGTTGTTGGAAAATGCCGCCACCATCGTGCTCAATCGCGATGCGGCATCGTTCAACTGGCCATGGGCCGCACCGGTACCGCGGGCAACGACCCCGATTCATTTTCCGTCAGGAGAAGTAAAGTGACTGATATCATTTCCGATACCCTTTCCGATAAAAACAGCGGTCTGGGATACCTGGCGCAGGTAAACGAAAAATTCCCGTCGGCGGTCCTGGCGCATGAGTGGCAAACGGCCAATCAATTGACCATTACCGTCAAAGTCAACGCGCTGCCGGAGGTGGTCGAGTTCCTCTATTACAATCAGGGCGGCTGGCTATCAGTCCTGTTCGGCAATGACGAGCGCACGCTATGCGGTGATTACGCCGTGTATTACGTGCTGTCCATGGAACAAGGCGAGAAGTGCTGGGTGATAGTCAAGGCGCTGGTGAGCGCCATTACCCTGGAGTTCCCGTCGGTGACGCCGCGCGTGCCGGCGGCGGTCTGGGGCGAGCGCGAAATTCGCGATATGTACGGCCTGATCCCGGTGGGCCTGCCCGACGAGCGCCGCCTGGTGCTGCCCGATGACTGGCCGGAAGACCTCTATCCGCTGCGTAAAGACAGCATGGATTATCGCCAGCGCCCGACGCCGACCACCGAAACCGAAACCTATCCCTTCGAGAACGCCGCCGCCGGCGAGACCCGCGTGGTGCCCATCGGACCCCTGCACATTACCTCGGACGAACCGGGCCACTTCCGCCTGTTTGTGGACGGCGAGCAGATCGTCGACGCCGACTACCGCCTGTTTTACGTGCATCGCGGCATGGAGAAACTGGCGGAAACCCGTATGGGTTATAACGAAGTCACCTTCCTGTCCGACCGGGTGTGCGGCATCTGCGGTTTTACCCACAGCGTGGCCTATACCAACTCGGTGGAAAACGCCCTGGGCATTATCGTGCCGCCGCGCGCCCACGCCATTCGCAGCATCCTGCTGGAAGTGGAGCGCCTGCACAGCCATCTGCTGAATATCGGCCTTTCCAGCCATTTTGTCGGCTTTGATACCGGTTTTATGCAGTTCTTCCGGGTGCGGGAAAAAGCCATGACCATGGCGGAACTGCTGACCGGCGCGCGTAAAACCTACGGCATGAACCTGATAGGCGGCATCCGCCGCGACATCCTCAAAGAGCAGCGGCTTAAAACGCTGCTGCTGGTGGCGGAAATGCGCGCCGACTTCGTGCAACTGGTGGATATGCTGCTCAGTACGCCGAATATGGCCCAGCGCACCCAGGGCATCGGCCGGCTTGACCCGAAGGTCGCGCGCGATTTCAGCCCGGTGGGGCCGATGATCCGCGCCAGCGGCTTTAAACGCGATCTGCGTTTCGATCATCCCTACGCCAACTACGCCAACCTGCCGAAAACGCTGTTTACCCAGGACGGTTGCGACGTCTATTCGCGGGTAATGGTGCGGGTCAAAGAGGTGCTGGATTCGCTGGCGATGATCGAATACGGGCTGGATAACCTGCCCGGCGGACCGCTGCTTACCGAAGGCTTTACCTACCAGCCGCATAAATTCGCCCTGGGCTTTTCCGAGGCGCCGCGCGGCGAGGACGTGCACTGGAGCATGCTGGGCGATAACCAGAAGCTGTTCCGCTGGCGCTGCCGCGCCGCCACCTACGCCAATTGGCCGGTGCTGCGCTATATGCTGCGCGGCAATAATATTTCCGATGCGCCGCTGATTATCGGCAGCCTCGATCCCTGCTACTCCTGCACCGATCGCGTGACGCTGGTGGATATTAACAAGCGCAGGGCCAAGACCGTGCCTTATCAAGAGCTGGAACGCTACGGCATTGAACGCACCCATTCGCCGCTTAAGTAGAGGGTTGAACCATGTTCAAACTGTTTAAAACCATTCTGAACGCCGGCGAGCCAACGGTGAAATACCCGTTCAAGCCGCTGGAGGTGATGCCGGGATTTCGCGGCAAGCCGGAGTATGACCCTACGCAGTGTATCGCCTGCGCCGCCTGCACCAGCGTATGCCCGGCCAACGCCCTGACCATGGAAACCGATCCGGCCGGCGGCGAGCGGCGCTGGCAGCTATTTCTCGGGCGCTGCATTTTTTGCGGCCGCTGCGAGGAGATCTGCCCGACCCGCGCCATCGTGCTGTCGGAACAGTTCGAGATGGCGGTGACGCAAAAAGCGGATCTGTATGTGACCGCCACCTTTACCTTGCAGGCGTGCCGGGTCTGCCATCAACCGTTCACCGCCAAAAAATCCATTGATTACACCATGGCGCTGCTGGCGCATTCCGGCCTGGACGCCGGCGCGGTGGAAGCGCTGCGCCCGCAGTTCGAAACCTGTCCGGACTGTAAGCGCCGGCAAAACCTCCAGAGCAATCGCGACCTGCGCTTACAGCACGACTCGGGGAGAGACAACCAATGAGCCAGCACGATATCCCGTTAAAACATCATATCAGCGTGCCCGTCGTGCCCGATGAACCCACGCTGGCGCTGAAAAAGACCCTGCTTAAGAACATCAAGCGCTCGGCCTATGTCTACCGGGTGGACTGCGGCGGCTGCAATGGCTGTGAAATCGAGATTTTCGCCGCCATTACCCCGCTGTTCGATGCGGAGCGTTTCAGTATCAAGGTGGTCGCCTCGCCGCGCCATGCGGATATCCTGCTGTTCACCGGCGCGGTGACGCGCGCCATGCGGGTGCCGGCCCTGCGCGCTTATGCTTCCGCGCCCGACCCGAAAATCTGTATTTCCTACGGGGCCTGCGGCTGCGGCGGCGGTATTTTCCACGATCTGTACTGCGTATGGAGCGGCAGCGAAAGCATCGTGCCGATTGATGTCTGGATCCCCGGCTGTCCGCCGACGCCCGCCGCCACCATCTATGGTTTCGCGGTGGCGCTCGGTCTGCTCGACCAGAAACTCAAGGGCGAAGTCCATACCGAACAGCCGGACGAGCACGCGGCGCTGCTGTTGCCCGACGTGCCGCTGCACACCCGGATACTGATCGAGCGCGAGGCCCGGCTGCTGGCCGGCTATCGCGAGGGGCGCAAAATCAGCGATACGCTATTGTCCCTGCTGGCGGGCGCCACGCCGCAAACCCTGGCGCAGCGCGTGGCCGAATGGCTCAAGCGCGCCGACGATCCGCGCCTGCGGGAAATCGTCGAACGGCTGGTACTGACCCTGGACAGCGGGGCGCATCATGGCTGACGTCTATTTCTGGTCGCTGCGCCAGAAGTTCCTCGATAGCGACGAGGACATGCCCGCCCAGGCCAAGCAAGTGATGTACTACTCGCTGGCCATCGGCCACCATGTCGGGGTGATCGATTGCCTGAACAAAGAATTCATCTGTCCGCTGGACCAGTTCCAGCAGTGGATCGCCTTACTGCCCGAGGGCGAAGCCCGGCGCAAGATGCACGGTTTGCTCACCTTCGGCGAAATCGTCATCGATAGCACCCATACCGATCTGCTGGCCAGCGCCTTTGCGCCGCTAAGCGCTACCCAGACGGAACCGTTTAATACCTGGAGCACCCAATTAATCCAATTGCTGGCGGAAATCGCCCGCGAGCCGGCCATTTACCTGATTGTACGGAGGGTGTTATGAGCCGGACGCGGACCCTCGGCGATGGCGCCGATAGCCTGCCGGACGGCAACGGGGCGGCGGACCTGGATAACCCGCTGGCGGCGCAAGATGCTCGCCCCGCCGTCGATGGCCCGCAGGGCGGCGACGTGGTGCTTACCGTAGGCAACAGCATGATGGGCGACGACGGCGCCGGTCCGCTGCTGGCGGACATCATGACCCGCCGGCCGGTGTCGGGCTGGACCGTAATCAACGGCGGCTCCGCGCCGGAAAACGTGGTTCACCGGGTGCGCGCCCTGCGCCCGCGCCGCGTAGTGGTGGTGGATGCCGCCGATATGTCCCTCGCCCCCGGGGAAATCCGCCTTATCGACCCGCGGGATATCGCAGGCATGTTTATCATGAGCACCCATAATCTCCCCCTGAGCTTTGTGATCGATCAATTATCCGCCGACGTCGCCGAGGTATGGTTCGTCGGTATCCAGCCCGATCTGGTGGCGTTTTATTACCCCATGACCGAACGGGTGACGGCGGCGGTCGATATCGTATATCAGCGGCTGGCGAACTGGCGCGGCGACGGGGGCTTCCCCTGGCTGGCCGGTGACGACGGCGCGCCCTGACGGCCGGCGGGTGACGATCCGGCATGGCGTCGTCATTTATGTCGACGCCATGGCCGCGGTCCCGCGTCACCGCCGGCGTCTATTCCTCTCACGGGCGGTCGCTTCAACCGCCGCGGCGGCATAACGGGCCGCCATGGCGGCGATCGCGGCGGATTTACCGCCTTTAATCACATAATTAAAAAAAATGCCGGCACGGCGCAAACTGGCATAAACCCTGCTTTATATAAGGGTATAATACCGCCGAGGTTGGCGGCCGAGAAAACAACGACAGTCGGAACCGCGAGGAGAAATGAATGAACCGGTTCGTTATTGCTGATCCACAAAAATGTATTGGCTGCTTTACCTGTGAAATAGCCTGCGTAATGGCCCATAACGGCAACCTGCCCGGCGCGCTTAATCACGAAAACTTTCTGCCGCGGCTCAAAGTGGTGAAAGAGTGGAACATCAGTACGCCGGTGCTCTGCCGCCAGTGTGAAGATGCCCCCTGCGCCAACGCCTGCCCGAACGGCGCCATTATCCACGCGGCGGACTCCATCCAGGTGTTGCAGGAAAAATGCATCGGCTGCAAAACCTGCGCCGTCGCCTGCCCGTATGGCGCGATGGATATCGTGACGCGGCATATTTATGACGACCGCAATCCCATGGCGGGGCACAGCATCAAGGCGGAAGCGCAGAAATGCGATTTGTGCGCGGGGCGGGCCGAAGGCCAGGCCTGCGTTAACGTTTGTCCCACCGACGCGCTGGTGCTGATGACCCATGAAAGCGTCGAAATGATGAAACTGAAAAAACGGCAGCGGGCCGCGTTGGAAGGCTTCAGCGCCATCCTGTCATGACCGCTTATTATATTAATCTTTGGATTATCAGTAAAAAATCCTCCACAAGGGGTATGGCATAATGCATAAAGCACTTACCGTATGTCCGTACTGCGGCTCCGGCTGCAAGATCAATTTATTGGTTGAAAACGGTAATGTCGTCGGCGCCGAAGGGGCCGACGGCGTCACCAACCAGGGCCAGTTGTGCCTGAAAGGCTATTACGGCTGGGATTTTCTCAATGACACCCGCCTGCTGACCCCGCGGCTGCGCAGCCCGATGATCCGCCGCGAAAAAGGCGGCAATCTGGAAGAGGTATCCTGGGACGAGGCGATTGAATATACCAGTTCCCGCCTGCGCGATATCAAGCAAAAATATGGCGCCAAGTCCATAATGCATACCGGTTCTTCCCGCGGCACCGGCAATGAAACCAATTACGTCATGCAAAAATTCGCCCGCGCGGTCACCGGCAATAATAACGTCGACTGCTGCGCCCGCGTCTGCCACGGCCCGTCGGTCTCGGGTTTGCAGGTCACCCTCGGCAACGGCGCCATGAGCAACTCCATTTGCGAAATTGAAGATACCAAATGCCTGCTGGTGTTCGGTTATAACGCGGCGGACTCGCACCCCATCGTGGCGCGGCGTATTTTAAAAGCCAAGCAGAAAGGGGCCAAGGTTATCGTCTGCGACCCGCGGCGCATTGAAACCGCGCGCCTGGCCGACCTGTGGCTGCCGCTGAAAAACGGCTCCAACATGGCGCTGGTCAACGCATTCGCCAATGTCCTGATCGCCGAAGGGCTGTATGACGCCGATTACGTGGCGCGCCATACCGAAGGCTTTGACGAATACAGCGCCATTGTCGCCAAATACACCCCGGAATACGTGGAAGAAACCACCGGCCTGCCGGCCCAGCAAATCCGCGAAGCCATGCGCATGTATGCCGCCGCGCCCACCGCCACCATTTTATGGGGCATGGGCGTAACGCAGTGGGGCCAGGCGGTGGATGTGGTTAAAGGCCTATCGGGCCTGGCGCTGCTCACCGGCAACCTCGGCAAACCCAACGTCGGCGTCGGCCCGGTCCGCGGCCAGAATAACGTGCAAGGGGCCTGCGACATGGGCGCCTTGCCGAATATGTTCCCCGGCTACCAGCCGGTGGCCGATCCGGCGGCGCGCGAAAAATTCGCCCGCGCCTGGGGCGTGGAATCCCTGGACCCGGAACCCGGCTTCACCCTGACGGACGTGCCGCATAAAATCCTGAGCGGCGAAATCAGGGCCAACTACGTGATGGGCGAAGATCCGCTGCAAACCGAACCGGATCTCTCGGTGATGCGCCAGGCGTTCAAACAGCTCGACCTGCTGATCGTGCAGGACATCTTTATGACCAAAACCGCATCCGAAGCCGATGTGATTTTGCCCTCCACCTCGTGGGGCGAGCATGAAGGGGTCTACACCGCGGCGGATCGCGGCTTCCAGCACTTTGAAAAAGCCATCGAACCGAAGTTCAACGTCAAGACGGACTGGCAAATTATCAGCCTGCTGGCCACCGCCCTCGGCTATCCGATGCACTATAACAATACCAAAGAAATCTGGGACGAACTGCGCGGCCTCTGCCCGCTGTACGCCGGCGCCACCTACGAAAAACTGGCCGGATACGGTTATATCCCGTGGCCCTGCACCGAAGAAAGCAGCCCGGGCACCCCGTGGCTCTATGAAGGTAATAAGTTTGACCGTCCGAGCGGCAAAGGCCTGCTGTTCGCCTCGGAATGGCGCGCGCCGATGGATCTGGTGGACGGCGACTTCCCGCTGGTGCTCTGTACCGTACGCGAAGTGGGCCACTACTCCTGCCGCTCGATGACCGGCAACTGCACCGCCCTGGCCACCCTGGCCGACGAACCGGGTTATGTGCAGATCAACCCCAAAGACGCCGAACTGCTGGGCATCCGCGACCAGCAATTGGTATGGGTCACCTCGCGCCGCGGCAAAGTCATCACCCGCGCCTCGGTAAGCGAGCGCATCAACCTCGGGGCGGTCTATATGACCTACCAATGGTGGATCGGCGCCTGCAACGAACTGACCATCGATCACCTCGATCCGATCTCCAAAACCCCGGAATACAAATATTGCGCGGTTAAACTGGAGGCCATCGTCGACCAACGCTGGGCGGAAAGCTACGTACAAACCGAATACAGCCAACTCAAAGCGCGCCTGAGAAACGCGGTGGATGACGCCATCACCCCCGCCTGAAAACTCCCGCACACCAACGGCCGGTAAAATACCGGCCTTTTTTTTACCCGCCGCCCGCCAATGCCGCGCCGTTTCAAGCATCTTAACCGCTGGCGCGGCACCCATGCCAAGCGGCGGGGAAGCGTGCCATGGGGGTTGAGGCGGCCATTTCCCTGGCCGTCCGAATACCTCCCGGCGCGGTAAACCCGCCGCCCGCCGGGCTCCGCGCTTAACGAAGAGGGGGCCGGTAACCTACCGGACCCTCCCCCTCACCATTCCTGGGGCGAAATCCCCAACCGCTGCATCCGCGATAGCAACGTCGTACGCTTCACCCCCAGCTTCATCGCCGCGCCGCGCGGCCCCGCCACAATCCCGTTAGCCTCGCGCAGCGCCTGGATAATCCGCTGACGTTCGGCCTCATCATTTTCCGGTGGCGGCGCCTCGGGCTTTTTCCTCGCCTGGAGCGCGGGCGACGGCGCGGCCGGGGGCAGCGCCGCATGCTGCAACTCATCCAACTGCAAATTAAGCATGGTCCCGCGCGTCAAGATCACCGCCCGCTCTATCACATTCTCCAGCTCGCGCACATTGCCCGGCCAGGGAAACTGACTAAGCCGGCGCAGCGTATCAACGGGAATACTGTCAATCGTCCGATTCATGCGCCGGGCGATCTTCTGGGTAAAAAACTTGGCCAGCAGCGGAATATCCTCCGGCCGCTCACGCAGCGGCGGGATAAAGATCGGAAACACATTCAGCCGATAATACAAATCGCTGCGGTACTCCCGATCCGCCACCATATGCTTCAAATCGCGATTGGTGGCGGCGATCAGCCGCACATTAACCGGGATCACCTTGCTGCCGCCCAGCCGCTCGATCTCGCGCTCCTGCAATACGCGCAGCAGCTTGGGCTGCAACTCCAGCGGCATATCCCCCACCTCATCCAAAAACAGCGTCCCCCCCTCCGCCAGCTCAAACCGCCCCTGGCGGGTGGTGGTGGCGCCGGTAAACGCCCCCTTCTCATGGCCGAACAAATCGCTTTCCAACAGACCGGACGGCACCGCGGCGCAGTTCATCTTCACCATGCGTTTGCCGCTGCGCGCGCTGTGATTATGGATGGCGCGGGCAATCAGCTCCTTGCCGGTACCGGTTTCACCCAAAATCAACACCGTACTGTCGCTGTCCGCCACCATCTCCACCTGCTCAAGCAGCGCGCTCATCGCCGCGCTTTGCCAGATAATTTCGCCAAAGCTGCCGCTATCGTGCATCTGCTCGTTCAGCCAGATATTTTCATGCTCTAAATTATCTTTCAGGCGCGTGATTTCGTCATAAGAACGGGCGTTGTCCACCGCAATGGCAATGCGCGCGCTGATTTGGCTCAGCAACCGCAAATTGGCCTCGCTGAACGTATCCATCTGGTGCTGCGCCAGTTTCAGGATGCCCAGCGACTTATGGCCAAATGCCAGCGGCAGCAGGCACAGCGTGCGCAAGCCGGCATTATGCATATCCAGCAAATGCGGATCGTCGGCGATCGGCTGCGGCGAATCCTGCAAATCCACCAGCAGGGGCCGGGCCTCCGCCAGCACCCGGGCCGCCAGGACATTACCGGCCATGGGCACGCGTTTTTGCTCGCGCCGCATGGGTTGCCCGGGGCTATAGTGGGTTAAATAGACGTTGAGATGCGCGCTGTCGCCGCTGCCTTCGCACAGCGCCAGGCTGATATAATCAATGCCGAAAAAGCGGTGTATCTCCTTGGAGACTTCCGCCGCCAGCGCGTCCATATCCAGACAGGAGAGCACCGAATTGGTGACATCCACCAGAATCCGGTGGTGATCGCGCTCATGGCGCAGCATATCGTTTTCGTTGCGCAGGGTCTCATTGGTCGCCAGATTTTCCAGCGCCAGCGCCAGCAGTTGCGCCAGACGCCGTAAAAAAGCCCGCTCGTCCCGGCTGTAATGATAGCCGTCGGCGCGGGTGAACCACACCTCGCCGAACCGGCGGCGGGGGGAAATAACCGGCAACTCGCAGCGGCTATGATTTTCCGGCAATTCATCGGCGCTATTTTCCGGCACCGCCGTTACGCCTGAGTCATCCCGGTCGCTGCGCAGATGTTTGCGCGGCAACGACAGCAACAAATCGACGAATTGGCAAGGTACCGGCAACGGCAATAAGGCGGGCAAAATACCCTCCAGATCTCGCTGGAAAAATATTTTTTGCGAGATCTGGATTAGCGCGTCCTGCCACTGTCCGTTAATTTCGGTATCATTCGACGTTTTTAGCATCAGGATTTTTTCATAGTCTTCATATTAATTCCTCAACGCATTTTAAAGCAGACCCGGCGGAAATAATATTCACCCTATTCATTAATTTGATCTGATGCGGCATTTCATTATGTCGCCAAATCGCGATTTAGCCGCAGGTCATGGCGGAAATCAATTCGTTATATATTCAATTATATATCGATAATTCCCCCCCCTGTCGCCCTGGTCCGATTTCGACCGCAATGAAAATAATTCTCGTTCACATTCCGTTATTTCCACACCGTTCCAGATCTATCACAGCGCGGCGGAAATAACTTTACCCTCGATCAACGCTGGTACGGGAAATGCATTATTAATCCCGACCATGTCTTTTCTGTCCCTACAGAACACCAACCGAGCCGTAAATAACAAGCAGTTATTAAAAAAATAACCGGGAGTAATTATGAATATCGAAAATTCTTTTGATCTACGCCTCCCTGCGGAAATGGCCAAAATGGCCGAAGAGGCTGGCGTATATAAAACCACGAAAAAACCGGAAATTACCTTTTTTCTGGCCATGACCGCCGGCATGTTTATCTCCATCGCCTTTGCGTTTTATATTACCGTTACCGCCGGCCCCGGCCCTGCCGGCGGCCTGACCAAGCTGGTGGGCGGCCTGTGCTTTTCCCTCGGCCTGATCTTGGTGGTGGTCTGCGGCGCCGACCTGTTCACCTCCACGGTACTAACGGTGGTGGCCAAGGCCAGCGGCAGAATTACCTGGGGCCAGTTAGCCCTCAACTGGCTCAATGTTTATATCGGCAACCTGGTGGGCGCGCTGTTTTTTATGGCGCTGATTTGGTTTGCCGGCCAAACCATGGCCGGCAACGGGGGATGGGGCCTGAACGTCTTGCTGACCGCCGATCATAAACTGCACCACACCTTTATCGAGGCGGTGTGCCTGGGCATTCTGGCCAACCTGATGGTCTGCCTGGCGGTGTGGTTAAGCTACTCGGGCCATTCGCTCAGCGATAAAATTTTCGCCATACTGCTGCCCATCGGCATGTTTGTCGCCAGTGGTTTTGAACATAGTATTGCTAATATGTTCCTGATTCCCCTAGCGATTGTTATCCGTGATTTTGCATCGCCCGCCTTTTGGCAAGCGGTTCACCTCACGCCGGACCAGTTTCCCGATCTCACGGTGGGGCATTTTATCGTGGATAACCTGATTCCGGTCACCATTGGCAATATTATCGGCGGCGGCCTGCTGGTGGGGTTAACCTATTGGGTGATTTATTTGCGCCCGGGGGATGTGCGCCACTAACCGGCAACCGGGAGGCGACATGCTGTGGCCGATCACCGCCCGCCGGTGGCGGCGGTGACGAACCGTCATGACGGCGCAACGGCACTTTTGACGAACGCGGCATCGACAGTGGGCGGGGGCGGCATCCGCCCTGCCCCATGGGGCCGCCATATCGATAACCCGTCAGAGTAAACATTTTGAAATGGCGTACATGCCTTTTATCCCGTGGCCGAAACGCGCCAGCGCCGCGCGGTTGCTCGCCAGCTCGCCATAGGTGAGATAACGCACCTGCAAATCGGCCACCCGGCTAAAGGCCGGCCGGCGCAGCTGCGCCAGCACTTCCTCCTCCCGGTTGTCCGGCGCCACCAGAAACAGGCCTTCGCTGGCATGGGTATCGCCGCTCAGGGCCAAATCCAGCATACGCACGATACCGGAATAGATGGAGGTGGTGTGCTCCACCTCAAAGGCCGCCATTACCCGCTGGCGCTCCCCATCGAGCCACAATACGTCAATCAGGCGAATGGCATCGGCGGCCGGCGAAGCCATAATATCCGGCGGCAATTGTTCCAGGCAACCCTGGCCCAGCACCCCGCCATCATAGGGACGGCGGCGGTCGTTGGATGCAATCCAGATATTGTAACCCAGCGCCAGGCCCAGATCCCGTAGCCAGCCCTGGATTTCGGTATGGGTACGGTCGTTTTCCCCGGCCAGTTGCCGGGCGTTGGCCACGGCGGCGCTGTCGGCGCGCACCTGCGCCAAATCGGCCAGCCATTGTGCCCGCCCGGCCGCATCGTCGGCTCTGGGCGGTGCGGGATAACGCCCGGACCCCAAATCGAACAATAAGCCGGCCACGGCGCCGAGATCGTTGGACAGCAAATGGCCGAAGGTCTGATTAAGGGCCAGAATTCCCTGGCGCATGGCCAGATATTCCGACCATTTACCCAGCTTGACATTCGCGCCGGTCAGCGCGTTGTAGCCTTTGACGATGGCGGTATTACACGGCGGCATCAGCGTGGGATGCAGGAAATAGAGCAAATTGGCGACCGCCGGCCCCAGCCCTTTAATCGCCAGCCGATCGATATCGTGGATAGCGTGAATTATCTGCTCGGCTTGGGTGCAGCCGGCGCAGGAAAACAACAAATGTCCGAACGCCCGCTGATTGCCGGGATTTTCATAAATGTCGGGGATGCGCAGTTTGGGCTTCCATAAAAAAGCGTGGTCGGCGCCTTTAAAGATTTGCCGCTGTTCCGCAATGGAATGCACAATGGTTTCCAGCGACGAGCCGCGATAAAGATTGCCGAAGGTACCGGCTTCGATTTCCGCTACCACCTGGGCAATGCCGCGGCGGATCGAGCGGAAATTTTTGATGCGCTCCGGCCATAAAAACCAGCTTTGATAGGTACCGGCCGGATCGCCGCGCCAGCGTTCTATCAGCTGACCCACCGCCGCTTCATCGAGTTGCATTTAGCGAAACATCCCCCAGGCAAAAGATAGGGAAGTTTACCGCTAAACGGACCGGATTGTCCTTTACAATAGCAAGGTTATTTCTTCGGGGAATCCAAGGGGTAAGCCGGGGCCCGGCAGGCCCCGGAAAATTGATAATCGCGGATTAATGATCTTTGCCGGATTCGATTTGGGCGTTTTTGTTGTCGCGCGCGTCCTGGCTCTGCTTCGCGGCATTTTTCGACTGTTCGGCCATCGCATCGATCTGTTCGGGGGTCAGCTCTTCGCCGGCCTCGAAGATTTTCGACAATCCTTCGCTGATGGTCACGTCTTCAGGTTTTTTTCCGTCCACGGTGGCTGGCTTCGGGTCGGTGACCCCGGCGGTTTTTGGTTCGCTCATAGCGTGCTGCTCCGATAATTGTGCAAAATAACGATATCGGTAAGCATAGACCTTTAACCGTCATAACCTTAGCTTTTAATGTGCGCGGCCGCGCTACTTGCCCAGCCGGGGCAACCAGGCCGCGCCGCGCACGCCGCTGGAATCGCCGTGGCGGGCTTTGACAATCGGCGTATCGCACTCCCCGCCGAACACCCACTGGGGCAAGAGTTCCGGCAACGAGGCATACAGCCGATCCACGTTGCTCATGCCCCCGCCCAGAACAATCACCCCCGGATCGATAATATGGATCACGCCCGCCAGCGCTTTGGCCAGGCGAATCTCATACTGCCGCAGCGCCTGCTCGGCGTAGGGATCGCCGGCGTCGGCCAGGCGCATGATATCTTCGCCTTTCAGGGACAGCCCGCTAAGCCGGCGGTAGGTGGTGGCGAAGCCGGTGCCCGAAATAAAGGTTTCGTTACAGCCCGTTTTGCCGCAATAGCAAGGCACTTCGCGCTGATAGACCCGCTCGGTCTCGTCCGGCCAGGGCAGCGGGTTATGGCCCCATTCGCCGGCAATGCCGTTATGGCCGGGATAAACCCGGGTATTTATGGCCAGCCCGCCGCCGCAGCCGGTGCCGATAATCACGGCAAATACCAATTCCACGCCCGCGCCCGCGCCGTCGGTGGCTTCGGAGATCGCCAGGCAGTTGGCATCATTGGCCACCTCGAACGGACGTTGCAGCAACGTCCCCAGATCCTGTTTAAACGACCGGCCGTTAAGCCAAACCGAATTGGCGTTCTTGATTTTGCCGGTTTGCTGCGAGATCGTGCCGGGAATGCCGATGCCGATGGAGCCTTGCCGCCCCACGGCCTGTTCGGCCCGCAGGATTAGATCGCGGATGGCGATCAGCGTCTGGTCATAATCGTCGCGCGGCGTGGGCACCCGATAGCGGTACAGTTCCCGTCCCGCCGGATCAAGGGCAATGACCTCCACCTTGGTGCCACCTAAATCAATACCGATATACATAACAACACCTTTATTCTATGTATGGAAAGCATCAGGCGCGTTTGCGCAGTTTCATTTGTTGGTTCAGATACGAAAACAGGCCGCGGCACACCACAATAATGATAATGATGCCGCCCCAGGTGGCGGTGATCATAAACGGGTCCAGGCGCAGCAAATTCAGGCCGCTGGAGACCAGTTGCAAAATCATGACCGCCAGCACCACCCCGGAAACCCGGCCAAACCCGCCGAACGGGCTGACCTTGCCCAGGAATGCCGCCAATACCGCCACCAGCAGATAGGAATCCGCATAGCTGGCTTTTACCGAATTGAGCTGGCCCATCATCACCAGGGCGGTCAGGGCGGCGAAGCAGGAAGACAATACATACTGGATCACCGTGACATACACGGTATTGATATTGGAAAAGCGCGCGGCGATGGGGTTGGAACCCATCATATACAGGTTAAAACCAAAGCGGGTCTTGTTGAGAATCACCGAGGTGACGATAGCGGCGGCGGCAAACAGAAAGAGCGAATTGGGCAGCCCCAGGGTTTGGCCGTTGCCGATATTCACCAGCGCCGCGGGAAAACCGGTAATGGTATAACCTTTGGTCAATACCACGTTCAGGCCGGAAATCAGCGTCATGGTACCCAGGGTCACCAGAATATCCGGAATTTTCAGCAGCGCGATCAGCAGGCCGTTAATCACCCCGACCAGAATACAAGCCGCCAGCCCCAGGGCGATGGCGGCCGCAATCCACTCCCCCGACGCCAATTTCATGCCCTGGGGGGCAAACGCTTGCAAAAACAGCGCGATGACGATGCCGTTGAGATTGGTGGTGGCGATAATCGACAAATTGATGCCGCCGGACAGCATGGAAATCATCATGCCCAGCGCCAAGAACCCGACGATGGGCAATTGATAGGCCATGGAGCCGAAGTTCTGCACGCTGAGAAACTTGGCGCCGTTGAGCGCGTACATTAATACCAATACGGCAATCAGCACCACGTAAAGCGAGGCGTTTTCGCCGATAAACGCCGGCAGGCCCATTTTAGCGCCTGGACGGTTACTGCTGCTAATGTCCTTCATGATGGCTCCTTAAGCTCGACCAGAACGCGCACCCTGGAACGTCGTTGTTTGATAACCTGCAGCGCGTTGATCGCCACGCTTAACAAAATAACCAGGCCGGTGAAGACGTTGTAGTAATAAGGGGAGACTTTCAGCAGCGTCAGGCTGTTGCTGAGAATGGCGAACAGCAGTACGCCCAGCATCGTGCCCAAAACGCTGCCGCGCCCGCCGGTGACCGACGCGCCCCCCAGAACCACGGCGGCGATCACCTGGAGTTCCGAACCGACAATGGAATTTGGAATCACCGTTTGCACGATGGAAACCTGGACGATGCTGGCGAAGCCGGAAATAGCGCCCACCAGGGTGTAGATAAACAGCGTGGTTTTTTTCAGGTTAAAGCCGACCCGTTCCGCCGAGAGGGCATTACCGCCGACGGCGTAGACGCTGCGGCCCAGCACGGTGTGCCGCAGGAAAAAATGCATGGCGATGGCCAGCAGGAACCACAGGCAGGTGACAAAACTGATGCCATAAAGCGAGCCGTTGGCGGCATGCAGCGGCAAAATTTTCAATTCGGCCAACCCCAGGAACGAGGGAGGAATATCGTAAATCAAATCCCCTTGGGTCACGACATACAGCAAGCCGTAGAACAGGCTGTTGGTGGCGATGGTAACGATAATGGCGGTAATTTTAAAATAATAGATAATCACCCCGTTGAATAACCCCATCACCGCGCCGATAATCAGGCTGCATACAATCGCCAGGTAGATATTGTCCAGGTTTTCCTGGATAAAATAATAAACAATGGCGTATTGCACCACCTGCGCGATAGCGGTAAACGACACATCAAAACCGCCGGAAATCAGCACCAGCAAGACGCCCAGGGCAAAAATACCCAGCACGGTGTAAGACTTTAATAAACTGGCAATATTGTCCAAGGAAATAAACGCGGGATTAATCAGCGCTATTCCAATGGAAAATAGAATAATCAAAATCAGCAGCAGCGATTCTCGGGCCTTAAACAGTTTATAGATATCCATAATAAAATAACCTCATTCAGTCAGACGCTTTCCAAATCCTGTTGCAGCGCCTCGTTGCCGACAGCATCGGTGTTATATTCTTTACCGAAACGGCCTCGGGTCATCATAATAATCCGATCGCAATTAGCCAGCAGCTCGGGCAGCTCATCGGAAATAAACACAATACCCATCCCCTCCGCCGCCTTTTCTTTTACCGTCTGGTAGATATAACTTTTAGCGCCCACATCAATCCCCACCGTCGGGCTGTCAAGAATAAAGATGCGCGGATTGGTCGCCAGCCATTTCGCCAACACCACTTTTTGCTGATTACCGCCGGACAGCATGCGGATCTCTTTATCCATATCGCCGTACTTCACCTGCATGCCTTTAAGCAGGCCGGCGACCGCGGCGCGCATTTTGCCGGTATCAAGCAATTTCAGCGGGTTAAGATAGTCTTTGAGCGAACAGATAGCGGTATTGGCCGCAATGCTTTGCTCCATGATCAGCCCTTGGGACAGCCGGTCTTCGGGCACATAGGCAATGCCGTTGGCGACGGCGGCGCTGACGTTATTGATCGCCACCGGCCGGTTATCGATTAAAATCCGCCCGCTTTGGGCCGGTTCCACGCCAAACAGCGCCAGCGCCAACTCGGTGCGCCCCGCTCCCAGCAATCCGGCGATGCCCAGCACTTCGCCCCGGTGTAAATCAAAACTGATATCCTGAAAACTGTTTTTCTTGCACAGCCCGCGCACGCTCAGCAGCACTTCGCCCGTGGCATGGGACTGCTTGGGCGGGTATGTCAGCTCGTATCCCAGCATCAGCGCTTCTATTTTCGCGGTACTCAGCGCGGCGCTGGCCGCGGTATCGATCAGCTTGCCGTCGCGCATGACGGTAATGCGATCGCAGATTTCCAGCAGCTCGTTTAATTTATGGCTGATAAAAATAAAAGAAATGCCTTGGGAACGCAGCCGATTGAGAATGACGAATAAATGCTTTATTTCGGTGCGCGTCAGCGCGGTGGTGGGTTCGTCCAGAATAATCAGCCGGGAGTCATTGATTAACGCCCGGGCGATGGCCACCAGTTGCTGTTTGGCGATGGGCAAATCATCCACGTAGGCATCCAGATCGATAGTGATGCCTAATTGCGCGATAATGGCGTCCACCTTGGCCCGGTAGGTGGCCGAAAATACCAGCGAGCGGGTATTATTCACCATCTGGCTGACGTAGATATTCTCCAGCACCGTTAAGTTCGGGAACAACGATAGATCCTGATAAATAATACCTATGCCCTGCTTGACCGCCTCGATAGCCGAGTATTTTTCAATCTGCCGGCCGTTAACGCGCAGGATGCCGCGATCAAAATCCAATACGCCGGCGACAATCTTCATCAGGGTCGATTTACCGCAGCCGTTCTCTCCCACTAAACCGTGAATTTCTCCGACGTTAATGTCAAAGCTGACATCGTTTAAGGCCGTGACCCCATCAAATGTCTTGGTAACATGTTCAACGGCAAGAAACTCCATGGATTATTCCTCTGGCGATGACCGGGCGGCCGCTCAGCCGCCCGTTAATAAAAACCGGTTAGAAATCGTACTGGCTGTAATTTTCTTTGGTAACGGTCAGCGGCTTATCAAAAATGATATTTTTGCCATCGATAACCGGTTTACCGATACCGGGGATTTCCAGGCCATTTTTGATTTGGTCCCGTTTACCTTCGATAATCATTTTCGCGATATAGGTCATGGAATACGCGGCGTCGCCCGGACTCCACAGCACCGATGTGGTAATGGAACCATCTTTCAGGAATGACGCGCTCTCTTTGGGCGAGGTGGTGCCCATAACGGTCAATTTACCCACCAGGCCTTTCTCGCGCAGGGCCTGCGCGGCACCGGGGGCGCCCTGGCTGCCGAACGAAATCACCCCTTTCAGATCGGGATAAGTGGATAGCAGCTCCAGGGTTTTCTGACGGGACGCGTTGCGGTCTTCGCTCACCGGGAACCGGTCGGCGATAAGCTTCAGGTTGGGGTATTTCTCCTTGGCCTGTTTAATGGCGGCATCAGCCCAGATATTATGGGCCGGCACGGTTAACGAACCGACAAAAATGGCATATTCGCCGCCGTCTTTGGCATGCTGGGCGAACTGGTCCATCATATATTTGCCGAATTTTTCGTTTTCGATCATTTCAACGTCATAGTCCGCATTGGGCTGGTTCACCGATTCATGGGTGATCACCACGATGCCTTTTTCATGGGCGCGGGCAAATACCGGCTCGCAGGAGCTGGCATTATTCGGTACCACCAGCAGCGCATTAACGCCCTGGCTGATCGAGTCTTCGATAATCCGTACCTGTTGGGCTTCGTCCGGCGAAGCGGGCGCCTGCTGGTAGACATTGACATTAAAATCCTTACCGGCTTTTTTCAGCCCTTTTTCATAATCGTTAAACCATGCGGAGCGTAATTTAGGAATGCCTACCATGGTTAATTCTTGTTGTCCGGCGGCGCTGGCGATATTGGGAAAAGCGCTTACCGTAGCGCCCAACAGCATACACAGCGCAAATGCGTTAATTTTTTTCATGATCTATCCTCATTGCTGGCTGGAACTCTATTAGGCGGGATAACGGCTTTCGGGTTCTGGAATCGCGCCGGCGTTGCCTAATTCAATAACCGCGCCCTGAAACCGCTCTTCGGTATCAAGATAATAAAAAACATCATCACCGATATTGCCGCTTTGCACGACCTGGTAGCCGCGCTGCTCATAACGCGCTATGGCCTGCCGGCAATCTTTGAAATAAAGTTTAAGGTGATGCAAACCATAACCGTGTTTCTCGATATATTCGTCGTAGATGCTATAACCGCTCACCGGCTGCATCAATTCCATCTGGATACCGTTAACCCAGCACACGGCTATTTTATAAATATGCTCGGCAGGTTTGCCGCGATATAGCGAATTTTTGATATTATGCGGTCCGTAGGTATAAACATCCCAGGGCCCTATACCGCAAACCTCATGATAGTGCGCCATGGCCTCATCCAAATCCTGCACCAGATGAGCTATCTGAATAATATCACCGTCTTTCATAAGATGACCTTTTAGTGGGAGAGGGGCGGATGTCAGGCAAATTTATGCGGCAAACCTTCCAGGTTGGTATGGCGTTTTTTCATTTCGTCGAGGGAAATGCCGGTTTTTTCAATTAACAGCATGGTGACGATGTCGACGAATAAAAATAATGACTGTTCCAGCAGGGAAGACATCGGCTGTATGGATGCCACCTCTTGCGCGCCGCCGAAAATTTGCCCCGGTACCCGTACGGTTAAATCGGCGTAGCCGCCGTGCTCATTTTCCGGATGCGCGGTGAGCAATGCCACCCGGGCGCCGGCCTCTTTGGCCAGTTTGATCACATTGAGCTCGACGTTGGTTACCGCGCAATGGCCGATCAGCAAATCGCCTTCGCCCAGGCACGGGGTGGTGGTGTCATACACCACATAACTATCAAATCCCATATGTTTCAGGCGCATGGCAAAGGCGCGCACGGAAAGTTGCATCCTCCCCATGGCATACAATTGGATAGTTTTAGCTTTACATATCTCATCCATCAATTGGTTGATCTCGGTTTCATCCACCGCCAACAGCGTCGTTTTGTTTTCGGCGATAACCTGCTCAACCAAGCTTTTGTAAGTATACATCGCGTAAGTCCTCTAATTTACCGTAGGTATCAGGGCTGGAACTTATTTTTACATATCTTATAATATGTAAAATTTATCAGTGATTAAGTGCATACAACATACGATAAATTTTTGGCAATACTATCGATATTGATCACATTTTTTTAGCATAATTGTTAAATTCACTAACAAATGTTCCATAAAAGTGACAACGATCACATTCATCATGATGCGATCCCGTAGTTGGAGAACCGGGCTATTCGTCCACGCCGGGATTGGCGGCCATCTAGCTGCCGGACCCGCGCCATAACCGCCGATTAACGCGCTGCGCCCTACTCTTCCTCGCCCTATGGCGCGCAGGACGTCCGATTTTCATTGCTGCGGCCACGGCGCTTGGACCGCTCTATAAAAATATTGATTTAGCGGGCCCGCCGTGGGTTTGGTATTGAAATAAGAGGGATAATTATTATGGCGTAACATTAAGCAGTGGCGTTTTATTGAACACCCAGCGCCGCTTGATTTTACAACTTTTATCATTTATGGTGTTTTGAAACATTTACCGGCCAAAGTTGTCTATCGCCTGTAATAATTCCCCGGTTCTCAATGAATCTCTGTTGGAAAATTAATTTCAGAATGGGCAAAAGAATCATCATGGCGAAAAGAGGTAAACTGGATAGCGTTTTTTTGATTATCGAACAGCGGATTCGTGACGGTTTTTACGAAGAGGGCCAGCGTTTGCCTTCGGAGCTGGTTTTATGCGAAGAGTTCAGCGTTTCCCGCCCCACCATTTCCAAGGCGTTGGCAAAATTAAGGGAACTGGGGCTGATCAGCAGTACCCAGGGGTCGGGGCATTTTGTTTGCGTACAGCAGCATGAACCCCAAGCCGACCCCGGCGAGCTGACCCTGGGCATATTGTCCCCGCGCATGGAAGCCAATGAGAGCGGCTTCTTATTTGAACAAATTTTTAAATCCATTGCTTCGCTATCGCAACAATTTAATTTTTCTTTGGTATGGAACGGCATTGTCACCATGGGGATTGACGCCAGCAAACAAAAGATTGTTCACACCATAGAAAATATTATCGATCGCTATATCAAAAATAACGTGCATGGCATATTTTTCATCCCTATTGAGTTCCACCCCTTTGCCGATGAAATTAACGAACTCATTTTGCAAAAATTATCCCAATGCAATATTCGCGTAGTATTGGTGGACAGCGATCTAAAGGCCTATCCCAATAAGTGCGCCTACGACTTGGTGGGTATCGATAATATCGCCGCCGGTTACGAAGTGACCCGCCACTTGTTAACCAATCATACCCGGCGTATTGATTTTTTATGCGAGCAGTTCTCCGCCCATACCGTGTCGATGCGCATTATGGGCTATAAGCTGGCGCTGCTGGATGCCTCGATCCCCGCCGATGAAGCCTGGGTGCATCAGGGGCTGGTAAGCGATAAGGCGTTTATCAACCAGATGCTGGATGCCGGTGCGACCAATATTGTCTGCGCCAATGATTTTACCGCCATGAAGTTATTATCCATCTGTAGCCAAATAGGCCGCAAGGTGAACGTGGTGGGCTTTGACGATAATGAATACTCCGCCCTGCTCGGTATTCCGCTGACCACCTATAAACAGCCTTTTGGCGATATCGCCAGGAATGCCATTTTTATGATGCTTAACCGTTTGCAGTATCCGCAGGATGCGCCACGGCATTTACAACTGCGCGGCGAATTGATTATCCGCTCGTCTTGCGGCACCCGGGAGCCGGCGTAGCGATACATTTTCTAATAGAACAACGGGCCATGCACCGGGCATGGCCGGCCAACCCGGTCTAGACTTGAGGAGACATTTTCCGTACAGAATTCCCCCAAGGAGCATCCCGATGGAAATCACTACCCCGCAAACCCCGCCCCCCGATGCCAAAGAACTGGCGCTGATCGATCGCTATTGGCGGGCGGCGAATTACCTTTCGGTGGGACAAATCTATCTGCTGGATAACCCGCTGCTGCGCCAGCCGCTGCTTTCCGAGCATATCAAGCCGCGTTTACTTGGCCATTGGGGCACCACGCCGGGGCTAAATTTTATTTATGCCCACCTCAATCGCATTATCCGCGCGCGGGATCTGGATATCATTTATATCTGCGGGCCGGGACACGGCGGACCGGGCATGGTGGCTAATACCTGGCTTGAAGGCACCTACAGCGAAATTTACCCGGAAGTCTCCGGCGATGGCGCGGGGATGCGCAAGCTGTTCCGGCAATTCTCTTTTCCCGGCGGCATTCCCAGCCATGCGGCTGCGGAAACCCCCGGCTCGATCAACGAGGGCGGCGAACTGGGCTATGCCCTGGTGCACGCCTACGGCGCGGTATTCGATAATCCGGACCTGATCGCCGCCTGCGTCATCGGCGACGGCGAAGCGGAAACCGGCCCGCTGGCCGCCAGTTGGCATTCCAATAAATTCATCAATCCGGCCCGCGACGGGGCGGTGTTGCCGATCTTGCATCTTAACGGCTACAAAATCGCCAATCCCACCCTGCTGGGGCGCAGCAGCGATGAGGACCTGGCGCAGTTGTTCCGGGGATACGGGTATAAGCCGATTTTCGTCGAAGGGCATGACCCGGCGCAAATGCACCCGCTGATGGCCGCCGCCTTCGATCGGGCGTTTAATGATATCCGCGCTATCCAAAATGATGCGCTAACCGGCAACGCCGAGCGGCAAACCGTGCCTCATTGGCCGATGATTATCCTGCGCAGCCCCAAAGGATGGACCGGTCCCAGGGAGGTGGACGGTAAAAAAACCGAAGGATTCTGGCGGGCGCATCAGGTCCCGGTGGCGGGCTGCCGCGAGGACGCGGGCCACCGGCAGATTCTTGAACAGTGGCTGCGCAGCTATCAGCCGGACGATTTGTTTGACGAGCAGGGCCGGTTAAAACCGGAGCTGCGCCAGCTGGCGCCCACCGGCACCCGGCGCATGGGCGCCAATCCCCATGCCAACGGCGGACTGCTGCGCAAAGCGCTGTCGGTGCCGGATATTCGCGACTATGCGGTAAATATTCAACAGCGCGGCACCGTACAGGGGGAAGCCACCAAAACCTTCAGCGAATATCTGCGCGATATCTTCCGGCTGAATGCGGATAACGCCAACTTCCGGGTGTTTGGCCCGGATGAAACCGCCTCCAACCGGCTAAGCGGCGTATTCGAAGCCACCAACCGGGTATGGATGCAAGAAATCAAACCCTATGACGAGCAATTGGCGCGCGACGGCCGGGTGATGGAAGTGCTGAGCGAGCATCTGTGCCAGGGCTGGCTGGAAGGCTACCTGCTGACCGGACGCCACGGGCTGTTTAACTGCTATGAAGCCTTTATCCATATCGTCGATTCGATGTTCAACCAGCACGCCAAATGGCTCAAAGTGTCCCGTGCGCTGCCCTGGCGCAAACCGGTCTCGTCGCTCAATTATCTGCTGTCGTCCCACGTCTGGCGCCAGGATCATAATGGCTACAGCCATCAGGACCCCGGCTTTGTCGACCTGGTGGCCAATAAAAAGGCCGATATCGTGCGGATCTATTTCCCGCCGGACGCCAACACCCTGCTGTGGGTGGGCGATCACTGCCTGAATACTTACGATCGGGTGAACGTGATCGTGGCCGGCAAGCAGCCGGCGCCGCAGTGGCTGTCCATGGATGAGGCGGTTAAACATTGCGAAGCCGGCCTGGGCATCTGGGACTGGGCGGGCAACGAGGACGGCGACGGCGGCCCGGATGTGGTAATGGCCTGCGCCGGCGACGTGCCGACCATGGAAACCCTGGCCGCCGTGGAGCTGCTGCGCCAGCACGTGCCGGAACTGCGCATCCGGGTGATCAATGTGGTGGATTTGATGGCGCTGCAATCAAACGAGCAACATCCGCACGGCCATACCGATGCGTTTTTCGACGCGCTATTTACCCCGGATCGCCCGGTGATTTTCGCCTATCACGGTTATCCGTTCCTGATCCACCGCCTGACGTATAAGCGCCGCAACCATGACAATATCCATGTACACGGCTTTATGGAGGAAGGCACCACCACTACGCCGTTTGATATGACGGTGCTTAACGAGCTGGACCGCTACCATCTGGCCATAGCGGCCATCGAGCGCGTGCCGGGGCTGCAAGCAAAGGCCGCCGCCACGCTCGATTTACTGCGTGCCAAATTGGATGAGCATTATCATTATGTGCGCGAACACGGCGACGATCTGCCCGAGGTGCGGGACTGGCGGTGGCGCAAAATTTCCTGATGCGACGCGCCGGCGGCAGGTCCGGTTACGCGCCGCCCAGCCGGCTTACGGAATGGCGGATGCACAGTTCGGTGGCGAAGTCCCGCTGATCCGGGCCGTCGACGAGGGCGCCGATCCGCTCCAGCAGCAAGGTGGCGGCGGCGCGGCCCATCTCATAACCCGGCTGGCGCACGGTGGTAAGCTCGGGGCTGAGCAGCCGCGCTTCGGGAATATCGTCAAAGCCGGTGACGCTTATCCGCTCCGGCACGGCGAGCCCCAGCTCGCGGCTACGGCGGATAAAACCGATGGCCATCAAATCGTTGGCGCACAGCACCGCCGTGGGGCGCTGCGCCGCCGGCAGGGCGAGAATCTCGTCGGCCGCCCGCCGGCCGGATTGCTCGGTGTAATCGCCGCGCATCACCGGCACTTCATCGGGTATGAGGCCGGCGCCGGCGAAAGCTTCGCGAAAACCGGCCTGCCGCTGTTCGCTGGTCCACAATCCCCGCGGCCCGCTGACAATGGCCAGCCGGCGGTGGCCCTGGCCCAAGACATACTGCGCCAGGCTACGTGCGCCGATCAGATTTTGCGAGCTGACAAACGGCACATCGATGCCCGGCAGGCATTCATCCACAAACACCACCGATCCCTTGGTGGCAAGGCTTATCAGCGACGGACTGGGCAGCCCGGTGCCGGATAGATAAATCACGCCGTTTAAACGCTGGGTGCGCAGCACCTGGGCGTAATACTCTTCCCGCTGCGTGTCCGACCAGGTCATGCACAGCACCAGCAGGCAATCGACATGATCCAGCACGCTTTGTATGCCCTGGGCGACATCCACGAAAAACGCGTTGCCTAAATCCGGCACGATAAACCCGATGGATGAAATACGCTGGTGCTTGAGGCTCCTGGCGGCGTTATTGGGTTCAAAATTCAGCTCGGCTATACAGCGCAGGACGTGATCGCGGGTATCCGCCGCCACCGGCCGATCGCTATTATTGATCACCGCGCTGACGGTGCCGATGGATACCTTGGCCAAACGTGCCACATCGCGGATGGTGGGACGCGCCGCCCGGGCGGTTTTAGAGCTGTCATCCATTATTAACGACCATCTGTGCGGGGTTAGGCGGAACGGCGCCAGTAATGCCGGGACCAGGGACGCGCCTTGGCGGACGTGCGCCACGGCGTGACCAGATATTCCAGCATGATCACCAACAGAAAACTAATCACGCCCAGCAGCGCCAGGAAACCAATGGCGGAAAACGTGCCCGCGGTATTGAGCCGCGAATTGGCCTGCAAGAGATATGCGCCCAGCCCGCCGCTGGTCGAGGCGGTCCATTCGCCGATCACCGCCCCGGTCACGCTGAACGTGGCGGATAGTTTCAGGGCGGAAAACAGCGGCGTATAGGTGGCCGGCAACTTGACGTAGCGGAAAATGCTGAGCCGCGACCCGCCCATGGATCGCACCAGATTCAGCATATCCCGGTCCACCGAATTGAGGCCGTCGAGCACGTTGACCACCACCGGGAAAAACACCACCAGCGCCACGATCACCAGTTTCGGCGCCAGGCCGAAACCCAGCCAGATGGTCAGGGCCGCGGAAATGGCGATCACCGGCACCGCCTGGCTGGCGATCAGGATCGGGTAGAGCACGCTGCGCACCCAGGGGGTGGCATCCATCAATACCGCGAAAACAAATCCCGCCCCCGCGCCGAGCACGAATCCCAGCAAAAACGTGGTGAAGGTAATCTGAAAACCGTCCCACAATACCGCCCAGTCGGATAAGGCATGATCCCAGGTCATTTGCGGCGAGGGCAGCACATACGCCGGAATATGATAAAAGCGCACCGCGCAGTCCCAGACCGCCAGCACCAATAACAAGGCTACCAGCGGGCCGCCCAAGGGCAATAAAAGCTTACGGATGGAGGTCATGGGCAAGCGCTTCCTGTGCGGGTTGTTCGGTATAAATCAGATCCAGGATCTGCCGTTTAAGCTGGGTGAAAACCGGGCTGGTCAGGCTGGATAACGGACGCGGGCGCGCGATATCCACGGTAAAAATCTGCTGTATCCTGCCGGGACGCGGGGTCATCACCACCACCCGATCCGCCATGTAAATCGCCTCGTCGATATCGTGGGTGACAAAAATCACCGTGCGCCGCTGCTCGGCCCACACCGTCAGCAGCCATTGCTGCATGGCCAGGCGGGTTTGGGAGTCCAGCGCGCCGAAAGGTTCATCGAGCAGCATGATATCATGTTGCATCGCCAGGGTGCGCATCAGCGCCACCCGCTGGCGCATGCCCCCGGACAGGGCCGCGGGATAATGATTGATAAACTCCCCCAGGCCATAGCGTTCCGCCAGGGCTACCCCGGCGGCGCGCTGCTCGCGGCTCGCGCCGCCTTTGAGAATGGCGCCCAGCACGATATTGTCGATCACCGTCATCCACGGCAGCAACAAATCCTTTTGCAGCATATAGCCCACATGGCCGCTGCGGCCGGTCACGTCGGCGCCGTCGATCAGGATCGTGCCGCTATCGGGGGCCAAAACGCCGGAAATCACATTAAACAAGGTGCTTTTGCCGCAGCCGGAAGGCCCGACCACGCAGACAAATTCACCCTGCCGCACGTCAAGATCGGTAGGCGCCAGGGCGGTCATTTCGCCAAAGCGCCGCGTGATCTGCTGAATCGATAATTTTGGGACTGTCATGGCTTTGCCTCTTTTGCCCATCCTGCACAGGGCGCTGCGGATGATCTCATTAACGCCGCTGTTATAAAATTTCGCACCGCTCACGCCCGAACCATACCAGATCTTCCACTTTTACCGCCACGTCCCCGCGCTGGGCGAACGGCTCTATGGCCCAGGCGCCCCACATGGGCGTGTGGTTGCCTGCGTCGATAAAGCCGTGGGTATACGCGGCGCCGGCCGCCAGGGAGTGGCCGATATTGCCCAGCACATCGAGCAAAATAAACCCCTCCTGCGTCAGACGGTGCAAAGACAGTCCGAACAGTTCGCTGGCCGGCATGCCCGGCCGGCAAAGCGCCAGGGTTTCGTAATGGAGCGCCGTCAGATCGCGCAGGGCGTCGTTCGCCTCGGGGTAGTCGCCAATCACCCGGCAGCGGGTGCAGTCGCCCCAGAAACCGTCACGGGTGATCGGATGCACGTCCACCATCAAGACATCCCGGGCCGCGGCGGCCTGCTCCCCCGGCCCCTGGGTGGGAAAACAGGTGCGGGCGTTTTCCCCCAGGCCGACGTTGGTAATGGTCCAGATCCCGGCCGCATCCCGGGCGCGCAGATAGTCGTGAATGGCCTCCTCGACGGCGGACTCCGTTACGCCGGGACTGACGGCATCCAGGCCCACCAGAGCCGCGTCCTTGGCCAGGCGCTGCGCCCGGCGCAGTCCTTCCGGGGCCAGCGGGGCGATATCCGGCCCCGGTCGATACGTCCAGTCCGGTTTCATCGGCAGCCTCCTTTAAGGCAGGTATTGGTTAGTGAAATACTGCTCGGCGGGCAGCGGTGATTTAACAATACCCTGCGCCTGGATTGCCGTCAGCAACTCTTTCCAGACCGCCAAATCCATTTGCAGCGACTTGCCGTCCACCGGCGACAGCAGCGGCAGGGTGTCCTGCCATTGCTGTTTGATGAACGCCGGGTCGTAAGCTTTGCTGTAGGCCTTGCCGAAGGCGCCCACCCCTTCATCCGGATGGCTGACGGCGTAGCGAATGCTCTTTTCGGTGGCGCGCATAAAGGCCTTGGCCAGCTGCGGGTTGGCTTGCAGCCACGCCTGATTGCCGGCGAACATCAGAATCGGGGTGTTCGGCACGCCGTGATCGATAGCGGCCAGGAACTCCGGTTTTTGTTTACCCATGGTGGTCATTTCGGTGCCTTCGGCATTGGTTATACCGGTAATGGCGTCCACCCGTTTTTGCAGCAGCAGCGGCACCGTATCATCCGCCGCCGTCACCATATTGACATCCGTCATGGTCAAACCGGCGCTTTGCAACATCAGCGCCAATTGGGCTTTGCTCCAGGCATCGTTGTAAATACCGATGGTTTTGCCCTTCAGTCCGGCCACGGTGAAAGGTTTGTCCTGCTCGCTGATAATCCCCCAGTTATTTTGTTTGCCATAGCGGCCGATGGCCACCACCGGCGCGCCCTGCTCCTTGGCGAAAATAATATCCATTACCGTGGTAAAGGCGACGTTGGCCCGCCCGGTGCCCAGGAATTTCATGGTATCCGCCACGGTGGGCGGCGCAACGATATCCAGGTCGATCCCCTCTTCGGCGTAAAAACCTTTATCTTTGCCGACCACCCAGGGTATCCAAAAGCCGTCGGCCACCGGCCATTCCTGGATAAAGGTCACTTTGGTCAAGGGCGCGGCGGCGGCGGCGCCTATCAGTCCCTGTCCCGGCAGTAAAGCGCTCAGGAGCGCAGCGCCGGCGATTACCGTCCCCAATAACAATGCACGTCTTTTCATCTTCAATACTCCGACAGGGCTGATGGATTCATGATGCGGTCATCTGCATATTGAAACGGTTCAATGTTTGATGTCAATAATCTTTTGAGATTAAATTTTAACTTGATATATCATGATAAAAATGACAATTTTGATAATTGAAACGGTTCAATATCTAACAAATCAAATGCGCTAAAAAAGTGCAGCGCCGCACAAAAATGATCCATGCTCGCGGAGGGCGATAGTAATGAGTCAAAAAAATATATTATTAGTGGGTGAAACCTGGGTAACCTCGGCCACCCATTTCAAGGGCTTCGATCAGTTCGGCAGCGTCACCTTTCATTCGGGGGCCAAAGCGGTGATCGCCGCGCTGGCGGGTACGGAATTTACCCTGACCCATATGCCGGCCCATGAAGCGGTAGAAGCATTCCCTTTTACCCACCAAGAACTTAACCGCTACGACGCCATCCTGCTGTCGGATATCGGCGCCAACTCCCTGCTATTGCATCCCGATGTCTGGCTGCAGGGCAAAACCGTGATCAACCGCCTTAATCTGCTGCGCGACTGGACCGCCGGCGGCGGCGCCCTGGCGATGTTCGGCGGCTATCTGAGCTTCCAGGGCATCGACGGCAAAGCGCGCTGGCGCCGCACCGCGGTGGAGCAAGCGCTGCCCGTGGAGTGTCTGCCGTATGACGATCGCATCGAAGTTCCCGAAGGTTTTCGGGCGGCGATTGACCCCGCCCAGCGGCAACACCCGTTGTTCAAGGGTATTTCCGGCGAATGGCCGCTGCTGCTCGGCGCCAATGAAGTCATAGCCAAAAGCGACAGCGAGGTGCTGGCCCGCCTGCCCGATGAACTTGGCGGCCATCCGCTGCTGGTTACCGGCCGCCACGGACAGGGGCGCACGCTGGTCTGGACGTCGGATATCAGCCCCCACTGGCTGCCGCAAAGCTTTATTGATTGGCCGGGCTACAAGCAGTTGCTGGTGAATATGCTGGGCTGGCTGACAGCAAAATAATCCCCTGGCAAACGGGTACTGAGGCAAACGTCACCTTAACGGAGAACCACCATGGCGGCAAAATCCCCCGAGGCGTTATTAACCGTGGCCTGCGTGCAGATGGAGCCGGAGTTCGGCGCGACCCAACGCAATGTGCAAACCACTATCCTCCTGATGGAGCAGGCAGCGGCGCAGGGGGCAACCCTGATGGTGCTGCCGGAGCTGTGCAACACCGGCTATATGTTCGCCACCCGCGCCGAGGCGTTTGCCCTGGCCGAATCTCTGCCCGACGGACCCACCACCCGCGCGTGGATCGACTGCGCCCGGCGCCTGGGAGTCTATATCGTCGCCGGCATCACCGAACGTGAAGAGGAACGCCTGTATAACTCGGCGGTCATCATCGGGCCGGAAGGCTTTATCGGCCGCTATCGCAAAGTGCATTTATGGAGCGACGAAGCCCTGTTTTTCGAGCCGGGCAATTTGGGCTTCCCGGTATTCAAAACCCGCATCGGCACCCTGGGATGTCATATTTGTTATGACTGCTGGTTCCCGGAAAGCTTCAGGCTGGCGGCGTTGCAGGGGGCGGAGATTGTCTGCGTGCCCACCAATTGGGTGCCGATCCCGGGCCAGGACCCACAGCGCGAGGCCATGGCCAATATTATCGTCATGGCGGCGGCCCATACCAATTCGATATTCGTGGCGGCGGCGGACCGGGTGGGGACGGAACGGGGCCAGCCCTTTATCGGGCAAAGCCTGATCGCCGGTTATACCGGCTGGCCGGTGGCCGGCCCCGCCAGCGCCACCGATACGCAAACCCTGCTGGCGACCATTAACCTGGCCGATGCCAAACGCCACCGCAATTGGAACGCCTTTAATCAGGTATTGCGCGATCGCCGCACCGATGTTTATGACCGCATGCTGGGCGCGGACGCTCCCCCCGGGCAATAGCTGAAGCCAGGCGCGGCGGGTCATAACTAAGTCCTATGGCCCGCCGGTTTTTTAACCCGATATCTGTGATATAAATCTCGTTTATGGTGCTCAAGCTATGTTAGGTTTAATTAATCATTAATTAGGACTAATTGAATTGCGGTTTTTATGGAATGCAAAAAATATTTAACTAATTAATCCTAAGTTAGGACATATACGGGCGGATGGCCTTAATCAGACGAACTACCGGAGCGTATTATGAATGGCATAGACTATGGGGTCATGGCGCTGTATGCGTTGATGATTGTGGTAATTACGCTTTGGGCGATGCGTAAAGTGGGCAGTACCAAAGATTTTTTTGCCGCCGGCGGTAAAATGCCCTGGTGGCTGTCCGGGATTTCCCATCATATGTCGGGTTACAGCGCCGCGGTGTTTGTCGCTTATGCCGCGGTGGCCTACACCTACGGCATCACCATCTATTTCTGGTGGGCATTGCCTATTTCCATTGCGGTGTTCCTCGGTTCATTTATTTTCGCCCCGCGCTGGGCGCGTCTGCGCATTCATATGCATATCGAGTCGCCGATGGAGTACCTGGCCACCCGCTACAATGTCCCGACCCAGCAATTGCTGGCCTGGAGCGGGGTCCTGCTGAAAACCTTCGATGTCGGCGCCAAATGGGCGGCCATCGCCATCATCATCAATGTATTTACCGGCCTGGACCCGACCATCGGCATCGCCATCTCCGGCGCCCTGTGCCTGTTTTATACCGTGATGGGCGGCCTGTGGGCCGACGCCTGCAATGATTTCGGCCAATTTGTCGTGCAGTTTATCGCGGCCATCGTGATGGTAGCGGCGGTGGCGACCCAATTGGGCGGACTGCACGAATTGCTGACCGTCTGGGATAAATTGCCGCCGGCCCATACGCAAATTATCCGCGAACCCTATACCCTGGGCTTTATGCTGGCCTATTTCGTGATTTACACCCTGAGTTACAACGGCGGCACCTGGAACCTGGCGCAGCGTTTTATCGCCTCGCCGCGCGGCAAGGACGCCCATAAAGCCGCGCTGCTGTCCTCGATCCTCTACCTGGTCTGGCCGCTGGTGCTGTTTTATCCCATGTGGGCCGCGCCGGTGCTGTTTCCCGCCATTACCGATCCGTCCCAATCCTATTCCATCATGGCGATGCATTTATTGCCCAACGGTTTGATTGGCCTGGTGCTGGTGGCCATGTTTACCCATACCCTGTCGATGACGTCTTCGGACTCCAACGCCATCACCGCAGTGGTCACGCGCGATATCCTGCCCATCCTGTTTCCCCGGCGTTTCGGCAACGGCCAATCCTCCCTGGTGGTGGCCCGGGTCACGGTGGTGGTTTTCATCCTGACCACGCTGCTGATTGCGGTAAACGCCGGCCGGTTCGGCGGTGTGCTTACCCTGCTGATCGTTTGGTTCGGCGGACTGGTGGGCCCGATTTCCATTCCCATGCTGCTAGGCCTGCTGCCCTGGTTTAGAAAATGCGGCCCGGCGGCGGCGATCGGCTCCTGGGCGGTGGGGATCGTGGCGTTCTTCGCGGTTAAATTCGTGGTGCCGGGCATGAGCACCACCCAAATTGTCGCCATTCCGGTCCTGTCGTCGTTAGTGGTTTATACCCTGGGCGGAATATGCCGGCGCAGTCCGGTCAGCCCGCAGGTGGAAACCCTGCTGGCTGCGTTGAACCAGGATCAAGACCCGCTCGCCGGCCCCGCGATCGGCCGGCCTGAAACGGACTCAAAATAAGCCAAAGGAGCTGTTTATGTTATCTCCCCTACTGACCCGCCGGTGCGAGCAGTTACAAGTTGCGGTATTCGCCGACCGGCTAACGCTTGGCAACCATGCCGCCGCGGCTGCGGCCGGACATCTGCGCCAATGCCTGGCGCGCCAGGAGCGCGTCAGAATCATTTTTGCCGCCGCCCCGTCGCAAAATGAATTTCTGGCGGCCCTGGCGGACGCGGAAGGTATTGACTGGTCGCGGGTCGTCGCTTTCCATATGGATGAGTATCTGGGCCTGCCGCCGGACTCGGCGCAGCGTTTCAGCCATTATCTCAAAGAACATTTATTCGATCGGGTGCGGCCCGGCGCAGTGCATTTGATCCCCGCCCAGGGCAGCGAACGGCAAATTTGCCGCCGCTATGCCGGGCTGCTGGGGCAGGCGCCGATTGATATGGTCTGCCTGGGCGTCGGCGAAAACGGCCACCTGGCCTTTAACGATCCCCCGGTGGCGGATTTTCAGGACCCCGAGGCGATCAAGCGGGTTGAACTGGACCCGGTTTGCCGCCAGCAGCAAGTCAATGACGGCTGCTTCCTCACCCTGGAGGACGTGCCCACCCATGCGGTCACGCTGACCATCCCCGCCCTGATGGCGGCCGGGCGCCTGTTTTGCATGGTGCCGGGGCGCAATAAACATGCGGCGGTGCGCGCCATGCTGGAACAGCCGATATCCGTCGCCTGCCCGGCGACCGTGCTGCGTACCCATCCCGCCTGCACCCTCTATACCGACGCGGACGCCTACGGAGAACCCATCCATGGATAAGGTTTGCATACGGGGCAGGGATTACCGGGATTTAACCGCCGTGGAAATCCAGGCCGAGGACGGCGTAATTTGCCGCATCAGGCCGCTGCCCCAGGACGATACGCTACCGATTATCGCCCCCGGGCTGGTGGATTTGCAGGTTAATGGTTATGCGGGTTTCGATTTTAACCGCTTCCCCATCGAGGAGCAGGCGGTGCTGGAAGTGACCCGGCGGTTATGGCGCCAAGGGGTAACCACCTTTCTGCCTACGGTTATCACCAACAGCGACCGCGAAATCGAACAGATGGTGGGGGCGATTGCCGGCGCCTGCCGCCGATTTGCGGCGGTGGGGGCGAGTGTACCCGGCGTGCACCTTGAAGGCCCGTTTATTTCCCCCGCGGACGGGCCGCGCGGGGCTCATGATAAGGCTTTTGTCAAAGCGCCGGACTGGGCGCTCTTCCAGCGCTGGCAGCAGGCGGCCGAGGGCAAAATCCGCCTGCTGACCCTGTCGCCGGAATGGCCGGACGCCGCGGCGTTTATCCGCCGCTGCGTGCAGGCGCGGGTCATCGTCTCCCTCGGCCATACGGCCGCGGATGCGGACCAGATCGCCGCAGCGGTGGACGCCGGGGCATCCATGTCGACCCATTTGGGCAATGGGGCGCATTTACTGCTGCCCAGGCATCCCAATTATATTTGGGAGCAGTTGGCGCAGGACCCGCTGTGGTGCGCGATGATTGGCGACGGCGAGCATCTGCCCCGTTCGGTATTACAGGTGTTTATGCGGGTTAAGCGGGACCGCGCTTTTCTGGTGAGCGACGCCACCAGCCTGGCCGGCATGCCGCCGGGACGCTACCACCTGCATATCGGCGGCGAAGTGATACTCAGCGCCGGGGGACGGCTGTCGCTGGCCAATAACCCGCAACTGCTGGCGGGGTCGGCGCGCTCGCTGTTGTACGGCGTCAACAGCCTGGTGCGCCAGGGATTGGCTACCCGCGGCGAGGCTTGGGATATGGCGTCGGTGCGCCCTTCCGCGCTGCTCGGCATGCCGACGCGGTTTGGGCTGGCGGTGGGCGCCCCGCTTAATGCGGTGGCCCTCGGGGAAGACCCGCGGGGTGAATTGACGGTGCTGGCCGCCTATCAGGGGGGGGCGTGCGTTTGGCGGGATGAATAGGGTGTTCCGGACCGCCCGGGTTATGCCATAATGCCTGGTGATTTATAGCCAATAGCCATGGTAAGCCAGCACATGAAAGAGCCAGGAAAGGGTCCCGCGCTATTGCGTCAGTATAACGAAAAGCACGTGTTGTCTTTTTTGCGACGGCAGCGGATCAGCTCGCGTCTGGATATTTCCCGCGCCCTTTCATTAAGCAAAAATACGATTTCGCTGATCATCGATGATTTTATTGCCCAGGGTTATGTCACCGAAGTCGGCGTGGCCCAATCCACCACCAGCGGCCGCCCCAAAATTCACATCGCGCTACAGCCCGATAAAATGAAGGCGGCGGGCATCATGGTCGAACGCCAGCAATTACACTGGGCGGTATATAACTATTTCTCCGATCTGCTGGAAGAGAAAACCCTGGCCATCGATACCGCCGAACCCGGGCCGGTACTGGCGGAAATCGGCAGGATTTGCGCCTGGATGTACCGCCGCTATCCTGAGCTTATCGGCATCGGCGTGGGATTTCCGGGCATTATCGACCCGGCGGCGGGTTTTATGCACGTGTCATCCCATCTCGGCTGGCAGCAGGTGGATTTGCTGGCGGCGCTGCGCGCCGGCGTGCCGCTGCCGGTGGGCATAATGAATATCGTCAAGGCGGCGGCGCTGGTTTCGCGCCAGCAGCAAACCGCATCGCCCGCCCATGAACCCTCGTTTTATCTGCGGATTGCCGAAGGCATCGGCGGCACCCTGCTTACCGGGCACGGCGTATATTATGGCGGCAGCTGGACCGCGGGCGAAGTGGGGCACCTGAATGTGTCGCCCGATGGGCCGGTATGCTCCTGCGGCCAGCGCGGCTGCCTGGAGTCGCTGATTGGCCTTTCCGCCATCAATGCGCAGCTTGATCGGCTACAGCCGGGTTTGCAGTGGGCCAACCGCGGGCAGGCCCCGCAATTGGCGGACCAGGTGATCGCCCGGGCGGGGGAATGGCTGGGCAAAGCGCTGAGCCAGATTATCCATCTGGTCAATCCCAGAACCTTGCTGATTGACTGCGCCTATAATGTTTCGCCGTTGTTTACCGAGCAAGTGCTGGCGGTGGCGCGCCGCCACACGCTCTCTTTCGCCTACAGCCATACGCAAATCCGCTTTCTCGCCCGCAGCTACGATCCGGCCCACGGCCTGGCCCTGGCCATGATTCAACGCTATGAACAAATTGACTTATAGCCGGGGATATAAGCGGCGTTTGAATATGGTAGGGTAAATTACCGCGCATCTTTCGGTTTAGAGTGCCCTGCGCGGCAACATTTACCCTGGAGGAAATAATGATTAATACCCGGAAAATTATTAACAGCAATATTCAATATGATATCAATAATAAAGAAAATGAGAATAATCGCAGTACCCATTTATCTCTAAATCCGATCGCGGCAATAAATAATTTACCAGATGCAAAAATCATCTGCGGCCTTAAACCAAGTAACTCACAAGAGAATGCCCTCACAACGCCTCTGGCCAGGCGAGTAAAACCGCATTTACGCTTTAGCCCCGACCAACGTAATTTTTATTTACAGGAATGCCTTAAGCCGCATAATTCAGTCCTCAAAGTGGCCCAGCAATACGGTATTTCAAAGCGTACGCTATTTTCCTGGCAACGTAAGTTTTTCAATCACGTCAACGGCAATGCCCCCTCGCCCGTGCCGAGCCCCCCTCAACCCCCGGCGATACAGCGCCAGCTCACCGGCAATAATCACGCGCTTAAAGTCAATCCCGCGGGCAATGACGCTGAACGCCCGTTTGCGCCCTGCGACACTTGCCATACTTTTATGCAATACGGTATTTCCTTGTCCGAAACCTTGCGGTTAATAAACTGCCTTCGGGAGTCGGGCACCGGTGATTTAATGAATACCGAGGGCGATAATCTCTCCCTGCAACGCTATTTTTCAATGCTGACATTAATCTTCGCGTTAAAAAAAGAGAGCGACATTATTCGTCCATCGCTTGCCGACATGCCCACCGGCCCGATCATCCCGGCGGCATTGGATCTTTCCATTAAGCGTTAGCGCCGGAATTAAGCCATTAATACCGGCTGGCTAAGGCGCCAGACCCAGACGCAGGGCAAATTCCCGAGCCGGCATCGGTTTGCCGAATAAAAAACCCTGGGCTTCCAGGCACCCTTTTTTCTTTAAACGCTCGCATTGCTCCAGGGTTTCGACGCCTTCGGCGATCACTTGCATTTTGAAGCTGCTGCCCAGATACAAAATGGCCCTTACGATCGCCGCATCCGGGGGTGAATCCACCATGGCGCGGACAAAGGTTTGGTCGACCTTCAGCCGGGTGACCGGGTAGTGCTTGAGCATGCTGAGCGAAGCATAACCGGTGCCGTAGTCGTCAAAAGCGATGCCGACGCCGTCGGCGCGCAGTTCCCGCAGGGGCCGCAGCATATTCTCGTCCTGGCGCAGGATGATATTTTCCGTAATTTCCAGCTCCAGGGCCTGCGGGCTGAGCCCGGTTTCCGCCAGAACCGAGCGGACCTGCTGGGCAAGCGTACCGGTGCGGAACTGGGCGCTAAACAGATTTACGCCGATACGGAAATCCTTGATGCCCCGGGCGCGCCAGTCGGCCGCCTGGCGACAGGCGGTCAATACCACCCATTCGCCGACGCGCTCGGCCCAGGGGCCGGACTCCAGCGCCGGCAGGAACGCCGCCGGTCCCAGCAGGCCCTTGACTGGGTGGCGCCAGCGCAGCAAGGCCTCGGCCCCGACAATGACGTTATCGGCCAACCTGACCTGGGGCTGATAAAACAGCTCGAACTCCTCTTCGCTATAGGCCCGTCCCAGCTCCCCCTGATAGGAGCGTTTGGCTAACGAAAGCTCGCGCAGTTCATGGGTAAAAAAGCGGCGGCAATGGCGTCCTTCGGCTTTGGCCTGGTATAACGCCAGATCCGCATTGGTGAGCAGTTCCTGATTGGTCAGGCCGTGAATGGGATATAACACGATGCCCACGCTGGCGCCGATATTCACCGGCTGGCCTTCAATAGTGACGATCTTTGAAATGTCGTCGATGATCCGATCGGCGATTTCCGCCGCCCGCTGGGCATCGGACAGGCCGGGCAGCAGCAGGGCGAATTCATCGCCGCCCATGCGCGCCACCACATCGCCGGAGCGTACGCAGTTTTGCAGTTTAAAACCGACGTCCACCAGCACCGCATCGCCGCCGGCGTGCCCCAGGTTGTCGTTGACATCCTTGAAGCCATCAAGATCCACCAGCATCACGATAGCGGCATCCTCATCCCGCAGCGTTTGCTCCAGACTGGATGCCAGCAGGGTGCGATTGGCCAGACCGGTGAGATGGTCCATATGCGCCAGTTGGAACAACCGCTCCTCGTTGCGCCGCCGTTCGGTAATATCCCGCAGTATGGCTCCGAAGCTGATATGGTCATGGTCTACCCACATGGAGGCGGAAAGCTCCACCGGTATCCAGTTGCCGTCCGCCGCGCGCACTTTTAATTCCAGCGTCCCGCCGTGCTGGAGCGCTTCGCGATCGCTGGCCAGCCGGCGCAGACGGGCAATCAGTCCGTCCGGTACCAGCCGGTTGATCGGTTGTCCGATAATCTCATCGCTTTCATAGCCCAGTAATTTTCGCGCCGCCGAATTCCAAAAGGTAATGGTGCCGATGTCATCGGCGCAAATAATGGCGTCGGGGGACGTTTGGGCGATATTTTCAAAGCGGAACTGGCTGGCCGCGCGCGCGCGTTCAAGGCGCCGCATTTCAAGACGATCCATGACCAGCGCCGCCAGATCGTACATATTCTGCTTATCGCCGGCGGAAAGGGGCGGACGCGCCACGCGATCGATAATGCACAAGGTGCCCAGCGCATGCCCTTCCAGGGTGCGCAGCGGGATGCCGGCGTAAAAACGGATAAACGGCTCGCCGGTCACCAGCGGATTGTCCTTGAACAAGGGGTCCTTATGGGTATCCGGAATCACTAAAATATCGCTGCGTTGTATGGCATGGGCGCAAAAAGAGATATCCCGCGGGGTTTCGCAGGTGGAAATCCCCATGCTGGCGGCGAACAGCTGCCGTTCGGCCTCGATCAGGGAAATCAGCACGATGGGCACATTAAAGATATTGGCGGTGAGATGAATTAAACGGTTAAAACCCATTTCGGTCAATGTTGAATGAATGCCATATTCGGCCAACACGGCCAGACGCTTCTCTTCATCAATACCCAACGGCAAATGAATCATATGAGCCTCTTAAAAGTACCGCTACGCTAATGACCAAAGGTGTAAAAGATAGTGCCAATGTACAGATATATTACCCGGGGACGGGCGCTTTTTAGTCTGCAACGCCCATCGCTGTACTAAGCTGTTAATGCCTTATCGGCAGTTTAACCTATGTTGCCCGTTTTTTTTGGCGCATTACAGTGCAAGTATAGCCAGCGCGGAAAAAACCAGACGGAGATTCGTCGGGTCAATCGTATCCGGGCGGGCGGCGCGCCGGCGCCAATAAAAAATAACGGCAGGCTAGGCAAGCAAGAATAGGTCATGGTAGTTTTAATTTGATAGCTAACGATTAATAACGCTTGATATTGGCCAGCATCCGCAGCGGGGCGATGGGAGGGCACCGATGAAAAAAGATCCTTACGCGCCCAGGGAATGGCTGCCCCATGAGAAGCCGGCTATCCCGGGTTCACCCTCCACCCCGATTCATCCGCTGCCCAAACGCGTGGCGTATGGCGTGGTCGGGGTGCTGGTATCGATCACCGGCGGGCTGGGCAATGCGCTGGTCACCGCCAACCTGACCAACCTGCAAGGTACGTTCGGCGCGTATTCCAACGAAATTGCCTGGCTGCCCGCCGTGTATATCATGACCAATGTGTCGATTAATTTGCTGCTGGTTAAATTCCGCCAGCAATACGGCCTGCGGGTATTCACCGAAGGGTTCCTGGTGCTCTATGTGCTGGTGGCCTTTTTTCATCTGTTCGTCAACGATCTGAACTCCGCGTTAATGGTGCGCGCCGCGCACGGCATGGTCGGCGCGGCCCTGAGCTCGCTGTCGATTTATTATCAGATCCAGGCCTTTCCGGCCAAGCACCGGCTCAAGGCGTTGACCATCGGCATCGGGGCCTCGCAGGTAGCGATTCCGCTGGCGCGCTTATTTTCCTCGGAACTGCTGGCGCTTAACGAGTGGCGGGGGCTGTATATATTCGAGCTGGGATTGGCCCTGCTGTCGCTGGCCGGCGTACTGCTGCTGAAACTTCCCCCCAGCGATCGCATCAAGGTATTCGAGAAAAAAGATTTCCTGACCTTTATTTTGCTGGCGCCGGGCATGGCGCTGGTGTGCGCGGTCCTCTCACTGGGCCGGCTCGACTGGTGGTTATCCGCCCCCTGGATCGGCGTGTCGCTGGCCGTTGCCCTGGTGCTGATCGTCAGCGCCTTTATGCTGGAACGGCGGCGCGGCAATCCCCTGCTCAATACCCGCTGGCTTAGCAGCGGCAGCATCGTGCGGCTGGGGCTGATCATGTTATTGATCCGCATCGTGCTGGCCGAGCAAAATACCGGCGCCATCGGTTATCTGCAACAACTCGGCCTGCTTAACGATCAAATGCATGGGTTATCGCTGGCCATTATGTTCGGTATTATCGCCGGCATCGCCACCAGCGCGCTCACCATTAATCCGAAAAAGCTCAGCCAGCCTATTATTATCTCATTGGTGCTCATGACGTTCGCCTCGTTAATGGATGCGCAGTCCAATAGCCTGACGCGGCCGGATAATTTATATTTCAGCCAATTTTTGCTCGGTTTCAGCAGCGCCTTTTTTCTGGCGCCGGCGATGCTGGCGGGCATCGGCAGCGTGGTGGCCGATCCCCGCAACCTGGTCAGTTTTTCAGTGCTGTTCGGCATGAGCCAAAACCTCGGCGGCCTGATGGGCTCCGCCCTGCTCGGCACGTTCCAGGTGGTGCGCGAGAAATTCCATTCCAGCCAAATCGCCGAGCAACTGACCTTGCAAAACCCCTTGGTGGCCGAGCGGGTCAGCAGCTATAGCGCCGGATACGCCGGGGTGCTCAACGACCCCGATTTACTGAGCGCGCAGGCGCTGGCCCAGCTACAGGCCGTTGCCACCCGCGAAGCCAATACCCTGGCATATAATGATGTCTATATGCTGACCGCGTCCATCGCGTTGGCGACCCTGGCCTGGATTTTATGGCGCCTGTTCCGGCTGCGCATGCAGGCCAGGCGCCAGCAAAAACAGTCCCTGGCCGCCGCCGGGGATAATTAAACACGGGGATCGGTTAATACCCATAACGGAGCAACAATGAGTCAGCAGTCCGCCGGACCGGCCACGGAGCCGGAAAAGGAAAAAAGCAGCTATACCCGTATCCTGACCACCCTGGTGGCGGTGGCCATCGCCATCGTCGGCGTATTGGTTATTTTGTATGCCTGGCAGTTGCCGCCGTTCACCCGCCAGGTGCAGACCACCGATAACGCCTATGTACGCGGCCAGGTTACCGTGATCAGTCCGCAACTCAGCGGCTATATTACCGGGGTTTATGTACAGGATTTTGCCTGGGTGCATAAAGGCGACGTCTTAATGACCATTGATGAGCGCATCTATAAACAGCGCGTCCATCAGGCCATGGCGCAGTTGGATATGAAAAAGGCGGCCCTGGCCAATAATATCCAGCAGCGGCGCAGCACCGAAGCGGCGATTGTCCGCAATCAGGCGGCGGTGACCAACGCCCAGGCCCAGGCGGAAAAGGCCCGGCTGGATTTACGCCGCGTGGAGGACCTGGTGTCGGACGGGTCGCTATCCATCCGGGAACGGGACGCCTCGCGCGCCAGCTACAGCCAGGCGAAAGCCGATATTGCCCAGGCGACGGCGGCGCTGGAAATGTCCCGCCAGGATTTGCAAACGGTCATCGTGAACCGGGCCTCGCTGGAGGCGGATGTCGCCAGTTCCCAGGCGGCGCTGGAGCTGGCGCAGATCGATTTGTCCAACACCAGCATCGTGGCTCCGCGCGACGGACAGCTGGGGCAGATTTCGGTCAGGCAGGGAGCGTATGTGAATGCCGGCACCCATCTCACCGCGCTGGTGCCGGACGCCATGTGGGTGATCGCCAATTTAAAAGAGACGCAAATGGCCCAGATCCAACTGGGGCAACCGGTCACGATCCGGGTGGATGCCCTGGATCGCGCCGAGCTTAACGGTACGGTGGAAAATATTTCCCCGGCCGCCGGCTCCGAGTTCAGCGCCATCTCCGCCGATAACGCCACCGGCAATTTTGTTAAAATCGCTCAGCGTATCCCGGTACGTATCAAAATCCATGACGACGGCCAGTACTTCCGGCGGCTGCGTCCGGGGATGTCGGTGGAAGTCGGCATCAATACCGCCGGCGGCGAACGCCGCCAGGGAGCGGCGCAGTGAGGCGGTCCCTGGCGGCATTATCCCTTACCCTGGCCCTGGCCGGTTGCCATACCCCCCATGAGCCGCTGGCCCAGGCGCATTTGCCCATCCCGCCGGCGTGGCGCAGCGGCGTGGGGCCGGCGGCGCCGGTGGAAGCCGACTGGTGGCGGGCGTTCAACGATCCGGTATTGACCGCGCTGGTGGCGGAGGCGCTGCGCAATAATACCGATATTCTGACCGCCCGTTCCCGGGTGGAGGAGTACCGCGCCCGCCTCAACGCCGCGCAGGGGGACCAACTGCCCTCGCTGAGCGCCGGAGTCGACGGCACCCGCGCCCGCGCGCTCTCATCGGCCACCGGGCTGCCGGTCCACAGCACGGTATACCAGGGCGCCCTGCAGGCCAATTATAATGTGGACATCTGGGGGCAGCGCAGCGATGCCGCCGCCGCCGCACGCGCCACCTACGAAGCGCAACAGGCCGCCGCGGCCGCGGCCATGCTGACGGTCGCCTCATCGGTGGCGTCCGGTTACCTGACGCTGGAAGGGCTGGACCAGCGGCTGGCGCTCATCCGCGCCACGCTGGAATCGCGGCAACATTCGCTGGATCTGGCCCGGCGGCAGTTCGAAACCGGCTACTCTTCGCGGCTGGAATACGTCCAGGCCCAGGCGGAATATCAAACCGCCCGCGCCCAGATCCCGGAGCTTCAACACCAAATCACCGAACAGGAAAATGCGCTTAGCATTCTGCTCGGCGCCAACCCCGGCGGCATCCGACGCGGTACCGGGGCCATGGCGACCCGGGCGTTGCCGCTGCCCGGCCTGCTGCCTTCCGAACTGCTGCGCCGGCGTCCCGATATCGTCCAGGCCGAACGCCAGCTGATCGCCGCCGACGCCACGCTGGCGGCAGCCCGCGCCGGCTTGCTGCCGTCCATTAACCTGACCGCGACGGGCACATTGCAAGATGACGCGCTGGAAAAATTGATCGATAACCCTTTCCGGCTGTGGAGCATCGGCGGCAGCATACTGGCGCCCATCCTCAACCGCCAGGCGCTGAATGCCCAGGTGGATATCACCACCTCCACCCGCAACCAGGCGCTATATAATTATGAAAAAACGGTGCGTTCGGCGTTCAGCGAGGTGAACAACAGCCTGGACGCCATTTTGCGGCTGCAAGAACAGTTAAAGGAAACCGAACAACAAGAGGAGGTGGTGCGTGAAGCGCTGCGTATCGCCCATAACCGTTATACCAACGGTTATGCCTCCTATCTGGAAGAGCTGGATGCCCAGCGCACGCTATTCACTACGCAGGTCGGCGTTATACAGCTGGGGAACAACGTCCTGCTGGCGCAAATCGATCTTTACCGTTCCCTGGGCGGCGGCTGGCGGGTGGATGGCCCGCCGTTAACGCCGGCGCGATAACGAGTGAAAAAGGCCGGCTGCCGACGCCTATGTCAGAGGCCGGCGGCGGCCAGCTCCGGCTTGGTTTCAACCAGCGCCGGTTCGTCCACGCATTCGGGTGTTTTATCGCAATATAAATCCAGCAGCTTAAGGGTCACGCCGTTGGTCCAGCCAAAGCCGTCTTGCAGCGGGTATTCCCCCCCCCCGCCGCCGCCGAGGCCGCTGCCTTCCACCGCGTATTTTTCCACCAGCTTATGCTGGTTGTTGAACAACCGCTGCACGTTGCCCAAAAAACGGGTGGCGATGTCTTCCGCCAAGCCGTCGATGCCATAATTGCGCAGGCCTTCCACCGCCACCCACTGTAGCGGCGCCCAGCCGTTGGGGGCATCCCACTGCTGGCCGGTCACATTGGTGGTGGTGATCATGCCGCCCTGCTTAAGCAAATGTTCGCTTACCGCCTGCGCGGTGCGATTGGCGCGATCCTGCGGGGCCGCCTTCAGGTACAGCGGAAATACCGTGGCGCCGGTGAGCTGGTCGCGCAGTTTTTTCTGCTGCCAGTCATAATCGCCGTAATAACCCGCCTCGTCGTTCCACATATGCAAATTGATGGCCTGCTTGCGGCGTTCGGCGCGCTGGCTGTAGTAGCTGGCGGCGTCGTGATTATTGGTCAGCTGGCTGGTGTTGGACAGCGTCAATTCCATATGATAAAGCAAGGCGTTGAGATCCACCGGCAAAATACCGGTGGTGCGGATGGAAGAAAGCTCCAGCGGATTATCGAACCAGCGTGAACTAAAATCCCACCCGGAGGCGGCGCCAGCCCGCAGGTCGCGGTATACGTCCGCCGCCGGCCGGTCTTTGGCTTCGCTGGCGGTCACGATATCGTCCATATAGGATTCGGTGCGCGGCGTATCCAAATCGTCCCAATAGCGATTGAGCAGCGCGCCGTCGTCCAGGCGCACCGTACGCAGCGCGGCGCCGCCTTCGCTCAGACCGTCGCTGCCTTCCATCCAGTATTGATACTCTTTTCTGAGCTGGGGCAGATATTTGAGATAAATGCCTTCGCCCTCGCGGTCCGCCAGCAAGTCGATCATCAGCGTAAAAAACGGCGGCTGCGAACGGCTTAGATAATAGCTGCGGTTACCATTGGGAATGCAGCCATAGGTGTTGATTTCATGGGCGAAATTATCAATCATACCCACCACCAGATCCCATTTGTCGCTTTCCGCCAGGCCCAGCATGGTGAAATAGCTGTCCCAATAATACACCTCGCGAAAGCGGCCGCCGGGCACCACGTAATCCTGCGGTATCGGCAGCAGCGAATCAAATGGCCGCACCGTGGAAGTGTTGCGGGTCAACACCGGCCACAGGGTATTGATATGCTCGCGCAGGCTTTGTCCGTTGGGCGGCACATATTTGACGCGGTCGGTAGGAAAAATAAAGTTTTTTTCCACAAAGTGGTGCAGCTTGAAATTTTTCCGCCGTTTTTTCAGCTGGTAATCGGCGACAATGGCGGACGGGGTGCGTCTGGGCACCGCATCGGCAAAAGTTTTTTGATCGGGGTACAGTTTCGCCGTTTGCACATCGATATACAACTGGCCCAGCAGGAGATCCGGTCCCAGGGGAATATCATTGCCTTTTTTATCTTTCGCCCGTGGGAAAGGTATCCCCACGGCGGCTTTCAGCGCCATCCCCAAGGTTAATAATTGTTTCCAGGTCCACCTGAAAGAGCGTGTAATCATAGGTATGTTCTCCTTTTTTATACGCTATCCGGCTAATCTGGCCAGGGTCGGCCGCAATAAAAACCATAGCAGACTTATAACTATAGCTACTCATCACATAATCAGCAGCCAAACGGGCACTTTAACCGGATAAATTAGCCTGTTAGGCTATTGTGGGGCCAGATTCGGAATTATCGTAACGTTTCTTTCCAGGATTGTTTTTGCTCTTATTACCCGGCATTTTTTGGGGATATTTTGCGTCGGCGGCGCACTGTCTCCCGCACGTCCCGCCGGGCTTGACCTGACGCGCGGATTATGTCAGCACCAAGATAGGCTTATTGGATTACATATTAATTACATCCGGTAGGGATGCTTATCAATAATAACAATATTCATACAAACAAAGATGGCCCGGAAATCCTACGCCGGCGGCGCAGGACGTGAATTACAATTAATGTGAAGTCGAGCAACTAATAACCCTTGTCGCGTCCGAACCCAGGTGAAAATATAAATTATTCTCCTCTGATGAAGGTAATTTATTATGGCCAACAGAATGATCCTTAATGAGACCTCTTACTTCGGTAAGGGCGCCATAACCCATATAATTGATGAAATTAACGCGCGCGGCTATAAAAAAGCCCTGGTGGTGACCGACCGCGATCTCATTCGGTTTGAAGTGGCGACCAAGGTCACGGATTTGCTTAAAAACGCCGGCCTGGCTTTTCAGATTTTTGACCAGGTCGTGCCCAACCCCACCATTGCCATCGTCAATAAAGGGGTAGCCACGTTCAAAGCTTCCGGAGCGGACTACCTGATTGCCATCGGCGGCGGCTCGCCGCAGGATACCAGCAAGGCTATCGGTATCATCATCAATAATCCGGAATTTGCCGATGTCCGCAGCCTGGAAGGCGTGGCCGCCACCAAGCACCCCTGCGTGCCGATCCTGGCCGTCCCCACCACCGCCGGCACCGCCGCCGAGGTCACCATCAACTATGTGATTACCGATGAGGAAAACCGCCGCAAATTCGTTTGCGTCGACCCACACGATATCCCGCTGGTGGCGATTATCGACCCGGATATGATGGCCAGCATGCCGGCGTCCCTGAAAGCCGCCACCGGCATCGATGCGCTGACCCACGCCATCGAAGGTTATACCACCCTGGGCGCCTGGGAACTGACCGATATGTTCCATATCAAGGCGATTGAAATTATCGCCCGCTCCCTGCGCTCCTCGGTGAAGGGCGAGGCCCGGGGGGTGGAAGATATGGCGCTGGGCCAGTATGTGGCCGGCATGGGCTTTTCCAACGTCGGGCTAGGGCTGGTGCACGGCATGGCGCATCCGCTGGGCGCCTTTTACGATACGCCGCACGGCGTGGCGAACGCCGTCCTGCTGCCGACCATCATGGAGTATAACGCCGCCCATACCGGGGAAAAATTTCGCCATATCGCGCTGGCCATGGGGGTCAAGGACGCCGCGACGATGGATATTTCCGCAGCGCGCGCCGCCGCCGTCAATGCGGTTAAACAGCTTTGCCGCGATGTGGGCATTCCGGCCCGGCTACGCGAGGTGGGCATGAAACAAGAAGATATCGCGCCCTTGGCCAAGGCGGCCCTTGCCGATGTATGCACCGGCGGCAACCCGCGCCAGACTAACCTGGCGGAAATCGAGGAATTATACCGATCGATTTTTTAAGCGCGCCGGACCCGTCTAGAATATAAGCCGGCCCGCCTGGAATGTAAAAGGATGCGCCGGGGCGCATCCTTTTGAATGGGTGACTCATGTCTTGCTTGGCAAGCCGACTATTGGCGGCGATAAACCTGGCTGCGCTCGAATTCCATATCGCTCACCCGCTGCCATACTTCGGCGGGGATATAAACCGGCATATTTTCGCATCCCATGGCGCTGAACAGCGCATCGGCATCGGAACCGGTAAACATATCGCTGGCCGGCTCTTCCGGGGGCGTGATGAACAGACGTTTGAGACGATCGACAATCATCGCGTTACTCCTGGCTGGCAATCAAGTGGTTTCTTGTCATGGCCCGTTAAACCGGGTTACGTACAACCATACCGTCCGATTGTGACGGTTGTACTGTTATAAACGCAAAACACCGCTGCTGGAAAGCATTTTTTTGGCTAACCATGCGCCCATAACGCATAACCCGGATCTACCGCCACCTGCCCCGCGCAGGCGGGTTTGAATTGCCCGGATACCGCCTTCGTTGTAGCATTGGCGGCGATTTCTTTTTCGAGCCAGATTAAGCCTTGATTATGCCCAAGCCAAAAAAAGCCCATCCCGTCACCGCCCGCTCGACCCACGGTGTTACCGTTTTTGATGTGGCCAAGCTTGCCGGCGTGGCGCCCATAACCGTATCCCGGGTGATGAACCAGCCCGACCAGGTAAAGGAATCCACGCGGCTCAAAGTGCTGCGGGTCATCGAAGAGACCGGTTATGTGCGCAATCAAATCGCCGGTTCGCTGGCCTCCAATCGCACCCGCCTGGTTGCCGTTATCGTGCCGATGCTCACCAACCCGGTGTTTTCCGATACCTTCCAGGCTATCGCGTCGCGGCTGGCGCAGGCAGATTATCAGGTGCTGCTGGGCATTTCCGGCTACGAGGCCGCCCAGGAACAGGAACTGCTGGAAGTGATCCTCAGCCGCCGTCCCGACGGTATTATCCTCACCGGCACCCTCCATACCGAGATCAGCCGCCGCCGGCTGCGGGCCACGGGCATTCCGGTGGTGGAAACCTGGGATATGACCGACGACCCCATAGATATGCTGGTGGGTTTTTCCCATGAAACCATCGGCGAGCGGGCAGCGCGGCATTTACTGGCGCAGGGATACCGGGAATTTGCCCTGATTGAAGTGGACGACCCGCGCGGCATGCGGCGCAGCGATAGTTTTATCCGGCATCTGGCGCGGCGGGGCATTGCCCCCGTAGATCGTCAAACGTTCACCGGCCTGCCCACCCTGGAACAGGGACGCCGCGGCCTGGTCAAATTATTGCCGCGGCTGGCGCCCTTGGCCGCCGGCGCCAGCCGCCAGCCGTTAATGATTTTCTGCACCTCCGATACCCTGGCCCATGGGGTACTAACCGAAGCCGCCAGCCGTGGGATCGCGATTCCCGACCAGGCGGGAGTGATTGGCTTCGGCGATATGAATTTTGCCGCCCATACCTTTCCGGCCCTGTCCACGGTCAGGATCGACGGCGGCCATATCGGCCGGCAGGCGGCCATCGCGCTGCTGGAAAGGCTAAAAGACCCGACGGGCGCCAGGCCGGTGGCGATGGATGTGGGGTTTACCCTGGTCGATCGCGCCAGCACCCGCGCGCTGCCGCCGGAGGAATAAGCCGCCGGCGGGGCGCGGGCAGCGGTTTATCAGGCCAGCAAACCTTCAATATAGGACCCGATCTTCCGGTCCTGGCAATGGGCGAAGAAATACTCTTTGAATTTGGGGCCGCTGACGGCGCCTTTGAGTAAATCCTGATCGAGATCCGCGAGTATGGACAGAAAATCACGGTAGGTTACCGCTTTAACCGCATCCAGGATCTTTTTATTGCGCTGCTCGGGTACGACGCGATCTTTGGGATAACCCTGGCCGCCGGCGGTTTCAAACAGTTTTTCAAAGACATACTGTAGGTTAAGCTCGGCGCCCCAGCCAAAACCTTTGGCAAACGGCAGGGAGATGGCATTGCCGTCGTTAATCTGCGCAAACATGTAGCCGTCGGCTGGATCGATGGCCAGCCCGCAAATAACCCCTGGGAACGAATTGCAGGCCAGCATGGCGCCCGCGCCGGTGCCGCAGCCGGTAACCACATAATCCGCCGCGCCGGAATTGAGCAATACCGCGGCCAGGATACCGTTTTGCACATAGGTCAACGATGCTTTATCGTCGGCGGCGTACATGCCGTAGTTAAATACCTGATGGCCCAGCGGTTCCACGACTTTGCCGAGCGTGGCGGCGATAAGCTCATTTTTGGCGGCCTGGCTATTTTCATTGATCAAAGCGATTTTCATGGTGTCTTAACCCGTTGTTATTGAAAGTGGTATCACATCACGTGACTACGAGGTTGCCCGTCGTAAAAAAATGAAATGATGTTTCGTTTTTCATTATGGCATGTTGCCGCGGCTAAATCACTTACTGACCTCACATTCTGGGCGAGATCCGGGGGGAAGCGGGCCGGCGGAAACCTGAGCAGGTGGTTAATTATAAAATTGATATTAAGGCATTTATTTATAATTAATTAATATTTTATTAATAATGGAATCCGATTGGCATTCCCGGCTAAATATAATAATAATCAATCGTGCCTGGCGATATGGATAAAATCATACTTATGCCGCCCCTATTGTATCAAATGACATATATCAATGAATTATCCAGGGCTTGCCAAGCTCTGCGCCTTTGTTTATAAGTCATGGTTAATCAGGACATTTTATTACAAGGAAAAGTTATGTTTCAGTATATAGCTTGCGGGCTATCGAATGTCTGGCTTGCCAATGGATATATACATGAAGGTACCGGTGATTTAAAATTATCCCAGATTAATGATTTGCCCGCGCTGCATCGGCTGATCGGCACCCTATTAATCAACCGCCGCGGTTGCCTGGTCTCGGCGGAAATGCGTTTCCTGCGCCAGGAAATGAATTTATCGCGGCGCTCGCTCGGGGATAAGCTGGGGGTGGAACCGGCGTTTATCAACCAGTGGGAACGGCATAACGCCCGGCTGCCCCGCATTGCCGATGTGCTGTTAAGGGTGCTGTATGCCGGCATCCGTCTCAAGGACTGTGAAACCGAACTTTCGATCCATCTCCTGTCGGATGAGGAAAACGAGCCGTGCGCCGAACGGATGATATTTCGCTGGGACGCTACGGGATGGCAAAGGGATAGCACCCACCGGCCAGGCTGACCGCCGCCCCGCCATGGGTGACGGCGGCGGCACAGCGCCAGGTCAGGGCAGTATCTTGCGCTGCCGCAGCGTCAGCAGCGCCCGCCGTATGGCACCCTCATTATCGGCCGGTTCGGTAAACCCGGCCCGGCGGATTTTCCCCATATCCGACACCATGTCGAATTCGCAATTAAAAACAAAATCGCCAAAAGCCCAGCCCACCAGGCTGTCGTAGGGCAAGGTTTGCAGCCGGTGTTGGTCCGCCAGCGCGTCCCACTCCGCCGCCAGGGCGGGCATAATCATGGAGAGAATCATCGGCTGCGGCACATCCACGTCCATGGCGAACTCGTCGGCCACCACCCGCCAGATACGCTCCCAGCGGAAGGGTTCGCCCACCAGGTTAAACGCCTCGTTGCGCGCCCCATCAGCCAGCGCCGCCCAGATACTGGCCCGCGCCAGCCAGTGCGCATCGGTAATTTGGGCGAACACCTGATTCCAGGTTACCCAGGAGCCGGGAAAACGCAGGGGCAGCCCGCGCGCCTTGCTAAGGGCGGCAAACACCCCCATGACCATCACGATATTCATCGGATTGCCCACCGTGGCGCCGACCACGACATCCGGTCGCAAAATTGACCAGCTAAAAATATCGCGCTCCGCCCGCTCTGTCAGTAAGTCCTGCTGGGTGTAATAAAAATTAGGCCCCAGAAAGCGCGGCGCGTCCTCATAAAACGGCGCCCGGGCTTTATCGAGATGAACGCCGTAAACTTTGGCCCCCTGGTACAGCACCACCCGCTGTAGCGGGGCACCCGCAGCCTCCAGGCCGTCCAGCAAATTACGCAGCATCAGGGTATTGATTTGCTCTTCCTCGGCCAGGGAATCCCCCTGGGCCAATGCGGCATAAAACACATGGGTGATGGCGCCTGCGCCGGCCAGGACGTCGGCGGTGGATTGCGCATCGGCAAGATCCAAATCCAGGGGCTCCACGCCGGCGACCGGGGTGCGGCGTATCGCGCACACGTCCCAATCCGGGTCGGCTGCCAGGGTTTCCACCAGCGCGCTGCCGATAATACCGCTGCTTCCCACCACTAATGCGTTGTATTTTTTAACCATTACCTGCTCCCGTTGGTGATGTCACTCTCAATACCTTAGTGCCAATATTCGCGGTCAACCACTTTGTTTTGATATCCAATGGGCTTTTCGGAGCAAACCGAAGCCGGCGGAACGGCAATAAAAACGTCATATTCCTTCTCTATACTCCAGCCTTGATTAAGTCCCAAAGAGGATAACAATATGTCCGTCCGCCTGTCCTTCGCGCAGCGGCGAATCCCCGGCCAATGGTCATTGCCGGAGTATTCGTTCTGCGCCCTATTTTCCCGCCGTTTGACGGGAGCCCGTTATGCCGGTTAACCGCGAGCCGGCCACGGCCATCAGCATCAGCGGCCTGGGCCATCAATTCAACGGCCAGCAGGTGCTGAATGATATCGAGTTGCGCATTCCCGCCGGCACTACCCTGGCCCTGCTCGGTCCTTCCGGCTGCGGCAAAAGCACCTTGCTGAAATTACTGGCCGGTCTACTGCAACCCTCCCAAGGCGAAATCCATTTCGGCGCACGGCTGATGGCCGGCGGACGGACCTGCGTTCCTCCCGAGCAACGGGATATCGGCATGGTATTTCAGGACTATGCCCTGTGGCCGCATATGAGCGTGGCGCAAAATGTGGATTTCCCGCTGCATATGCGCGGAGTCGGCCAGGCCGAACGGCGAATCCGGGTCAAGGCCGCCCTGGCGCGCGTCGGGTTGTCCGACTTCGCGGGGCGTAAACCGTCCGAATTATCCGGCGGCCAGCAGCAGCGGGTCGCGCTGGCCCGCGCCATCGTCGCCGAACCACGGGTACTGCTGTTCGATGAACCGTTATCCAATCTTGACCGCGATCTACGCGAATCGCTGTGCCGGGACATGGCCCAACTGCTCGGCCAACTGGGCACCACCGCCGTCTATGTCACGCACGATCGCGCGGAAGCTCACCTGCTGGCCCGTCATATTGCGTTTATGTCCCAAGGACATATCGTCGATCTCACCACCGTTTAACCAATCCCGGGGAACCCTTATGCAGCAGATGAAATCCGGCCTGATTAGCCGCCTCAAGACAGGAGCCTTAACCATCATGATCCTTACCGCCGCCCTGATAACCACCGAGGCCCGGGCGCTGACCCTGTACACCGCCGGACCCGGCTCGCTGGCCAAAAAACTGGCGGCCGGCTATCAACGGCAATCCGGGGTAAAAACCGAGATTTTCCAAGCCACCACCGGCAAGGTAATGGCGCGCCTGGACGCCGAGCAGGCCAACCCGCGCGCCGATATTTTGATTTCCGCCTCCTGGGATACCGCCCAAGAGCTGCGGCAAAGGGATTGGTTACTGGCCTACCGCAGCCCGAACGCCGCCCTGGTGCCGGCGCAGTTTAAAACCGATTACTACGTGGCGCAGGGCATCTCGGCCCTGGGCATCGTCTGGAACAGCGCCAGCGGCACGCCGGAACCCCGCGACTGGCAGGACCTGGCCCAGCCGGCGTTTAAGGATAAAGTGACCACGCCCGACCCGGCGCTGTCGGGAGCCTCCCTCGATCTGCTGATGGGGCTGCAAAATGCCGGCGGCGAAAAAGCCTGGACGCTGTTCGAGCAGCTAAAAAACAACGGCATGGTTATCGCCGGGCCGAATGCCCAGGCGCTGACCCCCGTCTTGCAGGGGGCCAAGGCCGCGGTGTTCGGGGCGGTGGATTATGTCTCCTACGGCAGCATGCAGGATGGCGAATCGATCAAAGTGATCTTCCCGGCCAGCGGCACGGTGATAGCGCCCAGGCCGATGATGATCCTCAAAACCAGCCGGCAGCCGGACCAGGCCAAGGCCTTTATCGATTACGTACTGTCCCCTGAAGGGCAAAATCTGGTGGCGGAAGCCTGGCTGATGCCGGCCCGCAGCGATATCGGCGCCAAACGGCCGCTGTTCAGCGACCTGGCGCTGTTGCCGGAATCCGCAACCCGGCCCGCCACCCGGGAATCAGTGCTTAAACGCTTCGCCGCCCTGTTCGGCCAGCGCTAAAGCGCGGCCGGCCGCATCTGTCGTTCAACCTTGAGAACCGCGTTATGCGAAACATCATGCTGCCCCTGTTTACCCTGGCGGCGCTGGTAATATTAGTGGCGCTGCCGCTGCTGTTTGTGCTGTTGCAGGCCATTTTCCCGCAGTTGGCCGCCGGCTCGCTGGCCGAGCCGTTTGGCGCCCTTCCCGCACTGCTGCGCGATCCGCTGGTGCCGTCGCTGCTCGGCGGCACGCTGCAAACCGGGCTTGGCGTGGCGTTGGCCGGCGCCCTGATCGGCGTCCCCCTGGGCGCGCTGCGCGGCTTGTTCTCCCTGCCGCTGGCGCGCTGTTGGGATTTACTGATCCTGCTGCCGTTCCTGACGCCGCCCTATATTGCCGGCTTATCGTGGATGCTGGCGCTGCAACAGCGGGGTTATCTGGAACAACTGACCGGATGGCGGTTGGACGCATTGCTGTTTAGCCGCACCGGCATGATCCTGGTGATGACCCTGAATATTTTCCCGGTGGTCTATTTCGCGGTATCGCGCAGCATGGCCGCCAGCGGCCATCGCCTGGCCGACGTGGCCCGGGTACACGGCGCCGGCCCATGGCGGGCATTTTTCCGCATCACCTTGCCTTTGGCCATGCCGGCCATCGCCGCCGGCCTGCTGCTGGCATTCACGCTGGCGATTGAAGAATACGGCGTACCGGCGGCGCTGGGTATGCGCGCCGGGGCGCCCGTCTTGACCGTCGGCATTGAGCAACGGCTGGCGGACTGGCCCATTGATTTGCCTTCGGCATCATTGCTGTCGCTGCTGCTGGTGGCGATTGCCCTGACGGCGTACGCCATTCAGCGCGTGCTGACCGGCGGCCGGGACGTGGCCACCACCAGCGGCAAGCCGGCCGCCATTCCCAGCCGCCCGCTCGGCGGCTGGCGCTGGCCGGTACTTCTGTTATTTGGGCTGACCGTAGGCCTGGCGGTAGCGATCCCCGTGGCGGCCATGCTGGCCACCGCCTTTTCTTCAACCATTTCTGCGGGGCTAACCCCGGCCAATCTGGGCCTGCGGCATTTTAGCAATATCTTTGCCCAGCACGGCGAAGCGGCTGATGCGCTGGCCACCAGTCTCGGGCTGGCGGCGGGCGCCGCCTTGCTGACCGGCGCGGTGGGATTTTTAGCCGCCTGGCTGGTCGCCGGCCAAAAACGCCGCGCCGCGTCCGTTATCGATGTGTTGTCATTGCTGCCCGCCGCGCTGCCGGGCGTGGTGGTGGGGGTCGGCCTGATATTGACCTGGAACCGCCCGTTCTGGCCGGTTACGCCCTATGATAGCCAGGCCATTTTGCTGCTGGCCTATAGCTGCCTGTTGCTGCCTTATCCGGTGCGCTATACCGGCGCCGCGCTGCGCCAGCTCGGCGCCAATCTGGAACCGGCCGCGCGGGTGCACGGCGCCAGCGCCGGGCGGGCGTTGCGCTACATAGTGTTGCCGCTGATTTATCCCGCGCTGCTGGCTTCGATGCTGATGGTGTTCGCGGTGGCCTCCAGGGAACTGGTGACATCGCTGCTGCTCTCCCCGGCCGGCGTGCAGACGGTATCGGTATTTGTCTGGCGGCAATTCGAGCAAGGTTCGGTGGGGGACGGCATGGCGATGGCCAGTATCGCCATGCTGCTTAGCCTGGCGGTGATGGGGGCGGCGCTGGCATTATTGCAACGCCAGCAGCGCTGAACCACCCGCGGTAGCGATTACGCGTTGCTGTCGCCCAGGCCGAAACGCTCCGACAATTCGCGCCGCAGATTGTCGGACTGGCGGCCGAAAATGGCCTGCACTTCCTGGCCGATAACCACCACGCCGAGCGCGCCTAAATGCTGGATCTCGCCGGTATTGACCTTGCTCAAATCCTTCACTTTTACCCGCAGACGGGTGATACAGGCGTCCACATCAACAATGTTTTCCTGTTCGCCCAACGCGGTAATTAATGAGGCAATATCCGGGTCGCGTGGCGCTATGGTATGAGGGTGGGTTAATTTTTCGCTGAAAAACCGCATAAATTCTTTAATGTTGACCATTCATGCATCCTTAGAGATAACTCGGGTTTGTCACACACAACCGATTAGGCATTGGGAACATCCTACCGCGATGGCCGGTTGCCGGAAAGAATGAATTACGCCGCATACTGCTTATTCTGGCCGGGTACTGGAGAAATGTGATCCAAACACTTTTTGCCGCCGGCGTTTTTACGCCTATACTTTTCTTGACAATTACGGGGAAGATTACGCATTTCTCTTCTTATCTTTATCGGCTTTCGAGGTAACGGAGATGGATAACGACCAACTACCCGACGACTTTCGCAGCAGGGATTATCCGGTAAAAGAAAATATGCGCTTTCAGCTTTTTGCCTGGAAAATGCAAAAAGTAGGTTTTCTGCTGTTATTTTTGTTTATCTTCGCCGCCTGTCTCGGCCTATTTTCGCAAGGTATACTCAGTAACGCTTCAACCGCGTCCCCCGGCGGCAACATGGTATTGGAATATGATCGTTTTGCCCGTAATACGACCGACACTAATTTTATTGTCCGTGTGCGGGTCGGCAAAGAAAACACGCTCGATGTGCGGTTAAGCGGCGACATTTTGGATAATTATGATATTGAGTATCTTCAGCCGTTGCCCGATGCATCATTTATCAGCAATAAAGCATTAAACATACGACAGTCCATTACCCAAAAGGACAGCTGGTATAGTATCTACCTCACTTTGAAACCCAATAAAATGGGTTATTTTACCAATGTCATTACGCTCTCCGATAATGAAAAAATCACCTTTAGCCAATTGGTTTATCCCTAGGAGAATATGATGGAGATGGTATTACGAGCGGCATTTATTTATCTGATCCTAATCGTGGTATTTCGTATTTCGGGCCGCCGAACCTTGCTGGAAATGAACAGCTTTGATTTTATTTTATTACTGATCATCAGCGAAGCCTGCCAACAGGCCATCCTCGGCGAAGATTTTTCGGTAACCGGCGCCACGATTTCCATCGTTACCCTCATCGGCCTGGATTTACTGCTTTCGTTCCTGAAGGATAAATTCCATATCGTCTGGCTGGCGGCGGACGGCCCGCCGCTGCTGCTGGTGGATGAGGGCAAAATATTGGAGCTACGCCTGAAAAAAGTCAAAATTTCCCATGACGATCTGCTGAGCAGCGCACGCAAATCAGACGGCATATTGGATTTGGACCAAATACGTTATGCCATTTTGGAGCAAAACGGCAAGATAACCATCATCCCCAAAAAGGAGGATGACAGCTAATCGCCAGAGCCGGCGGCAATCCCCTGTCGCCGGCGCTAACGGCAACCACCGTCATTACTTTGCATTTATAATGTTATCCTTTGCTAATATATTCATTAAAATAAAATCCCGCCCTGTAATTAATTTTTCCACCCCGCGATAACCCACATTATGGCGATGGTGTATTGACAGGAAGTTAATAACTGTTGTTATATAATCTTGCGTAATCGGGCAATCTCGACATCAAATATCAACGATACTTAATTAGCTTAGTATAAGTAGAATATTATATTGTCAAAACAGTAATCACTATAATTGCAGAGGGTATTTATTATGGATATAAAAATGCTTTCAAAATCAACATTAAGAAATTATAAACTTCAGCCAGTAAAATGGTTTTTTATCTATCTTGCGAAATGTCTGCTCTGGCTAATATGGATCGCGGTATGTATTTACGCTATTATGATTATTGATAATGGCGCGTGCCGGCTGATACCCCAATTACTCCTGGGCGCGGCGTTCGCCCATGGCGTGGAATTACAACACCAGACGCCGCATCATAAGGGGTATCCGGTAGGCATGCGCCAATCCCATGGCCGGTTTCCCGCTGGGACTGCCGATGCTGATATCCTACAGCGCGTATCGGGACAGCCATTTATTTCATTATCAGGCCCTCTGCAGACCCGACGACGAAGAGTTCTTCAGGCACAATAATCAATTCCCCGGCCGGTTATGTCCGGGCGTCCTGCCACCAGCGCCAATACCTACCGGCAGTCATAGATAAAACCGTTACCGTAACTCGTAATAATCTACCCATTCATCACGACCGTTACTTCATAAATATATACGTTAAAATATTAATGAGTTTTTATAAATTTTACCCAGTTCATTAATATATAAAGCAAGCTATATTTATCAAAAATAAACACATCTTTTCATCCTTGAAAAAAACATGTTAAGCTACAACGCAGTCGACCCACCCCCTTATTTTTAAAGAGTAATAATCGTGATTAGCTTTTTTGCATAATTTTAAAAAATGAAACAGCCATTTTTAAATCGGATGATTACCGAGTTATATTTAATCATCATGTCATAAACAATTAGCTTGCTGATAAAGATAAATGCTGAAGATAAATATTAAACAAATTGAGCCATTGGACAATTGGCAAACGCAGTTATCCGAAGCCATATCCGACCCGGATGAACTGTTAGCTTTGCTGTGCCTGAGCGATAATCCCCAGTTTAAAGGCGACAACGCGGCGCGGCGCCTGTTTCCCCTGCGAGTTCCCCGGGCGTTTGCCAAACGCATGCAGGCCGGCAATGAAAACGACCCGCTGCTGCGTCAGGTAATGACCTCCCAAGAAGAATTTATCATTACCCACGGCTTTAGCAGCGATCCCCTCGGGGAGCACGCCCCCATTATGCCGGGTCTATTGCATAAATATCGGAACCGAGCGCTGTTATTGATTAAAGGCGGCTGCGCGGTGAATTGTCGCTACTGTTTCCGCCGCTATTTTCCTTACCATAAAAATCACGGCAACAAGCTTAATTGGCGCAATGCCATGGCTTATATTCGCTCGCAGCCAAAAATTGACGAGATCATATTTTCCGGTGGCGACCCCCTGATGGCAAACGATCGCGAAATGGCCTGGCTGATAGAAAAATTAGAGGCCATTCCCCATATTAAAAGGCTGCGCATCCACACCCGCTTGCCGGTGGTGATCCCCGCCCGCATCACCGATGAATTATGCCATATTCTATCGTCATCGTTATTGCAGGTGGTAATGGTAACGCACGTAAATCATGCCAATGAAATCGACGCCGAGCTTGGCATCGCCATGGGCAAACTGCGCGCCGCCCGTGTAACGCTGCTCAACCAAAGCGTGCTGCTACGCGGGGTCAACGACAATGCCGACACCCTGGCCGCCTTGAGCAACAGGTTGTTTGATATAGGTATTCTCCCCTATTATTTGTTCGTTTTGGATAAGGTAAGCGGCGCGGCGCATTTTATGGTGGGCGATAATGAAGCGGTGCGTCTCATCCAAGAACTGCTTACCAAGGTGTCTGGCTACCTGGTGCCGCGCCTGACGCGTGAAATCGGCGGCAAGCCCAGTAAAACGCCGCTGGATTTAGGACTGGACCTATCCCAGGGATAATTTTTTATTTTTGTCAACTCCGGGAGATAAATAAAAAAACTCGCTATCCCTCGGTGACAGATTATTTTATGCTAACGATAACCCCATGCCAACTCTCTGATAATTATGCAAGTGATGCATTGTTTTATGAAATTTATTATTCGCTATGGCTCACGATTTGTTTTATTCATAACGGTAGTCTAGACTTATTTTATCAGCTGACTAATCATAAGCTGCTAATCTATCTTTCTAAAAACTTCAACTCGTGATGGTGAAAGCAATGAACATTAAAACTTTGGAAGATTTATTTATCCACGCCCTGTCCGATGTGTATAGCGCCGAGAAACAAATCACCCGCGCACTGCCGAAAATGGCTCGTGCCGCCACGGACCCTCAGCTTATTGATTCATTTAAACTTCATCTTGAAGAAACTCATGGACAGATAGAAAGAATTGATAAATTAGTCGAAGCCACGCCGAATGTAAAAATCAAACGCGTGAAGTGTTTGGCAATGGAAGGCCTGGTGGAAGAAGGCCAGGAGATTATCGACGAAGTGGAAAAAGGGCCGGTGCGTGACGCAGGTCTCATCGCGGCAGCGCAAAAAGTCGAACATTATGAAATCGCCACTTATGGCACCTTGGCTACGCTCGCCGGATTATTAGGTTATAGCGAAGCGAAAACGCTGCTGGGCGAAACTTTGCAAGAAGAAAAAAACACCGATGTTAAATTATCTAAATTAGCCAATATCAAAGTGAACGCCAGCGCCGGCAGCAAATAAGCATAATTTATAAGCTATAATTTTATAAAACAAAAAACCCGGATTAAACGCCGGGTTTTTTGTTTTCTGATTTAGCGCTAATTACTCATGGAGGAATAAGCGCTAAATAGATAATATTTTGAGCAATCACTAAACGGCTACTGAATAAAAATTTTATATTCATGCCCCCGTTTAGCCATCAGCACACTGGCCTGCAGATATTATTTTTTAGCTACGGTATGGGGCGTTTTAGAGCGTACCAGGAATTGCTGGGTGGTCTCGGGCAAATGTTCCAGCAGCCAGGCGGCCATGGCCTTTTCCTGTTCCAGGATTTGCTGAAAAATACGTTTCCCTTCTATATCGCCCACCGCTTCCGCCGCCGCGATAAGCGCCGTATAGGACGCGATTTCGAAGTTTTCAAAGGTATAACCGCTGATGCCGCCCTTCACCACTTCATCGCTGGCGAAAATGCCGCCCATGGCCTGCCCCAGCGCCGCCGCTTTTCCCGCGATATCCTTGAAGGTGGAGCTGGACGAATCATAACGTTTGATTACGCTTTTCACTAAACGCTGCTGTTCGATGGTTTCATCGATATGTTGCTTGATCCGGGCTTCCAAAACCGGGTAATGTTCGAGACGTCCGGCCATCCCTTTAAGCATGGTTTCCGCCTGTTCTTCCATGGCATGGGCATCGCGCAACCAGTCGAGATAATTGTCATGTAAATCGGCCATAATTAACCTCTTATTGACTAAAGAAACTTCAGAAATAATACCAATAATTATTGTTGCTGTTACCTGATATAGTTTAGCCGTACTTATCAAACGCGCCAGTTTCGCTAGTTAAAAAAAGCGCAGCCAGGCGCGCCGTCACCGCCCGCATCATAACCACACCCTGGCCAATACCCGGCGCAACGTAAAATCGCCGCCGGCGTCCAAGTCCGGCGGCGATGCACAATAATGGCGAGCCGCTGCGCCCGTCTTATGCTCCTCTTTAATTCATTCCCAGCGCGTTTAGCCTGGTTTTTAAACGCAATGCCCCGCCATAACGCACGGGCGCCCGCGGTTGGTGCGCCTAGGGGGCGTCGGGGGTGCATGTCGGGGCGCATATAGCTCGCAGACTCTGCGCCGCTAAACCTAAACGCGCGTCCCGCTTGATACCCCCTAACTGGCACGGCGTTTGCTTTGATGATGCAAGTGCCATGGTCATGTTAATTATCATTTAATTCAGGAGTGAAATGTATGCAACGACGTAAACTAATAAAAGCGTTCGCCCTCTCCGCCACGGTTGTCGCGATGGGAATCAGTTGGGGAGCGCTGGCCGCCGATACCATTAAGGTCGGTGTCATGCATTCACTGTCGGGAACCATGGCTATCTCGGAAACACCTCTAAAAGATGTGGCCCTGATGACCATTGATGAAATCAATGCCCAAGGGGGCGTGCTGGGCAAAAAGCTGGAGCCGGTGGTGGTCGACCCGGCGTCCAACTGGCCGCTGTTCGCGGAAAAGGCCCGCCAGTTGTTAACCCAGGACAAAGTCGCGGTGGTGTTCGGCTGCTGGACGTCGGTATCGCGTAAGTCGGTGCTGCCGGTATTTGAAGAGCTGAACGGCCTGCTGTTTTATCCGGTGCAATATGAAGGCGAGGAAATGTCGCCCAACGTGTTCTACACCGGCGCGGCGCCCAACCAGCAGGCCATCCCGGCGGTGGAATACCTGATGAGCGAAGACGGCGGCAGCGCCAAGCGCTTTTTCCTGCTGGGCACCGATTATGTTTATCCGCGCACCACCAACAAGATTTTGCGCGCGTTCCTGCATTCTAAAGGCGTGGCCGATAAAGATATCGAAGAGGTCTATACCCCCTTTGGTTATAGCGACTACCAGACCATTGTCGCCAATATCAAGAAATTCTCCGCCGGGGGCAAAACCGCGGTGATCTCCACCATTAACGGCGACTCCAACGTACCTTTCTATAAAGAGCTGGCCAACCAGGGCATCAAGGCGACCGATGTCCCGGTAATCGCCTTCTCGGTAGGCGAGGAGGAGCTGCGCGGCATCGATACCAAACCGCTGGTGGGCAATCTGGCGGCCTGGAACTATTTCCAGTCGGTGGATAACCCCACCAACCAGAAATTCGTCGCGCAGTGGAAAGCCTACGCCAAGTCCCATAACCTGCCCAACGCGGCCACCGTCGTGACCAATGACCCGATGGAAGCCACCTACGTCGGCATCCATATGTGGGCGCAGGCGGTGGAGAAAGCCAAGTCCACCGACGTGGATAAAGTGCGCGCGGCCATGGCGGGACAAACCTTCGCCGCGCCGTCCGGCTTCACCCTGACGATGGATCAAACCAATCACCACCTGCACAAGCCGGTGATGATTGGGGAAATTGAGGATAACGGCCAGTTCAACGTGGTGTGGCAGACCGATAAACCGGTGCGCGCGCAGCCCTGGAGCCCGTTCATCCCGGGTAACGATAAAAAACCGGATCATCCGGTAAAAAGCACGCAATAACCCGGCTCTTCGCGGTAGCGGCGCCGGCAGGATTCCGACGCCCACTGTTTTGCACGTTTTAACGGGTGAATACTATGAGTCATGTACTGTTGATATTACGGCGGTTCGGCCTGGGAGCATGGCTGCTGCTGCCGCTATACGCCGCCGCCGGTCCCGCGGCTGATTTTGCGGCGGCGAACCGCAGCGACCAGGCCAAATTACTGCAACAATGGTCAAGCGCGCCGGATGCGGCCCGCTTACCGCTGTTACAGGCCTTGCGCCAGGAAAATATGGTGGTCGACGAAGCCGGGCGGCCGTTTATCCAGCAGGGCGCGACTTTAACGCCGATGGAGGGCGACGCCGCCCCGGTGGGCGCGGTGAAAAAAATCTGGCTCAATAACCGGCTGCGCATTCTGATCGCCAATGCGCTATCCGCCCAACAGTTGGTCAGCGACGACCCGGCGGTCAGGCTGCGGGCGGCCAAGGCGCTGCAGCGCGAGGCCCAGGCCGACCAATTGCCGCTGCTGTCGGCCCGTTTGCCCCAGGAACAAGATCCGGTTGTGCGCAGCGCGCTGCTTGGCGCCCTGGCGAATTTACAGCTAGCCGACCCCAATCCCGCGGTACGTTTGCAGGCGGCGACGCTTTTGGGGGAATCCGGCGATCCCGATACCCAATTACGTTTGCAAGCGCTTACCGACCCTAAAACCGAACCCGACACCCTGGTGCGCGCGGCCGCGCAAAATAGCCTGAAGCAGGTACAGCACCGCCTGCTGATCGGCGATCTGCTCGGCCAGGCTTTTACCGGCCTCTCCCTGGGTTCGATTCTACTGCTGGCGGCGCTGGGCCTGGCCATCACTTATGGCCTGCTCGGCGTGATTAATATGGCCCACGGCGAAATGCTGATGCTGGGCGCCTATTCGACTTATCTGGTACAGCAGGCGCTGGAACAATATGCGCCGCAGCTGTTGGCGTTTTATCCGCTGGTGGCGCTGCCGGTGGCGTTTGCGATTACCGGCGCCATCGGCATGGTGCTTGAGCGTACCGTGATCAGGCACTTATACGGCCGCCCGCTGGAAACCCTGCTGGCCACGTGGGGCATCAGCCTGGTGCTAATCCAGGGGGTGCGCATGCTGTTCGGCGCGCAAAATGTGGAGGTGGCCAACCCCGCCTGGCTCTCCGGCGGCATCCAATTGTTGCCTAACCTGGTCCTGCCCTATAACCGCATCGCGGTGATTATGTTTGTGCTGGGGGTGTTGGCGCTGTGCTGGTTGCTGCTGAACAAAACCCGCCTGGGTATGAATATCCGCGCGGTGACCCAGAACCGGGCCATGGCCGCCTGCTGCGGCGTGCCCACCGGCCGGGTGGATATGCTGGCCTTTGGCCTGGGTTCGGGCATCGCCGGACTGGGCGGCGTGGCGTTATCGCAACTGGGCAACGTCGGCCCGGAGCTGGGACAGGGTTATATTATCGACTCCTTCCTGGTGGTGGTACTGGGCGGCGTCGGCCAACTGGCGGGCACCGTGGTGGCGGCGTTTGGCCTGGGGATCGTAAATAAGATCCTGGAGCCGGAGATCGGCGCGGTATTGGGTAAAATCCTGATCCTGGCGTTAATCGTCCTGTTTATCCAGAAACGCCCGCAGGGCCTGTTCGCCGTGAAAGGCAGGGTGATTGACTGATGAGCCAGCCCTTGACCCTGACCGGCCTACAAAAAGCGCCGCGCACCGCCATCACGCTGGGTATCCTGGCGTTTATCGCCCTGGCGATCCTGCCGCTGCTGGCGCTATTGCCCGCCGGCCACCCCCTGGCCATCTCCACCTATACGCTGACCCTGATCGGCAAAATACTCTGCTACGCCGTGGTCGCCATTGCCCTGGACCTGGTCTGGGGCTATGCCGGTCTGTTGTCGCTGGGGCACGGGCTGTTTTTTGCCCTGGGCGGCTACGCCATGGGCATGTATCTGATGCGCCAGGCCGCCGGCGACGGCCTGCCGGCGTTTATGTCGTTTTTATCCTGGAACGAACTGCCCTGGTTCTGGGCCGGCACGCAGCATTTCGCCTGGGCGCTGTGCCTGATTATGTTGGCGCCCGGCCTGCTGGCGCTGGTCTTCGGCTACTTTTCGTTTCGTTCGAAAATCAAAGGGGTCTATTTTTCGATCATGACCCAGGCGTTGACCTATGCGGCGATGCTGCTGTTTTTTCGCAACGAGACCGGCTTTGGCGGCAACAACGGGTTTACCGGTTTTACCACCCTGTTGGGTTTTTCGGTCACCGCCACCCCGACCCGGGTGGGATTGTTCCTGGCGACGGTAGTGCTGCTGGCCGCCAGTTTGCTGCTGGGGTTCGCCCTGGCGCGCAGTAAATTCGGCCGGGTGCTGACGGCGGTGCGGGACGCGGAAAACCGGCTGATTTTCTGCGGTTACGATCCCAAAGGTTTCAAGCTGTTTGTGTGGACGCTGTCGGCGGTGTTGTGCGGTCTGGCCGGCGCGCTGTACGTACCGCAGGTCGGCATTATCAATCCCGGCGAGATGTCGCCGACCAATTCGATTGAGGCCGCGATTTGGGTGGCGCTGGGCGGCCGCGGCACCTTGATCGGGCCGTTGCTGGGGGCCGGCATCGTCAACGGCGCCAAAAGCTGGTTTACCATGGCGATGCCGGAATATTGGCAGCTGTTCCTGGGACTGATGTTTATCGTGGTGACGCTGCTGCTGCCGCAGGGGGTCATCGGGTTGCTGCGTAAAAGGAGAGACTGATGGAACCCGCCGTTAATGAAATGCTGACGCAGCGCTACCCGGCGGATGAGCGCCGCCGGCAGCGGGACCCGGTGCTGGCGCTGGAAAAGATCAACGTCAGCTTCGATGGTTTCCGCGCCCTGACCGATCTGTCGCTCTCGATCGGCGTGGGGGAACTGCGCTGCGTTATCGGCCCCAACGGCGCGGGTAAAACCACCCTGATGGACGTTATTACCGGCAAAACCCGCCCACAGAGCGGCCGCGCCATTTACGATCAGCAAACCGATTTGACCCGGCTGACCCCGGTGCAAATAGCCCAGGCCGGCATCGGCCGTAAATTCCAGAAACCCACGGTATTCGAGGCGCTAACCGTATTTGAAAACCTGGAACTGGCGCTGAAAACCGACAAGTCGGTCTGGGCCTGCCTGCGCGGCAAACTTACCAGCGAACAGCGCGATCGCATCGACGCCATGCTGGCCACACTGCGGCTCGGCCAGCAGCGCCGGCGTCCGGCCGGTCTATTATCCCACGGGCAAAAACAATTTCTGGAAATCGGTATGTTGCTGGTGCAGGAACCGCATTTGCTGCTGCTCGACGAACCGGCCGCCGGCATGACCGATGCGGAGACCGCCTATACCGCCGAGCTGTTCCGTTCGCTGGCAGGTAAGCACTCACTTATGGTGGTGGAGCACGATATGGGTTTTGTGGAAACCATCGCCGATCGCGTCACCGTCTTGCATCAGGGACAGGTACTGGCCGAAGGTTCGCTACGGGAAGTGCAGGCCAATGAACAGGTGATCGACGTTTATCTGGGACGCTAAGCCGCGGGAGAAACAGATGCTACAGGTAGAAGAATTAAATCAGTTTTACGGCGGCAGCCATATCCTGCGCGGTCTCTCGTTCGAGGCGAAAATCGGCCAGGTAACCTGCCTGCTGGGGCGTAATGGCGTGGGTAAAACCACGCTGCTCAAGTGTCTGATGGGGCTGCTGCCGGCCAAGACCGGCCGCATCCGCTGGCAGGGGGAGCTTATCAACCAGCGCAAACCGCACCAGCGCGTCCAGGCCGGGATCGCCTATGTGCCGCAGGGACGGGAAATTTTTCCCCGCATGACCGTCGAGGAAAATATTTTGCTGGGCCTGTCGCGCTTTTCCGGCGCGCGGGCCAAACAGCCCCCGCCGGCGGTTTACGAGCTGTTCCCGGTGCTGGCGCAGATGAAACAGCGGCGCGGCGGCGATCTGTCCGGCGGGCAGCAGCAGCAGTTGGCCATCGCCCGCGCCCTGGCCTGCCAGCCGCAGTTACTGATCCTTGATGAACCCACCGAAGGCATTCAGCCCTCGGTGATCAAAGAGATTGGCGTGGTGATTAAAACCCTGGCGGCGCGCGGCGATATGGCGATTTTATTGGTGGAGCAATTCTACGATTTCGCCGCCGATCTGGCGGATAGCTATCTGGTGATGTCCCGCGGGGAAATCGTGCAGCGTGGCCGCGGCGCCGATATGGAAACCGAGGGGGTGCGGGGATTGGTGACCATCTGAAGCCGCGCTATGCCGCACTATGGCCGCACTATGCCGCACTATGCTTTACGGCGAAAATGCTCCACACTAGGGTTTTCTGTTCTCTTTCCCGGAATTCCCCATGCAGCGATTAACGATTTCATTGGACGATCGGTTGGCCGTCGAACTTGACGAACTGATGCGGCTTAAGGGCTACAGCAGCCGTTCCGAGGCATTTCGCGACATGCTGCGCCGCGAATTGGGCCAGCAGGCGGCCAGCGCCGATCCGCAGGCGCCGTTTATCGCCATCCTCAGCTATGTCTACGATCACCACGAACGGCAATTGGCGACCCGGCTTACCGAGCTGCAACACGATCATCATGATTTGACCATTTCCACCATGCATGCCCATCTCAGCCAGGAGGAGTGCGTGGAAACCGCGATCCTGCGCGGACCGCTCCTGGCCCTGTCGGAATTTGCCCAGTCGGTTATCGCCCAGACCGGGGTGCGCCACGGCAGCATCAACCTGATTCCCATCGATGCTCCCGCCGCGGCCGCGCACAGCGGGGAGGACGCTGCCCACGGGTATCATCACGACGCCGCGCACCGGCATACGCATCAGCACAAATAATCCCCCGCAAGGTTTTGAGGCCGAATTCTGAGGTGCCGAATTCTGAGGTATAGTTGCGCCCGATCAAGTATGGCGTATGATTTTTTCTAGAAAAGTATGATTCCCCCATGCATACTGCTAGACATCTGTCATTCATACGCCGCCCGCTGCCGCCGGTACGATCTTAGGGCGGTCGTTCCTCATGCAGGCCGGCCATTAAAAGGATTGTCCCGATGCATATCCCAGATGGTTATCTCAGCCCTTCCACCTGCGCCGTCGCTTTCCTGATCGCCGCCCCGTTCTGGTGGCTGGCGCAAAAACGCGTCCAGCGCGCGCTGCATACCCGCCTGGTGCCGCTGCTGGCCGTGATATCGGCATTTTCCTTTGTGATTATGATGTTTAACCTGCCGCTGCCGGGGGGCACCACCGGCCATGCGGTGGGCATGGGCGTGGCCGCCATCGTGCTCGGTCCCTGGGCGGCCATCCTGGCCATCTCCGTGGCCCTGTTTATCCAGGCGGTATTTTTTGGCGACGGCGGCATCACGGCCATCGGCGCCAACTGCCTCAATATGGCCATCGCCGGCCCCATGGTGGCCTATGGCCTCTACCGCCTGATTGCCGCCGGATCGGAATTGACCTCGAAACGGCGGATCGTGGCGGCGTCGATCGCCGGCTACTGCGCCATCAACATCTCCGCGCTGCTGGCGGCGGTGGAATTCGGCATTCAGCCCCTGCTGTTTACCGACGCCGCCGGCACGCCGCTTTATGCGCCCTACCCGCTGTCGGTAGCGGTGCCTGCCATGCTGCTTGGCCATCTCACCTTTGCCGGGCTGGCGGAAGCGGTGGTGACCGGCGGGATTGTCGCGTATTTGCAAAAAGCCAATCCCGAGCTGCTGCAATTCACCGCGTCGCCCGCCGGCCAATCCGCGCCCATGCGGCCGCAAGGCTGGCTGCCGGTGCGCAGGTTGTGGCTGGGAATGGCCATTGTCATGATGCTCAGCCCGCTGGGCCTGCTGGCCGCCGGCACCGCCTGGGGCGAATGGGGCGCCAGCGACTTCCAGGATGCCGCCGCCCGGGCCGATATTATCCGGGCCTCCGGCAATATTGCGCCGCCGGAAGGCGCCCCAGCCGGGATGCAGCGGCTGGAAGCCTTATGGTCCGCTCCGGTGCCGGATTACGCCCCGTCGTTCATGCATAACGCGAGCATCGGTTATGTCCTGTCGGCGGTAATGGGCAGCGGCCTGATTTTGCTGATATTTTATTTACTGGCGCGGTTTATGGCGCCCGCGGCCTATCGCCCCACGTCCGGGCGCCGATAAGCGGTGCGGGAGCCGTCATTCAGCCATCGGCACGGGGCGGGGCGGCAACATTTTGTCGCCCGCCTGCTGGCGGGTCTGCTGGGGGCCATGGCCCATGCCGATGACGCGCAGCAGCTGGCCGACCGGCGGGGCTGGCTGCAAGGCCTGGACCCGCGCGTCAAACTGGCCGGGCTGGGTTCGCTGATTATCACCGGCGTTGCGGTGCACTCGCTGGTCGCCCTGGCCGTGCTGCTGGTGGCGTCGGTGGCGATGGCGCGCCTGTCGGCCATTGCCGCCGGACGGCTACTGCGCCAGGTATGGATTGGAGTGCTGCTGTTTACCGGCGTGGTGGCGCTGCCCGCGCTGTTTCTGGTGCCCGGCACGCCGCTGCTGCATTTGCCCGGCCTATCGCTGGTGGTTACCTGGCAGGGACTACGCTCCGCGGCATTATTGATTGGCCGGGCCGAAACCTCGGCCACGCTCACCCTGCTGATGATATTAACCACCCCCTGGCCCCGTCTGCTGGCGGCCTTGCGCGCTTTCCGGTTGCCAAAAATGGCGGTGATGATTCTCGGCATGACCCATCGTTATATTTTTGTGCTGCTGGCCGGCGCCATCGCCCTGCTGGAGGCGCGAGCCAGCCGGATGGTAGGGCCGCTGGCGCCGCGCGAGCGCCGCCGGCTGGCCGTCAACGCCGCCGGCGCGCTGCTGGAGCGTTCGCTTTACCTGAGCCAGGAGGTTCATCTCGCGATGCTGTCCCGCGGTTATCGCGGCGAGGTCAGGCTGATGCACGATTTGCACTGCCGAAGGTGCGACTGGCTGGCGCTGCCGTGTTTCGTTTTATTGATCCTGGCGGCCTTCGGCTGCCAGTGGCTGCGGTTACCCTGACCGATGGAGTATTGCGATGAATGCCGTGTATGAGTTACGCCTGGTCAGCTACGCCTATCAGTCAATGCCCGCGCTGTTTGAAATCGACCTGCGGGTTCAGGCGGGGCAGCGCATCGCGTTGCTAGGGGCCAACGGCTCGGGCAAATCCACCCTCCTGCGCCTGCTCGACGGCCTGTTTTTTCCGGCGTCGGGTTCGATTATGGCCTTCGGCCAGCCGCTCGACCAGGCGGCCCTGGAACACGACGAGGCGGCCTATGCCTTTCGGCGCCGGGTCGGGCTGGTATTTCAAAATTCCGACGTGCAACTGTTCAACCCGACGGTATTCGACGAACTGGCGTTTGGACCGCTGCAGCTCGGCTGGGATAAACCGCGGATAACCGCCGCCATCGAGGCCATGCTCGATAGGTTCGGTATCGGCCATTTGCGCCACCGTTCGCCCCATCGCCTGTCGGGCGGCGAAAAAAAACGCGTCGCCCTGGCGTCGGTGCTGATTATTGAACCGGAAGTTCTGCTGCTGGATGAACCTTGTAGCGGTCTCGATCCGCTGAGCCAAGGCAATATGGTGAGCTTTTTACATACCAGCCGGGAGCGCACCCTGATTACCGCCACCCATGATTTGGCCATCGTGCCCGACATCGCCGATTACTGTTTTGTCATGCGACAGGGCCGGTTGGCGGCGCAGGGAACGCCGGCGGCGATTTTATCCGATCGGGAGTTGCTGCGGGACTGCCATTTAACCTGGCATCAGCAGGAGCGGTGAGATACGGGCAGATTTCATTTTACGCTGTCCCGGCAAAAAATAACCTGTTATGCTGTATATAATTACAGCAATAAGCGAGTTACGTCAGTGCATAAGCGTTTATCTGCCCCGCGCATGGAATTCGATGTCGCGCAAGCCTATCAATATCCAGAACATTTGCGGCCCTACCTTGATGGACTGCCTTCCGCCCCGGGCGTCTATGTGTTCCATAGCGACAGCGACGTCATGCCGCTATACATCGGCAAAAGCGTTAATATCCGCAGCCGGGTCATGTCCCACTTCAGAACCGCCGCGGAAGCGCGTTTGCTGCGCCAGTCCCGCCGCATCAGCTACCATCTCACCGCCGGGGAGATCGGCGCGCTGCTGCTGGAAGCACAGATGATCAAGCAATTACAGCCGTTGCATAACAAGCGGCTGCGCCGCAGCCGCCAGCTCTGCTCGATCCATATGGTTAACGGCATGCCGGTTATCGCTTCGGCCAAAGAGATCGACTTCGCCCGCACTCCCGATCTGTACGGTTTGTTCTCCAGCCGCCGCTCCGCCCAGCAGACCCTATTGGATATCGGCGACACTGAACTTTTGTGCTATAGCCTGCTGGGGCTGGAAAGGCTCAGCCATGGCCGCCCCTGTTTCCGATTCCATCTGGGGCGCTGCGCCGGCGCCTGCTGCGGCAAGGAAACCCCACAAGAACATCAATTACGCCTGATGGACGCCATGCAGCAAATGCGGGTCTTCAACTGGCCGTACGCCGGCCCCATCGGCCTGGTGGAACAAAGCGCCGATCGGCGGCAAATCCACGTAGTGAATAATTGGTTTTACCTGGGCTCGGTAGAAAACCTGGCGCAGGCCGCCGGCCTGAACAAAGTGGCGCAAGGCTTCGATCGCGACGGCTATAACATCCTCAGTGGGCCAATACTGAGCGGACGCCACGAAATCGTCGAATTAACCTGATGCCCGGTTAAAGTGGGAACACGCCGGCCCCGGCGATGACCCATAAAAAACGGCCCTTGAATAAGGGCCGTTTTAAAACCAACGCTTGCCGCCAACCCTCTTAATACAGGTTATGTTTAGCCGCCGCAGCGTGAATATTACCTTGTTCCTTCAGGAACTTGTTAATTTTACGTATGAATTTCATTGCAGATTCCTCACATTGCCTTTCTAATACTGTGATTCACATCACACTTTTCACTAGTTTAAGCAAAATGAACCGCTATGTCAATTTTATGTGACATTCATCACAATTATTTTAACGCCTCGGTAACCGTCCCCGCCACCGGGGCGCTGCGCTCCACCGGGGCGGAAAGAATAATCGAGGTTTTAGTGGCCCCGTAATGGCTGACCCGCTCGATAAAAGCCTCCATCGCCGCCATATCCTGCACCGCCCCGCGAATAATCACGCAGGTCTCGCCGGTCACCCGGTAGCATTGCAGGATCTGCGGCATCTGGGTTAACGCCTTAAGGGTCGTCTGCCAATGATTGTGATTCAGGCGCAGCTCGACGATAAACGAAATCGCCAGCCCCAGTTTTTCCAGGCTGACATGGGCGTGATAACCGGTAATCACTTTTTTGGCTTCAAGCTTGGCCACCCGCTCTGCCACCGCCGGCGGTGAAAGGTTAACCCGGCGCGCCAACTCGGCATAGGTCAGGCGGGCGTTTTCCACCAGTGCGGTTAATATCTGCTCATCATATTTATCCATCATTATCCCGTGGTAGCGCGGCCGTTGAATCGAAGGACTTAGGCTACTATTTTCGTTGTTTACGCGAATAATTACGATAAAAAAAGTTTATTAGCTCCTAATAAAAGAGGTTTACTAATCTTTCTATACTTCTTTCTACACTAATGGCTGCAAAGGTAGTGAAATGCAATTAAGGGATTCTAACGGTCTGAAGTTGGTGCTGGCTTTATTTACGCTCTATATTATTTGGGGTTCGACGTACTTTGTTATCCGCATCGGGGTGGGCAGTTGGCCGCCGCTGCTGATGGCCGGGGTACGTTTCTTTATCGCCGGCGTGGCGCTATTTACCATCCTGCGCCTCAAGGGCGATGCCCTCCCCTCCCTGCGCCAGGCCATTAACGCCGGCACGATCGGCATACTGCTTTTGGCGGTGGGCAACGGGTTGGTCACGGTGGCCGAACATATGCAGGTGCCGTCCGGCATCACCGCAGTGATCGTCGCCACGGTACCGCTATTCGCCGTATGTTTCGGCTGCATTTGGGGCCTGCGCGCCACCCGCCTGGAATGGTTTGGCATTGCGCTGGGCCTGATCGGCATTATTTTACTCAATACCGGCGGCAGTCTTACCGGCAACCCGCTGGGGGCGTTTTTGGTGGTGGTGGCGTCCGTAAGCTGGGCGTTTGGTTCCATCTGGAGCTCACGGCTCGATTTGCCCAAGGGCATGATGATCGGCGCGGTGGAAATGATCGTGGCCGGCACCGTGCTGCTTATCGCCAGTTGGCTTAACGGCGAGCGCCTGGACCATATCCCCGATACCGCCGGCTTGATCGCGGTGGGCTATTTAATCGTTTTTGGCTCCATTATCGCCATCAGCGCCTATATGTATTTGCTGGCTCATGCCCGCCCGGCGCTGGCCACCAGCTATGCTTACGTCAACCCGGTCGTGGCGGTGCTGCTCGGCATGGGATTCGCCGGCGAACGCCTTAATCCGGTGGAATGGCTGGCGCTGGGTATTATTATCCTGGCGGTGGTGATCGTCATGGTCGGTAAATCTTTTACGTCCCGCCAGCCTGTACCTGCGGAAAAAACCGCGCCGGAGAAAACGATGGCGGCGCAGCGCGGCAAGCCCGCGCCTTAGGCCGCTCAGGCGAAGCTGTCATACCACTTTTCTCACCGCAAGCCCCGTCCGGTATGCCTGGCGCATGCCGGGCATAATGAATTCACTTTTTTGTATGACAAATTTATCGCTCAGGGTAAAATATCACCTATCCCCTTGGCCTGCCGGCCTATGCATCATGCTCCAAGAGTAGCGCCAGGCAGGCGATTGTTGATTTTGAAGGATCTGAGCAGGCAATGGCGAATGAGAAACAACCGGCATCCCCAGCGGACAAGACCGTCGCTATAGATGTCGAAGAGGCCCCCTCCCGCGGCTTATCGGGCATGGCGCTGCTGGTGGCCGGCGCGTTTTTTATGGAATATATCGACGGCACGGTGATCGCCACCGCACTGCCGCAAATGGGCGTGACCTTCGGCGTGTCGGCGGTGGATTTAAATATCGGCATGAGCGCCTATTTATTGACGCTGGCGGTATTAATCCCGGCCAGCGGCTGGATAGCGGATCGTTTCGGTTCACGCCAGGTTTTTACCGTCGCGCTGGCGATTTTCACCATCGCCTCGGTATTATGCGGCCTGACGCAAAACGTCCCGCAGTTTGTGCTGATGCGTATCGTGCAAGGGGCCGGCGGCGCGCTAATGGTGCCGGTTGGCCGGCTGGCGGTGCTGCGCAGCACCCCCAAGTCGCAGTTGATCAAAGCCATCGCCACGCTAACCTGGCCGGCGCTGGTAGCGCCGATCCTGGGCCCGCCGCTGGGGGGGTTTATCACCGACTATGCCAACTGGCGCTGGATCTTCTTTATTAATTTGCCGCTGGGCCTGATCGCCATTATCGCCGCCTGGAAACTGATCCCCAACCCGCCGCGCGACGCGCGCCCGCCGTTCGATCTGTTCGGCTTCGTCACCAGCGGCGCCGCCATGCTGAGCCTGGTGTACGGCCTGGAATTGACCGGGCGGCACGACGCCCCCTGGCCCTATATGGTGCTGTTTTTATTGCTGGGTATCCTGGCGATGTGGGTGGCGGTCCGGCATATGCGCCATGCCGAGCAGCCGATGGTGCGCCTGGGTTCCCTTAAGGTATTAACGTTTCGCGTGACCATCTGGGGCGGTTCGCTGTTTCGCATGGCCATCGGCGCGGTGCCGTTTTTGCTGCCGCTGCTGTTCCAGGTCGGGTTCGGCATGGACGCCTTCCATGCCGGCTCGCTGGTATTGGCGGTGTTCGCCGGTAATCTGGCCATGAAGCCGGCCACCACGCCGCTTATCCGCCATTTTGGTTTTCGTACGGTGTTATTGGTCAACGGCGTCCTGGCCGCATTATCCCTGCTGGCCTGCGCGTTTTTGACGCCCGCGACCCCCGACTGGCTGACGCTGGCGGTGCTGTTTTTCGGCGGCCTATGCCGCTCCATGCAGTTTACCGGCATCAGCACCCTGGCCTTCGCCGATATTCCCCAAAGCGAAATGAGCTACGCCAACACCCTGTTCAGCACCGCGGTGCAACTCTCCATCGGCATGGGCATTACCATCGGCGCCATCGGCGTCCGGCTGGGCGAGGCGGTGGCGCCAATAATGGGCATGGGGGGGATGCCGGGCATCGCTTATCGGCTGGCGTTTGTGCTGCTCACGCTGATGTCGCTGATTGGCCTGGTGGACTTGCTGCGCCTGCCGGCCAATGCGGGCGAGCTGGTGTCACGCAAACCCCGGCGCGCCAAATAAGCCGCCCTTCCGGCTGCCTTTGGATAATGAAATTTACCGGCAAAATATGACGCCCCGCCCCGCGCACCAGGAATAGAACACGTCCAGCGGCAGCGACGAGTGAAACGGCTCCGCTTCGGTCGCCGAAGGATTATTAAACCATACCCTGCCCCGATCCAGGGCGTAGCACAGCACCAGATGGCCGCCGTTGCGCCCAGGATCGGGATTGATGCCGCGGGCATGGCGCACCAGCGGCGCGACCGAGGCCATTACCGGCCGCCCGGCCGCCAGATAATCGGCCAATTGCCCCTGGCTGAACGCGGTATCCACCGTCGCCGCTATGCCATAGATTTGGCCGATCATCCGCACGAAAGGCGCATAGATCAGGCCCAGGACCGAACCATCGGGCTGCGGGATAAATGCGTTGGCCGCCATGGCCTGCCGCCAAATGCCGTGGCGGGTAGACAGGGCCGAATCAAGGCGCAGCCCGCGGCGGCGCAATAATACGGATTGAAAACAGGCCACGCCGCACAGGCGCCACGACCAGAAACGGTATTCCTGGGCCGAGGTGAATCCGGAGCATTGCCGCCAACGCGGATGATCGCAGGGATCGCCCCCCGCCAATATCCGCCGGTTGTCCGCGGGGTCGGCCCATTGGGAAATATAAGGATAATGCTCGATAGCCATAACCTTACGCCATGATGTTCCGCAAAGAGATAACACCCTGCGGCAAAGGGGCCGCGATCGTCGTCATAAAATAAGCGCTCCAAGCCTAAAAACCATCAATAGGTTTTAACGCACGGGTGCGCGTAACGCCAGTAAATACGCCCCGCCGTTGCGGCAAAAAGGATAAAGCGGTATCAGGCGGTCCGGAAAAAGCTCACCGCGTTGCGCAATTCCAGCCCTTGCTCGGTGAGCGCGCGCGCGGCGGCTGCGGCTTGTTCCACCAGCGCGGCGTTTTGCTGGGTAACCTGATCCATCTGCGCGACCGCTTGTCCCACTTCCTGGATTCCCAGGTGCTGTTCGTTGCTGGCGTTGGCGATCTCGCGGATAATGGCCGTCACTTTATCAACCGATTGCACCACATCCGTCATCGCTTTACTGGCGTTGTCGGCGCGTTCGGAGCCGGCGCTGATTTTATCCACCGTGCCTTCAATCAAAGTTTTAATCTCTTTGGCCGCATCGGCGCTCTTTTGCGCCAGCGTTCTGACTTCGCTGGCCACCACGGCGAACCCCTTGCCCTGGGTGCCCGCCCGCGCCGCCTCCACCGCCGCATTAAGCGCCAGCAGGTTGGTCTGGAAGGCGATGCCCTCAATCACCGAGATAATATTAACGATCTTCTTCGAGCTTTGAGAGATGTCGCGCATATGGGTGAGCATCTCGGCCACCACCTTGCCGCCCTGGGTCGCGGTACGCGACGTGATGGCCGCCAGCTCGCTGGCCTGTTTGGCGTTATCGGCATTCTGGTGCACGGTTTGCGTCAATTGCTGCATATTGGCCGAGGTTTGGATTAACGAGGCCGCCTGCTCTTCGGTGCGCCGGGAAAGGTCGGTATTGCCCTGGGCGATTTGCCCCGAGGCCACCGAAATGGACTCGCTGCCGCTCACGATATCGCTAATGGTGTGCCGCAACTGCTGGCTCATGGTATTCAATGCCGCCAGCAGGCTGTTGCCGTCCCTGGCCCGCAGTTTGATGCCGGTGGTCAGGTTGCCGTCGGCGATTTTGCGCATGATGGCCGTCGCATAGGCCGGTTCGCCCCCCAGTTGGCGCCAGAGGTTACGGGAAATCAAGGTCGCCAGCGCCATGGAAACCAGCAGGGCAAACAGCGCCAGGCCCCCCAGGGTATATTTGGCCATCAGATATCCCCGGCTCGCCGCCATGGCGGCGGCATCGCTGCCGCTCACCTCGCGATCCACCATGGCGGCCAGATCGATCATTAATTGGGTGCGATATTTACGCGACGTATCGCCGCTGATTTGAATGGCTGACGTCACATCGCCGGCGATCATGGCTTCCACCATCTTGTCATTGGCCCGGCTGAACTGATCGAAATTGGCGATAATCTGGGTAAACAGCGGGGTGGCGCTTAAGGGCGTATTGAGCGCCAGGTAGTGGTCCTGGGCGCGACGGAAATCCGCGACCGCCTGCATCAGCTCGGCCCGATGCCCTTCCCGATCTTTGTCGGTCGCCGAGGAGATATATTGTATTTGCTGCAAACGTAGCTCGGCCAGGACGCCGCGCATTTGCAACGTATAACGTACTCCCGGCAACCAATTATTGCGGTACGCCTCGATATGAGTATTGGTAGTGCTGAGTTGATACAACGACACGCCGCCCAGACAAAGCATAAATGCGATGATAATCGCAAAACCACTAAGCAATTGAACCATAAAGGGTAAATTAACTAATTTTTTCATGACCATAACCATCCTTACAGGGGTAACGGTCTATCGGCATAAAACCCTTGATGATGAGAGCGGGAGACCATTTTATTTCTGTTCCGTGATCGGCCACAGATTTTTGAAATGGTGTTTCATCTGTCATGTGGCGCCGCGCCGCTCAGAATTAACCTCCTGTTTTATCATGATTGATTTTTACGTGGGTCAATCGCCCGGTTCATAATGCGATATTTCACCAATCCTGGTTTGGATGTAGCGGTATCTTTTGAATTCCTGTTGATAAAATTCATTCTTGGCCGTATCGGGCAGATACGATTTTTCCTGTCCCGTGGTTAACGTTCCCGGCGGCACCGCTTCGACCGATTGATAGACCCCTAATCCCACCAGACCGATCAATGCCGCCCCAAACGATGAATCGGCGCCCGGCATATACTCTACGGGCCGGCCGAACACATCGCTGACAATTTGGCACCACAGGATGCTTTTGCCCCCGCCGCCGACAACTTTAATATGCCGCAGCGCAAAGTCCTGCTGGGTCAGCGCCCCGCACGCATCCAGCAAGGAATATGCCGTTCCTTCATAAATCGCCCGCGCGAAATCACATTTACCATGATGCAGGCCCATGCCGGTAAAGCTGGCCCGCAGCCGGGCGTCCCAATAAGGACAACGTTCGCCCATCAAATAAGGATGAAACATCAGGCCGGCAGAGCCGGCGGGCGACTGCCCGGCCAACTGGCTCCAGGCGGTAAAATCCGGTTTGGCGGCGTCGAACAGCTTGGCCGCCCAGGAGACCGCCGATGCGCAGCAACTGGTTCCCGCCTGCGACAGCCACAATGGGGAAATGACATAAGGATAAGAAATCAACTTCCGGTGCCGGCGCGGGGGATGTGAGACGCCGTGAATTCCCCCGGCGCTGGCAAGGCGGATCACGCAATCGCCCTGGGATCTCACCCCGGCGGCAAAGGTTTCCGCCGTACTGTCCAGGGTGCCGTTAAACACCCTGGTCGCGGGAGACAGGCCCAGTAGATCGGCACCGGCGGACGTCAGCTTGCCGATTTCAGCGCCGATGGGATGGAGCTCGGGCAAATACGTTTGGTCGATTCCCGCGAGCCGGCACAATTCCCCGGACCACTGCCGCTGATTCGCATCATAGAGCATCGCGGATACCGCCGTGGCCGGGTCGCTTATTCTTTTGCCCGTTAATTTATAAGCCACATAATCTTTCGATAGCAGAATATATTTGACCTGCTGCCAGAGCCGGGGTTCATTCTCGGCAACCCATAACAAATGCGGCAGAGACCATGTGGTCGACGGCCAGTTGCCGGCAAGACCGAAAATGGCCTCGCCCGAGGTTTCCGACAGTATTTTCGCTTTTTCCTGGGAACGTTGGTCATTCCATAAAATCGCCGGGCGCAGCGCCGCGCCATCATGATTCAACAGTACGGCGATATGCGCCGCGCTGGTTACGGCGACGCCAAGGGCGCGGTGGCTATCGAGCCCCAGTTGCCCGAGCAGCTTGCGGCATCCCCGCCCCAAGGACTCAAGCCATTGCGCCGGGTCTTGTTCGGCCCAGCCCGGCCTGGGCGTTAATGTGGCATATTCCTCATCCACGGCCCCCAGGGCATTGCCCGCCAGGTCGACAGCGCAGACTTTGCAGGAACTGGTGCCCAAATCCAATCCGAGCACAAACTCCCTATTCGCTAGTGACGGCATATCTTTCTCCTCCCGATCAATTCTGTCCGCATCAGTTACGCCCCATGGCATCCATCAACCGGCCGGCTATGGTTTTACCCGCCTCTTTGAGTAAACCCTGATCGTGGCTGATAAGATAAAACGCAGGCGCCAGGGATTTCAGTTTTTCGATTTCATTGATGGAACCAACCGCGGTGCCTACGGCCACATCGTGTTGCTTGCCGGCGGCCATGACTTTCGCCAAAGCGGTTCTGATTTCATCGCTATCCCGGCCGCACTTCATGTCCAAGGCCAGATCCGACGTTCCCACCAGGCAAGCGGTGATGCCTGGTACCGCAAAGATCTCCGCCGCTTTTTCAACCGCCATGGCGGTTTCAATCATAACGATCAGGATGATCTCGGCGTTTGCCCAAACCGCATAGTCGTCACCATAAACTATAGGGGCCGATCCTCCTTTCGAGCGCTGTCCCAGCGGAGAATAAAAAGCGGCGGAGACCGCCTTGCGGGCATCCTCGGCGCAGTTCACCATCGGCACCACCACCCCCAGGGCGCCGGCATCCAGCACATCGTTAATCGCGCCCGGAAAATTGTCCGCGACGCGCCCCAGGGGAATGGTGCCCGCTGCGCCGACGGCGCGGATGGAATCGGTGGCGGTATTTTTGTCGAAGTTGCCATGCTGCAGGTCGACCATCAAAAAATCGACGCCCGAGCGCGCCAATATTTCGGCAGCCCGGGTCGAGCCAAGATTCAGCGTGAGTCCGGCAAAGGCGATCTTGCGTGTAATTAACTCTTTGAGCTTATTTTTCATCACATTCCTCCCTCAGGCATTTTTCTCGACAACGGCGACCTTTTTTGGCCGGCTGTTACCACCGATAGGCTTACGCACCAGAACAAAGTGGGCAATGGCGGAAAATAACGCCACGCAGGCGGCAACCACCAACGCGCTGGTAAAAGAACCCGTGCTTTGCGCCATATATCCGGTAATCACCGGGGCCGCGGAACCGGCGATATAACCGCCGAAATTCTGGATACCGCCCAGGGATGCGGTTTGATTGGAGGGAATAATTGACGATACGAGTATCCATGAGGAGCCCGATGCCAACTGCACGCTGAATTGGGCGATGCTAATATAGAAAATGGCCATGGTTACCGTAGAGGCATAGGCCGCGGGGATGGTAAAAATGCCCGACATAATCAAACCGGCTGCCACCAGCGACTTGCGACTTTTAATCATGTCGTACCCGCGGATAACCAAATGATCGGAAATAAAGCCGGCGCTGATTGAACCCATAATGGCAAAAATATAAGGGATCACAATCAGCCATCCCGTGTGGGTCAACGTAATATTATATGTTTCCGTCAGATAGGCTGGCAGCCAGGTTAAATACATCCAAATCATATACACCACCCCCATGAAGCCTAACAAAATGCCCCAGGTGGAAGATGACTTGAATAAACCAAACCAGTCCCGCGCGGTTGCCTGGCCCGTCGCGGAGATGACCGCGCCGCGATCGAGATAATTATCTTCCTGCGGCGTCAAGGGTATTTGATTGCGGTTGCGATAAACCACAAACCAGATAACTGACAACACCACGCCCAATACGCCCATCACAATAAACATCCAGCGCCACCCGAACGCCAGCATCAGCGCGGTAAGAATCGGCGGGGCGATGGCGGTGCCCATGGCGGCGGATGAATTAAAGGTGCCCATGGCGCGGCCGCGTTCCTTGATGCTGTACCATTCGGAAATAGACTTCGCCGCCGCGGGGAACTGCGGGGCTTCCCCCGCGCCCAGTATCAACCGGGTGATAAACAACGCTTTAAAAGAGTGAACGAGCCCGCCGGCGAATTGGGCCGCGGACCATAGCAACAGTCCCAGTCCCAACAGGAAACGGGAGCCCGTTTTATCCAGAAATGCCCCCACCGGCAGTTGCAGGAAAGCATAGGTGAGTGAAAAAGCGGACAGAAGATACCCCATATGGACTTTAGTTAAACCAAGCTCCCCGCTGATGGAAATATTGGCAATGGATAGCGTTGCCCTGTCCATATAATTGACGATACCAATCAATATTAATAAGACCAGGGTAATTCGTTGTATTTTTTTAATTCTACTGCTTTTAGTTAATTCCATTATTCTCACCTCTAAATCATAGATTTGATTTTTTGGCAAAGCGGTGTCATATCAATATTGAGTATCGATATTTTTGGCCGCTTTATTCTGGCAATAACAGACCATCCAAAATGCTATTGGATATAATAACTTTTCACCCCAAAGGGTTTACCACTTTATTAATTATGGTGGGTCCATATTGACCTCCCGATAAATGCAGCGGTATTTATTCCGCAAGCGTTAATTTCGAGTAGCCCAAATGCACATCAAGGGCCGCCACCGCCGCAAGCGGATCGCCTTTTTTAATCGCCGACAGTATCAACTTATGCTCTTCGGCAATTTTCACTATTCGTTCCTGCGACCAGTATTTATTGCGATATTCAGAGCTTCTGAATAGGGTTGAAAGCACCCCTGAAAATGCTGAAAGAACGTGATTGCCGCAGGACTGGAAAATCAATAAATGGAAATCTCGATCATATCCATCCGCTTTTTTTGGATCGTCCTGATGCAGCAGCATATCCTCAATGGTCTGCTCGACTTTGGCTATTTCGGATGGCGTGATGCGCCTGACGGCCAGCGGCAAAATTGCCCGTTCCATTAGGATACGGGCTTCTTTAAACTCGAAAGTATCAAACTGGGAAACTTCAAACTGAAATTTAATATGCTCGCTGAGGGAATCGGTATCGAACCCCTTGATCACGGTTCCGCGCTTGGGCGCCCGCTCCAGAATCCCGGCCTGGACCATAACGTCCAGCGCCTGTCTCATTTTGTAGCGTGAAACGCCAAATTTTTCCGCTAAAGCAATCTCCGTCTCGATCTTGTCGCCCGGTTTGAGATCCAGCGAGATAAAATACTTTTTGATTTTTTCCTGAAAACCGATTTCCGCCATTTGCTTTTCTCTTTTGTCGACAAAAAAGATCTATTTGTCGACAATTTAAATTGCGCCGTTTTTACCGTCAAGATGAAACGCTAAGAAATGTGAACCACCTCTGAAAGTGGTGAATGATGAGCTATGCTTAATCCGGTATCCCTCCACGGAGCAGCATGCGATGTTCGACGGTTTTACCCTGCAAATGATTGAGTTACCGGAGGTTACCCTGCGGGTCAGGCATGGGGGCGCCGGCCCCGCCGTGCTGCTGCTCCACGGGCACCCCCGCACCCATGCCACCTGGCATCGGGTCGCCCCGCTGCTGTCGCCCCATTTCACGGTGATCTGCCCGGATTTGCGCGGCTACGGGTTATCGTCCAAGCCGCCGGACGGCGACAATCATGCCGGCTATAGCAAACGAAAAATGGCGCAAGATTGCGTCGCGCTGATGAAACATCTCGGCCACGATCGTTTTGCCGTGGTCGGGCACGATCGCGGCAGCTACGTGGCCATGCGCGCCGCGCTGGATTTTCCCGCGGCGATCGAATGCCTGATGGTACTCGACAGCGTGCCCATCGCCGAGGCGCTGGCCCGCTGCGCTGAACCCTTCGCCCGCCGGTGGTGGCACTGGTTTTTCTTTGCCCAGCCCGATAAACCCGAACAGGCGATCCTGGCCGATCCCGATAAATGGTATGGTTTTACCGCCGGGCAAATGGGGGAAGAGGCTTATGCCGATTATCACCGCGCCATCCACGATCCCTTCACCGTACATGCCATGCTGGAGGATTACCGCGCCGGCCTGGCCGTCGACCGCTATCACGATGAGGAAGATCGGCGCAACGGGCATAAAATACGCTGCCCCACCCGCGTCCTCTGGTCGACCCAGGATGACTTGCCGATTTTATACGATGATATCCTGGGTATTTGGCGCAACTGGGCGTCGGAAGTCTCCGGACAGGGAATCGATTCCGGACATCATGTGGCCGAGGATAATCCCGCCGAACTTGCCCGGCAGATTATCCAATTTTGCCGGTAGGGAATTTCATTTGGCGCGGCTTAGTCGTACCCGCGTCCTATTTTGGCAATATCTTTCTAAAACAATTTCCATAACGTGTTTCCACGATCTGTTCATGCGGCCTTATTTTCAGGTAACGCTATCCTGTTACGATAACCACTACCGGTAAAAATAATTGTCGGTGTTTGATGCGCTAATTTCATATTTAATCCGGTTGTGCTAATCTTGCCAGCTGTTGATAAATCAAAGAGTAATCTGCATGATAACTTATGTGTATCTCCTCATCGCTATTATTTCAGAAGTTATTGCAACCACTTCATTAAAAGCGTCAGCCGGATTTACAAAAATTTACCCTTCTATCATTGTCCTGGTTGGATATACCGTTTCATTTATATTACTGTCATTGGTGCTTAAAACCATGCCGGTGGGTATCGCTTATGCGCTTTGGGCTGGTTTAGGTATTGTTTTTGTTGCTTTTTCAGGCTATATCTTTTTTGGCCAAAAACTCGACATTTATGCAATTATGGGTATGATGCTAATTATTGCTGGCGTATTGGTCATAAATTTAGTGTCTAAATCTGCTAGCCATTAGATATTTTGAGTAGTAAATTTTCGGTATCGATCAATTTAATAACTACTTAAGAGCATATATCATGATCGTGGAAAATAAAATATCTCATAGCTATAATATTAAACTTCGCCCACTGGAACGTGAAGACCTGCATTTCGTTCATCAGCTTGATAATAATGAAAGTGTGATGCGATATTGGTTCGAGGAGCCCTACGAAGCTTTCGTGGAGCTTAACGATCTTTATGATAAACATATCCATGACCAAAGCGAGCGGCGTTTTATCATCGACAAAGAGGGGGTCGGCATCGGCTTGGTGGAGTTAGTGGAAATTAATCATATCCACCGCCGCGCCGAGTTCCAAATATTGGTGGACCCCGCCCATCAGGGCCGCGGTTACGCCAGTATTGCCGCGCAGCTTGCCATGAACTATGGTTTCCTGGTGCTCAATTTGCATAAGCTGTATTTGATTGTCGATCAGGAGAACGAAAAGGCCATCCATATCTATGGCAAGCTGGGTTTCAAAGTGGAAGGCGTGCTGCTCAAGGAGTATTTCGTTAACGGCGAATACCGCAATACCATCAGGATGTGTATTTTCCAGGACGAATACCTGGCCAATCGGGAGCAATGGAACGGCGGCGGCACGGGCGCGGCGACCACGCTCCGTTGATGTGGGCGCGCGGCCCGGCAAGATCAAGATAAGGTATGCACATGCTCGGGTAATGCCTGGGGATCAAGCAGGCGACACGTTTTAATCAAGCGCCTTGCTCATATAAATGCTCAACGGATCGTCGGTATACTGCCCAAACGCGCCGGTACGGATAAACCCCAGCTTCTTATACAACCCCACCGCGTCCGGCTGATGAATGCCGGTTTCAAGATACAGCGCCGGGCAGTGCTGCTGGCGCGCCAGCGCCTCCAATTCCGCAAGCAGCGCCGAAGCGAGACCATATCCCCGATAATCCGGATCGACATACAACCGTTTAATTTCAGCCTGCCCGTCCGGGTTATGATACAAGCAGACGCACCCCGCATTATAGTCTCCCACCGTTGCCAGCCAGGCCCAGGCCCGATCGTGGCTCATGTCTCCCAAGGCAATACAGTGATTGCTGGCGGCGGGATAGAGTGCGGATTGGTACTCATCCAACTGGCCCACCAGCCTGGCCAAATCTTTATGGGAAAACGTGGCGGCGGTAATTCGTACGGTCATGTTTATACCTGGAAAATCGGCTAACGGAAAAAACCATGGCGGCATGGGGCCGCCGCCTTTGGTTTATCTTATATTGGCCGCCGGAATGTTATCAAGCCGCACGAAGTGGGCGTCGCAACGTTAGGCGACTGCTAGCGGTTTATAGGGCGATGCGTTGTTCTTGCACGTTAACATTGGAAAATTCTTTGGCCGTAAAAACCTCAGAGCTGCTGTTGACATAGAAATCATCTTGTAAGGACATGGCATTATCGATATAGACCGAAATATCGCAGCCATGGTCGATTTTACTGCGCATTAAGGTATTGCCGGGCAGGTTTCTGTTAATGCGGGTTATAGCGGCTCGGCATCCCCGATTTTCCGCGATAATCACGCGTTCAGGGGTAATATAATTGACATGCCATCCGGCATTGCGCACCAGCGCGCGGATATCAAATCCATCGCTGGCGATATCCGCCACATCTCTTAATCGGTTAACCTGCTGTAGAATAAACTTTTTTATTGCATCTGGCTCAAGGATCATTTTTTGATAGGGCGCCAGGATCTTGCTTAACACGCCGTTGACGATCAGATCTATTTCGGTATCTTTATTAAATTGGGAATAGGAGCCATAACCGTCGGTAAAGATTAACTCTTGTCTTTTACTGTAGAAAATGGGCGCTAATTCAATAAGTTTGTCGTGAATTTGCGCATCCAGGCGAAAAGCGATGCCTTCCACCGAGCGTTGCTGATTGACCCATAGAGCGATGGCTTCGTTAACTTGGCTATTGTTCAGATAAGATATGGCAAAATAATTGGTTTTAAAGAAATTATTAATATTCACCAGTTCATTAAACAACACCGCGGACTGGAAAAAACTTAAATCATATTCCCGGGACAGCCTGGCCTGGGTGAGCAACTTATTATCCAGCATTAAATGCACCGCGCTTGCCAGTACATTGTCGTTACATTCAAACTGCCGGATGAATCTTAACCGCCCCTCGCCAATAGTCTTCATATGCCTGTTGAATCCCGGATATTCGCGGCCATCCTCATTGCTCAAAACGGGCAGCCGTTGCCCCTGGTGGTGAGCCGCATCTACATTATTGCCTATGTCCAGTATCGGCAGCGGGAGCCGGATGTTTAGGCCGGCGGCCGTGATTATGGTGCGAGCGCTGGGAGAGGCCCCCCGCCTGAACAGGCGGGGGGCGGGGGAACCGGAAGGTGACTAAGCGGACGCGGCGGCTATCAGGCCACGATCATGGTGGTTTTGGTATTGACCAGTTCGAACAGCACCACGGTACGTGAAGGACAGGTATAAGCATGGCCGAAGCCAAAACTGTGCTCATTGATATCATCGGGCTGGAAGGTATCGAAAATATGCCGCCAACCGTAACCGTGGGCCACTTCGGGCAAGGTAAATACCACGTCCTCATGGGATGCGCTGAACAACAGGAGCACGGTGCTTTGCGACCCCACCCGCAGCAGGCCGGTCGGCTGCGAACGGCCGTCCAGCAGCATGCCGATGCTTTTCAGGTTGGCATCGCCCCAGGCGTCCTCGGACATCTCATCGCCGCCGGGCTGGAACCAGGTAACATCCTTGATATTGAGCTTTTCGTTCAGCTTGCCGCTGAGAAACCGCCCGCGATGCAAAATCGGGAAACGGTTACGCAACGCGATAAGCCGGTAAGTAAACAGAATCAGCGACTCGCCTTTATCGTCAATCTGCCAATTCACCCAGCTGATCTCGCTGTCCTGGCAATAGCCGTTGTTGTTGCCCTGCTGGGTGCGGGCGAACTCATCGCCGGCCAGCAGCATGGGCGTACCCTGGGAAAACATCAGCGTCGCCAGCATATTGCGCATCTGGCGCAGGCGCAGTTCGTTGATCGCAGCTTCCTCGGTCGGCCCTTCGGCGCCATAGTTGGCCGAAATATTATCGCTATGACCGTCGCGATTATCCTCGCCGTTGGCTTCATTATGCTTATGCTCATAAGAAACCAGATCGTTGAGGGTAAAACCGTCGTGGGCGGTGATAAAATTCACCGAGGCGTGCGGTTTGCGGCCGCGATGGTTAAAAATATCGGCGGACCCGGCCAGCCGGGTGGTGAACTCCGCCAGTTGCCCTTCGTCGCCGCGCCAGAATTTACGCACCGAATCACGGTAGCGGTCGTTCCATTCCGACCATCCCGGCGGGAAGCCGCCGACCTGGTAGCCGCCCGGGCCGCAGTCCCAGGGTTCGGCAATCAGTTTGCATTGGCTGAGCACCGGATCTTGCCGGCAGGTATCCAAAAAGCCGCAGCCCTCGTCGAAACCATAGCTTTCCCGGCCCAGGATGGTGGCCAGATCGAAACGGAATCCGTCGACCTGCATCTCCGTAGCCCAGTAGCGCAGGGAATCCGTGACCATCTGCAATACCCGCGGATGGCTCAGGTTTAGGGTATTGCCGGTGCCGGTGTCGTTAATGTAATAGCGTTTTTCTTCCGGAAACAGACGATAATAACTGGCATTATCGATCCCCTTAAGTGATAGGGTCGGGCCAAGCTCGTTACCCTCGGCGGTGTGGTTATACACCACATCCAGGATGACTTCGATGCCGGCGGCATGGAGCGTGGCGATCATCTGCTTGAATTCATTTACCGTCGACGTGGCCATATATTGGGGATGCGGCGCGAAGAAGCACAGCGTGTTATAACCCCAGAAATTATGCAGTCCATTCTCCTGCAAATGCCGATCGTCGGTGAAAGCATGGATCGGCATGAGTTCAATGGCGGTGACGCCCAGGGATTTTATGTAATCGACGATCTGCGGCACGCTGAGCGCCGAAAACGTGCCGCGCAGATGTTCGGGCACCGCCGGATGGCGCATGGTGTAGCCGCGCACATGGGTTTCATAAATCAGCGTTTTTTCCCAGGGGATAAAATTTTTGCCGTTCGCCGGCCAGGAAAACGCCGGGTCGATCACCCGGCATTTGGGCATAAACGGCGCGCTGTCGCGTTCGTCCACGCTCAGATCCTTGTCTTCCGCCTCGAAGTCGTAGGCGAATAGGGCATCGTCCCAGATCAATTCGCCCCAAATCTGCTTGGCGTAAGGATCGAGCAGCAGTTTGGCCGGGTTAAAGCGATGCCCTTCCTCTGGGGCATGGGGGCCATGGACGCGATAGCCATACAGCAAACCGGGCCGCGCATCGGGCAAGTAACCGTGCCAGACCTCATCGGTATACTCCGGCAGCTCGATGCGGTCATACTCTTCGCCCTCTTCGTTGAACAGGCAAAGCTCAACTTTGGTGGCATGGGCGGAGAAAATGGCAAAGTTCACGCCCAGTCCGTCCCAGGTCGCCCCGAGAGGCACCGGCATCCCTTCCCTGACCCGCGTCTTGCGATCCGCATCCAGACGCTTCACTATTTCATTATCGGTATTGGGGTGGGCTATATGCACCCCTTTATCGTCAATGGTGACAACCACTTGGTTATCGACCTTACTCGCCATGGTGGTGGTGGTAGTGGGTATAACGATTTCATTTTTCTTCGACGATCCCTTGGCCATCAAATTCCTCTCTTGCGCATAATTTTGAGCATATCCATTTTATTCGCCGCCGTTGCAATGCAGCGGATTTCAATAGACTGACATCTTATATCCTGCCGGTTGCGGCATGGAGTCAAACGGCCCTGGGCCGGGGAAAGCGGGGTGATATTACTGCCTTATTGGAGTGTAGTACCGGTTTGCGGTTATGCCAGAGGCCGCGTGCAGGTAATCTTTGCCTGGCCGCAGGCATGGGGTACGGCGGGTCAGGAGCCTGATCGGCCGAGTGGGTTGTGATATCCTTTTCGCCTACGGCATTACCGCCGCGGTTTTTTATCACCGCTGCCGATCGCCACATGTACTATCAGCTTCGGCAAACAGGATAACTATCATGAACATCAATAAAGATACTTTGCTATGCATGTCTCTGGCCGCCCGCCCTGGTAATTTCGGCACCCGTTTCCATAACTATCTCTATGAACAACTGAACCTGAATTATATTTATAAAGCCTTTACTACCCGCGATCTCGCCGCCGCCATCGGCGGCGTCAGGGCGCTGGGTATCCGCGGCTGCGCGGTCTCGATGCCGTTTAAAGAAGACTGCATCCCCTATCTCGATGAGCTTGACGCGTCGGCGCGCGCCATCGAGTCGGTCAATACCATCGTAAATACCGATGGCCATCTTAAAGCCTACAATACCGATTATATCGCCATCGAACGCCTGCTGGCGCAATACCAAATCGACCCGCAGACTCCTTTTGCCCTGCGCGGCAGTGGCGGCATGGCTAAAGCGGTGGCCGGCGCACTGTATGACGCGGGCTTTCGCCAAGGGGTGATTATTGCCCGCAACCAGGATACCGGCCAGCGTCTGGCGGATTTATACGGCTACCGGTGGCAGGCTGGTGAAGACAACCTCAACGCCGCGCTGCTGATTAACGTTACGCCGGTGGGTATGGCGGGCGGCGCGCAGGCTGATGATCTGGCCTTTAGCGAGCAAATTATCATCAACGCGACCACGGTATTCGACGTGGTGGCGCTGCCGGCGCAAACGCCGCTGATTCAATTTGCCCGTTTGCATGACAAAATCGTGATTACCGGCGCCGAAGTGATCGCCATCCAGGCGCTGGAACAATTTGTGTTGTATACCGGCGTGCGCCCGGACGTGGAGCTGGCTGAGCGCGCCGCGGCTTTCGCCCGCGGTTAATTAAACATTTTTTGCAGATATCGGTTCAGCGAGGCGCGGGAACTGAAACCGTGGGGTATGCCATAGTGGCTATCGGGTTTCCCGTCCGGATCGGCGGGGAAAACCTGGTAATTGTCGCTGGAGCGTACCGGCGACGTGGGAGCGGCAAACAGACTGCTTTTATCCCGCAGCGAGGGATGAACGACCAGGGCGGTTCTGCCCAGTTTAGCCTCCCGATTCACGTAGACATAGTGGTGGCCTTTACGGTAACCGTAACATTGTCGGGTGATATAATCTCTTTCGAAACCGGAGTTTTCCAGTTCGCGAGCGACTTCATCGGGTCTTAAGTACATTATTTGTCCTCTCTTCAGTCACAGCCAAGTGATCACAGCTAATGTAATCAGTTAAGCGGCTGGCCAGTAGCCGCAGCGCGTGTTTTCGGATTAATCCAAAAAACGGCTATTTTACCGCTGTGCGCTGCGGAGCCCGGCCAGGAGAAGCCGCATTCAGCGGCCGCTGC
>JAATFX010000005.1 GCA_015654925.1 Enterobacterales bacterium | reverse complement strand
GCGCGATCACTGGGCGTATTCGAGCCAAAAGAATTGATAAGGTTCCAGGCTCAGGGGCGCGCCTCCCGTAAAGTCCCGATAACTTATCACATCATGGTAATGCCCGTCAGGCAGGGGGCAGGTAATGATCTTGGCGCTTAAATTAAACAGGCACAGCAGGGCCTGCCCTTTGCCCCGGCGATAAAAGGCGAACAGCGCATTATCCCACTCCATGACCTCCATCGGGGCATCCGGATGAAACGCCGGTTGTTGCCGGCGCCGTTGAATCAGATCGCTTAGGTGATGGAATACCCGTGCACGCAGGGACGTCTCGTCCTGCAACGCCGCCTCGATGGCTTTCAACGGATATTTTTCACGGTTGACCGCCCGGTTATGGCCGGCGGCTTTAACCCCTTCATAATCATTGCGCGAGCCGAGAATGCTTTGAATATAAACGGCGGGCACGCCGGGGAATGCCAGTAAAATGGCATGCGCCAGCAAAAAACGCTGTAACCGCGTGTCGTCGGAATCCTGGCGGCGGTTCAGGGCATCCATAAACGTCACATTGATTTCATAAGGGCTGGTGGTCCCGTCGGTATTTTGCTTATACGACACCAGCGCGCCTTCCGATTCCAGATCCCTCACCAGGCTATTGATTTCGATCTCCGGCAGGATACCCCGCAGCGGATTCATGCCGATGCCGTCGTGGGAGGCCAGGAAGTTGAAAAACGTGACGGTGCCGCCGCCGGTATCCAGCGAGGCCGCCCATTGGCGCAATGCGCGGCTGTTGCCGTTGTGGATGGCATGCAGCACCAGGGGCGGCAGCGGGAACTGGTAGACCATCTGCGCTTCGTCGCGGCCATTGCCGAAATAGCTGATGTTATCTTTATGGGGTACGTTGGTTTCGGTGATAATCACGGTGCCTGGCGCCACTTCATTAACGATGGCGCGCATCAATTTCACCAGCAGGTGGGTCTTGGGCAGATGAATGCAGCGGGTGCCGATCTCTTTCCACAAATAGCCTACGGCGTCCAGGCGGATATAATCCGCGCCCTGGGTCAGATAATGCAATAACACCCCGATGATCCCGATCAGCACATGGGGATCGGCAAAATTAAGATCGACCTGATCGGCGCTGAATGTCGTCCATAGGTAGCGGGTTTCTTCATTTTTCATCACAAAGGGCGTTAGCAGCGGCGAGGTGCGCGGACGGGTCACGGTGCTCAGATCGGTTGCCGGCGGGACGGCGATAAAAAAATTATCAAAATCCATTTGCCGATCGAGATAGCTTGCCAGCCATTTGCTGTGCGCGGAGATATGATTGCAGACAAAATCGAACATGAGTCGGGTGGATTGATTAAGCCGGCTGATATGTTGCCAACTGCCCACGATGGGATTGACCTGGTGATAATCAATGACGGAAAAACCATCGTCCGACGAGTAAGGATAAAACGGTAACAGATGAACCAAGTTGAAGGTTGTTTGCAGCCGTTGTTCAAAAAAAGAGGTGAGAGTCACAAGCGTTGGCTGTTCCGCTTCCATAAACTGATCGGCATACGTGATCAGCACCACGTCCTGCTCATCCCAATGTAATTTACGCTGCTGCTGCTGGGTCGATTTGGCGAAGATGATTTTACTTTTTATGGTATCCAACTGCGCCTGGGTAAGCGATGAGGCATAAATCTCTTCAAGTAAATGGGTAATGGCTTCCATCATTGCACCTTGTAGGAGTGACGACGTCCTGAACAGCATGACCACAGCGTTGACGCCATGTTGTCAATGTAGCCATTAGAAATAAAAGCGCAAACCTTCTTACCATTTCGGATAAGGAGAAAATTGGCCGCCTGCGTGACCAGATGTCTATAAAACCATCAATTAACAATCAGTTATACCAATAAGGATTTTGTTGGTCCGTTAAGGAGAATCTTGATTTGCGGAGCAGTCCTAAATCCTCGCCCCCTATGCCCCAGGCGGGCGAAGCCGGTAATAAGGGCCGTGGCAGGCGCTGCCCTGGGGGCAATGCCGGCAACTTCCCTGGGGTTGGGCTGGCGGCTCCTGGCCGACGCGTTCGGCCTTACCCATGATCACCAGTCGTTCAAGCATCGCTTCGGCCATGGCGGCGGACAAATGAAGGCGGCTGCTTAATTGCCTGGCGCTGGCCTGGCCGCTCAGGGCCAGGGCATCATGTAACTGCAGGAGATCGGCCAAGGTCACGTTCCTTAATGGCAGCTTTCAGTGGTCGATACGGGACGCGGCGCGTTTTCCCGATCCGGCAGCACATTGTCGAAACGATGGCGCATCAGGCGCAGCGTCAGCACAAACAGCACGTTAACCAACAATACCAGGACGATGCAGATAGCGCTGTTTACCGGGTGTGCGGCAAAGGTCGCCGCCTGGTAGAACAGGGTCGCCATGGAGTAGGCCACGTTAACCCCCCAAATGATGGACAAGGTCATCCATCCACGGCTGCTTTCCCGGGCGATGGCGCCCATTACGGAAACGCAGGGTACGTAAAGCAGTACAAAAATCAGATAACTGTAGGCGGCGATGGCGGTGCCGAATTTACTGCTCATGACCCCCATGGAGCGTCCGTTCATCTCACCGTCGCCTTTACTGGCCTCGATGGGATTGGCGAGCACGCTCAGGCTGAAGATGTCCTTGAGATTTTGCCAGGTTTCAGCCGCCGCGCCGGTTAACTGCGCCGCTAGATCAAACCGATCCGGGTCAAAAGGCGCCTGGGTAATATGCTCGGCGGTGTAAAGGGTATTCAGGGTACCCACCACCACCTCTTTGGCCATTGCGCCGGTAACCAGCCCCACGGTGGCTTGCCAATTGTCCCCGTGCACCCCCATTGGCGCCAGCAGTGGAGTCAGAACCTGGCTCACCGACGCCAGCGCCGAGTCATTAATATCCTCCACCGCTACGCCGCGCAGTGAAAAGCTGTTGAGCGCGCCGATAACAATACTAGCGGTGATAATGACTTTGCCCGCGCGCAGGACAAATCCTTTTAAACGCTGCCAGGTTTGCAGCAGCAGGGTCTTGACATGCGGGACGTGGTACACCGGCAATTCCATGATAAAGGGCATGGCGTCGCCGCGCATGATGGTGTACTTCAGCATCAGTCCGGTCAGCACCGCCACGATAATGCCGAGCAGATAAAGCGAAAACACCACCGAGGCGCCTTGCTGGCCAAAAAACGCCGCGGCGAATACGGCGAAAATCGCCAGCCGCGCGCCGCAGGACATAAAGGGAGCCATCATGATGGTTATCAGGCGTTCGCGCGGGGCATCCAGCGTCCTGGCCCCCATCACCGAAGGAACGTTGCAGCCGAAGCCGACGATCAGCGGCACGAAGGATTTGCCCGGCAGTCCCAGCGCCTGCATCATCCGATCCATGACGAACGCCGCACGGGCCATATAACCCGAATCCTCCAGAAATGAGAGGAACAGGTACATCATGCCGATTTGCGGAATAAGCGGCAGCACCGTATTGATACCGCCGCCGATGCCCTGAGCCAGGAATACCGTCAGCCAGCGCGGAAAATTCAGCACATGTCCGATCCACTGGGTACCGTCGATAAACAGCGCCGCCGACCCGATTTCGAACATGGGCTGCAGCGCGCCGCCGACATTGATAGCCAGCAAAAACATCAGGTACATGACAAAAAAGAAAATCGGCACGCCCAGCCACCGGTTGAGCACCAGGGCATCGAGCCTGCCGGTCATGGCGTTCGCCAGCGTCAAGTGGCTGTTGCTTACCGCCTCGCACACCGCGGTTATTTTGCGATAACGGGCATCGGCGATGATCAGCGCCAGGTCCTCGTTGCAGACCGTTTTAATCTGCTCTAAATGCTCAAACGCGCGCGCGAAGCGGGGGCGGCCGTAAATATCCCCTTCCAGTATTTGCAGCGCCAGCCAGCGGCGCTGCGGGTCGGGCAGCGTCGGCGGGATGAACGGCATTAATTGCCCGACGGCGCCGGTTATCGCTGCCGGATAATCGATGGGCAGCGGAATCGCCGCGGCGGCGCCTTGTTCTATTGCCCTCTTCAACGCGTCGATCCCCTGAGCGCGCGTGGAAACCAGCGGCACCACCGGGCAGCCAAGCTGCAGGGACAGTGCGGTCAGGTCGATCTTCACATGCTGGCGCCGGGCGATATCCAGCATATTTAGCGCCACGATGCAGGGCACCCCCAGCTCCAGCAACTGCATGGTCAAATAGAGATTGCGCTCCAGGTTCGAAGCATCCACCACGTTGATCAGTAAATCCGCTTCCCGGTCGAGGATGAAACGGCAGGCGATCTGCTCGTCCAGCGAAGCCTGCTGGGAAATAGTGGTCAATGAATAAGTGCCAGGTAAATCAACGACCTGTACCTGATGACCGGTAGTGGAGAAAAAACCCTCCTTGCGTTCAACCGTGACGCCGGCCCAATTGCCGACCCGCTGATGGGTGCCCGTCAGCTGATTGAATAGTGTCGTTTTCCCGGCGTTGGGATTGCCGATTAAACCTATGGTGAGTTTTTTCATATTCAGCGGATATCCATAAAATAACTGAATGCTAATGGCCAGCGAACCAGGGCCGGGGTGATAAACCTCAGGGGTGCGGTACGGCGGGCTCGGTTATGCTCGCCAGCAGCAACTGGGAAAGGTCCTTCCTGCGCAAGGCCAATTGCATCCTGCGCGTTTCGATTTGAATCGGGTCGCCGAGGGGCGCTACGCGAATGACCTGAAAAGACGATCCCGGCAGCATGCCCAAGGACAATAGCTTTTGGCGGTATACGGGGCTTATTCCCTGGCCGTAACCGAGGATTTTATAATGATGATGCGGCAATAGATGCATATAACCTTCTTAATTACCAAGGCAATAACTAAGATGCTATGGCGGTGTTTAATGAAGCTGCTGTAAATAAGTCAAATCATCCGGCCGGGCATTGGCTCAATTGCAACGGGGCGGCTGATAGCCCGCAATGAACTGAAGCCGCCGCTGGTATAAGCTATTAGGAAAAAATAATTACCAAAACCATTGATTTAATAATGCAGTTTTAACACCAATGGCTCCTTTTAGCAAATGAAAATTATTCGTATATGTATTTCGGTAAAATATTTTAACCGAACCGCCAAAATTAATTATGAAGGTAAATAATATGGATGGCACAATGATATTGTTGGTTTTATTAATAAATTAATTCAATCTTAATAATTAAGATAAAAATATGTCCGCGGCAACGTAATTGCGTGTGAAATGTTAAAAACTCTATTTCAATATTAATAAAAGGTATTCAACGTTTCACATCGGTTAGCGTATATTTCTCCGGTGGCCCGAATAAAAAGGCGGAAGGGTTAATTTTCCCTCCCGCTTTTTTTCATCAACCGCCGTTAATCAGCGTTTTTTACCCAGCGCCGCGGCCAGAGCGTCGCCCAATACGCTGTTACCGGCGCTGGCGGCGGGACCCGTGGAGCGGGGTTTGGCCGCCGGGCGCGCGGAGGCATCCCGCCGCTTATCATTGCCCTCACGCCGGCTCAGCGTTTCGCCCGGCTGCTCGTCCAGGCGCATGGTCAGGGCGATACGCTTACGCGGCAAATCCACATCCATAACCTTGACTTTGACGATATCTCCGGCCTTGACCACTTTATGCGGGTCGTCCACAAAGCTGGCCGACAGCGACGAAATATGCACCAGGCCGTCCTGGTGTACGCCGATATCCACAAAGGCGCCAAAGTTGGTGACATTGGTTACGGTGCCTTCCAGAATCATGCCCAGAGTCAGATCTTGCAATGTTTCAACGCCGTCCGCAAAGGTCGCGGTCTTGAATTCCGGCCGCGGATCGCGCCCCGGTTTTTCCAGCTCGCGGATAATATCGGTCACGGTGGGCAGTCCGACGCGTTCATCGGTAAAACGGACCGGGTCGAGGGCGCGCAGCGCGCCGGCATTGCCCATCAGGGTGCTGAGCGAAAGCTCCGTTGCCTTGAGAATGCGCTCCACCACCGGATAGCTTTCCGGATGCACCGTGGATGCATCCAGCGGATTATCCCCATGATTGATGCGCAGGAATCCGGCGCATTGTTCAAAGGCTTTCGGTCCGAGCCTGCCCACCTTCAGCAATTGATTACGATCGCGGAACCGGCCGTTTTCATCCCGCCAGTTAACGATATTCTGGGCCATCATGCGGGTCAGCCCCGCGACGCGGGTCAGCAGCGGCACCGAGGCGGTGTTCAGATCCACGCCGACGGCGTTCACGCAGTCCTCCACCACCGTATCCAGCTTTTTCGCCAGCAGGCTCTGGCTGACATCGTGCTGGTATTGGCCGACGCCAATGGCTTTGGGGTCGATTTTTACCAGCTCCGCCAGGGGGTCTTGCAACCGGCGGGCGATGGACACCGCGCCGCGCAGGGAGACATCCAGGTCCGGGAACTCCAGCGCCGCCAGCTCCGAGGCCGAATAGACCGACGCTCCCGCTTCGCTCACGATCACCTTCTGCGCCGCGACCTTGGGAAATTGTTCTTTCACCAGGGCAAAAAACCGTTCGGTTTCCCGCGACGCGGTGCCGTTGCCGATGGCCACCAGCTCCACCTGATGTTTAATGCACAGGGCCGCCACCGCCGCCACCGCTTTCGCCGTCTGGCCGGTATGGGGATAAATGGTATCGGTGGCCACCAGCTTGCCGGTTGCGTCTACCACGGCAACCTTGACGCCGGTGCGCAGGCCTGGATCCAGGCCCATGGTCGGGCGCAGGCCCGCCGGCGCGGCCATCATCAAATCGTGCATATTGCGGGCAAAAACCTGAATGGCTTCTTCTTCGGCTTTTTCCCGGATACTGCCCATCAGTTCCGTTTCCAGATGCAGCAGGATCTTGATGCGCCACGTCCAGTTGACCACCGCTTTGCGCCAGGCATCCGCCGGCGCCTGGTTAAAGCGGACCTGCAAATGGTCGATAATCATCTGCTCGCAATAACTTTCGCGGGGCGGTTCGTCGGCGTGCGGGTCGGCATTAAGGGAAATTTGCAATATGCCTTCGTTGCGGCCGCGGAACATGGCCAGCGCGCGATGGGAAGGCACCTGCGCCAGCGGTTCATGGTGCGCGAAATAATCGCGGAACTTGGCGCCGGCTTCCTCTTTGCCGGCAATAACCGTGGACACCAGATGGGCGTTTTTCCATAGGTAATGGCGTATTTTCGCCAGCAGCGCGGCGTCTTCCGCAAATTGCTCCATCAGGATATAACGCGCCCCGTCCAGCGCCGCCTTGATATCTGCCACACCCTTCTCGGCATTCACATATTCCGCCGCCGCCTCTTCCGGCTGTTGGTCGGGATGGTGCCACAGGGTTTGCGCCAGCGGCTCCAAGCCGGCTTCGATGGCGATTTGTCCGCGGGTGCGCCGTTTGAGTTTGTAGGGCAGGTACAAGTCTTCCAGCTCGGTTTTGCTCAGCGTGGCGTTAATGGCGCCCGCCAGCTGCTCGGTCAGTTTGCCCTGATCGTCAATGGCTTTCAGAATAGTCTGGCGCCGTTCTTCCAGCTCACGCAGGTAACCGAGCCGGGTTTCCAGCTGGCGCAGCTGGGTATCGTCCAGGCCGCCGGTCACTTCTTTACGGTAGCGGGAGATAAAAGGGACGGTATTTCCTTCATCCAGCAGGCGGATCGCGGCGTCGACCTGCTCGGGACGGGCTTTTAGCTCAGCGGCAATTAGGCGATTCAAAGGATCATTCATCATGCTTTTTTTAGTCGTCATCACGTTTAAGGTAACTTATGCAGTGGACAGTTATACGTATTGCGCCGCCAAAATGCCAGTCGTCTGACCGTTGCATTGCGAGTTTGGCGCAGAGTTGCAGCCTGGACACGGCGCCTGGCCAGGGGGATGCCCCGCATTGCGCGCCGGGCAAATCACCGTGCCCGGGCTATGGTATATTTGCCCGATGCGGCTTCAACTATTGGCAAAATGGTCCCGATGAAAACCAACCTTATTACCCGTAAAGGCTATCAGGAACTCCAGGCAGAGTTAGATCATCTCTGGAAACGCTATCGTCCCGAAATCACTGAAAAAGTCTCCTGGGCGGCCAGTTTGGGCGATCGCAGCGAAAACGCCGATTATCACTACAACAAAAAAATCCTGCGGGAAATCGATCGGCGGGTACGCTACTTGAGCAAGGTATTAAAAGAGGCGCGGGTGGTGGATTATTCGCCGCAACAAGAGGGCAAAGTGTTTTTCGGCGCCTGGGTGGAGGTGGAAAACGAGCAGGGCGAGCATATGCGCTTTCGTATCGTTGGGCCGGATGAGATTTTCAAACACAAATCCTATATTTCCATTGATTCGCCCATGGCCCGTGCGTTAATTAAAAAAGCGGTGGATGACGAAGCGGTGGTAGCGACCCCCACCGGGCCGAAAACCTGGTATGTGACGGCTATTGTTTATCAGGAACCCGAGGACCTATAAGCGAAAATCATGAAATATAAGCCGGCTAAGGTTTACTTTGCCGGGGGTAAAGGGAACAATCATCCCTAGCGGGTTTTTGGATCGCCGTACCGGCAATTGTGGATAAATCCCGCCAACAGCCGGCAATAATCTTAATAAAGAGCCTATTTTTGCCGAATGTGTGGATAACTACGTATTTCCATATGCTTTGTAACAATTTTGCTTAGAATATACACCTGAAACCGCTGTCAGTGCCTTACGGGTTTCTGAACAATACGCTTACGGGCGTATCGCCTTTGGGAGAGAGAGAATGCAAGAGAATTACAAAATTCTGGTTGTGGACGACGACATGCGTTTACGGGCACTGCTGGAACGGTATTTGACCGAACAGGGTTTCCAGGTGCGCAGCGTCGCCAATGCCGAACAAATGGATCGTTTGTTGACCCGCGAGTCGTTTCACCTGATGGTGCTCGACCTAATGTTGCCCGGCGAAGACGGTTTGTCCATTTGCCGCCGGCTGCGTAGCCAGAGCAACCCGATGCCGATTATTATGGTGACGGCCAAAGGCGAGGAAGTGGATCGGATTGTCGGCCTGGAAATCGGCGCGGATGATTATATTCCCAAGCCGTTTAATCCGCGCGAGCTGTTGGCGCGTATCCGTGCCGTTTTGCGCCGCCAGGCCAATGAGCTGCCCGGCGCGCCGTCGCAGGAAGAGGCCATTATCGCCTTCGGCAAATTCAAACTTAACCTGGGCACCCGCGAGATGTTTCGCGAAGATGAACCCATGCCGCTGACCAGCGGAGAGTTTGCGGTGCTCAAAGCGCTGGTAAGCCATCCCCGTGAACCGCTGTCGCGCGACAAGCTGATGAATCTGGCCCGCGGGCGTGAATACAGCGCCATGGAACGCTCCATCGACGTGCAAATTTCCCGCCTGCGCCGCATGGTCGAGGAAGACCCCGCTCATCCGCGCTATATTCAGACCGTCTGGGGTTTGGGTTACGTATTCGTTCCGGACGGCAGTAAAGCATGAAGCGATGGCGCTTCTCTCCGCGCAGTTCGTTTGCACGGAGTTTACTGTTAATCGTTACCTTGCTGTTCGTCAGCCTGGTGACGACCTATCTGGTAGTGCTGAATTTCGCGATATTACCCAGTTTGCAACAATTCAATAAAGTGCTGGCGTACGAAGTCAGAATGCTGATGACCGACCGCCTGCAGCTTGAAGACGGCACCCTGCTGGAAGTGCCGCCGGCATTTCGCCGAGAAATATACCGCGAATTGGGTATTTCCCTTTATACCAACGCGGCCGCGGAAGAGAGCGGGCTACGTTGGGCGCAACATTATCAATTTCTCAGCCAGCAGATGGCCCAGCAACTGGGCGGCCCAACCGATGTGCGGGTCGAAGTCACCAAAAATTCGCCGGTGGTCTGGCTCAAAACCTGGCTATCGCCGGATATCTGGGTGCGCATTCCGCTAACCGAAATCCATCAAGGGGATTTTTCGCCCCTGTTCCGCTATACCCTGGCCATCATGCTGCTGGCGATTGGCGGCGCCTGGCTGTTTATCCGGATGCAGAACCGGCCATTGGTGGATTTGGAACATGCCGCTCTCCAGGTGGGAAAAGGCATTATTCCGCCGCCGCTGCGGGAATATGGCGCCTCCGAGGTGCGTTCCGTGACGCGGGCGTTTAACCAGATGACGTCCGGCGTCAAAATGCTGGCTGACGACCGTACGCTGCTGATGGCCGGCGTCAGCCATGATTTGCGCACGCCGTTAACGCGCATCCGCCTGGCGACCGAAATGATGAGCACCGAAGACGGCTATTTATCGGAATCGATCAATAAGGATATTGAAGAGTGTAACGCCATCATCGAGCAGTTTATCGATTATCTGCGCACCGGCCAGGAAATGCAGACCGAGATGGCGGACCTCAACGGTATTCTGGCGGAAGTAGTCGCCGCGGAAAGCGGTTATGAACGCATTATCGAAACCGGAATGTGCGATGAGGAACTGATCGTCAACGTTAACCCGCTATCCATTAAGCGGGCGGCGGTGAATATGGTGGTCAATGCCGCCCGTTACGGCAATGGCTGGATTAGGGTCAATAGCGGGCAGGAAGCGCATCGGGTCTGGTTTGAAGTGGAAGATGACGGGCCGGGCATCGAGCCTTCGCAGCTTAAATACCTGTTCCAGCCCTTTGTGCGTGGCGATAGCGCCCGCAGCACCAGCGGTACCGGCCTGGGCCTGGCTATTGTCCAGCGCATCATTGATGCCCATGACGGCACCCTGGATATAGGCAGCAGCGAGCGCGGCGGATTGCGTATCCGCGCTTATTTGCCGCTGCCCGTCCAATCCCTCGACGCCCCGGCGGGCCATGTCCAGCGCAAGGTGGGTTAAACGGGCTGGCCGCATCGATGGCAAAAAAATGCCCCATACCCTCCGGGAGAACATGATTTCTCCCGCAAGGTATGGGGCATGGCCAGGCTGTATTACATCCTCATGATGCCAACGGTATGGCTACAACTTCGGGCCGGCTTTAATTAACGCCTTGCCTGCCGGCGTATCGGTATATTTGTCAAAGTTGGTAATAAAACGCTGGGCCAGATCGTTGGCTTTTCCCTGCCATTGCTGCTGGTCGGAATACGTCTGGCGCGGGTCGAGAATATGATCGTCCACGCCGGTTAAATGCAGCGGCACCGCCAGATTGAACACCGGCAGAGTGATGGTTTCGGCCTCGTCGATTTCACCGCTCAGGATAGCGTTGATAATGGTTCTGGTGTCCTTGATGGAAATACGCTTGCCGGTGCCATTCCAACCGGTATTCACCAAATAAGCTTTAGCGCCGGAGGCGTTCATGCGTTTGGCTAGCACTTCGGCATATTGGGTCGGGTGCAGCGATAAAAAGGCCGCGCCAAAGCAGGCCGAGAAGGTTGGGGTCGGCGCGGTGATGCCGCGTTCGGTACCGGCCAGTTTGGCGGTAAACCCGGACAGGAAATGGTACTGGGCCTGTTCCACCGTCAGGCGCGCTACGGGCGGCAGTACGCCAAAGGCATCGGCGGTAAGGAATATGACCTTTGACGCGTGGCCGGCCTTTGACACCGGTTTAACGATATTTTCGATATGATAAATCGGATAGGAAACCCGGGTATTCTCGGTTTTGCTGGCGTCGTCAAAATCCACGCTGCCGTCGGCCCTGACCACCACGTTTTCCAGCAGGGCATCGCGGCGAATGGCATGGTAAATTTCCGGTTCGGCCTCTTCGGACAGATGGATGGTCTTGGCATAACACCCGCCTTCGAAGTTAAACACCCCGTCGTCATCCCAGCCATGTTCATCATCGCCGATCAGCCGGCGGTGCGGGTCGGTGGAGAGCGTGGTTTTGCCGGTGCCCGACAAGCCAAAGAAAATGGCCACATCATCGTCGGCGCCGACATTGGCGGAGCAGTGCATCGAGGCGATGCCTTGCAGCGGCAGCAGGTAGTTCATTATGGAGAACATGCCTTTCTTCATTTCGCCGCCGTACCAGGTGCCGCCGATGAGCTGCATTTTTTCCGTCAGGTTAAAGGCGATAAAGTTTTCCGAATGCAGCCCCTGTTTTTGCCAGTCGGGATTGGTGCATTTGGCGCCGTTCATCACCACGAAATCCGGCGTAAAGCCCACCAGTTCTTCTTTAGTGGGTCGGATAAACATATTAACCACGAAATGCGCCTGCCAGGCGACTTCGGTAATAAAGCGGACTTTTAACCGGCTGTTTTCATTAGCGCCGCAAAAGGCGTCAACCACAAACAGGCGTTTGCCCGAGAGCTGGTTACCGACTAATTGTTTTAGCTGGCTCCAGGTTTCCTGGCTGAGGGGGTGATTGTCGTTATTGCCTTTACCTTGATCCGACCACCAGACGGTATCGCGGGTGACGTCATCGCGGACCAGATATTTGTCTTTGGGCGAGCGGCCGGTGAAAATACCGGTATCCACGGCCACGGCTCCGGATTGGGTAACCGTGCCGCGTTCAAATCCTTCCAGCGAATCGGCGGTTTCTTCCTGGAACAATAATGCAAAACCGGGATTGTAAATAACCTCGCTACTATCCGAAATACCATAGCCGGCTAGGTCTTGTGCGGTTATACCATGACTTGCCATCTGATGACTCCTTAGCTTTCAATTATTACCTGTAACGATTGTAGGGAATGCACAGGGGCTCACTGAGAGGTGAGTCATGAATTAACTTAAGTCAGCAAGATTTACGCCAATTTGGGAGCTGACGCATAAAAAATGCGTCAGCATGCGCTAACATTGGCAAGTGAGTCTGTCCGGAATTTGGCGGTGAATATTAATGCAATTGGTCGTTAGCGCCGGTCCTGCCTAGCTTTATAGCCTCGATGTCCGCCCCGTTGAAGACATAATGACTACCGCAAAAATCACAATGCATGTCGATGGTTTCGTCCTGATCCAACATCTCTTCCAGCTCATGCCCAGGCAGCGTCAGCAGCGCGTCAGCACAACGCTGGCGCGAACAGGTACAAAGAAAGCGCACGTCCTGCGGGGGATAGAGTGAAACTTCATCCTGGTGGTAGAGGCGATATAACACTTCGTCGGCCGGCAGGTTGAACAACTCTTCCGCCTTGACCGTGGACGTCAGCTTGGCCAGATGATCAAAATCGTCGGGGTTGGCGTCCTGCGCCGGCAGCACCTGCAACAGCATGCCGGCGGCGGCAACCTGTCCGTCGGCCGCGCCGGTGCGGATAAACAGCCGGGTCAGCAACTGCTCGGATTGCAGAAAGTAGTTCTCCAGGCAGTCGGCCAGATGTTCGCCTTCCAATCCGACAACTCCCTGATAACGCTCGCCTTCATCCGGGGTCAGCGTTATGACCAGATAACCATTGCCGACCATCTGTTTCAGGGAACTATCATCGGCGATATCGCCGTCGATACGCGCCACCCCGCGCATGTTTTGCTGGTCGTCGCCGTTAATCACCGCCAGGCGCAGCGGGCCATCCCCCTGTAATTGCACGGTGATTTCGCCGCTGAACTTCAGCGTGGCCGTCAGCAGGCTGGTGGCCACCAGCATTTCGCCCAGCAGATTTTTGACGCTTTGCGGGTAGTCATGCTGGCCAAGGACTTGCCGGTAGGTATCATGCAATGAAACCAGTTCACCCCGCACGGCATAATTTTCAAACAGATAACGGTGTAGCTGGTCATGGATTGCCATAATAATCTCGCTTACCGGTGGAGGAGGCGGTTTACTCTCCCGACTCACCATATTTAAATTTAATAAGATTGCGGCGTTCTTTTTTATCCGGACGCCGGTCCGGATGAGATACGTTCTGCGCATTGATCTTGCGCGCCGCGGCCAATTTTTCCCGTTTGGCCACGCTGGCGGGCGTTTCCTGGTAAAACTGCTGGGCTTCACTGGCGGGACGCCGCTGTACCGTTAGCGTCAGCGCCACCACGGTGCGTTCATCGTCGCCCTGGCGCAGCGTGATTTCCGCTCCGCTCTCCATAATCTTGCCCGGTTTGGTGCGCTGCCCGTTGTAATGCGCCTTGCCGCCTTCCACCATTTCCCTGGCAATGGCGCGGGTTTTATAAAACCGGGCCGCCCACAGCCATTTATCAAGCCGGACGGCTTCATCCCGTTCGTCGTTATCCGTATGTTTCATATTGCCTCCAGACTACGCCGTGCCGGCAAACGCCCGCATCAGTTCGGGTATCAAGCTTCGATAATCATCCAGCGAGGCATGGCGTTGATAAACCTGCGCGCCCAGGCCGGAGTCCGGATGGGTTACGCCCAGGCAGTAGCGAATGCCAAAGTCATCGGCCGCATCGAGTATGGTTTCCCCATCATCGATAAACAGGGTGCGCGCCGGCGTAAAGCCGGCATGGCGCTGCACCTGCTGCCATAACCGCCGATCTTCCTTGGGATAACCAAATATGTGGGTGGAAAGTAATAAATCAAGGTGCTGATTCAAACCCGTATGCGCCATCTTGACCGCCAGCCCCTGTGGATGGGCGTTGGTGAGTAAAATCGTGCGCAGGCCGCATTGCTTTAACGCCGAGAGCAACGGCAGCGTATCGTCGCGCAGGCGCACCGTATGCCCCAGTTCGGTGGTCATGCGGTGAATATCCAAATCCAGCCGCTGGCTCCAGTAATCGAAACAGTACCAGTCAAGGGTATGCCGTACCGCCAGATACTCTTCCAGGATGAGCGCCCTGGACTGTTCCAGGGTAATTCCCCGGCGCTGGCTCAGGCATGCGGGCACATGCTGTAGCCAGAAATGGTTGTCGAAAGCGAGATCCAGCAGGGTGCCATCCATATCCAGGATCACCGTATCCACATGGCGCCAATCGATAGCAGGTGACATATCGTTATCTCCAGACGAATGCGACAACTAGCGTAGCGCCTTTACCGCGGCATCCGGCATCGAGGGGTTAAAACAGCTTTCATAATAGCGCTGTATATCCTGGGCGCGGTGGCGGCTTTTACCCAGGCGGACAACCAGCAGGACGACGTTCGCCAGCGCACTGACGATTACCACCAGCAGCAGCAGGGTGGTGCCGAGATAGCGCCAGACGGTAATGACATCCGGCTCGCTGTGCAGCGAGATATGGCGGGTGCCGTTGGCATCAACGCTAAGATTGGTAATGACGCCCTGCGCCCGGAATGGGGTATGCAATAGCATGGAGGAGAGATGCTGCAATCCGCGCCACTGATCCAGGCCGCTGGAATTATATAACGAACTGGTCGGCAGCGGGTGATCGACCAATAATTTACCTTCGTCGCTTTGGATCAAAAATCCCCCGGGGGAGGGGCTATTGAGCGCATTGATCGCCAGACGGGTTTCACTGGTGAAAAACGAGGAAGTCGCGGTGGCAACCAGATTTTGCAGCGTTTCCGCGCTTACCGGCCGCAGCAGGACATTCACCCCTTTGAGCGCGCCGTTGCGCGCCCGTTTAACCAGCGTCGGCCAGTCGCGGGCGTTGGCCAGATTCACCAGCGCGGTTTTCAGCCGCAGGCAGGCGCCGTCCTCATGGCAAAGATCCTGGGTTTTCAACACAATATCCGCAAAGTCATCCAGCAGGATCATCCCGGATTTTTGGATCGCGCTCGCCAGCCCCGGATTGATTTTGGGATCATTATCCAATTCGGGATGTAATTGGGTGTTGACGGTATTGAGCAACACCATGGCTTTATCCACCGCTTCCGACTCCGGTAGCGGCAGCGGTTCGGCGTTATTCCAATAAATACTGGCGCAGTCGAAAGGGAGAAACGGGTCTTTCGCGCCGGACGTGAGGGTCGTATCCACATAGCACATGCCGGAACCCTGCGCGTGCAGCGTATCGCCGATGCGTAGCTGCGCATTCTGCAGCGTATTGACATCCAGCGCCTGGATATCCTGCGCCCCTTTCAGCCACGCCATGCTGAGCGTCAGCGGCAACGTGAGCGGGACATAGGTCAGCAGCAGGCACAGTATCAACAAGGAACTGCCGAACAGCACGCCGTTTTTGCCCCAGCGCTGGAGCGGGAAGTACACCATCTCGTCATGGAGGGACAGATATTTGCCCTGGCGCACCACTTGGCGGTTGACGTAGATATCAACGTTGGTTTTTTTACCCATGTCATGGCTGATAAACGGCAGCCAGTGGGCGGGGTAGGTTAAATCAATAATGCCCAGCGAGATCGTATTGATGCGGTTTTGATCGGACTCGCCGAACAGGCCCCAGCGTTTGGGAGTGCCGCGCAGGCAATGCACATCCTGCCGTGCTCGCTCGGATGGCCGCCGGAACAAACGCCAGCCGCCCCAAATAATCAGCAGCGCCGCGATAGCCACCAGCCAGGGTACCGCCAGCACCGGGGCCAGCAGGCTCACGAACAGCAACAGCAGGGACAGGCTCAAAATGGCGGCTTCACGCATCCCGGACGGGCGATTTAGCGCATATTCCTGCACGGTTTCCTTACGGATATCGATCAGCTCGACCTGCTCGGTTTCCTGCTCGCGCATGGACGAATTCGGCACTACCTGGGGCGGGGTGCTGGCCGGCGGTGCGGCATACATATAATCCACCAGCGAGTGGCCGTTAAGCGCAATGACCAGCGGGATACTGGCGGTTTTTATCAGCTCGACGTGATTGTCTTCCGCGATATATTGCTCCCATAACGGCGGCAGATGCACTTCGGTGCTATCAAGGTAATAACGCCATTTATGCGGGGCATCGGTGGCCAGGCCATAGCGGGTGATGGCATGGGTAACCGCGTAGACATTTTCGCTTTGCGTCGTCAGCGCCAGGAATTCGAAGCCCTGAGTTGGCGGCGCGGCGAGCGGGGAGCTGTATTGCAAATGTTTATTAAGCTGGAAATATTGCTCCACCGCCTCGCGTTCGGCGGCGTTCATTTTGCGCGGCACCGGGTGAAGCGTCGGCAGGCGTTTAATCGAGGCGGGGATAAGGCGTTGGCGGTACAACCGGTAAGCGATGAACGCGATCGCACAGGTTAACAGTACGGCCAATACAATTGCTATTGTGCTCATGCCATCCCCATGGACCTACGAACCCAAAAAATTACGATACATCAATAAGATGCTACGTACCCGGCAACCGGCGTTTTGCCGCGGTCGTCATCACTCGCGCCATTTCGGAAAAATGGCGCGCGCATTCGTTTACTTGACCAGACCTGCAGGATAAGGCAAAACAATTATCCATGCTGAATTAGGGTAGCAATCCAAGCTCGTGTGATATATCGGTATTTTCCTATTTTAATCTTAATTCTTTTTTTTTCTTGCCTTGGTATAGCATTTGATTACGGTTTGCAGTGCAGATTCTCATTTATGTGCTATGCAATCAAGTTCATTAGTCTTCATCGCCATCTCGGCGGCGGCATAGCGGCGGTATCATGGGATAATGGCAGCGGCGTTTGTCGCCTGAACCTGTTGTTTCTGCCAATAGGCGGTTATGCTGTTACGTGTATTTTGTCAGCCCCGGGACATCTATGGACAAGCACCTGCAAAAACCAAAAATACATAAAATCGAGACCGTCGCCCGTTCCCGACTGTTCAACGTTGAATCCGTCGATCTTGAATTCAGCAACGGAGCGCGGCGGATCTATGAAAGAATGCAGCCTTCGGATCGCGAAGCGGTGATGATAGTGCCGATCATCGACGAGCATTTAGTGTTAATCCGCGAATATGCCGTCGGTATCGAGGACTATGAGCTGGGTTTTCCCAAAGGCCTGATCGACCCCGGAGAAGATATCCTGGAGGCGGCGAATAGGGAATTAATGGAGGAGGTCGGCTTCGGCGCCCGGCGCATGGAAATTTTAACCAAGCTCACCATGGCCCCTTCCTACTTCTCCAGCAAAATGAATATCGTCGTGGCCCAGGACCTTTATCCGCAGCAGCGCCAGGGGGATGAACCGGAACCTCTGCCCCAGGTCCTCTGGCCCATCGCCACCATGATGGACTTACTCAATGAACCGGATTTCAGGGAAGCGCGCAATGTCAGCGCACTGTTCCTGGCCCATGCCTGGCTGATGCAAAAATAAAAAAAGCGGATGTCCATGACATCCGCTTTTTGCGGGAGGAAAGGCTGGCTTAGAATAATTCGTGCGATTCGCCGTTATCCATCATCGTGGTGCCCACCTCATGAACCACCCTGTCTTTTGGCTGCGTACCATCGATAAAGTATTCTTCGCGGCTATTGCCGCTGCCATCGGATAGTTTGCCGCTGCTCTTGTCGATGCTCACGGTCACGATCCCCGGGGGCGGGGTGGTTTTTTGCTCCGGCAAGCCTTCCAGCGCCACCTTCATAAAATCGTCCCATGCCGGCTGGGCGCTCTTCGCCCCGCCTTCGCCGCCGGAAATCTGATCGGCGATGGCGCCGGACGCCGAGGCCCGGCCCAGATTGCGGCGATGGTCGTCGAAACCAATCCAGACCGAGGTGACGGTTTGCGGACCGTAACCTGAGAACCAGGCGTCTTTCGAGTCATTGGTGGTACCGGTTTTGCCGCCGATGTCATGCCGCTTGAGATCTTTACCCGCCCGCCAGCCGGTGCCCATCCAGCCCGGTTCGCCGAAGATATTGCTGTTGAGCGCGTCGTGAATCAAAAAAGCCAGCGGTGTGCTTATCACATGGGGCGCATACAGTTGGCTGCCATCCGCCGCCGCCTGGGCCGGGGAGACGGTTTCCAGGCGCGGCATCGGAACGCTGGCGTTATTGTCGGGCTGGCGCGATATGGCCACGTTTTCCATGCTGTCGTCGGACAACACGGCGGACTTATTGGTATCGCCGTAGATAACCGGCAAATTGCAGGTATCGCATACCACTTTCGGCTTGGCTTCGAACAGTGTATTACCCGCTTCGTCCTCGATTTTGGTAATCAGGTAAGGATCGACCAGGTAGCCGCCATTGGACAGCACCGCGTAGCCGCGCACCAATTGCAGCGGCGTAAATGCCGCGGAGCCCAGCGCCAGCGATTCGGTATGCACGATATTCTGCGCGGGGAACCCGAAGCGCAGCAGATATTCGGCGGCGTAATCCACTCCCATGGCGCGCATGGCGCGTACCATCATCACGTTTTTCGACTGCCCCAGCCCCTGACGCAGGCGAATCGGCCCGTCATAGGTGGGCGGCGAGTTCTTGGGCCGCCAGTCGGAGCCGGCGCCCGCATCCCAGCGGGAAATCGGTACGTCGTTGAGGATGGTGGCCAGGGTGAGGCCCTTGTCCATGGCGGCGGTATACAGGAAGGGTTTGATATTGGAACCCACCTGGCGCAGCGACTGGGTCACGCGGTTGAATTTGCTCTGATTGAAATCGAAACCGCCCACCAGCGCTTTAACCGCGCCGTTGGCGGGATCGATGGATACCAGGGCGGAGTTGACGTCCGGCACCTGAGCCAGCCACCAGCCGTCGTCCACCTTGCGCACCCAGATTTGCTGGCCGGGTTGCACGACATCGGTGACCTTCTTCGGCGACGGTCCTTGCAGCGTGTCGGTTTTAAATAACCGCGCCCAGCGCATGCCGGCCATGGGCAGGGAGACGTTGCTGCCGTCCGCCATGACCGCGGTGGCGCGATCCGGTTCGGTTTCAATGACCACCGCCGGGAACAGCTGACCATATACCGGCAGCGTTTTCAGCGTATCGACGATATGTTTCTGGTCCCAGGCCATTTCGCCCACTTTCCACAGCACGTTGCTCGGGCCGCGGTAGCCATGGCGCATATCATAATCAATCACGTTGTTGCGTACGGCGTCCTGCGCCGCCAGCTGGAGCTTTTTGGTGATGGTGGTATAGACCTTGTAACCGTCGGTATAGGCGTTTTCCCCGTAGCGTTTCATCATGTCCTGGCGCACCATTTCAGACACATAGGGCGCCGAAAAACCAATCTGCGGGACATGATAGTTGGCTACCAGCTCGCTGTTGCGGGCCTGCTCGTACTGGTCGCGGGTGATGTAGTTTTCATCCAGCATCCGGGACAGGACGAAATTGCGCCGCGACAGCGCGCGATCGTGGGAAAACAGCGGATTGAAAGTGGACGGAGCTTTCGGCAGGCCGGCTATCACCGCCATTTCGCTTAGGGTGAGCTGGCTGACATCCTTACCGAAATAGACCTGCGCGGCCGCGCCGACGCCGTAGGCGCGGTAGCCGAGATAAATTTTGTTCAGGTACAGCTCGATAATTTCATCTTTCGTCAGCATCTGCTCGATACGAATCGCCAGGAAGGCTTCTTTGATCTTGCGGATCAAGGTGCGTTCCGGGCTGAGAAAGAAGTTGCGCGCCAATTGCTGCGTAATGGTGCTGGCCCCTTGGGAAGCATGGCCGGACATCAGCGCAATGGACGCGGCGCGCATGATGCCCACCGGGTCGACGCCATGATGCTCATAGAAGCGGCTGTCTTCCGTGGCCACAAACGCGTGGACCAGATTGGGCGGTATCTGGCCAAGCTTCAAGGGGATGCGGCGCTTCTCGCCGAACTGCGCTATCAGCTCGCCGTCCGCGCTAAAGACCTGCATTGGCGTCTGCAGCTTGATGTCTTTCAGGGTCGCGACGTCAGGCAACTGCGGCTCGATGTATTTGTACATGCCAAATATCGAGGCGGCTCCCAACATAATGCAACACACTGCAAAGATTAAAAAATATTTTACGAACTTCACCTGAGATTTCCCATTTCATGTCATTTGGGCAGTTTATAAACAACCGCGCGCTAGTATAAAGGGAAGCCTGCATGTTGGATACGTACTTTTAATCACGGACGATAGGGAGGTCGGCAAAAATGGCATTTCGCCTCTGGCAGGTGGGTTTAGCGATCGAAAACGGCGCCTTGCGCGCGCTGGCGCTGCAACGCAGACGTCACGGCTGGCAGCTTCGCCACTGGTGGCAACACGCGCTGCCCGGCGAGCCGCCAACCGACGAAGCGGGTCCGCCGGTCGGCCTGGCGCAGGTGCTTTCGGCCTGGCGCAGGCAGCTTCCCGGCGGTATTTCATTACGCGTTAGTTTACCGGCCCATCTGGTTACCCAACGGCGCATGGCGGCGCCGGACCGGCGCTTAGGCGAGCCGGAGCGGGGCTGGTTTATCGCCGCGCACGCCCGGCGCCATTTCCCCTGCGGCAGTGAAAATCTGATGCTTGATTACCGGCGCGATCCCCACCGGCCGGATACGCTGGTGGTCACTGCCGCCAGGCAAAAAATCGTGGCGCAATGGTTATCCTGCCTGTCCGAGGCGGGGCTGACGCCGCAGGTCCTGGACATTTTGCCCTGCGCCCTGCGCTACATGGCCTGTGAGGCCGGGCTAGCCCGGGATCGGCTGCTGGTGCATGCTTCTCCCCGCGGCTGGTTTTGGGTTTCGCCGCCCGCGCATGCCCTGGAGTCCGGGTTTATCGCCGCGGACGAAGCGCCGGATTTCCCCACGGTGCGCCGGCTGATCGCCGGGCGGTGCCCGGGCATCGATGAAACGCAAACCGCGTTATATTTCAGCAGCGAAACGCGGCTGGCACCGCCGGCTCATGCCCTGGCGTGGTCGCCTTTTGCCGCCTTGTGGCAGGCGCATCCTCCCATGCCGGCATGGCCGGCGGCCTTTGTTTTCGCCGGCGGCCTGGCCGTGCGCCGGGGGGACGCGTGATGTATCAGGTCAATTTGCTGGCATGGCGGCAGCGACGTTCGCACCGGCGCGCAGCCATATTCATGCTCGCATTGGCGCTGGAACTGCTATTGGCCGGCGGCGTCGCGGGATTGCTGACGGCGCGCTGGCGTAACGAGCAGGCCGCCCTCGCCGCGCGGCTGGCCCAGTGGCGGCGGCAGGAACAGCAGGCGGCTGAAGAGCAGCGTTGGTTTTTACAGCGCAGGGAGCAGCATCAGCGGCTGGAGCGAACCCTGCGGGCGTATCGCCGGGCCGCGGCCGATAACCGCCGTTATAGCCATCTGTTGGAACAGTTGCCGTCGCTTTTGCCGCCGGGGGTATGGCTCACCCGGCTGCGCCAGCGGGACGGGCAATTGCTCGTGAGCGGTTGCTGCGAGCGCCACGGGGATATCGGCTCGTTAAGCCGCCGGCTGTCGCGGCACCCGCCGTTTACCCAAATGCGCTGGCAGGAGATCGGGCAGGGGGAAAACGGCCATTTCCTGTTTCATTTTCAAGCGGCCTGGACGCTGCGGACGGCCGGGGACCAGGCTGCGGAGCAAGGTGAATAACGCCTGGGCGTGGCGCTGGCTGGCCCGGCCTTGGTGGGTGCTGGCGGCGGCCCAGGCAGCGGTTGTGGCCCTGCCCATGGCGGCGATCCTGCATCATGGGCAGGGCCAGGTGGCGCAGCTGCGCGGCGATATCGAACGGAGTGAAAATGTGCTACGTCAGCACCGGCAGGCACAGGCCGCCTTCCCTGACGCCCTGCGCCTTGAGGGGGAGATTGCCCGGATGACCCGGCAATTAGCGGCCTACGACACATTGCGGCGGGACCCGGGCGCTCTTATCGCCGCCATCCGTCCCGGCGATGGCGGGAAAATAGCCTGGCAGGCCGCGCCCGACGGCCAGCATCCCGCTTCATGCCATTGGTCGGTGGTGGTGATCACGGATTACCGCGGTTTATGCCGGACGCTGCAAAATCTGGCCGCGCTGGGCGGCGGGCGGACGTTGCGCTCTTTGGACGTCACGCCCCGGGAGGGCCGCCTGCGGGTGGAATTCACCCTGTCCTTGACCGCGCAACAGGAAACGAACGGCAATGAATAACCGCCGGCTGATGATAGCCCTTCTCTGCGCGCTCACTTGGTTGGCGCCGGCCAGGGCATCCGGCGCCGTCGCGCGGGACCCGTTCCAGCCGGCCGCCAGGACGGGCGACCCGTCGGCGGCCGGCGGAGCGGGGTCATCCCGGAAAATTAAAGGGAAGGTGGGCGACGGTGAGCGCTGGCAGTTGTGGACTACCGACGAGCGGGGGCGCTGGTGTCATCTCGACCCGGCGGCCGGCGGGACGCCGAACCCGCCGATGGCTGGCGCAACCGGCGGCGGCGCGGATGGGGAACCCGGCGCTGTTTGCCAATCAGGCGCAGTGGACAAGGACGATGCAGCAACGTACAAGGACGAATAGAAATGATGCAAGGTTATGCAATAATAATGGCCCTGTCCCTGGTTTTATGGCAATTCCCGGCCCATGCCGCCAGTCAGGCAACCCCTGGCGTAAAACCGGTGACGCTGGTATTCGATGATGCGCCGGTACAGCAGGTGCTGCGGGCCCTGGCGGAGCACCAGCGCCTGAATCTGGTGGTGGCTCCCGGCATTAAGGGCAACATCAGCGTCAACCTCAATGGCGTCCCCTGGCAGCAGGCGGTGGACCTGATTGTGCGTACCGGCCGCCTGCACCTTGAACGCCAGGGGGATGTGATGATGGTCTTCGCCCGGGATCACGACGCGCGGACCTCGCTTGCGCAACAAGATGAAGCGCTGCCGCTATGCAACCGCCTGGTTACGCTCCAGCACGCCGACGCCGCCGAGGTGGCCAAAAATATCGCGGCCATGCGCAAAACCCTCATGTCGCCCCGTGGCAGCGTAATGTTGGATAAACGCACCAATTCGTTGGTGTTAAGGGATACCGAGGCGGCATTGTCCACGCTGGCCGGCTGGGTAGATATTTGGGATTTGCCGCTGGAGCAGGTGCTGATAACCGCTCATATCGTCACCATCAGCCGGGATAACCTGCGGGAAATCGGCGTGGACTGGCGGCACGCCGCCGGCACTAAAAACCGCTCCGCCGCCCTGTCGATGGATTTGCCCCTGGACAAGCATTACGCCAGCATGGGGTTTCGGCTGGCGCGCCTGAGCGGCCGCCTGCTGGAACTGGAACTGACCGCCCTGGAGCAGGAAAACAAAGTGGATATCCTGGCCAGTCCGCGCCTGTACACCGCACATCAGCAAACCGCCAGCATCAAACAGGGCACCGAAATACCTTATCAGGTATCGAATGGCAAAAATAAATCCCCCTCAGTGCAGTTCAAGGAGGCGGTGTTGAGCATGGAAGTGACGCCAAAAGTGCTGCGCAATGGCAAAGTCACCTTAAATTTACGTTTGAGCCAGAACGTCCCGGGCCGGGTACTCAAACAGGGTGAAAATGAGAGCGTTTCTATCGATATGGAGGAAATCAAGACCCAGGTGACCATCGCCGACGGTGAAACCATTGTTTTGGGTGGCATTTTTCAGCATCAAAAACATCAGACCAAGGACAAAGTGCCGGTTTTATCTGAAATTCCGGTGCTTGGACATCTGTTTAAACGGCAGCGTGCGAACTATAAACAGCGTGAATTGGTTATTTTTATTACACCGACCCGAATATCGGGGTAAACTCGTCACACTCAATTTGAGCAAAATTGCGGTTTTAGCAACAAATTATGCGTTTTTTTCGCGATCGATTTGACGCTGTGCCCGATTTCGCTTACAAGGGTAACCCATTGAGCATCGCTGTTTTTGCGTCACCTGTAATTACGATAGAGATGTCGGAATTCCTCCTTGCGGTGTGAGCATCGATTTAATCGGTTGCCAAACTACCCCGAGTGTTGAGATAATTTTTCGTCTGATTCTCGCACTATCGCTCATGAGGTTTCAGTTTAGGTCCCGCCGCTAATTTGATTGGAGGGCGGGTTGTCATTAACGAATAATCTTAGTAATACCGAAAAACATGGCAGAGAAACGCAATATCTTTCTGGT
>JAATFX010000108.1 GCA_015654925.1 Enterobacterales bacterium | reverse complement strand
TCGCTGGCCGGTCGGTCGGGGGGCCACTCGGGCTCGCTGGCATACTCAACCACCAAAGGCGCCGTCCTCGCCTGGACCCGCTCTCTGGCGGCTGAACTGGGCCAGTATGGCATCAGGGTTAATGCGGTAGCGCCGGGACTGATTCTGGGCACCCGGTTCCATAACCAGCACACCACCAAAGAATCCGCCGACGAAACCATTAGCGCCATCCCGCTGGGCAGGGCCGGCACCGCTGAAGATGTTGCGCGGGTGATCAAATTCCTGGCCGCGGAATATAATGGTTTCGTATCCGGGGCCACGATTGATATTAACGGTGGTATTTACCGCATGTAATATATCGCTCGCAGACGGGCAGGACTCACTATGCCAGGCGGCGGAACGTCTGGCATTTTTCCAGGAAACATCATGATCAAATCTGAAATATTGCACCCTGAATTATTAAGCTGCCTGGCTAAATGCGGACACAAGACCAATATTGTCATTGCCGACAGTAATTATTCCTTTGTCACCAACTCGGCGCGTGATGCCGTCATTATTTATCTTAACCTGGCGCCCGGAATGATACGCAGCACGGTCATCCTGGAGAAAATCGTTAAATATATCAATATAGAAACGGTGACCTTTATGGAGTATCCCGCCGATTTCGATAATACGATTGAAGCGGAGTACAAAGCGATTCTGCCGGCGGATACCGATATCGCTTTCGTCGGCAGAAATGAATTTTATGCCATCGCCAAATCACAGGATACGCTGCTGGTTATCGCCTCGGGAGAGGCGAAACGCTTCGCCAATCTCATCATCACCGTCGGCGTGGTGTCTTAGGCGCGCTACATTCAAGCCATCGCCGCATTCCCCCTGCCGCGCCGGCGCAGTTGGCTATCCGGTCCAGCAACCGGGTAGGGGCCGGCGGTGTTGTTCACCGGCGTAAAATCCACCGCCCGCCGCAGGGAGCTGAAGCGGGCGGTGCCGCATCCCGGCTCTCTGATCGGATTCGACATTTAAGCTATATTTTTGATAGATATTAATTTAATTTAGTTCTTGCTTTGGTTCGGCCCCCATCACGACCCCCCAAAGAAAATCAGAACGTCCCCATCCTCATCGGCGCCGAATGACCCATTGGAGATAGCATGGCCAATCCTTATCGCGAAATTCTGACCACCCCCGGCGTCATGGGGTTGACGATCGCGAGTTCCATCGCCCGCCTGCCGCAGGCGATGATCGGTATCGGCATCATTACCATGTTAGTACAGCAGGGCGGCCTGTATTGGCTGGCCGGCGCGGTCGCGGGCACTTTTACGTTAGCCAACGCGCTTATCGGCCCGCACGTCTCTAAACTGGTTGACCAGCGCGGTCAGAGCCGGGTGCTGCCGGTTGTTACCGCCTTCAGCATTGCGATGCTGCTGGCGCTGCTGATTGCCGCCTATTTGAGGGCCCCGGCCCCGTTGCTTTTTATCCTGGCCGCGCTGGCCGGCACGATGCCGAACATGTCCGCCATGATAAGGGCGCGCTGGACCGCGCTTTACCGCGGCAAGCCGCAATTGCACGCGGCCTTTTCCTTCGATTCGGTGCTGACCGAACTGGCCTATATTATCGGCCCGCCGTTGGCCATCGGCCTGAGCACGATCGTTTTCGCCGAAGCCGGACCCCTGGTGGCCGTCCTGCTGCTGGTGATTGGCGTGACGGCCTTTGTGCTGCAACGGCAGACGGAGCCGGAGGTGGCCATGGGCGGCAGGGAGCGCGGACTCTCGACCCTACGTAACCCCGGTCTTCGTATCATCGTGCTGGCGCTGCTGGCGATGGGGGTGATTGGGGGATCGATCGATGTGGCCGTCGTTGCGTTCGCCCATGCACGGCATTGGCCCACGGCCGCCAGTTTCATCCTTGCCGCCTATGCGCTCGGCTCGATGACCGGCGGTCTGGCGTTTGGCGCATTAAGGATTGCCTTACCGATTGAACGGCAGTTCCTGGCCGGGATACTGGTAACGGCGGTAACCGCCATATTGCCCATGCTCTCGCCGAACGTTTACATCCTGACGGGCATGATCTTCGTGGCCGGCCTGTCCTTCGCGCCGACAATGGTCATCGTCTTGAATCTGGGCACAGTGATTGTGCCGCCGTCCCAGCTTACCGAAGGACTGACGTGGATGACGACGGGCATCAGCATCGGTGTGGCGCTCGGCGGCGCGCTTGGCGGCCAAATCATCGACGCCTGCGGCGCGCGGGCGGGATTCGGCGTACCCATTGCCGCGGGACTCGTTATGGTGGCGGTGGCGCTGGCCGGTCAACGCACGCTGCGCGCCGTTTGACCGCTTCGGCGTGAACATAGTTCGTCGCGGGCGATTTCCCCGGCCGCGCCCTTGAGAGAATTAATGGGTGATAATCTGCGCGAGGAACTCTCGGGTGCGTGTTTCCCGCGGCCGGTTAAAGAACTGCTCAGGCGGCGCCGACTCAATTATCCGCCCGTCGGCCATCAATATCACTTTATCCGCCACGGTTTTGGCGAAACCCATTTCATGCGTCACCACCAGCATCGTCATGCCGCTCTGCGCCAGGGCCAGCATGACATCCAATACCTCTTTGATCATTTCCGGGTCCAGGGCCGAGGTCGGTTCGTCGAACAGCATGATTTCCGGCTCCATGCACAGCGCGCGGGCAATGGCGACGCGCTGCTGCTGGCCGCCGGAGAGCTGTAGCGGGAATTTATGGGCCTGATTGGCGATATGCACTTTAGC
>JAATFX010000062.1 GCA_015654925.1 Enterobacterales bacterium | reverse complement strand
GGGGTCCAAGTCGATAAACGCCAGCGTGACGACATCGGCGATAGAACTGAAAGTGCTGATTGAGCAGATGCGGGAACAGATACAGAATATCGAGTGATTTTCGTATCACGTCTTATAAACGACAACGCCCTGTTTACAGGGTTTTTTTGCATCCGCTTTTTATTAAAAAATTACAGCGGAGTTTACGCTGGTCCGTAAGGCAACTAACGTGAGATACCATTATTTTACAACTGAATGTATCTCGTGCAAATTCACGACAAATGGTTTAGTTGAAAAATAAATGTGCCCCCCAAAGCTGCGGCATAACGATTAAGCGTTGAGAAATTGGGCGATACCTGGCCATTTTCGATTCTGCTGATATTCTGCTTTTTAATCCCGGTCTTAAGGGCTATGTCCTGCTGGGTAAGGTGCATGGCCTTTCGGGCCGTTTTAAGCTGTGCGGCCAGTGCTTTTCGTACCTGGATATCGTTATACGCTTCCAATACATCCGGGTTTTTTAAGGCGGCCGCTTTAACCTCAGCGAAAGAAACAAGTTCTAAGTCTTCATCTGCCATCTTGAAGCCCCCTTTTAAGGTCTCTCATACGGTTTTTTGCCGATTCCAACGCTGATTTCGGTGTTTTTTGGCTTTTCTTGTGCATTAACCCGCAGTTCTTTCAAGCCGTTACCAACATCCCTTACTTTTGGTTCTTTTAAATTATTACCTAAAGGTAAGTTTACCCTACTATCGATAGATCATTCTTTGCCGATTGTATAAAATACGCTTCAAGTGTACGCTTGATATGTACATCTCAGGAGAGCCATCATGCGTACCTATACATCAACTCAAGCCAGGGCCAATATCTCTATCGTGTTGGATGCCGCGGTTAACGGTGAACCGGTTGAAATCACCCGTAGGGATGGCAGCGCTGCCGTGGTAATCAGCAAAGCGGAATTCGAGGCTTACCAGAATGGTAAACTGGATGCCGAATTTGACCTCATCATGCAACGCCATGGCCATACCATAGAGGCGCTGACTGACCGATGAATTGGGTGAGCGCACAGGAAGTAATCGCTTTCCATGATCGTATATTGCAACGCTTGCCAGGTGTTATGGGAATGCCTGATCCAGGTCGGGCGGATGCCATTATTTATCGGGTGCAGAACCGCTGCCACTATGAAGGGATAACGGACATTTTTGCACTGGCCGCCACGTATTGGGTGGCAGTGGCCCGCGGCCATATTTTTAATGACGGTAACAAACGGACAGCCTTTTTCGTTACGATGACGTTCCTCTACCGTAACGGCATAGCGATCCGTGATAACGACACTATGCTGGAAAATTTGACGGTGGCGGCCGCTACCGGCGAGCAAACCGTTTTTCAATTGGCGCAGCATTTACGGGCATTGGAGGACAACACTGCTTCATCTCGCTAAGCACTTCATCTTCCTGTGTACTTATGTTTAATAGCAAATTAATAAAATCAGATAAAATACTTCCTCAATATTCAGATATAGGATATTGAGGAATTCCACTCACGCCGATTGTGTATTACTAAAATTCAGATAAATTTGCGAATGCGTGGGTGATGAAAAATAGCCGGGCCCCGACAGCCCGGCCGGCAACATTAGCCTACCTACAGTCCACAGCAGAGATATGAATGAGGCTGTATAATGGCAGTGCATGTCTCAATGGTTCCATAACGGTTCCTAATGTTGCCAAATCAGTATGATGGGGCAAGGGAGCCAGTATCGACAGGTCAATATCGAACGGCAAGGCGAGTTCGCCACCCGCTTACGCTAATTCACCACCATGCCTCACTGCTCGCTGGCAACGGACCTGCCCAATCGCGGCTTTAAGAAGGAGATCAACTGAATAAAATATAAGTCATCAAAAGATAAGCGACCCCGGCTCAAATTCCCGGAACGCATCATCGGCCGGCTTGTAACCCAGTACTTCGCGGGTGCGTGACAGGTCGAATCGCTTAAACCGGTTATCCGAAATCCCGTAGCCGATAAAGAAAGTAATATCTTCAGCTTCTATGGCGCGGGTTATTAACCTCACTGCATCCTGTGGACTGAGCCAGGCGCTGAAATCCCGGGCATTTTTAAGCGCATCACATTTAGATTCAAATGCGCCTATCCTGAGCGCCACGCAGGAAAGGCCACGCTGAGTGGCATAAAAGGAACATAGTGCCTCACCGTAGCACTTCGTTACGCCGTACAGATTGGCAGGCGCTACCGCCAGACCTGGATGGATCTGCACGTCAACCGAATAACCTTCAATCGTCTGGGCACTGCTGGCAAAGACAAAGCGATGACACGACGTTTCAGCTACAGCTTCAAGCAGCCAAGTGGTGGCCAGGATGTTAGCCGGCAGCAGCTGTTCGAATGTGGCATCGGCGTCGGGGACCCCAGCAAGGTGGACTACGGCGTCAGGTTGCCCGGCGCTCAGAAGCTCTACTGCAGAACCCGGCATTGAAAGATCAGCCGGAATAAACCGATGTGGCGAACTAATCTCATAGTCCGGCACATTCAGGTCAGTAAGGATGAAGTCATAGGTATCGCACATCGCTTTAAAACAGGTGCGCCCAATACGGCCGCTGGCACCGGTAAGGAGAACTTTTTTTACGGTCATGCGACATCCTTATTCTATTTAAGTCATTGTTGGGCTGATATCTGAACGCAGTTGAAACTATGTCATTTAGGCATGTAAGTAAATGCCCGACTGGTTTGGTGCTTCGCGTACCTGCCTTTGCTCTTCGGCCGCATGCCCCCGGATGTCGGCTTCGATCGCATACAGCTCACCGATCCGGTGCAGCGCCTCGGTGGTGGTCGGCGACGGATGCCGGACATGGATATCATGGATTTTACGCCGGGCATGGGCCATGCAGCCGACCTCGCGGATATGGCCTCCTTCATACAGCGGGTTGCAGCTCGCATAGGCACCCGCCTGCAACAGTCCGCTGAACCCGGCCAGATGCGTTTGCGGGTGAGCGCCTTTACGCCAGATCCTCTACCCCCATGGGGTGGGACGTTCCGGGGGTGAGCCACAACTTCCGATGGTGATAGGTCGTAAAAAGCGGCTCACAACCTCATGAAGCTGCATTTTGTTTTCCTTGATTTAATTACTTCGATGATAATCACCGCCAATATAAATATCAGTCGCAATAATTATGCTATCGCTCACTAAATAATTACATATCGATTTAATTAGTTTGTTTATGATAACCGATAAAATAAAACCACTGCGCAATTACCTTTCCTTGCTCTTCACTACTTCCGACTTTTTCACATATTGATCTCTTCCCCTTAAAGGGGGAAGGTCCGAGTCTGGCAGAAAGCGGATCTTTGGGAAAAAAGAAAGAAGAGACCTGTGCCGGACCTTGGTATACCCCAAGCCTGGGCATAATCTAGACATCCGCAAAACACAGGTACCCATGACATTGCCGATGTGAGGTTTTCGATTATCATTGATTTCATTTGAACAGACATGGATATGGCGTTACCGTGTGACTGACCTCTCGCTCAAATATTTCAATAATATTCTTCAGGTTGATTATAGTACACTTTCATCAGGCCTGAATTACATAACAT
>JAATFX010000002.1 GCA_015654925.1 Enterobacterales bacterium | reverse complement strand
GCAGAACGAGGTGTTTTCCCGCGAGACGTTTTTACTGGGCAATAACGTCCTGCTGATGGCCGCCATGCTGGTGGTGCTGCTGGGTACGCTGCTGCCCCTGATTCATAAACAGCTGGGCATGGGCAGCATTTCCATCGGCGAACCGTTTTTCAATAGTATGTTTACCTGGCTGATGGCGCCGTTCGCCCTGCTGCTGGGCATCGGGCCGTTGATTCGCTGGCGGCGCGACGAGGCGAAAAAACTGATCAAGCGCCTGGCGCTGGCGCTGGCGGTCACCCTGCTGCTTTCCATTATGCTGCCCTGGCTGATGGCCGATGAGATCAAGGCCATGACGGTGGTGGGGCTGATGATGGCGCTGTGGGTGATAATCCTGACCTTGATGGAACTCCATGAGCGCGCCACCCATCGCCACCGGTTTTGGCCGGGGTTGACCTATCTGAGCCGCAGCCATTGGGGCATGGTGCTGGGTCATCTGGGCGTGGCGGTCACGGTGATCGGCATCACCTTCAGCCAAAACTACAGCCTGGAGCGGGATGTACGGATGAAAGCCGGCGATAGCGTGGATATCCGGGGCTATCACTTTGTCTTTCGCGATCTCCAGGATCTGCGCGGCCCCAACTACACCGGCGCCGCGGCGCTGTTCGACGTGACCCATGACGGCCGGCCGGAAGCTACCCTGCAGGCGGAAAAACGCTACTACACCGTCAGCCGCACCGTGATGACCGAAGCGGCCATCAGCGGGGGATTGACCCGTGATTTATACGCGGCGCTCGGGGAAGAACTGGACGACGGTTCCTGGGCGGTCAGGCTTTATTACAAGCCGTTTGTGCGCTGGATCTGGCTGGGCGGGCTATTTATGGCGGCCGGCGGCCTGTGCTGCCTGGCCGATCCCCGCTACCGGGCCAATAAACGCGCGCGCCGGGAGAGCTTATGAAAAATAAACTGTTGTTTATTCCCCTGGCGCTGTTCCTGCTGCTGGCGGCGGCCTTTATCGTGCAATTGGCGCGCAATGCCCACGGCGACGATCCCACGTTGCTGGAATCGGCGCTGATCGGCAAGCCGGTGCCGGTATTTAAGCTGGCGTCGCTGGATGACCCCGCCAAAACCTTCGATCAATCGGCGCTGCGCGACGGGCGTCCCATGTTATTAAACGTCTGGGCGACCTGGTGCCCCACCTGCCGGGCCGAGCATCAATTTCTCAATACCCTGGCGGCGCAGGGGGTGCGGGTCGTGGGCCTGAATTATAAAGACGATCGGCTTAAAGCGGTGAACTGGCTCAACACCCTGGGTAATCCTTATGCCATGAGCCTGTATGACGGCGACGGCATGCTGGGGCTGGATCTTGGCGTGTATGGCGCGCCGGAAACCTTTCTGATCGATGGCCAGGGCATCATCCGCTATCGTCACGCCGGCGATCTGAATGCCGGCGTGTGGCAGCGGGAAGTGCGGCCGCTCTACCTCAAATACGCCAAGGGGGCCTGAGGATGCGGGTGAAATTTCTCATCATCATCGCCGGTTTGCTGCTGAGCTTTTACGCGGGCGCGGCGATCGATACCCGGCAATTTGCCAGCGCGGAGCAGGAGCGGCAATATCGCGAGCTGACCGAACAACTGCGCTGTCCCAAATGCCAGAACAACAGCATCGCCGACTCGAATTCGATTATTGCCGCCGATATGCGCACCAAGGTATATCAACTGATGCGGCAGGGACAGAGCCGCCAGCAAATTATTGATTATATGGTGGCGCGCTACGGCAATTTCGTCACCTACGTCCCGCCCCTCAACCCGTTGACGATATTTTTATGGCTCGGTCCGCTGTTAGTGGTGATCGTTGGCGGCCTGATGGTCATTTTACGCGCCTCCCGGCGCGGCGCGCGGGGTACGGTGGTTTTTTCCGTCGACGAACAGCGCCGCCTGGCGCACTTGCTGGATGACAGCGACAGGAAACGCCCATGATAAGTTTCGGCATCCTTTTTATCGTATTGCTGGCGCTGGCCTGCGCGCTGCTGGTGTTGCCGGCGCTGCGCCGCGGTCGTCGCGATAGCGGCATCACCCGCGATGCCCTGAACGCCGAGTTCTATCAGCGCCGTCTGGACGAATTGGTCCAGGATGAAGCCCAGGGAGTGGTGGATGAACGCCTTTTGCATATCAACGAGCTCAAGCAAAATTTACTGGAAGATATTCCCGCCGTCCAGGCGCGGGAACGCCGGCCGGTCGGCCTATGGGTACTGGCGCCCGGCGCGGCGGCGCTGGTGGTGGTGACGCTGGCGCTGTATGCCTGGACCGGCGGCGCGCAGCAAGTGTGGCGCTGGCAGCGGACGGTGGCGGACATGCCGGCGCTGCGGGCGCGGATTATGGACCCCGCGGCCAAACAGCTGACACCGGGGGAATTGGCGCAATTTGCGGTCGGGCTGCGCGCGTCTTTGCAGCGCCAGCCGCAAAACTTGCAGGACTGGCTGATCCTGGGGCGTATCGGCGTGGTGCTCGATAATGTCGCCATGGCCACCCAGGCGTTCGAACGCGCCTATCGCCTGGCCCCGGACGACCGGACCATTGCGCTGGACTATGCCGAAGTGCTGACCCGCTCCACCGACCTCGGCGATAATCAGGAAGGCATCCGCCTGTTGCAGGCGCTGGTGCAACAACAGCCGGATAATGTCGCCGCCCTGAATTTGCTGGCCATCGGCCAGTATCAGCAAAATAATTACGCGCAGGCCACCGCTCTTTGGCAGCATATCCTGCCGCTTTTGCCGGCCGGCGATCCGCATATTGATACCATCCGGCGCAGTATTGCCCAGGCCAGGGAGCAATCCGGCCAGGAGACGGCTAAACTGAATGTCATAGTGACGCTTTCAACGGCCGCGGCCGGGCATCTGCCGGCGCGGGGAACGGTGTTTATTTCGGTTACCGACGGCAAAAGTCCGGTGCCGGTAGCGGTAAAACCTTTGCCAATGAGTCGCTTTCCGTTATCGTTATCCCTTGACGACGGCAATGCCATGTTGCCCGAACGATTGCTTTCCGCGCAGCCGCAGGTAAAAGTACGGGTCAGGATTGCCGCAGACGGCACCGCGCAGGCAAAAAGCGGCGACTGGTTCGGCGAGAGCGCGTTGCAGGATTTTAACGGCACCGGCCGGATTGCCGTGCGGATTGATCAACAAGTGCCCTAGCGGCGGGCATAAAAATAATAAACGGAGTTGAAACATGAATTACCGCCTGTCAGGTGTAGCGCTGGCCAGCGTTTTGGTTCTGGGATGTGCCAGTAATAAAACCGATCAAACCTATCAGGAGCGTCCGGATCGCCTGGAAGGGTTCAACCGGACAATGTTCGACTTTAACTACAATGTCCTCGACCCTTACGTGGTGCGTCCGGTGGCGGTGGCCTGGCGTGATTATGTGCCGACGCCGGCACGCAACGGCCTGGGCAATTTTCTCAGCAATCTGGAAGAGCCGGCCTCGATGGTCAACTACTTTATTGTCGGCAAGCCTTATGAAGCGATGATCCATTTCAACCGCTTTTTCCTCAATACCTTGCTGGGGATGGGCGGCTTGATTGACGTGGCGTCCATGGCCAATCCGAAACTGGCCAAGGAAGAACCCCGCCGCTTCGGGACGACCCTGGGCAGCTACGGGGTGGGTTACGGCCCCTACGTCGTGCTGCCGGGCTACGGCAGTTTCACGCCGCGTGAGGATTTGGGCGGGGCGGTGGATAATTTCTATCCGGTCCTGAGCTATCTCACCTGGTGGATGTCCGCCGGCAAGTGGGTGTTTGAAGGCATCGAGACCCGCGCGCAATTGCTCGATTCGGACAGCCTGTTGCGTAATTCGTCCGACCCTTACGCCTTGATCCGCGCCGCCTATTTCCAACGGCATGATTTCCTGGCCAGCGGCGGCAAACTGACCCCGCAGGAAAACCCCAACGCGCAGGCGATACAGGGCGATCTGAAGGATATCGATTCGCAGTAGTCGCCGGGCAGTAAGCCCTATCAACGGTGGGTGTACGGGAGTATAATAAGCCACAGATATTTTTGATTGGCTTATTATTGTCAGACAGGTAAACCCTGTGGAGAAAATTACGATGACACATTCTATAAACAAATGCAGCGCCCAAGAAACCGCTGCTTGCTGCTGCGTCGATGTCGGCACCATTATCGACAACGAGGATTGCACCGCCTCGTTCAGCAAAGTATTTGAGCAACGGGCCCAGGCCGAAGCCATGCTGGCTTCCCTGACCGAAAAAGCCCGGGCGATAGAATCCGATCCCTGCGAAATCACCAGCCGGATCGAACCCGTGAGCGGCGGTGTCGAACTGAATGTCGATTTTACTTTCAGCTGCCAGGCTGAAACCCTGATCTTCCAGCTGGGATTGCGTTAATTTCAGCTATTACAGGCCCTTAACCGGGCCTGTTTTTCGTTTGACACCCCCATTTTACCGCCCGCATCCGGATATCGGCGCCGCTCGCCGGCTGTCAACTTCGAAAATGTTACTTACCTTGCACCTTTATCTGAAAGTGTTGTCATATGCTAATAGCCATCACACTCTGCCGGCGCTGCTTTGAGTAAATTAACGTCCCGGATGCGTTAATTAATGTTCGATGTGTTGACTATGAAGAGGGTATTGATGTAAAAAGCAGCGTTTTATTTACGCGATTTCAAGCGCGAATGTCCGGTTATCCCGTCTATTTTCGCGTTTCGTCCAACAACTACGGTGCACTATGCAAGTTTTAATTATGCGGCACGGCGACGCTCAGCTTGAAGCGGCCAGTGATGCGGAAAGGCCTTTGACTGTTCGCGGCTGTGATGAATCACGCCTGATGGCATGTTGGTTAAGTACCAGGATCCTAGATACCGATCGCGTTTTGGTCAGCCCTTATCTGCGTGCGCAACAGACACTGGGCGTGCTGCGTAACGAACTGGTGCTGCCGGACGGCGAAGAGACCATGCCCGAGCTGACGCCGGGCGGCGACGTTGACCTGGTGTGCTGTTATTTGCAGACGCTGGCGAATGAAGGGCTGGGATCGGTGCTGATTATTTCCCATCTGCCCCTGGTGGGTTATCTGGTCGCCGATTTATGTCCGCAAGAACAGGCGCCGATGTTCGCCACCTCGGCCGTGGCCTGCGTGGAACTCGATGCCAAGAGCGGCAAGGGCAAGCTGGAATGGCAGGTCGGACCGGCGCAGTTGCTGACCAAAGTCTGATCGCCGCTACTCGTCGAGTTCGATGAGCACCAGCAGCGCCGCGTCGCCGCCGAAGGTGTTCGGCGCCTGATGAAATCCCAGCACGTCCGGGTGCTGCGCCAGCCATAACGGCGTTTGCTGTTTGAGGATGTGTTTGCCGTGCCCATGCATTACGCAGGCGCAAAGCACGTGTTCCCGGCGGCAGGCGGCAATCAGTGCCCCCAATTCTTCCTTGGCCTGCGCCTGGGTCAGGCCGTGCAGGTCGAGAAATAGCTCCGGCGTGTAATCCCCCCGCCGCAATTTTTTGACTTCGTAGGGGCTGGCGTCGGGGCGTACATAGCGCGCCGGGCCGTCGTTATCCAATAACGGCTGGAATTCATCGGAAAAATAAAAACTGGCATCCACCTGTTCCTGGAGCAGCCGCCGGGCAGGCAACACGGCGCGCTTTAAACGCGGTTTCGGCGGTTTGACGGTATCCTGCCGTATGGGTTTGGTGCCGGCGATGGATTCACGAAATATTTGCCGTTCCTCATCGGCCAGTTGATATCTTTTCTTCATTCCCCACTCTGCGGTTGCTGTTTTTCTACGAGTTTACCCTGTCCACCGCTTTTTCGGCGAAACTTTTCCTATCTGACATAATTTACTTACCGGCACGATCTTCTTGCTTGCTGCTTTGTCCCCCGCTTCATGGCAAACTAGCCGGCAAGAACTGGCGCAAATTTCCCCGCGGAGAGTAAATTGGACAAAATTTTTGTGGATGAGGCGGTTGCCGAGCTGCACAGCATTCAGGATCTGCTGCGTTGGACGGTAAGCCGTTTTAATGCCGCGCAAATCTTTTACGGTCACGGTACCGATAATCCTTGGGACGAGGCGATACAATTGGTACTGCCCAGCCTGTTCCTGCCGCTGGATTTGCCCAAGGAAATGTATGTGTCCCGCCTGACTTCCAGCGAGCGTTATCGTATCGTCGAACGCGTGGTCCGCCGGGTGAACGAACGTATCCCCGTGCCTTACCTGACTAATAAAGCCTGGTTTTGCGGCCTGGAATTTTACGTCGACGAGCGGGTGCTGATTCCCCGTTCGCCCATCGGCGAACTCATCGACGATCGCTACCGCGACCTGTTGCCCCAGCCGCCGGCCCATATCCTCGATATGTGTACCGGCAGCGGCTGCATCGCCATTGCCAGCGCGTTCGCCTTTCCGGAAGCGGAAGTGGACGCGGTGGATATTTCCGGCGACGTGCTGGCGGTCGCCGAGCATAATATCCAGGCCTATGGGCTTGAGGGCCGGGTGACGCCCCTGCGTTCCGATTTGTTTCGCGAGTTGCCGGCGCTGCGCTACGATCTTATCGTCACCAATCCGCCTTACGTGGATGAGGAAGACATGAACGATCTGCCCCAGGAGTTCCATGCCGAGCCGGTATTGGGGCTGGCGGCGGGTCGCGACGGCCTGAAGCTGGTGCGCCGCATTCTGGCCTGCGCGCCGCAATATCTGAGCGATAACGGCGTATTGATTTGCGAAGTCGGCAATAGCATGGTGCACCTGATGGAACAATATCCGGACATTCCTTTTAACTGGCTGACGTTCGATAACGGCGGCGACGGGGTTTTCGCGCTCACCCGGGAACAGCTTGTGGCCTGCGGCGAAACCTTTACAATGTTCCAGGATTAAACGCGCCCCGGCGCGGCCACGCAGCACTGCCCCGGGCAGTCTTTTTTATGTAAATCAGGTTAGGTAAAGGAGTCCCGATGGCGGGGAACAGTATTGGTCAATTATTTCGCGTCACCACGTTTGGCGAGTCCCACGGGGTGGCGCTGGGCTGCGTGGTCGACGGCGTGCCGCCGGGCATCCCCCTTACGGAGGCGGATTTACAGCGGGATCTCGACCGGCGCCGGCCGGGCACCTCCCGCTATACCACCCAGCGCCGCGAGGCCGACGAGGTGCGCATCCTCTCCGGGGTGTTCGAGGGGGTCACCACCGGCACCAGCATCGGGCTGCTGATCGAAAATACCGATCAACGTTCGCAAGACTATAGCGCCATCAAAGACGTCTTTCGTCCCGGCCATGCGGACTATACCTACGAGCGCAAATACGGCGTGCGCGACTATCGCGGCGGCGGGCGTTCGTCGGCGCGCGAGACCGCGATGCGGGTGGCCGCGGGGGCGATCGCCAAAAAATACCTGGCCCAAAAATACGGCGTAACCGTGCGGGGCTACCTGGCGCAAATCGGCGATATTTGCTGTGAGTTGAAAGACTGGGAGCAGGTGGAGCAAAACCCCTTTTTCTGTCCGGACCCCGATCGCCTGGAGGCGCTCGATACCCTGATGCGCAACCTGAAAAAAGAGGGCGATTCCATTGGCGCCAAAGTGACGGTGGTGGCCGAGCATTTGCCGGCCGGCCTGGGCGAACCGGTATTTGACCGTCTCGATGCCGATCTGGCCCATGCCCTGATGAGCATCAATGCGGTCAAGGGGGTGGAAATCGGCGACGGGTTTGCCGTGGTCACCAAACGCGGCAGTGAAAACCGCGATGAAATTACCCCGGCGGGGTTCGTCAGCAACCATGCGGGCGGCATTTTGGGCGGCATCAGCAGCGGGCAGGCGGTAATCGCCCATCTGGCCCTAAAGCCCACCTCCAGCATTATGGTGCCCGGGCGCACCGTTAACCGAGCCGGGGAGCAGGTGGAGATGGTGACCCGCGGGCGGCACGATCCCTGCGTTGGCATTCGCGCGGTGCCGATTGCCGAGGCGATGATGGCGATCGTATTAATGGATCATTTATTACGGCAGCGCGCGCAGTGCGGCGACGTGGCCTCAACAATCCCTCAATGGTAATTTTATGCGGCAATGGATAGTCGGATTACTGGCGCTGGCAACCGTTCAGGTGCTGGCCGCCCCCACGCCCTGGCAAAAAATTGCGCACCCGATAGCCGGTAATCCGCAGGCGATCGGCGCTTTCGCCAACGGCTGCATCGTCGGCGCGCAGCCGCTGCAGCTGGAGGCGGCCAATTATCAGGTATTGCGTCCGGATCAGCGGCGTTATTACGGCCATCCCGACTTACTGCTGTTTATCGTGCGCCTGAGCAACCAGGTAAAGCATCTGGGCCTGGGGAACCTGCTGGTGGGCGATATGGCCATGCCCGCCGGCGGCCGGTTCGGCAGCGGCCATGCCAGTCATCAGTCCGGGCTGGACGCGGATATCTGGCTGCAATTACCGCGTCAGCGCTGGAGCGCGGCGCAGTTGCTTAAACCACAGCCGCTGGATCTGGTGACGGCCAACGGCCGCGATATCAACGCCAATCTCTGGCAGCCGCAAACCGCCATGCTGATTAAACTGGCCGCCGAAGACCCCGAGGTTACGCGTATTTTTGTCAGCCCGGCCATTAAAAAACAGCTGTGCCGCGTCGCTGGGCAAGATCGCGGCTGGTTGACCAAAGTGCGTCCCTGGTTCGGCCATCGCGCCCATATGCATGTGCGCCTGCGTTGCCCCGCCGACAGCCGGGAATGCCAGGAGCAGGCTCCGCCGCCGGCCGGCGACGGCTGCGGCGCCGAACTGGATAGCTGGTTCCTGCCGGCCAAACCGGGCACCGGCGGCGGGCCGGCAAAACAGCCGCCTCCGCTGCCGCCGTCCTGCCAGGCCTTGCTGGATCGCCGCCTGGTGACCGAATAACCGCCGCGCGCGGCAAATCATCATGGCCCGTACGGGATTGGTGCGGGCCGCAACCCTTTTCCCGGATGACACATGGATTGGTTAGTGGTTTCCCCCGTGGTGTTTGCGCTGCTGTTTGGCGTAAGCGTATTTGCGGGATTTATTGATTCCATCGCCGGCGGCGGCGGGTTGATCACCCTGCCGGCGTTGCTGGCGGCGGGGTTGCCGCCGGCGCAGACGCTGGGCACCAATAAATTGCAGTCGGTTGGCGGTTCGTTCTCTGCCAGCCTGTATTTTATTCGCCAGCGCGCGGTGAATATCGGCAATCAGAAGCTGACCATCGCCATGACGTTTATCGGCTCGATGACCGGCGCCATCCTGATCCAGCACCTGCGGGCGGATCTGCTGCGCCAGGTGCTGCCGCTGCTGGTCATCGGCATCGGGCTGTATTTTCTCGTCATGCCCCGCATCGGTGAAGACGATCGCCAGCGCCGGTTGTCCGCCTGGCCGTTTGCCCTGGTCGCCGGCTGCGGCGTCGGTTTTTATGACGGTTTTTTCGGTCCCGGCGCCGGTTCTTTTTATGCGCTGGCTTACGTGACGCTGTGCGGCTTTAACCTGGCCAAAGCCACCGCTCATGCCAAGGTGCTGAATTTCACCTCCAACTTTGGCGGCCTGCTGCTGTTTATGTTTGCCGGCAAAGTGGTCTGGAGCGTAGGATTGGTGATGCTGGCCGGACAGATACTGGGCGCGCGCCTGGGGGCCCGCATGGTGTTAACCAAAGGACAAAAGCTGATCCGACCGATGATCGTGGCGGTGTCGCTGCTGATGAGCATCAAGCTGCTTTACGACAGCCACGGCGCTACGTTGATGCAGTGGTTTTCTTCCCATATTTGAAATCGATTATACCGAGATGATGCACAGCGAATCCCATGAATACCCGCAGTTGATTACCCTATTTGACAACTGCTTTGCCGACAGCTTCAATACCCGCCTGGTTAAAGGGGATGACGAGCCTGTTTATTTGCCGGCGGATGAGGGTATTTCCTATCATCGCATCGTATTTGCCCATGGCTATTATGCCAGCGCGCTGCACGAAATCTCCCATTGGTGCATTGCCGGGGCGCGGCGCAGGTTGCTGGTGGATTTCGGCTATTGGTATTGTCCGGACGGCCGTGACGACGACACCCAGCATCGCTTCGAACTGGCGGAGATCAAGCCCCAGGCGCTGGAGTGGATGTTTTGCGTCGCCGCCGGTTTCCCGTTCAACGTGAGTTGCGATAATCTCAACGGCGCAGGCGAACCGGATCGCATTGCCTTCCAGCGTAAGGTTCACGCCCAGGTGATGAGCTATTTATCCGCGGGTATTCCGGATCGCGCTGCCGCCTTTATCCGGGCCTTGCATGCGTTTTACGCCACCGCTCCCCTGGCGCGGCGGCAGTTCCCCTATCCGGCCGATATAGCGGGTGTTTCCGGCCCCGCGTTATGAATAATGAGGATATGTGATGATCGTAGATTTCGAAGCGCGCATTCTGGCGTTAATTGACGATATGGTGGAGCACGCCAGCGATGATGAGTTATTTGCCGGCGGTTATTTGCGCGGCCATTTGACGCTGGCGGTGGCCGAAGCCCAGGAAAACGGCGAGCATACCCTTGAGGCCCTGCACGATCGGGTTCAGTCCTGCCTGGCCAAGGCTATCGGCAACGGCGAGCTGTCGCCGCCGGATCAAGTGCTGGTGACGGGCATGTGGCAGCAGCTCTATGAACAGGCGCGCCTTTGACGCGCAGCCTTACTCCGCGCTAATACGTTATTTCCTCTATAAGCATCGTTAAATCAGCAAGTTATATCGCTGGGTTAATGATGCCATACCATTGATAAACGAAACCTGAGTTGTTCCTCGACATCCCGGCCGATCGCGTACAATCCTACCGTGGTCGATGGTCATCAGACCGGTGGTGTCAATGAGCCTGATGGTATTCCCGGCGGGGACCCGCCCGCCGTTTGCCCGCCTCCTCTTTCAGTACGCGCTGTAGCGCGATCCGCCGGCATAACCCGGCTCTGGGCCGCGTTGTCCGCTATCGCTTATGCCTCGCCATAACACCTGTCGGGCCCGGCCGCGCCGTCACGTTTGACTTCTCAGGAAATTATCGCTTAATCATAAGGAAAGATGATGTCTGGTTATACTTACCCGCCTGCACCGAGTCGTTTACCCCGTCGCCTGAGCGGCTTTATACCGGTATTTACCCTGGTCGCGGCCAATAGCATGGCCGCTCACTCCCAGCATCACGCGTTGCAAAACACCCAGCCGGCGCCCCAGGATGCCGATGTCATCACGGTGACGGCGCCGCTGTATTCACCTTTGACTATCGTCACGTCCCCGAAAACCCCGCGCCAGCCGGTGCCCGCCAGCGATGGGGCCGATTATCTGAAAACCATCCCGGGGTTTTCCCAGATTCGTAATGGCGGCACCAACGGCGATCCGGTGTTCCGCGGCCAGTTTGGCTCACGCCTGAAAATCCTGACCGACGGCGCTGAAATCCTGGGGGCCTGTCCCAGCCGCATGGACGCGCCGACATCCTATATCTCGCCGGAAAGCTATGATGTCCTTACCTTGGTCAAGGGACCGCAAACCGTGCTGTGGGGGCCGGGCGCGTCCGCCGGCACCCTGCGTTTCGAACGGGTTTATCCGCGGTTCGAGCGACCGGGCATCAATGCCGGCGGCGGCATGCTGGCGGGGTCCAACGGCCGCTGGGATGAGAGGGCCGAAACCAGCCTGGGCGACGAACGGGGGTATCTGCAACTCGCCGGCAATACCTCGCGGGCCGGCGACTACCGGGATGGCGCCGGGTTCCGGGTGCCGTCCCAATGGAAGAAATGGAATGGCGATCTGGCCCTTGGCTGGACGCCGGATAGCAATACGCGCCTGGAACTCAGCATGGGCAAGGGCAACGGTGAGGCCCGTTATGCGGGACGGGGCATGGACGGCGCGCAGTTTAAGCGCGACAGCCTGGGCATGCGGTTTGAAAAAGACGCTATCGGCGAGGTGCTGGATAAAATCGAAGCACAGGTCTACTACAGCTACGCCAACCATATTATGGACAATACCACCCTGCGCGCTACGCCACATCACGCCGGCAAGACGGCTTACTGCTGCAAGTCGCGGACCCGTTCCAGCAATCTCGATCGCCGCACCGCCGGCGCCCGCGCCATGGGCACCTGGTTATGGCCTGATTTTCGCCTGCAATCCGGCGTGGATATGCAAGCCAATACCCACCGCAGCAAGCAGGTGCATGGCTGGCGAAAAAATGCGCAGTTCCAGGATTGCGGCCTGTTCAGCGAGCTGACCTGGCATGCTCCGGAGCAAAACCGCGTTATCGGCGGAGCCCGTCTTGACCGCAGCCGGGCCGACAAATACGCCGCAACCGGCGATCGAACCCGGTCGGCAATTCTGCCCGCGGGATTTATGCGCTATGAATACCAGCCCGATGCCCTGCCGGTGCTGTTTTATACCGGTCTGGGGTATACAGAGCGGTTTCCCGATTATTGGGAATTATTCGCTCCTAAATCCGGCCCTCGTCGCGACAGCAGCGCCTTTGACGCATTGCAAAGCGAAAAAACCACCCAAATCGATGCGGGCGCGCAATACCACGGCGAGCGCCTGACCGCCTGGCTGTCAGGCTATCTCGGGCAGGTAAACGATTTTATCCTGGTGAAATACGACCCGGACAATGCCTATCGCAGCCAGGCCGCCAACGTCAATGCCGCTATCATGGGCGCCGAGTTCGGGACCGGCTATCAATTCACCGAACGCTGGAAAGGGGATGCCAGCGTGGCTTACGCCTGGGGCCGAAACACCAGCGACGGCCAGCCGCTGCCGCAAATGCCGCCCCTGGATGCGCGGTTCGGCCTGACCTACGAGCGGGAACGGTGGAGCAGCTCGGCCCTGTGGCGCGCGGTCAGCCGGCAGCGGCGGGTTGCCCTTGACCAGGGCAATGTGGCCGGCAAGGATTTCAATACCAGTTCCGGCTTCGGCGTTCTATCGGCCAACGCGGCTTATAAAATGACCAAAAAAATCAAAATCAGCAGCGGCGTCGATAATATCCTGAATAAATCCTATAGCGAGCACCTTAACCTGGCGGGCAACAGCGGTTTTGGCTACTCGGCCAACAGGCAGGTCAATGAACCGGGCAGAACGGTATGGGCCACGCTGAACGTGAAGTTTTAAGCGGGCTATTTTATTTGCCGTCCGGCCAGCAGCTTTCTGATCCAAAAACGGTTGGGGCTGAGCGCGGCCGACTGGTCCAGGTTCAGCGGCAGCGGTTCGCCAAAAATCTGCCCGGCAAGTATTTCGGCCGCCAGGGGGGCGGTACATAAACCGCGCGACCCCAGGCCGCCGAGCATAAACAAATTGTCATGGACGGGAGCGGCCGCGATTGCCGCGCCGGACGCACGCAGCCGGGACAGGTCGGCGTAGGCCCGCAGGATGGCGTCATAATCGGGCACGTTACCCACCATGGGCATATGATCGCGGGCGCTGCTGCGTACGCCGCAGCGCGCCTGCGCGGCGCTGATATCGGCGGCCAGCGGCCAGGACGGCGCCGGCAGGCAGGCAATCAGGCGATCGTAGTTTTGCTGCTGATCCCGTGGGCGGTACTCGGTTCGTTCGTCATCGCGCTGCGCGCTGGCGCCCAGGCAGTGGGTTTGAAAACCCGCGCTGGCGGGGGTCAGGTAGCCGTCATAGCAAAGCACCTGTTTCAGGGGCGCCAGGGCCGGTACGGCGGGAATATGGCTGACCTGCCCGCGCACGCTGGTCAGCGGCAGCGGGGCGGTTAGCGGCCATTGCAGCAGCCGGTGGCCGTTGGCCAGTACCACCGTGGCGTGGCGCGCCGCGCCGCCTTGGGCAAAGCCCAGCGACCAGCCGTCCGGCGTTGCCGCCAATTGCCGCACCTCGCGGCCATAATACGCCGCCATACCGCGGCGCTGCGCCTGCTCCAGTATCCCGGCGGTAAGCTGCGCCGGGTTGAGCCAGCCGCCCAGCGGATAGGTGACGCCGTCGCGGCCGGTGTCCAGCCCGGTCAAGGCCGCCATCTCGCAGGCGGCTACGGCCCTTACCAATTGCCCGGGCCAGCCGGAGGCGAGGATCTGGTCCAGTTTGCGCCGGGTCCTGGCATCATAGGCCAACTGCGTAACGCCGCACCATTGATGCTCGAAGGCAATCCCCTGGCGCGCGCAGTCGCGATAAACGGCCAGGGCGAAAGGGAAGGCGCTGGCAAACCATTGCGCCAGTTCGTCATCTTCATTATTCAGCAGCGGATATAGCGCCCCCTGCCGATTGCCCGAAGCCCCCGCGGCGGGGGCGCTATCGGCGCAATAGAGGGTTACGCGCGCGCCGCGCCGCTGCAGGGCCGCCGCCGCCAGCGCGCCGGCGATGCCGCCGCCGACGACCGCCACGTCGCGGGGGTTATCCGCCGGCCGGCGGGCATACCAGGGCGCGGCGGGGACTACGGCGCGGGCGTCACGCTTTGATGCATCGGCTATGGCGTTCGCGCCAGTGCGAAAGACACCCGCTACGGCTTCGGTGTACGGGGCGACTCTATCCGCGCCCGCGCCTGCGCCGCCGCCGGCCGCCGGGCTGCGCGTACCGGCCAGCATTTCGCGTTTCTGGCCGAAGCCCGGCATTTTACCGACGCTAAAACCCGCCTGCTGCAAGCCGCGCCGCACGAAACCGGCGGCGGTAAAGGTGGCGAACGTACCCTGCGGCCCCGCCAGCCGCGCCATGGCCTGAAACAATTCCTCGCTCCACATCCCGGGATTCTTGGACGGGGCGAAACCATCCAGAAACCATGCGTCCACCTGGCCGGATAAGCTGTCGTCCAGCCCCGGCAGCAGGGTATTGACCTCGCCATACCATAAGTCCAGCGTTACGGCGCCGCCGCCCAGGATCAGCCGGTGGCACCCGGCGGTGGGCAGCGGCCACTGTTGGCGCAGCTCGGCGGCGTAATCCGCCAGTTCGGGCCAGCGGGCGTGGGTCAGCGCCACATCCTCCACCCGCAGGGGAAACTGTTCGACGCTGATAAAATGCAAGCGCCGCAGCACGGCCCCGGGCGCTTGCCGGCGGAACCGGTCGAAAACCTGCCACAGGGTGAGAAAATTCAGCCCGGTGCCGAAGCCGGTTTCCGCGACGATAAATAACGGCCGCTGGTGAGTGCTAAACCGCCCGGGCAAGGTATTGCCGCGCAAAAATACATAGCGGGTTTCCTCCAGCCCGTCCTGGTTGGAATAATAAACGTCATCAAAATGTCGGGATACAGGTGTACCCTCGTCGTTCCAACTCAGAATGGCATTGCGGATTGGGGCGCGATTCACGGCTACAGGCTCATTTGTCAGGAAGTGTATGGATTTTAACGAGGTGTGCTTTAAGGCGCAAATTTGGCATACTTCGTCTGATCGGACTTGTTCAGCTTACAACTGTACGCTAAAGTGCGTCACAGAATCTCATATATAAATACAAGAGGTATTAAATGAAACGTGCAGTGATTACCGGCCTGGGGATTATATCGAGTATTGGTAATGACCAGAAAGAAGTCCTGGCATCTCTGCAACAAGGCCGCTCCGGAATCACTTTTTCCCAGGAACTGAAAGATTCCGGCATGCGCAGCCATGTTTGGGGCGACATTAAACTCGATACTACCGGGCTGATTGATCGTAAAATTGCGCGCTTTATGAGTGATGCTTCCATCTATGCTTACCTCTCCATGGAACAGGCGATTAAAGATTCCGGCCTGAGCGACGATCAGGTCTCCAACGATCGCACCGGCCTGATCGTCGGCTCCGGCGGCGGCTCCCCGCGCAATCAGGTCGCCGGCTCCGATGGCATGCGCGCGCGCGGCCTGCGCGGCGTAGGCCCTTATATGGTGACGAAAGCCATGGCCTCCGGCGTGTCCGCCTGCCTGGCCACGCCGTTCAAAATCCGCGGCGTCAACTACTCCATCAGCTCCGCCTGCTCCACGTCCGCCCATTGTATCGGCAACGCGATGGAAATGATTCAACTGGGCAAACAGGACGTGGTGTTCGCCGGCGGCGGCGAAGAACTATGCTGGGAAATGGCCTGCGAATTCGACGCCATGGGCGCGCTGTCCACCCGCTATAACGAAACCCCGTCCAAAGCGTCCCGCACGTACGATGTGAACCGCGACGGTTTTGTCATCGCCGGCGGCGGCGGTATCGTGGTGGTGGAAGAATTGGAACATGCGCTGGCCCGCGGCGCGCATATTTATGGTGAAATCGTCGGCTACGGCGCCAATTCAGACGGGGCAGACATGGTGGCCCCGTCGGGCGAGGGGGCGATCCGCTGCATGCAGATGGCGCTGAAGGATGTGGATACGCCCATCGACTATCTTAATGTGCACGGCACTTCCACGCCGGTGGGCGACGTTAAGGAACTCTGGGCCATTCGCGAAACCTTCGGCAGCAATCATCCGGCGTTCTCTTCCACCAAGGCCATGACCGGCCATTCCCTGGGCGCCGCCGGGGTGCATGAAACCATCTTTACCCTGCTGATGCTGGAGCACGGTTTTATTGCGCCGAGCATTAATATCGACGAGCTGGATCCGCAGGCCGAAGGGATGAATGTGATTACCCGGCCCACCGAACGGCGTCTCACCACGGTGATGACCAACAGTTTCGGATTCGGCGGTACCAACGCTACGCTGGTAATGCGCAAATATAACTAACGGCGGTGTTCCGTCCCGGCGTATTGCGCCGGGACGGGTAACCAAAAACCACTCCTGCGGTTCAGGCCGGGAGTGGTTTTTTTTCGCCGGCGTGCCGGAGATAAACGCGTTGGCGGGTTAGATCACTATCCAAATCAGCACCAGGACCGCGAGCAGGGCCAGCCCCGCAATCCAGCGTGATTTGGCGACGCCGCGCATGCTCTCCACCGGCACCGTGGCGATAAGCGGGCTCATCGCGGGCTGGATCAGCCGGCTATCGGAGGTTTGATGCTGGCTTTGGGTGCGGGCCAGGCGGTGGATAAACAGGAATTGCATCACCGCGCCGACCTGCGCCGGGGTAAGGATACTTTGCGGCGCGGCGTTGAAATGCTGCTTGCAGTAGGCTTCGATGGCCTGCTGTTCGTCGCTGTTGGTGGGTTGTTTCAGCGCGGCCTGCACCGACGACAGGGTAGGGGATGCCTGTTGCGACAGCGTCACATGTCCCTGCAGGAATTGCATCAATAGCTGGAAATGACGCGCCGGGATGGGATCGCCGGGCTTCAGTCCCATCATGGTCATCAGGCTTTGCCAGATATCCGCCGGCGACTCCCCGCTTATGGCCGCTAGCCGGGTGATTTGCTGATTGAGGGCATGGTGCTCGGCGGGCAGCAGCGTCCGGTCGGTAATCGCCGCCTGCTGCGGCTGCGGAATATTGAGCCGGCCATTTTGCAGCAGCGCCACCACTTGCAGCAGTTGATCCGGTTCAAGCTGGCTAAGTACGGTATGGCCGAACTCGCGGCGGATATAGTCGCTTACCGCCTGGCGGTTATTGCCTTTGGGCAACAGTTCGGTCAGTTGCTGCATCAACTGCCGGCCGGCATGGGTTTGCTGCGCCTGTTCCAGGCGCACCTGCAGCAACTGCTCCGCCGGCTGAAAATGACGTGCGGTCAGTTCGCCGTCATTGGCGATATGCAACTGATGGCGCAGCGCCGCCCAGATTTCCGGCGCCTTGCTGTTGCTCAGCGCCATGATCTTGATAATCATGCGCTCAAGAGATGTGCGCTGCGCCGTGGTCAGCGGTTTTTCGCCCTCCTGCCCGAAAGGGGCGCTGGCCGCAGCGCCGCGGGGGGGATCGCCTGGTAATGGCGTATCGGGACCTCTTACAGGTTGCATATCTCTCATCCTTTGGCATCGAGGGGCGCTGTCATCCGGCCCGGTCATATCATCGGGCGTATGGATATAAGATAGTGCGGCAAGAAAATAATGCGGCGAATCATAGCAAGTCGCCGTATTTTACGGTAGCGGCAAGCGGCCGGAAGGCATTTTCTGCTCCGTGCGATCCCGGCGGATTAACGGTATCCGCAGCCTTTGCGCCAGTATGACACCGAATAGTGTAATCCCGCCGCCTATTACGTGATAGCTGTGTAAGTCCTCACGTAAAAAAAGCACGGCGATGACGGCGGTGAACACCGGCGCCAGATTCATAAAAATCGACGCGGTATTGGCGCCCAGGCGCATTACGCCCTGTATCCACAAATAGGGCGCGGCCAGCGAGGCGGCGATGCCGGCAAACATCACCAGCGGAATATTGCGCGCCGTCAGGCTGATATCGGGGGCCAGCAGGAACCCGGGCAGCAGAAGCACCACGCCGAATGCCACCTGGATATAAAGCGACTGCCAGTTAGGCAAAGGGATGGCCCAGCGCTTGGTCAGCACCCCGTAAAGCGCGTAGGAGGCCGAAGCGCCAATCATCATGATTTCCCCGCTGCCCATGCCGCGCTCGATAAGCACCCGCGGATGGCCTTCGCTGACCAGCCATATCAGGCCGCCAAACGACAGCAAGGCGCCCAGCAGTACGCCGAGGGTAGGCACGGCGCGCAGCACCACGATGCTGAGCAGCACCGTCAACAGGGGAATCAGCGAATTGAGAATGCCCATAAACACGGCGGTAACGCTGTGGGCGGCATAATAAGCCAGGCTCTGGTATAACACCATGCCGAGCAGGCCCAGCACCAGCAAGCGCCACCACTGCCGGAACACCGTGCGGCGGCTGCGCACTACTCCCGGCAAGACAAACGGGGTCATTATCAGCAGGGCCAGCAGCCAGCGATAAAATGAAATAGCCGCCGGATCGATGGCGCTGGCGGACATTTTGCTGACAATGGCGTTAACCGACCAGATCAAAACCGCCAGCAGCGGGAACAGCATAGGCATGTAGGCGGTCCTCGTAGCGTAATGCGCCATTGTACGGATATCATCGCCCGGCGACAGAAAAAAATTTTTGCGCCAGAGGCCTGAAGAACCGGGCAATAATCAGCGTGCGGCGAGCATAAGCGGCGCCCCGGCCATTATAGCATTGTGATCTTGCGACATTCGGTGGCAGAATATTCCCCCTTTTCAGCGCCCCGGCCGCCGCGCGGGCGGGGGATGCTCCGGCAGCGGGGTCAACTAGTATATAATATGCGCCGCGCGGGGCCGCCATTGCCCGGGCGTGGCGTGTTACCCTTTTTAAGCCGGGAGGCTACTGCCTTCCGGGCGCAATTATGCACTGTCTTGGAGAGAAAATTGATGTCTGACGGCTGGAATATCGCCCTTTTGGGGGCAACAGGCGCAGTCGGTACAGCGCTGCTTGAATTATTGCAGGAGCGTCAGTTTCCCGTAGGGGAACTGTATTTACTGTCCAGCGAGCGCAGCGCCGGCGAAACGCTGCGTTATGACGGTAAAAGCGTGCTGGTAACCGATGCCGCGCAGTTTGACTGGACCCGGGCGCATCTGGCGTTTTTTGTCGCCGGCGCCGGGGCCAGCGCCCTCTATGCCGATGCGGCGTCCGCCGCGGGATGCGTGGTGATTGACTCCAGCGGCCTGTTTGCCCTTGAACCCGACGTGCCGCTGGTGGTGCCGGGCGTCAACGATGCGGTGTTGGCGGATTATCGCAATCGCAATCTGGTGGCGGTGGCGGACAGCCTCACCAGCCAAGTGCTGCTGGCCGTCAGGCCGCTCACGGAACTGGCCGGTATCGCGCGGCTGCACGTCAGCAATCTGCTGTCGGCGTCGGGGCAGGGCAAGGTGGCGGTGGACGATCTGGCGGGCCAGAGCGCGCGCCTGTTAAACGGCTTGCCCACCGAACCGGGCTTTTTCAGCCGCCAACTGGCCTTTAATATCCTGCCGCTGCTACCCGACGAACAGGGCAGCGTGCAAACTGAACGCCGCCTGGTGGATGAAGTGCGCAAGATATTGCTGGACGAGGGATTGCCCATTTCGGTGAGCAGCGTCCAGGCGCCGGTGTTTTACGGCCACGCCCAACTGGTGCATCTGGAGACCCAGCGTCCGATGGGCGCCGCGGAAGCCCGCGACGCGTTGACGGCGGGAGAAACCATTACCGTCAGCGACGAAGGGGATTTTCCCACCCAGGTGGAGGATGCGTCGGGCCAGGTACATTTGAGTATTGGCTGTTTGCGTAATGATTATGGTATGCCGGATCTGCTTCAGTTCTGGTCGGTAGCGGATAATGTACGCTTTGGCGGCGCGCTGATGGCGCTATTGACCGCAGAGCTGCTGGTGGCGGAGTATTTTTATTAATGTCGCGGGAAGTCTCCGGAAGTGAACCGCCAACGATTAAAATTGCGTTGGGAATCGAATACGACGGCAGCCGGTTTTACGGCTGGCAGCGGCAGTCGGAAGTCAGCAGCGTCCAGGCTTGCCTGGAACAGGCCTTATCCAAAGTAGCCAATGAGCCGGTTTCCGTGCTGTGCGCCGGGCGTACCGACGCCGGCGTGCACGCCACCGGCCAGGTGGTGCATTTCGAAACCCGCGCGGTACGCGAGGCCGCCGCCTGGACCCTGGGCGTCAACGCCAACCTGCCGGCGGACGTCGCGGTGCGCTGGGCCTGCGGCGTGGCGCCGGATTTTCACGCGCGCTTCAGCGCCTTGGCGCGCCGATATCGCTATATTATCTATAATCACCCCTACCGACCGGCTATATTATCCCGGGGAGTGACGCATTTTTATCATCAACTGGATGCGGACAAGATGATGCGCGCGGGAGAGTATTTGCTGGGAGAACATGACTTCACGTCGTTTCGCGCCCTGCATTGCCAGTCCCATTCTCCCTGGCGCAATATCAAGCACCTGACGGTCGCGCGCCACGGCCCTTATCTGGTGGTGGATATCAAAGCCAACGCTTTTTTGCATCATATGGTGCGTAATATTGTCGGCAGCCTGATGGAAGTAGGATGCGGGAACCGGCCGGAAGCCTGGATCGCCGACGTACTGGAAGCCCGGGATCGCAGCCTGGCTGCGGCGACCGCCAGGGCGGAAGGATTATACCTGGTCGCGGTGGATTATCCCGACCAGTTTGCTCTGCCGCTTCCTCCCATGGGACCGTTATTCCTTTTGGATTAATGGTTGTAACACTATCTATTGCGCTGCCGGGATTCTGAACATGGAATTTATCAGATTTATCATTGATTTTATTTTACATATTGACGTTCATTTAGCGGAGTTGGTGGCGCAATATGGCATCTGGATTTATGCCATTTTGTTTTTGATTTTGTTTTGCGAAACCGGGCTGGTGGTTACGCCGTTTTTACCGGGCGATTCGCTGCTGTTCGTGGCGGGCGCGCTGGCGGCATTGCCGTCAAACAATCTTGATGTACATACGATGGCGTTGCTGATGGCGCTGGCGGCCATTCTGGGGGATGCGGTCAATTACACCATCGGGCGGCTGTTCGGCGAAAAGTTGTTCAGTAATCCCGACTCCAGAATTTTCCGCCGCAGCTACCTGGATAAAACCCACCAGTTTTATGCGCGTCACGGGGGAAAAACGATTATCCTGGCTCGTTTTGTGCCGATAGTCAGGACCTTCGCTCCCTTTGTGGCCGGCATGGGCCATATGTCTTACCGGCATTTCGCCCTGTTCAACATTAGCGGCGGCGTGCTGTGGGTGGCGCTTTTTACCTATGCGGGCTACCTGTTCGGGGATTTGCCGGTGGTACAGGAAAACCTGAAATTGCTGATTGTGGCCATTATCGTGCTGTCGATTCTGCCGGGGGTAATTGAAGTCTGGCGCCACAGGCGCGCCGCCCGCAGATGAATGGCCGACCAAACGGCGGCGGAAATGGACGAATTGTGAGCGGTAAGCAGAGTTTTCTATCCCAACTCGTTGGCGGTTATGGTTTAATGGGCAACATTTTTAGAGACCATTCTCTTCATATCAGGAAGACGGCGGGCACCGTGCGCCCGGCGAAATGGTTCAAGCATGAATAGCGGACTGGCGCTTGCCAGGTTCAAACAGAAAGGTTATCGATGAGCTGGATTGAACGAATTCTCAATAAGAGCACTGCCACCCCGGCGCGCAGGGCCAATATCCCGGAAGGCGTCTGGACCAAATGTGATAGCTGCGGGCAGGTACTTTACCGGGCCGAGCTTGAGCGCAATCTGGAAGTCTGCCCAAAATGCGATCATCATATGCGCATGACCGCCCGCGCCCGCCTGCACGCCTTTTTGGATAAAGGCAGCGAAGTGGAACTGGGCAGCGAGCTGGAACCAAGGGATATCCTGAAGTTCAAGGATTCCAAAAAATATAAGGATCGCCTGGCGGCGGCCCAGAAAGCCACCGATGAAAAAGATGCCCTGGTGGTGATGAAAGGCACGTTATACGATATGCCGGTAGTGGTGGCCTCGTTTGAATTCGCCTTTATCGGCGGGTCCATGTCCTCGGTGGTCGGCGCCCGTTTCGTGCGCGCCGTCGAGCAGGCCCTGGAAGACGAATGTCCGCTGGTCTGCTTCTCCGCCAGCGGCGGCGCCCGCATGCAGGAAGCGCTGCTGTCGCTGATGCAGATGGCGAAAACCAGCGCCGCCCTGGCAAAACTGCGGGCGCGCCGTTTACCCTATATCTCGGTGCTGACCGACCCTACCATGGGCGGCGTGTCGGCCAGCCTGGCCATGTTGGGCGACCTTAACGTGGCCGAACCCAAGGCGTTGATCGGTTTTGCCGGGCCGCGGGTCATCGAGCAAACGGTGCGGGAAAAACTGCCCGCCGGCTTCCAGCGCAGCGAATTTTTGCTGGAGAAAGGGGCGATCGATATGATTGTGCGCCGTCCCGAAATGCGTCTTAAACTCGCCAGCCTGCTGGCTAAACTGACTAACCGGCCGCAGCCCGAAGCGTCGCATTCCCATGAGCCGCGGCCGGAAATCGTGCCGGAAGAGCGGCAGGACGAGATTTAAGGCAGCCGCCGCCGGGATATGCCGCCGAGGGCGCCGGCTGCGCGGCGGAGCCGGGTAATCAGCATGGCTGATGCCATCGTTGTTAATGCATAGTCAATAAACGGGACGTATGGAAAATCTTCTTACTCCTCAAGCCACATCGCCACTGGCCGCGTGGCTTTATTATCTTGAGCGCCTGCACGCCAAAACCATCGACCTGGGCCTGGAGCGGGTAGGCCAGGCGGCGGCCAACCTGCAATTGTTACGCCCCGCGCCGCGGGTCATCACGGTGGCCGGCACCAACGGCAAAGGCACTACCTGCCGCCTGCTGGAATCGGTATTGCTGGCCGAAGGGCTGAAGGTCGGCGTCTATAGTTCCCCCCATCTGCTGCGCTATACCGAACGGGTGCGCATCCAGGGGGGCGAGTTGGCGCCGGAACGCCATAGCGAAGCCATGGCGGCCATTGAAAGCGGGCGCGGCGCCATCTCCCTGAGTTACTTCGAGTTCGGCACGCTGGCGGCCTTTTGGCTGTTTAAACAGGCGGCGCTGGATGTGGTTATTCTTGAGGTCGGCCTGGGCGGGCGGCTGGACGCCACCAATATCGTCGACGCCGATGTGTCCGTGATTACCAGCATCGCACTCGATCATACCGAACTGCTGGGGCCGGATCGCGACAGCATCGGCCGGGAAAAGGCCGGGATACTCCGGGCCGGTAAACCGGCGGTGGTCGGCGAGCCGGACCGCCCGGCCTCCATCGATCGCTACGCCGAACAGCTCGGCGCGCAGCTTTACTGCCGCGATCGCGACTGGTCGTTCATCCAAAACGGCGATACCTGGTGCTGGCGGGATGCTGGGCTGTCCCTGGAGGATCTGCCGCTGCCGTCGATCCCGCTGGCTAACGCCGCCACCGCCCTCGCCGCGCTGAGACAATGGCCGCTGCCGGTGTCCGAGCGGGCCATCCGGCAAGGCCTGGCCGAGGCCGCATTGCCCGGCCGCTTCCAGATTATCGGCCAGCGGCCGCTGCGTATCCTGGACGTGGCCCATAATCCCCATGCCGCCGGCTACCTGGCTAAACGGCTGGGAGCGCTGGCCATCGGCGGGAAAGTGCGGGCGGTGGTGGGTATGCTGGCGGATAAAGATATCGCCGGTACCCTGGACTGCCTGCGCGCCCTGGTGGATGAATGGTATTGCGCCAGCCTGGACGGGCCGCGTGCGGCTACCGCGGCGCAGCTGGCGGCACATCTTGACGGCGCGCGGCAATTCGCCGATGTGGGCCTCGCCTGGCGTCAGGCATTAGCGGACGCGGCGTTAGAGGATTGCGTGCTGGTATTCGGTTCGTTTCATACCGTGGCCCCGGTCATGGCGCTGGTAAACTCGGAGAGTGAACGTGGCGAGTAAGTTTCAAAACCGCTTGGTGGGAACCATTATTATCGTGGCCCTTGGGGTGATCGTCTTACCCGGCCTGCTGGATGGTAAAAAAAAGCACTACCAGGACGACTTCGCCTCTATTCCCCTGGTGCCTAAACCCGGCGATGCCGATGAGGCGGACGCCTCGCCGCAGGCCAGCCAATCGCTGCCCAGCCAGCCGCCGGAAGGGGCGGGGGCGGCGGTGGAGCTGGCCGATAAAGTCGCGGCCGATGAGGCGGACGCCACGTCGCAGGGGACGGATGCCGCCGTCCAGTCCACGGCGCCGCCGGTAAAAGAAACCCCGCCGGCGGCCCGGCGCGAACCGGTGAAAGCCGCGCCGGCCCCGCGCCAGGAGCAGGCCAAACCGGTGCCGGTTAAGCCCGCGCCCGCGGTCAAACCGGTAGCCAAGCCGGCGCCTAAGCCGGTCCTTCCGCCGACAACCGCGCCGGTAACCGCGCCGGAGGAACCGGCCGAAATCAAACCTGAAGCGCCGGCCAAACCGGTCGCAGCGCCCAAGCCCGCAGCGGCGGCACCCGAGGCGCCCCCCGCGGGGCAAGCCTGGGTAGTGCAACTGGGGGCGCTGAAAAATGCGGCCAAAGTGACGGAAATCGTCGGCAAGCTGCGCCTGTCGGGCTATCGGGTCTATACCCTGCCCGCCGAACCGGTGGCGGGGCAAATTACCCGCATTTTCGTCGGTCCGGATGCCTCCCGGCAAAAATTGGAAAGCGCGCTGCCGGAAATGAATCAGCTCAGCGGCTTGAGCGGCCAGTTGCGGTCCTATAAGGCGCGTTGATGGGGGATGCGGCGGCGGAAAAACGGCGGCCAGCAGGCCGCCGCGCTCTATCTTCTTGCGGCGATTGGCTTTTTTTAATCGCCGTTATTTATTTATCTTTGGGCTGGAATTCCGGTGCGCAAACGTTTTCGTTTTCTGTTAGAATTCGCCGCGAACAAGCTGACGGGGCGGATTACCAAGGGATGCATGTATGATCTGGGTTGATTACGTCATTATTGGCATCATTGTATTTTCTGCTCTGATAAGTCTGATTCGTGGGTTTATCCGTGAGGCGTTATCATTAATAACCTGGGGATGTGCGTTTTTCGTCGCCAGCCACTATTATATCTATCTCGCGGGTTATTTTACCCGCTTTGATGACCAGCTGGTTCGTAACGGTATCGCGATTGCCCTGCTGTTCGTGGCGACCCTGATAGTCGGGGCGATCGTCAATTACGTGATTGGCTCTCTGGTGGAGCGGACCGGTTTATCCGGTACGGATCGGGTGTTAGGCGTTTGCTTCGGCGCGCTCAGGGGCATACTGGTCGTTTCGGCCATGCTATTTTTCCTGGATACTTTCACCGGATTCTCCCAGAGTGCGGACTGGCAACAGTCCCAGCTAATACCGCAGTTCAGCGGTATTATCAGATGGTTTTTTGACTATCTGCAAAGCACGTCGAGTTTCTTACCGAGGCATTAATCGCCGCGGTAACGCTGATGAGGAAATGACACATGTGCGGTATTGTCGGTATCGCCGGTTTTATGCCGGTCAACCAGTCGATTTATGACGCGTTAACGGTGTTACAGCACCGTGGGCAGGATGCCGCAGGCATCGTCACCATTGACGCATTGGATTGCTTTCGTTTACGCAAAGCCAATGGTTTGGTGAAGGATGTATTTGAAGCCAGGCATATGCAGCGCTTGCAGGGCAATATGGGCATCGGCCATGTTCGCTACCCCACTGCCGGCAGTTCCAGTGCTTCCGAAGCTCAACCCTTTTATGTCAATTCCCCGTTCGGCATCACCCTGGCGCACAACGGCAATCTGACCAATGCCCACGAGTTGCGCAAGAAATTATTTGAAAAAGGGCGTCGCCATATCAATACCACGTCCGATTCGGAAATCCTGCTCAATATCCTCGCCAGCGAACTGGATCGTTTTCCGGATTATCCGCTGGAAGCCGACGATATTTTCGCGGCGGTGGCGGCTACCCATCAGCAAATCCGCGGCGCCTACGCCGTGGTCGGCATGATTATCGGCCATGGGCTGATTGCCTTTCGCGATGCCAACGGCATCCGTCCGCTGGTGATTGGCAAACGCACTCTGGCCGACGGGCGCAATGAGTACATGGTCGCGTCCGAAAGCGTGGCTCTCGATACCCTCGGTTTTGAATTCCTGCGCGACGTCGCGCCGGGCGAAGCGGTGTATATCACCGAAAAAGGGCAATTGTTCACGCGTCAATGCGCTGAAAACCCGCAAAGCCATCCGTGCCTGTTCGAATATGTCTATTTTGCGCGCCCCGACTCGTTTATCGATAAGATTTCCGTTTATAGCGCCCGGGTGCGCATGGGGCAAAAGCTGGGCGAGAAAATCGCCCGCGAATGGGAAGATCTGGATATCGACGTGGTCATTCCCATTCCGGAAACCTCCTGCGATATCGCTTTGGAAATCGCCCGGATCCTGAACTTGCCGTATCGCCAGGGTTTTGTTAAAAACCGCTACGTGGGCCGTACCTTTATCATGCCGGGGCAGCAGGTCCGCCGCCAGTCGGTGCGTCGTAAACTCAATGCCAACCGCGCCGAGTTCCGCGACAAAAACGTATTGCTGGTGGATGATTCCATCGTGCGCGGCACCACGTCCGAGCAAATTGTCGAAATGGCCCGCGAAGCCGGCGCGCGCAACGTTTACCTGGCGTCCGCCGCGCCGGAAATCCGCTTTCCCAACGTCTACGGCATAGATATGCCGAGCGCGACCGAGCTGATTGCCCACGGCCGCGAAGTGGACGAAATCCGCAAGCTGATTGGCGCCGATGCGTTGATTTTCCAGGACTTGAGCGATCTGGAAGACGCGGTGCGCGAAGACAATCCGGACGTGGCGCAGTTCGAGTCCTCGGTGTTTAACGGGATTTATGTCACCAAGGATGTGGATCAGCGTTACCTGGATTACCTCGAATCGCTGCGCAATGACGATGTTAAAGCGGTGCGCATGCAAACCGAGGTGGAAAACCTGGAAATGTATAACGAAGGGTAATGGTTTGGTACCCGGTATTGGCACTATTGTGGTTGCCATAACGGTATTATCGTCGTTCCGCATCTATACTACCTGGCTGCCACTGCGGTAAACCGGTAGTCGAAGCCATCACCCGGGCGGTCATTCGCGCCGGGTGTTTTTATTATATGTGCTACCACAACGCGTTTTGTCCGGCACAGGGAGATACACATGAAACGACTGATAGTGGGCATTACCGGTGCCAGCGGGGCTATCTACGGCGTCAGGTTATTGCAGGTGCTCCAGGGAGTGGAAGGCATTGAAACCCACCTGGTGCTGAGCAACGCCGCGCGCCAGACGCTGGCGCTGGAAACCGATTACAGCATCCGCGATCTCCAGTCGTTGGCGGATCGGGTGCATGACAGCCGGGATATTGCCGCCAGCATCAGCTCCGGTTCTTTTAAAACCGCCGGCATGGTTATCCTACCTTGTTCCATGAAAACCCTGTCCGCCATCGTGAATAGCTATAGCGACGGCCTGCTGGCACGCGCGGCGGACGTGGTGTTAAAAGAGCGGCGCACCCTGGTGCTATGCGTGCGGGAAACGCCGCTTCATCTCGGCCATCTGCGGCTGATGACCGCCGCCGCGGAAATGGGGGCGGTGATCATGCCGCCGGTACCCGCCCTGTACCACCGTCCGACCAGTCTGCAGGAGATTATCGACCAGACGGTCAACCGCGTATTGGACCAGTTCGATATCGAATTGCCGCAAGACCTGTTCGAGCGCTGGCAGGGCCAATAGGCGCCGGCGCTGCCTGATGGTGCCGGGAAATAACAATGCACCAATAGTGAGCATGCTATGTTTTCTAATGGTGCAGAGGGCCGGCCGCCGATCGCGGCGCCGGTCAGTAAAGGAGCGGTTTGGATTCTGCGTCATGCCATAAGAGTGCAGCGAGGGGTTTATTGGGGCATCGGGGTTACACACCCGGCGCCACCCGCTAAAATGGCATGAAAAGTGCAACTGATACCGCTGAAAACATCACTTTGTGTGCCTAACTAAAAATTATTCCGAGGGTAATGTATGAAAAAGCTGGTTAAAGTTCTTCCTCTGGTATTTGCACTGGCCGCTGCCGGCAGCGCGTTCGCTGCGGTACCCAAAAATATTAAAATCGGCACCGATCCCACTTATGCTCCTTTTGAGTCCAAAAATGCCAGCGGCCAGCTGGTCGGCTTTGATATTGACCTGGCCAAAGAACTTTGCAAGCGCATTGAAGCCAAATGTACGTTTGTTGAAAGCGATTTCGATGCCCTGATCCCCTCGCTGAAAGCCAAGAAAATCGACGCCATCATCTCTTCGTTATCCATCACCGAGAAACGCGAGCAGGAAATCGCCTTCACCGACAAACTCTATGCCGCCAATGCGCGCCTGATCGCCAAAGCCGGCACCGACATCACCCCGACCCTGGAATCGCTGAAAGGCAAACGCGTCGGCGTGCTGCAGGGCTCAACCCAGGAAGCTTATGCCAATGCCATGTGGCAGCCGAAGGGCATCGACGTGGTGGCTTATGCCAACCAGGACCTGATCTATGCGGATCTGGGCGCCGGTCGTGTCGACGCCGCGTTCCAAGATGAAGTGGCCGCCAGCGAAGGCTTCCTGAAACAGCCCGCGGGCAAGGGTTATGTCTTTGCCGGCCCCGCGGTGAAAGACGATAAATTCTTTGGCGTCGGCACCGGCATGGGCCTGCGTAAAGATGAAACCGATCTGAAGGCCGCCCTGGATAAAGCCTTTGCCGAAATGCGCAAAGACGGCACCTACGATAAATTTGCCAAGCAATATTTTGATTTCGATGTGTACGGCGGTTAATCCTGTTATGTGGTGTATGCCCGCGCGCCGCGCGGGCATATCTACGCTGTTTATCCTCCGCCAGGACAGGATATGATCGATGCTTCATGGTTACTCGCAACTCATTATTAGCGGTGCCCTGGTTACCCTTGAGCTGGCGCTGACCTCCGTCGTGCTCTCGGTGATAATCGGCTTGATTGGCGCCGGCGCTAAACTTTCCCGCAGCCGTACCTTGGCGGGTATTTTTGAAGGCTATACCACCCTGATCCGCGGCGTACCCGACCTGGTGCTGATGCTGCTGATCTTCTACGGATTGCAAATCGCGCTCAACAGCCTGACCGAATCCATCGGCATGGACCAGATAGATATCGATCCCATGTCGGCCGGTATTATCACGCTGGGCTTTATTTACGGCGCCTATTTCACCGAGACGTTTCGCGGCGCGTTCATGGCGGTGCCGCGCGGCCAGATCGAAGCGGCTACGGCGTTCGGCTTTTCCAGCGCGCAAATCTTCCGGCGCATTATGTTTCCGGCCATGATGCGCTTTGCGCTGCCCGGTATCGGCAACAACTGGCAGGTGATCCTCAAGGCCACCGCCCTGGTATCGCTGCTGGGTCTCAATGACGTGGTCAAAGCCACGCAGCTGGCGGGCAAGGGGACATACCAACCGTTTTATTTCGCCATCGTGGCGGGCGTGGTGTACCTGATTTTCACCACCCTCTCCAACGGGGTGCTGCTATGGCTGACCCGCCGTTATTCCATGGGTGTTAAGAAGGCCGAGTTATGATTGAGATCCTGCAACAATATGGACAGGCCTTGTTGTGGAGCGATGGTTACCGGTTTACCGGACTGGCGATCACGTTGTGGCTATTGATTTCGTCGGTGGCGATCGGCGGGGTCATGGCGATATTTATGGCGGTTGCCCGGGTATCCCCGCGGCCTTGGGTGCGTTTCCCGGTCTGGCTGTTTACCTATATTTTCCGCGGTACGCCGCTCTATGTGCAATTGCTGGTGTTCTACTCGGGCATGTATAGCCTGGAAATCGTGCGCGGCACCGATATGCTGAACGCGTTTTTTCGCAGCGGCCTCAATTGCACCATTCTGGCGCTGACCCTCAACACCTGCGCCTACACCACCGAAATTTTCGCCGGCGCCATCCGCGCGGTGCCCCACGGCGAAATCGAGGCGGCCCGGGCCTATGGCTTCACCTGGTTTAAGCTTTATCGTTCCATCATCCTTCCCTCCGCGCTGCGTACCGCCATTCCGGCCTACAGCAACGAGGTGATTTTAATGCTGCACTCCACCGCCCTGGCGTTTACCGCCACGGTGCCCGATGTGCTGAAGATTGCCCGCGATATTAACGCGGCCACCTACCAGCCGTTTTACGCCTTCGGGATCGCGGCGGTGATTTATCTGTCGATCTCGTTTGTGCTGATCGGACTGTTCAGGCGGGCGGAAAAACGCTGGCTGCGCCATGTTAAACCGCAATAAACCCAATACGTGCAGGATATGACTATGCAAGAAACCAAACTGATGATTAAGGAACTGCACAAGCGCTATGGGGATCAGGAGGTGCTCAAAGGCGTCTCCCTGGAGGCGCGCGCGGGGGATGTTATCAGCATTATCGGCTCATCCGGGTCGGGTAAAAGCACGTTTTTGCGCTGCATAAACTTTCTGGAAAAGCCCAGCGAAGGGTCAATCAGCGTCAATAATATCGATATCCATATGGTGCGCGACCGCGACGGCCAGCTGAAAGTGTTTGACAAGAAACAGCTACAATTGCTGCGTACCCGGCTGACCATGGTGTTTCAGCATTTTAATCTGTGGAGCCATATGACGGTGCTGGAAAATGTCATGGAAGCGCCGGTGCAAGTCTTGGGCCTGAGCAAGCAGGAAGCCCACGCCCGGGCCATTGTGTATCTGGATAAGGTCGGCATCGACGAGCGTGCCCGGGCCAAATATCCCATCAACCTGTCGGGCGGGCAGCAGCAGCGCGTGTCCATCGCCCGCGCGCTGGCCATGGAACCGGATGTCTTGCTATTTGACGAACCGACTTCGGCCCTGGACCCTGAACTGGTGGGCGAAGTGCTGCGCATCATGCAAAAATTGGCCGAAGAGGGCAAGACCATGGTGGTGGTGACCCATGAAATGGAATTCGCCCGCCATGTGTCCAACCACGTGATCTTTTTGCATCAGGGCGTGATTGAAGAAGAGGGGACCCCCGCGGATGTGTTCGGCAGCCCGAAAAGCCCCAGGCTGCAACAATTCCTTTCCGGCGCGCTGAAATAGGCTGAAGGCGAAATAGCGCGGGGCGCGTCATGTATCTTTGACGATATCCGCCAGGGCCTCTTTCAGCTCCATATAGCGGAACGTGAATCCCGCCTCTTCCAGGCGTTTTGGCACCGCGCGTTGGCCGCCCAGCACCAGGGTGGCCCCTTCGCCCATCATCAGCTTCACCGCCGCGGCCGGCGCGCGCATTAATGCGGGCCGGTGCAGGGCTTCGCCCAGGGTGGCGGCAAACTGCTCGTTATGCACCGGGTAGGGAGCGACGACGTTAAACGGCCCCTGCAATCCGTCGGTGACCAGCAGGAAGATTAACGCATCCACCATATCGTCGATATGTATCCAGGGCAGGAATTGCCGCCCGTGGCTTACCGGTCCGCCCAATCCCAATTTAAACAGCGGCAGCAGCTTGGCCAACATGCCGCCGTCCGTCGCCAGCACCACGCCGGTGCGCGACAAACAGACCCGGGTCCGGGCGCTTTGCGCGCTTAACGCCAGCGCTTCCCAGCGCTGGCACAGGGTATGGGTAAACTCCTCCACCGGCGGTTCGTCCTCGCCCACCAGCGTCTGATCCTGATTGCCGTAATACCCGGTCGCCGAACCCGAAATAAATACCGACGGCGGGGTTTCACTGGCGCGTATCAACGTGCTTAAGCGCTCGGTGATCTGCCAGCGGCTCTGGCACAGCTGCTCTTTTTGCTCCTCGGTCCAGCGCTTATCGGCAATCGGCTCGCCGGCCAGGTTGATGACCGCGTCAAAGGCGTCGAGGGTGTCGCAGGCGGTCAGCGTCGTAAGTGTGGTGACGTGGGCGCCCAGGGTACGCTGCGCATGCGGGGCATCGCGCGTCAATACGGTAATTTGGTGTGACAAGGTCAGCAACCTGGCAATCAGGTGCCGTCCGATAAGCCCGGTTCCGCCGGTAATCAAAATTTTCATAATTGCCCTCGCTTCCCGCAATGCGCACGGTTTAAAAGCCGCTTTAGTCTCAAGCATAGGCCATTTTGCCGGATAAATGGGTGAGCGGTGCCGGCGAATTGACAATTAATTTACAAATAAAAAGGGGGAAAACCCACGCCAATCAGCGGCATGGGCGCACCGCGCAGCGGGATTGAGGCGTGGTGAAAGTGATATTATTTTTTATTGGGTATTTGGTAGGCGCGTTCCACCGCCGGACGGGATTTGATCTGGTTAAACCAGCGTTGCACTGCCGGATAGTCCGCCAAATCAATATGTTGGCGCTCATGGGATACGGCCCAGGGATAGGTGGCGATATCAGCGATGCTAATGTTATTACCGGCCATATACTCATGCTGCGCCAGCAGCTTATCGAGCACGCCGTACAGCCGCACGGTTTCCACCTGGTAGCGCTCGATGGCATAGGGCACCGGTTTAGGCGCGTAATGGTTGAAATGATGGTTCTGGCCCAACATGGGGCCGAAGCCCGCCATCTGCCAGAATAGCCATTGCAGGGTGGTCTGGCGCTCGCGCAGGTCGTGGCTGAGCAACTCGCCGGTTTTTTCCGCCAGGTACAGCAAAATGGCGCCCGACTCAAACAGGCTCAGAGGCGCGCCGCCGTCGGCCGGCTGGCGATCGATAATCGCGGGCATCTTATTGTTGGGGGAAATAGCCAAAAAGTCGGGGTTGAACTGCTCGTTCGCGGCGATATTAATGGGATGGATGGTGTAGGGCAGGCCGGTTTCTTCTAAAAAAATCGTGATTTTATGGCCGTTAGGGGTAGGCGCGTAATAAAGGTCAATCATAAACCCTCCTTGTGGATGTCATTCTTGATGCCAACACTCTAGAACAATTACACCGGTAAATCACCTGCCGGCTTCACGGGGCGCCAACCTGCGCCGCACCGCGCTATTTCGTCGGCTACGCCCCTTAGCGCATCTTCGTCCCCTTACGCCGGCCAGGAAGTTTGTTAAGCTTAGCGTATCCCAAGGACAACGAGGATTTGCCATGAAACTCATGATTGCCGCTGATATCCATGGTTCATTAGCCGCAACCAAACGGCTGCTGGCGGCATTTGACGCCAGCGGCGCTACCTGGCTGGTGCTGCTGGGCGATCTGCTTTACCACGGCCCGCGCAACGCGTTGCCGGAACAATATCAGCCGGCGGAAGTCGCCGCCTTGCTTAACGGCTATGCCGATCGCATCATCGCGGTGCGCGGCAACTGCGACAGCGAGGTGGACCAGATGTTGCTGACCTTTCCCATCACCGCGCCATGGCAGCAGATATTGCTGGCTCAAACCCGCCTGTTCGTCACCCACGGACACCTGTACAACCCCGACGCGCGCCCCCCGCTGCACACCGGCGATGTGCTGGTCTACGGCCATACCCACATCCCCCAGGCGGAGCGGGTGGATGGCTTCGTCTGTTTCAATCCCGGCTCGGTAAGCATCCCCAAAGGCGGCTTTCCCGCCAGTTACGGTCTGCTGGAACAAGAAATATTACGGGTTGTTTCATTGGAAACGAGCGAGACTATTGCGCAAGTCGCGATTACCCACTAACTTATGACGGATCGGCTCGTGCGGGTTACGTATTTTATTACAATTTCCAATTAAGGTGCGCGGCTATCCCGCGTCTCATAACAAGGGATTCGAAAGATGGTGGAACAGAGTCAGGCTGCGGGCATGGAATGGGTTGACATCGTCAACGAAGAAAATGAAGTTATTGCCCAGGCCAGCCGCCAGCAAATGCGCGCCGAACGCCTCAGGCATCGTGCCAGTTACATCGTGGTTCATGACGGAATGGGTAAAATCCTGGTGCAACGCCGCACCGCCACCAAGGATTTTTATCCGGGCTATCTGGACGCCACCGCGGGCGGCGTAGTGCAAAGCGGTGAAAATATGCTTGATTCCGCCCGCCGGGAGGCGGAGGAAGAACTGGGCATTGCCGGCGTTCCTTTCGCCGAACACGGCTTATTCTACTTTGAAAACGAACACTGCCGGGTCTGGGGCGCGCTGTTTAGCTGCGTCACCCACGGCCCGTTCGCCCTGCAAGAGGAAGAAGTCGAAGCGGTCAAATGGCTGCGCCCGGAAGAAATCACCGCCCGCTGCGATGAATACACCCCCGATTCGCTCAAGGCGCTATCGCTGTGGATGAGCCGCAACAACCAGCAGAGCTACGGCAAACCCCTGCCGCCCTCCACCCCGGACCTCGCGCCCGAGGCTGAATAACCCCCCGCCGGCCTCGCACCGCGATCGCCACACTCGCAGCGAACCCTGTTAAAGGGAGACCGAGCCGTAGGGGTTGAGGCGGCCATTTTCCTGGCCGTCCGAATACCCCTTGGCGCGGTAGGCCCGCGATCGCCACACTCGCAGCGAACCCTGTTAAAGGGAGACCGTGCCGTAGGGGTTGCGGTAGGCCCGCGATCGCCATACCCGGCAGCAAGCCAAAAAAAACGCCGGCTTGCGCCGGCGCTGATTCGATCCACTGCTTTTAGCGCGTTGTCGCGCTACTCCACTCTTACTTCGCCGTTTCAGCCTGCTTAGACTGAATCGCCGTCAGGGCGATGGTATAGACAATATCGTCAACCAGCGCGCCGCGGGACAAATCGTTGACCGGCTTACGCATACCCTGCAGCATCGGCCCGATGGAAATCAAATCGGCGGAACGCTGTACCGCTTTATACGTCGTATTCCCGGTATTCAGGTCAGGGAAGATAAACACGGTCGCCTTACCGGCCACTGGCGAATTCGGCGCCTTGGACAGCGCGACATCGGCCATAATCGCCGCATCGTACTGCAACGGTCCGTCAATCACCAAATCAGGACGTTTTTCCTGAGCCAAGCGGGTGGCTTCACGCACTTTCTCCACATCGCTGCCCGCACCTGACGTGCCGGTGGAATAGGAAATCATCGCCACCCGCGGGTCGATACCAAACGCGGCGGCGGAATCGGCGGACTGAATGGCGATTTCGGCCAACTGCTCGGCGGTCGGGTCCGGATTGATGGCGCAGTCGCCATACACCAGCACCTGTTCCGGCAATAGCATAAAGAACACCGACGACACCAGCGAACTGCCCGGGGCGGTCTTGATCAATTGCAGCGGCGGACGGATAGTATTGGCCGTGGTATGCACCGCGCCGGAAACCAGGCCGTCGACTTCGCCCTGTTCCAACATCAACGTACCCAGCACCACATTATCTTCCAACTGCTCGCGGGCGACCACTTCGGTCATGCCTTTGCTCTTGCGCAGCTCGACCAGGCGCGCCACATAACGTTCGCGGGCCACTTCCGGATCGATAATCTCGATGCCTTTACCCAGCTCCACGCCCTGAACGGCCGCGACACGCTGAATCTCTTCCGGATTACCCAACAGCACGCAATGCGCGATCCCGCGTTCGGCGCAAATGGCCGCCGCTTTTATCGTACGGGGTTCATCGCCTTCCGGCATCACGATTCGTTTACCGGCCTGGCGCGCCAGTTCGGTCAGTTGATAACGGAACGCAGGCGGCGACAGGCGGCGTGAACGCTCGGAACTGGCGGTGAGAGACTCAATCCAGTTATTGTCGATGTGGCCGGCGACATAGTTTTGCAGTTTTTCCACCCGGCTATGGTCATCCGGCGGCACTTCGAGACTGAAGCTTTGCAGGCTGAGCGAGGTTTGCCAGGTATTGGTGTGCACGGTAAACATCGGCAGGCCGGTTTGGAACGCGCGTTCGCACAGGCTCTGGATACGCGGGTCAACCTGATAACCACCGGTCAGCAGAATGGCGCCGATTTCCACGCCGTTCATCGCCGCCAGGCAGGCGGCAACCAGCACGTCGGGCCGATCGGCCGACGTCACCAGCAGCGAACCGGGACGAAAATGCTCCAGCATATTCGGCAGGCTGCGGGCGCAGAACGTCACCGATCTGACGCGGCGCGTGCGGATATCGCCTTCATTGATAATGGTGGCGCCCAGATGATGCACCATATCGATGGCGCGAACGGCAATCAGATCAAAGCTCCACGGCACGCAGCCAAGGACCGGCAGCGGACTGTTTTCAAACAACTGTTTCGGATCGATATTGGTCACGCTGGCCTTGGTGGAATCGTCAAAAATTTCCGACAAATCCGGACGGGTGCGGCCCTGTTCGTCCACCGGCGCGTTCAGTTTATTAACGATAACGCCGATGATGTTCTTATTCTTGCTGCCGCCAAAACTTGAACGGGCCAGCTCAATACGCTCTTTTAATTGATCCGGCGAATCGTTGCCCAAGGAAAGCACAAATACGATTTCCGCGTTTAGGGTTTTGGCGATTTCATAGTTCAGCGCATTGGCGAACTGATGCTTGCGCGTAGGAACCAAACCTTCAACCAGCACCACTTCGGCGTCTTTGGTATTGTCGTGATAACGGGCGATGATCTCTTCCATCAACACATCTTGCTGGTTGGAACCCAGCAGCGACTCCACATAGCTCATCCGCAGCGGTTCGGCGGAAGGAATGGTGGAGTTGGCGCGGATAATATTCGTGGTGGCATCAAGACCGTCATCGCCGGCGCGGGGCTGCGAGATCGGTTTGAACACACTCAGGCGCACGCCTTTTTGCTCCATGGCGCGAATGACGCCCAAGCTGATGCTTGTCAGGCCGACGCTGGTGCCAGTGGGGATCAACATGATTGTACGGGACACGGCTAAACCTCTTTAAACGGTTGCTCGTTAGTCAAACAAGTGTCCCGCCGGCACAACCGGCGGAACGGGGAGATAGCGTTACGCCGTCAGACGGGCTGCGTCTTGGGCGATGACCAGTTCTTCATTGGTGGTGATAACGATGGCCGGGCGGCTGGCGTCGGTGGTGATGACGCCGCTGTTGCCGAAACGGGCGGCTTCGTTGCGCTTAGCATCGATTTCAAAGCCCAGCAGCGCGAGTTTGCCCAGGGTCAGTTCACGCACCTTGGCGGCATTTTCGCCGATGCCGCCGGTAAAGATCACCGCATCCAGGCGTCCGTCCATCAGGGCGGTATAAGAGCCGATGTATTTGGCCAGACGATGGCAGAAAACGTCCATGGCGCGCTTGGCTTCCGGTTTGGCGTCGTAATTATCGATCACCCAGCGCATATCGCTGGTGACGCCGGTCAGGCCCAGTAAACCGGACTCCTTGGTCAGCAACTTATCGATTTGTTCAACCGACATTCCCATGGCATTATGGAGATAAAACACGATGGCGGGATCGATATCGCCGCTACGGGTGCCCATCACCAGGCCTTCCAGCGGGGTCAGGCCCATTGATGTATCGACGCTCTGGCCGTTGCGCACCGCGGTAACCGAACCGCCGTTGCCGAGATGGCAAGTGATCAGGTTGACTTCCGCCATGGGTTTGTTCAGGAATGCGGCCGCTTCGCGGGTCACATAGAAATGGCTGGTGCCGTGGGCGCCATAACGACGGATGCGGTGTTCTTCATATAAAGAATACGGCAGGGCATACAGGAACGACTCTTCCGGCATGGTCTGGTGGAAAGCGGTATCAAACACGGCGACGTTTTTGTCGGCCAGTTTGGGAAAGGCTTTCAGCGCTTCATTGATGCCGATGATATGCGCGGGATTATGCAGCGGCGCAAACGGGATGGAATCTTTGATCGCCTGCAGCACGTCATCGGAAAGCAGGGCCGAACTGGTGTATTTTTCGCCGACATTAACGATACGGTGCCCGATAGCGGTGAGCTGTGCTGATAATTCTGGTTTTTGAGCAAGAATTGTATTAACAATAAAGCTCAACGCTTCGCTGTGCGCGGCGCCGTTGCCTAAATCCGCTTCGTGTTTGCCGCCGTCGATTTTCCATTTGATGCGCGCTTCCGGCAGGTTAAAGCATTCGGCGAGGCCGGAAAGGTGTTCTTCGCCGTTGGTAGCATCTATAATGGCAAATTTAAGGGAAGAGCTGCCACAGTTAAGAACCAGTACAAGCTTACTCGACATGAAAGTACCTATCTGTTATGCATGATGGTCACGCATGGTTAATAAATCATCAATCAGTCTTAAAGCGTAGCGCATTATGCCGTTGAGATTTATGATTAACATCATGTCAACGTGGGTTTATTTGACATGAAATCGAAAACTGTTGAAGTTAAACATTATTTTTGAAACACCGTTTGCTTCTCGCCTGCCGCCGCCGGCGCTGACAAACGGAATCCTGCTGGCCGGGCCGGGAGCTATCCTGCCAGAGGCGGCAATAAGGATAACGATTGCCGCCTTTAAAGACAAAATATATTTAAAAGTTCTCCATTTAGATTGTGAGTTTGCACAAAAATTTTAATTTTTATTCGTAAAGTTGAGGTCCGCTATGGCGACTATTCCTTCCGGTTCGGTCAGTTGGTACAAAATTTTCCAGCGCGGACAAGACTATATGAAAACCTGGCCGACCGAAAAACGCCTGGCGACGCTGTTCCCTG
>JAATFX010000134.1 GCA_015654925.1 Enterobacterales bacterium | reverse complement strand
TTGGTATTGTTGTGTTTCGATACCGTCTTGTGAGTGCCCACACAGATTGTCTGATAAATTGTTAAAGAGCATGGCCAGCGTGACATAAAACTCACCTGGCGCGGGTTGCGTATATTACGTTTTCCCGCTGAAGAGTCAAGCATTTATTTGCTTCACCGAAGCGCTTTTCCCTTCCCGACCCGGCGTCGCGTTAGCGTTTGTTCCCGGTCAGTGGAGGCGCATTATAGGGACTTTCTCAGGCCTGACAAGCTCTTATTGTAAAATATTCGCTGACCGCCGAAATATCATCCAATCCCATCCTGCATAGGCAATTTTTCCAGCGAAGCGAAGCCGTAGCGACGCAAAACCGGCACCAATTCCATGGCCTGGGGCGAAGCGATTAAACAATAGGCCTGGTTTTCTTTGAGGACATCGTCAACCGCCGCAACGACGGTGATTTCATGGGCGATGAGCCACGCCGCGCGTTTGGCGATGGCTGATCCAGAATCGACCAGGCGGGTGCCGTCCGGCAACACCGCTTTAAGCTCATCGGCCAGTAAAGGGAAATGGGTGCAACCCAAGACCACCGTGTCGGGAGGTTCAGGCAGCCTTAACCAGGGACGCAGGATTTTTTGCAGCAACGATAACTCTATGGTTTCGCCATGCAGTTTGGCTTCAGCCAACACGACCAGTTCCGCGGACCCCAGGGTAATGATATGGCAATCAGCGGCGAATTTGGCAATCAGATCGTGCGTATAGCTGCGATGCACGGTGCCACGGGTGGCCAATAGTCCTACGATACCGTTGCGGGTGAGCTTGGCCGCAGGCTTTATCGCCGGCACCACGCCGACGATGGGGCAGTTAAAACGCGCGCGCAGGGAGGGCAGCGAAATGGTGCTGGCGGTATTGCAGGCCACAATCACCATATCCAACACATGCTGCCGCTGTACCGCGGCGACGATGGCCAGGACGCGCTCGACGATAAAATCCTCTGGTTTTTCGCCATAGGGGAAGGCTTCATTATCGAAAACGTATATATAGTGCGGGTCCGGCAGCAATTGCCGGACTTCATCATAAATGGATAAACCGCCCACCCCCGAATCAAAAATCAGGATAGTGGGCTGGTTAATCTTGCTACCGTCAGAAGGAATAAGTTCCTGTGAGATAAAATTCTCGTCCAGCGGTCTGGTAGCCATAAGCCGTCTCATACTCTTTGTCGAACAGATTGGCTATTCTACCACGAACCGTCAGGTGGGTGGTTAGCGGATAAGACGCGGCGATATCCCACAAGCTGACGCCGCCCATGCGCACCCGTTCCGACGTATTGTAGTTGGTGTCGTAACGCTCGCCCAGGTAACGGTAATTCATCGACCAGTCGATATCGGCCACCTGCCAATCCAATTGGTATTTAACCTGCTGCTTGGCGCGCCGCGCCAGGATTTGATTGGTGGTCGCATCACGGGGATCGAGATACTCCAGGGTTAACCGATGCTGCAGCGGGCCGGTATACGCCGAACCGGTCCATTCCACGCCTTTAATGCGGGCCTTGCCGATATTTTTGTAGGTTTCGGTGGGCATATCATAATCAATCAGATTATCAATATCGTTGCGGTAGGCCGAGACACGCCAGGTCAATGGGCCGGTCAGACCTTCCACCCCGCCTTCCCACTGCTTGCTCTCTTCGGGGTTCAAATCTTTATTGCCGCCAAACCCGCTATAAAGCTGGCTGAGATTGGGCCCTTTATAGGCCGTGCCATAGGAGCCGATCAGCCGGTAGCCTTCGATAAATTCCCAGGCGGCGCTGGCCTGCCAGGTGCCGTGCCAGCCGAACTGTGAATTATCATCGCCCCGTACCGCCCCCTCCAGCGTGACCGGACCGAAAAGCTGCTGCGTCGTGGCATACAGCCCGGTATTGCGCTGCTCATAGCCGTCGGCCAGATAGCCGGTGCCGGGTTCGGTGGTTTGTTTTTGCCAGTCTACCCCGGCGCTGGCGGTGCCATGCGCTACTTGCAGCGTATTGCCCCATTGCACATTGTACTGTTTGGAATCGTCGAGGGTGGCGGACGCTGAATACGGGCCATATTTTGGATCGTAATTATAGTCCTGCGTGTGGTTGTAGCTGAAAATCAGCTGGGAAGCATAAATACCTTCCTGGAAACGCAATCCAGTGTCGTAATTGCGGCTATAGAGCTGGCGGGTATCGGCCAGCGCATCGTAATGAGCCGGATCGTTATAGCCAAAAGTGCCGTCATAACCGCTGCGGTTGTCATAACCATAGGCGCGGGCAAAACCGCTGAACTGTTCATTAAAGCTATGATCCAGCGAGGCGAACAGCGCCTTGCTCATAAAGCCGTCGCGATCCGGCTGCGCGGGATCGCCATAGTTATCCGGCATATTCGCTTTCACATCAAAGCCATGGGTGTAGGTATAGTTACCGGCGACGGTGGCGGTGGTATCGTCCCCGAGTTTTTGCTGGGTGGACCCGTCATAAGCCTGGTAACCATGGGACCCCATGCCGGCGCTTAGCGTGGTTCCCGGCTGTTCACGGGTGGTAATGATATTGACCACGCCGCCGATGGCATCCGATCCGTACACCGCCGAACGCGGGCCGCGGATATATTCAATACGCTGCACCAGGGAGATGGGGATTTGGCTGAGATCGGAAGAACCGGAGATGCCGGCCTGATTCATCCTGACGCCGTCAATCAATACTAAAGCGTGGCTGGAGTTGCTACCGCGGATAAACAGGGAGCTTTGCTGTCCCAGGCCGCCATATTGGGCGATATCCACCCCCGGCAGGCGGCTGAGCGCTTCGGCCACCGATTTAATTTGGCCGCGGTCGATATCATCACGGGTAATAACGCTGTTAGGGGCCAGCACCGATGAAACCGGTTGGGGGAAACGGTTGGCGGAAACGACCATCGCCTCTGAACGGCTGTTTTGGGTATCGTTATCCTGCGCCCACCCAGAGAATGCCGTGACGGACAGCGCCACCAGCACGGTATTTTTCGTTTTAAACATTATGATAGCATCCAAATAATAGGACAGGATGCCGCAGGTCTCATGTTGAATAGCACGCGATAAACATGAATATTGCGACGAAATACCGGCAGGTTTTCGGGCTTGGGATGTGCGTAACAGGCACCAGGCGACGACTTCCCATCAAAAAGACAGTGTCTGCTTATGCAATCGCCCTGAACTCCCCTTACCGCTGCGCGTCAGCTCCAGCTTGAACTGGATTCCCTTTTAACTCACATGAGACCGGGCGATAATCCTACAATCAAAGAGATAACAATGTCTATAACGCTAATTAACAAACTCTTTATAAACACGAACATGCTTGTGGCGCTGGACTTTAGCGGTTTACTCCCTACAATTCCCCGCCATCGGATAATAAAAGCGAATATCAACGAGAAAATATCATGACCACGCTGCCAATCGAATTATATGAAAACCAACTGGCGGAGAAAGCCGCGCGGCTGACGGAGATGATGGCGGCGTTCCAGGCCCCGGCAGTGGAAATTTTTCGTTCACCGGCGCAGCACTACCGCATGCGCGCCGAATTCCGGGTGTGGCATGAGGAGCAGGATCTCTATCACATCATGTTCGATCAACAAACCAAGGAGCGGATTCGTATCGATCATTTCGCCCCTGGCAGCGAGTTGATCAATCGGCTGATGGTGGCCATGATGGACGTGCTGCGTTCGTCCGAAGTGCTGCGCCGTAAATTATTCCAGCTCGATTATCTTACGGCGATGAGCGGCGAGGCGGTGATTACGCTGATTTATCACCGGCCGTTGGACGATGAATGGCGCGAACACGCCGGCTCTCTGCGCACTGCGCTACGGGAGCAGGGTTTTGCGGTAAATCTGATTGGCCGCGCCACCAAGACCAAGATTTGCCTGGATCGGGATTATGTGGATGAGCGTTTGCCGGTTGCCGGCCGGGAGCTGATTTATCGGCAAATTGAAAACAGCTTTACCCAGCCCAACGCCGCGGTGAATATCCAGATGCTGGAGTGGGCGCTGTCCGCCACGCAAGGCGCGCAGGGGGATTTACTGGAATTGTATTGCGGCAACGGCAATTTTTCGCTGGCCCTGGCGCGTAATTTCGAGCGGGTGCTGGCCACGGAAATCGCCAAACCGTCGGTTGAAGCCGCCCAGTTTAATATTGCAGCCAACCGCATCGATAACGTGCGTATTATCCGCATGTCGGCGGAAGAATTCACCCAGGCCATGCAAGGGGTGCGGGAGTTTACCCGCCTGAAGGATATCGATCTGGCGAGCTACCGCTGCGAGACTATCTTTGTCGATCCGCCGCGCAGCGGGTTGGACGACGCCACGGTGAAACTGGTGCAGGCTTATCCGCGTATTTTGTATATTTCCTGCAACCCAGAGTCCCTGTGCCGCAATTTGGCAACCCTTGGCGCAAGCCATGATATCGAGCGGCTGGCGCTGTTCGATCAATTCCCTTATACCCGCCATATGGAATGCGGCGTGCTGCTGACCGCGAAAAATATCAGCGGGAAACCCGCGTTGATTTAGCGCTCCCGCCGCCCCGGGCATACTTGCCGGGGGCAAAAGCGAAACCTACAGTTCCCCGTCCTGGTTAAGCTTTCTCACCGTTTTCAGCCTGCGGCCAATCCAGAACACCAGGACCACCACCAGGATTGCCGGGACAAAATTGGAGCCGATGACCGGGTACTCCACGCGAATAATGGCGCTGTAAATCAGCAGGCCCAGCAGGAAACTGGCCGCCGCCAGCGAAGGAAAACCCTGCGGCATGGCGCGATCGTGGTAATGATGGTGCAAACAATACACCGATAGCACCAGCGAAATCAGCGGGAAAATGGAAAAAGGCACGATGGAGCTGAATAAGGCCGAAAAAGAACCATTAATCGATAGGCCGGCAATCAAAGCCAGTAACAGGGTGCCGGTTTCACCAAGGGGTTTTGTCATCATTTACCTACCTGCTTGCGTCAAGAGAGAGGGCGGTCGCCTTTTCCTGCTCCCGGCGATACCAATAAAACGCCCCTTTCGAAATCATCCGCAACTGTAATACCAAGCGCTCCTCAAGCTGCCGGCGCTGATTGTTGTCCACATCCAGCGCTTCCGCACCGGCGTTAAAGACGATGATGACCATCGCCTCGGCCTGCGCTTCGGTAAAACTGCGCGGCATATGGTTTTCAAGTTCAAGATAATCGGCGAGCTCGGCGATAAAATGCTGGATTTCCCGGGCGACGGCCGCGCGGAATGCGGCGGAGGTGCCGGAACGTTCGCGCAGTAACAAACGGAACGCGTTGGGGTTGTTGCCGATAAATTCCATAAAGGTGGCAACCGACGTGCGGATAACGCTGCCGCCTTTGGCGATTCGCTGGCGGGCCTGGCGCATCAGTTGACGCAGCATCAGGCCGCTTTCGTCCACCATGGTGAGCCCCAGTTCGTCCACATCGCGAAAATGGCGATAAAATGAGGTGGGGGCAATACCGGCTTCGCGGGCAACTTCACGCAGGCTCAGGCTGGCAAAGCTGCGCTCGGCGCTTAGCTGGCTAAATGCTGCCTCAACAAGGGAACGCCGGGTTCGCTCTTTTTGTTGCGCTCTGACACCCATAGTTCTGCCCAGCCCCACATAACCCATAAAAGAAACACTATAACAAAATTTGTTGCAACCGCGTTGATACAAACTATGAATTTTAGCGTAACAAGGGTAAGTAAGGGCACGTAAAGGTAATAAAAAGGCCGGTGGAGATTGGGTTATTCGGTCTACAATGTTACTTTAACGTTGTGATTTTGTATAAAAATAGGCTAGCCCGCTATGCAACCACATTACGACTATGATGCTTTGATCATCGGCTCCGGCCCGGGCGGTGAAGGGGCGGCAATGGGTCTGACGAAACAAGGCGCCCGCGTTGCGGTAATCGAACGCTACAATAGCGTCGGCGGCGGTTGTACCCATTGGGGGACCATACCGTCGAAAGCGCTCCGCCAGGCGGTAAGCCGCATCATCGAATTCAATCAAAATCCGCTGTATAACGGCGATGAACGAGTGTCTCGTCCCAGCTTTGCCGATATTTTACATCATGCGGACGACGTGATTAAGCAGCAGATCCGGATGCGGCAGGGATTTTACGAACGCAACCAGTGCCGGATTATTACCGGCGACGCCAGTTTCCTGGATGCGCATACGCTCAATATCCATTACCCCGACAATACCTCCGAGACCCTGAGCGCCGCGCATATCATCATCGCCTGCGGTTCCCGGCCTTATCACCCGCAGGATGTGGACTTCACCCACCCGCGGATTTATGACAGCGACTCCATCCTGGACCTCAAGCACGATCCCCAGCATGTCATCATTTACGGCGCCGGCGTGATCGGCTGTGAATACGCGTCGATATTTCGCGGCATGAACGTCAAAGTGGATTTAATCAATACCCGCGATCGGCTGTTGGCCTTTTTGGATCAGGAGATGTCGGACGCGCTGTCCTACCATTTTTGGGAAAATGGCGTGGTTATCCGCCATAACGAAGAGTTCGAGCAAATCGAAGGCACCGCCGACGGCGTCGAGGTCCATTTCCGCTCGGGCAAACGGATGCGGGCGGACTGCCTGCTTTATGCCAACGGCCGCACCGGTAATACCGATTCGCTGGCGCTGGAAAACGTAGGGCTGGAGGCCGACGGCCGCGGGCTGATAAAAGTCAACAGCATGTACCAGACCGCCCTGACGCATATTTATGCGGTCGGCGATGTCATCGGTTATCCCAGCCTGGCGTCCGCCGCTTACGATCAGGGGCGTATTGCCGCGCAGGTGATTATTAAAGGCCAGGCCAACGTGCAGCTGATTGAAAATATTCCGACCGGGATTTACACCATCCCGGAAATCAGCTCGGTAGGGAAAACCGAGCAAGAATTAACCATGCTGAAGGTGCCGTACGAAGTGGGCCGGGCGCAGTTTAAACATCTGGCGCGCGCGCAAATCGTCGGGATGAATGTCGGCAGTTTGAAGCTGCTGTTTCACCGCGATACCCGACAAATCTTGGGCATACACTGTTTTGGCGAGCGCGCCGCCGAAATCATCCATATCGGCCAGGCTATCATGGAGCAAAAAGGTGCAGGCAATACCATCGATTATTTCGTCAATACCACCTTCAATTACCCCACGATGGCCGAAGCTTATCGCGTAGCGGCGTTAAACGGGTTAAACCGCCTCTTTTAAATCGGTGCCCATATAGGCCTGCATATGCATGCGAATGGATTCCGCGAGCTGCTCATAACGCGCGCGCAGCGGGGAACCGGGGCGATAGACCAGCGCAATGGTGCGCTTGGGCTCCGGCTTGTAGCACTGCATATAGCAAACGCCATCGCGTTTACGCTCATTGGGCACCGCCAGCGACGGCAGCAAGGTGATGCCGCTGCCCGCCGCCACCATGTTGCGCAGGGTTTCCAGACTGGTGGCGCGGAAATGCGTATCTTCATCGGCGCCGGCCTGGAAACAGAACCCCATGGCCTGATCGCGCAGGCAATGGCCGTCTTCCAGCATCAGCAGCCTTTCGCCCGCCAGATCCGACATCGGCACACGCTCGCGGTCCGCCCAGGGATGGCTGGCATATACCGCCAATTGCAGCGGTTCATCGAACAGCGGAATTTCGATAAAGGGCTCGGACTCTTTTACCAGCGCCAGGATGGCGCAGTCCAGCTTGCCGCTGTCGAGCTGTAGCAGCAGCTGGCTGGTTTGCGCCTCGTGCAGATACATTTCCAGCTTGGGGTAGGTTTCATGCAGCGTCGGGATAATATGGGGCAGCAAGTAGGGGCCGACGGTGGGGATCAGGCCGATATGCAGCGGCCCGGACATGGACTCTCCCTGCTGACTGGCCATCTCGCGCAATATTTTCACTTCCCGCAGCACGGTGCGCGCCTGATCCACCAGCAGCAGGCCCGCCTGCGTGAACAATACCTTGCGGCTGGTGCGTTCAAGCAGCATGACGCCCAGTTCATCTTCCAGCTTGCGAATCTGACCGCTGAGGGTCGGCTGGCTTACATGGCTGGCATCGGCGGCCCGTCGAAAATGACGATGCTCGGCCAAGGCCACCAGATATTCAAGATCGCGAATATTCATTAAATTCCTCCATGCCGCGATAGTTCGCGTCGATAGATAGGATAGCAATCAACGGTTATCCCTATCAATAGTTAAAATCAATAATAATCACCTCGCAGTGTGCCATGCTGTTGGTAATATTTTTTTTGCTTGTCTATTAAGGGGTTCGAATGTTTAGCAGTCAAGAAGGTAACAAAGTTCCATCAGTTGTTTTTCATACCCGCCAAAATGACAGTTGGGTCGACATCACTTCCGACGAAATTTTCAAGAATAAAACGGTGATCCTGTTCTCCCTGCCGGGAGCGTTTACGCCCACCTGCTCCTCCAGCCATTTGCCCCGTTACAATGAGCTGGCCGGCTTGTTCCATCAGTATGGCGTGGATAGTATCGTTTGTGTTTCGGTTAACGATACGTTTGTCATGAACGCCTGGCAGGCCGATCAAAATGCGGAACATATTACGTTTATTCCCGACGGCAATGGCGAATTTACCAAGGGCATGGGTATGCTGGTCGAAAAAGCCGAGTTAGGTTTTGGACCGCGCTCATGGCGTTATTCCATGCTGGTGCGCGACGGCGTAGTGCAAAAAATGTTCGTTGAGCCGAACAAGCCTGGCGACCCGTTCGAAGTTTCCGACGCCGATACGATGCTGTGTTATCTGGCGCCGGAGTGCAAAGTTCAGGAATCCGTATCGCTGTTTACCAAACCCGGCTGCCCGTTCTGCGCCAAAGCCAAGCAGATGCTGCGGGACAACGGCATTCAATATGAAGAAATTTCATTAGGCAAAGACGCCACCACCGTCAGTCTGCGCGCCGTTACCGGCCGTTCCACCGTGCCGCAGGTCTTTATCGGCGGACGCCATATCGGCGGCAGCGAAGAGCTGGAAGCCTTCTTGCTGCAACCGGCCTGATTGGTCGCAGTCGATAAATGAATCAACGGCGGGCATAAATGCCCGCCGTTGACATTTGGGGGTTACGCCAGGCGGTTTTTAGCCGCGGTGATGGCGTAAGCCACCTGCTGCGGCGACACCCCTCCTTTGGCCGAGCGTTTATCCAGGCAGGATTGCAGGGCCAGGATCGGATAGACATCATCGGCAATCACTGCGCTGAACACCTGCAAATCCGCCAGCGGCAGGGCCTCCAGCGCTTTACCCTGGCGGATGGCCTCTACCACCGCCTCGCCGACGATATGATGGGCTTCGCGAAATGGCACCCCTTTGCTGACCAGATAATCGGCTAATTCAGTGGCATTGGCATACCCCTGCTGCGCCGCTTCCCGGCAGCGCGCGCGCTTGACCTGCAGGCCTTCCAGCACCAGCGCCGCCATATGCAGGCAATCGAGCCAGGTATCCAGCGCGTCGAACAGGCCTTCCTTATCTTCCTGCATATCCTTGTTATAGGCCAGCGGCAACCCTTTGAGGGTCATCATCATCCCGGTCAGGGCGCCCTGCACCCGGCCGCATTTGCCGCGAATCAGTTCCAGCGCGTCGGGGTTTTTCTTTTGCGGCATCAGGGATGACCCGGAGGTCACGCGATCGGATAATTCGATAAACGCCGCTTCCCCGGTATTAAAGAAGATTAAATCTTCCGCGAAGCGCGAAAGATGAACCATGCTGATAGCGGCGTTGGACAGCAATTCCAGCACATGGTCGCGATCGGAAACGCTGTCCAGGCTGTTGCGGGTCGCCGAAGCGAAACCCAGCCAGCCGGCCAATTGGTCGCGATCGATGTCGTAGGCGGTGCCGGCCAGCGCGCCTGAGCCCAATGGGCTGACATCAAGACGTTTTAACGTATCTTGCAAGCGGCTTTCATCGCGGGCCAGCATTTCGGTATAGGCCAGGCACCAGTGGGCAAAGGTTATCGGCTGCGCGCGCTGAAAATGGGTATAACCGGGCATTACCGCGTCCTGGTTGGCCTCGGCCGTGTCAACCAGCGCCGCCTGGAGCTGCCTGACGCCCGCCAGCAGTTCGGACACCTGCATTTTGCACCATAACTTGAGGTCGGTGGCGACCTGATCGTTACGGCTGCGCCCGGTATGCAGCTTTTTACCCAGATCGCCGACTTTTTCGATTAAGCGCTGCTCCACCCAGCTATGTATATCTTCCGCGTCGCTGGCCAGGATGGAGTCGGGCGAAGCGCTTACCTCCTCCAGCAGAACGCCCAGCGCTTCTTCCAGCCGCAACTGTTCGTCCGCCGTCAGAACCCCGACGGTTACCAACGCTTTCGACCAGGCCACCGAGCCGGTAATATCCTGCTCCGCCAGCCGGTAATCAAAACGCAGCGAATCGTTAAGTAATTGAAAACGCCGATCCGCCGCCTGGCTGAAACGTCCGCCCCAAAGTGCCATACCGTACTCCCTTAATAACGTTTGATGCCGGGCGCGAACGCGCGCCCGCGAAATACGACGCAACCGGCGCGTCAGGCCAGAATGCGGGTGCCGATGGACTCGCCGTTGAATAAAGCCGGTAGCTGCTCCGCATGGCGCCAGCCGGCGATATCCACCGGCCGCCCCAAGGTACGGGCCGCATCGAGCGCGGCATTGACCTTTACAATCATCCCGTCGGTAATAATGCCCTGGGCGATCAGCTGCTCAGCTTTATGCGCCGTCATTTCGGGAATGCGCTGGCCTTTGCCGTCGAGAATGCCGCTGACATCGGACAGCAAAATCAAATCGGCGCCCAGCGTAGCGGCCAGGGCGGTGGCGGCCTGGTCGGCATTGACATTCATCAGCTCGCCTTGCACCGTGATGCCAATCGAACTGACTACCGGCAGATAGCCGGCGCCAAGCAAAGTGGTTAACAGCGCCGCCGAACCGGGTTCCGCTTTACCCACATGGCCGAGTTTTTCATCCAGGGGAGTGACAGTGACGCTGTCCCCATCGCCCAGGCAGAGGCCGACGGCCGGGATGGCATGTTTTTTCGCCCAGGCAAGCAGGGTCTTATTGGCCGTGCCGGCCAGAGCGCCGGTAATGATATCGATTTGGTCCGCGGGCGTAACCCGCAGTCCGTTGACCTTGACCACCGGCAGCGCCAGTTTTTTCATCAGGTCATCCACCAGATAACCCCCGCCATGGACAATCACCAACTGACGCTGGTGCTGCGCGCGGTAGCGGTCAAGCGCGGAAAACAATCGCTCCAGCGCCTCTTCGCTATCAAGCAATACGCCGCCTAATTTTATAATTAACGGATTCATTATTTTTTATACCTCGTTGGCCCCGGTTCACAGCAGCGCCTGCGTTTGCGCAAAACCAAAGCGAATATTAGCGCACTGCACTGCCTGTGCGGCCGCTCCTTTTAATAAATTATCTTCTGTCGCCACCACAACCAAATGCTCGCCCTGCACGGCGAAGCCAATATCGCAAAACGGCAGACCCACCACCGCTTTCAATGCCGGCACTCCTTTGGCGTAGAGGCGTACCAGCGGCTTATCGTGATAAGCATTGTGGTAACACTCGGCAATATCCCCGGCCGTCACGCCGGCCTTCAGCCGGCAGGTGATGGTGGCCAGTATGCCGCGGGGGAAATTACCTAAATGAGGCGTGAAAATGACCGGTATCCCCAGGTGGGCGGCGATTTCAGGCTGGTGGCGGTGGGTGAAAATACCATAGGGCTGCAGGCTGACCTCACAGACGCTACTGGCCAGTGAAGCTTTACGGCCCGCCCCGCTGACGCCGCTGACGGCATTAATGACCGGCCATTGCGCATCGTTAAGCAGCCCGCCATCCACCAGGGGTTTGAGCGCCAACTGGGATGCGGTGGGGTAGCAGCCCGGCACGGCAATCAGCTGCGCCCTTTTTAAGGCTTCGCCCTGCCACTCCGCCAGACCGTAGACCGCCTGCGCCAGCCAGTCGGCATGCTGGTGTTCAAAACCATAATATTGGCGATAGAAGTCCGGCTGATTAACGCGAAAAGCGCCGGATAAGTCGAATACCACGCAGCCGGCCGCCAGAAATACCGGCGCCAGGTCATGACTGACTTCATGGGCGGTGGCGAGAAAGACCACATCCACCGTTTTGGCCAACTCGCCGGCATCGGTCAGCGGCTGGAGGGGCAAATCGACGATGCCTTTGAACTGGGGATGCAGATCGGAGAGCAATTTGCCGGCATCCGCACTTTGCGCTGAAACCGCTAACGCGGTTATATTCATATGCGGGTGACGATTCAGATAGGCCGCGAGTTCAGCGCCGGCATAACCGCTGGCACCGACAATCAGCGTATTCAGCATGACGTTTGTTCACCTTCTTGAGTAGCTTTATCAACGAGAAGGGATTCACAGCAACCATTAATAAAAATGTTATTAATTCATCCGGCAGCCGTTCGTCGCAAAAGCAACTGCGCTGTTTCGGCGTTTCGCTGTTCACCCGCGAGGTCAAGCGTAGTAGTCTGGTAATAATCCGTTTACTTTACGCTCAACGTTAGTGTATTTTTATTCACTATTATTGCATGAATATTGATACTATCCAAACCAAAGGCTGTCAACAGTGAAGATAAAATTACCCCCGTTTATTGAGTTATACCGCGAGTTGATCGCCACTCCGTCCATCAGCGCCACGGACAGCGCGCTGGATCAGAGTAATCAGACGCTAATCAATTTACTGGCCGGTTGGTTTACCACTCTCGGCTTCCAGGTCGATATCCAACCCGTCCCCGGAACCCGAAACAAATTCAATATGCTGGCCCGCATCGGCAGCGGCACGGGCGGTTTGCTGCTGGCCGGGCATACCGATACCGTACCTTTCGATGACGGCCGCTGGACGCGCGATCCTTTTACCCTGACCGAACAGAATAACAAGCTTTATGGCCTGGGTACCGCCGATATGAAGGGTTTTTTTGCCTTTATCCTCGACACCCTGCGCGATATAGACGGCAGCAAGCTGCAAAAACCACTGTATATCCTGGCCACCGCCGATGAAGAAACCAGTATGGCCGGCGCCAGTTATTTTGCCCAATCCAGCCAACTGCGCCCCGATTGCGCCATTATCGGCGAGCCGACATCGCTGCAGCCGGTACGCGCCCATAAAGGCCATATGTCGAACGCGGTGCGCATACTGGGCCAGTCCGGGCATTCCAGCGACCCGAGCCTGGGCGTCAATGCCATAGAGCTAATGCATGAAGCGATTTCCCATTTAATGGTATTGCGCACGACGTTACAAGAACGTTATCACCATCCGGCTTTTGATATCCCCTACCCCACGATGAATTTTGGCCATATCCACGGCGGCGATTCCGCCAACCGGATTTGCGGCTGCTGCGAACTGCATATGGATATCCGTCCGCTGCCCGGCCTCACGCTGAGCGATCTGGACGGGTTGTTGACCCATGCCCTGGCGCCGGTAAGCGAGCGCTGGCCGGGCCGGTTAACCATCGAGACCCTCCATCCGCCGATCCCGGGCTATGAGTGTCCGGCGGACCATCGGCTGGTGGAAGTGGTTGAAAAACTGTTGGGCGTAAAAACCGATGTCGTCAATTACTGCACCGAAGCCCCTTTCATTCAGCAACTCTGCCCTACTCTGGTTTTAGGGCCTGGCTCCATTAAACAGGCCCATCAACCGGATGAATATATCGATACGGCCTTTATAAAACCGACGCGGGAATTAATTTCACAGTTGGTACAACATTTTTGCCTGCAATGATAATCAATAATCGGTTCCGCGCGTTTTATCCGGTGGCCGCCGGTGGGTTAATGCGGTCGCCAGGGTCTAATTGCGCGTGTCATGATAAGTAATTCTTATAATTGATACATGTTATTAACTTTCAGGAATTGTCGCGAACATGAGGTTTTATAGCGTGAATTGATGTCATTTGACGAATCTTAAGAACCATGGCTAGATAACGGTGGGTGATTTACGTCATTCGGGTGAAATAAATTTTCAGGTGAGTTGGATCAGGGTCCTTATGAACGAACAATATTCGGCAATGCGAAGCAACGTAAGTATGCTCGGGAAGCTTCTGGGCGACACCATAAAAGATGCGATGGGCGAGAATATCCTGGATAAG
>JAATFX010000017.1 GCA_015654925.1 Enterobacterales bacterium | reverse complement strand
CGCGCGCGGCGTCCACCAAATCGGTCATCGCCTTGCCCTGCGGGGTGATAACGGCTTCACGCACCCGGTGGTCGGCGCGGTTGCCCTGGCGCGCCGCCAGGGCCAGGCTTTCCAGCTTGGCGACCTGGCGGCTCACCGTGGCCCTTGGCGCCGATGTTATTCCCCCGTTCGCCGATGGCGAGCGGGACGTGGATGACAGCTTCCGGCAGCACTTCGCCGCCGGCGTGGATGTGGTTATCGACTATCTCTGGGGGAGGAGCGCGGAGCGCTTGCTGACGGCCGCCGCCGGGGCGGGGGTCGGCGCCAGGCCGGTGCGGTTCGTCCAAATCGGCGCGGCCAGCGGGCCGGACATCTCGCTGCCGGGCGCCGTGCTCCGTTCGTCGGCCATTGAACTGATGGGCAGCGGTATCGGCAGCATAGCGCTGGATCGGCTGGTTAGCGCCGCCGGCGAGCTGCTGCAGGCCACCTTGCCCGGCGGATTTGCGATCGCCGCCACGCCGGTGCCTTTGTCCGAGGTCGAACAGGCGTGGCCGCAGGATGACAGCACCCGCCGCACCGTGTTCACGGTGGCGCCGAAAACGTCTTGAGCACTGGTTGACCGGCGGCAAGGAAGCGGGCAAATGAGAGATGACCCACATTTTTGATATGGGAATTTTTAATTCCCCTTTTTTATCTTTTCGGTTGGGTTATTAATGAACTTGGCGTTGACGAAGAGGGGAGCAATGAGATGAACAAAACCGAATTCTCTCAACGTATTGGCGAATTGACCACGCTGACCGAGACCGATCGGCGGATTATCGACTATTTTGACAAGCATTTCTTATCGATCCCCTACAGTAAAATGATCGATATTTGCCAGGAAATAAACATCGCCAAGTCAACGCTGGGACGGTTTATGATAAAAATCGGGTTTAGCGGCTTCCAGGAATTTAAAAAAGCCACCGTGAAACCCGATCTGTGCCGCAACGTTTCGCCTATTGACCGATTTAATAAAGAGAACAATATAAAAAACAGCTTTGCTTACATTGAACGACATTGTGCGGAAATTACGGCGAATATTACCGCTACGCTGCATAAAATCAGCGTGCCGGATTTGGAAAAGACCGTGGCGCTGATTTGCGATCCCGATAAACGGCTATATGTTATCGGCAGCGCCAGCGCCAATGCCCTGGCGGAGTATTTTTATTTGCTGGGCCGTTATATCAAGAAAGATATTGTTTTACTTGATGCCAATATTGGTAATTTACCGCATAAATTAGTGGATTCGCGCCCGGGGGACGTCTTGCTGGCCATCTCCTACTTTCGCTTCTCCAGCGTCACCACGCGTCTGGTGCGGTGGTTTCATCAGCACCGGGGCGATACCGTGGTGATCACCGATCGCGCGGTCAACCCGTTCAGCCATTTCGCCAGCGCCATATTGATTATGGAGAGCGGGCACCAGGGATTATTTAATAGCCGCAGTTCCGGTTTTGTGCTGATTGAGGCCTTGGTGAATTATATGGGCGAGGTGACCGGAAAAGAATTGGGCGATAATTTCCAGGTCATGGAATCCCTGTTTGAAGAATTTAATGTGTTTAATAAATAGCGGCCGGCGGCCGACCGTGGCGGGCATATCAGATAGCATTATTATCCATTTACCCTAGATAACATTATTCGACGCTATTCGCGCGCCGGTCCCGCCGCCGCGCCAGGCATATCGCCGCGCCGGTTATCGCGATATAACGTGCGGTAATAAGCGCGGGTTTTATAAAATAAGGTGAGGATCATGAACCCAGAAAACCAAACTGTCCCTGAGTGTCCGCCACAACATATTATCGCCACCTCCCAGGGGCAATTATCTTTCCGCGCCTGCGGCAGCGGCGAAGTGATTATTTTTTTGCATGGACTGCTGGGCAGTTCAAAAGCCTGGGCATTCCAATTTGCCGGGCTGTCATCCGCTTATCAGGTTGCGGCCTGGGACGCGCCGGGTTATGGCGCGTCCGCGCTGATAGCGGCGGATATCGACGCCTATGTCCAGGCGCTGCATGAGTTTATCCGGCAATTCGGCGATAAAAAAGTCTCCCTGGTCGGCCACTCCATGGGGGGGACGGTCGCCAGCCGGTATGCGGCGCGCTATCCGGCCCATATCAAGCGCCTGGTATTGTCTTGCACTCATCCGGGGTACGGGGTCCCGGCCACCGCGCCGGCGTCGGAAAAACTGGAAAAACGGCTGCGGGAATTACACGACATCGGCGCCGAGGCCTACGGCCGGAACCGGGCGCGCGATTTATTGCCGTTTGCGGATATCTCGCCGGCCGTTCTGGCGTATGCGGCCGACATCGCGGCCGCAACCCATCCCGAAGGGCTCAGACGCGCCTCCCGGATGCTGCAACTGGCCGATAACCGGCCGCTGCTGCCGCGCATCGCCGTACCCACGCTGATATTAACGGGGGGCGAAGACCATGTGGTGCAGCCGCGGTTGACGGCGGACCTGCTGGCCCTGGTGCCGTTTACCAGACACATCGAGATGCCGGGGCTGGGGCACGCCCCCTATTTCCAGGCGCCCGCTTATTACACCGGGTTGCTGCAAGACTTTATCTCTAATGATGGCACTCGATAAAAAGGGAAAATCATGGCCGGCTTTCTGATTGGAATGTTGATTACCGTAGTTGCCGCGTGGTTTATTATTAAAAATTATCAACCGCAAACCGTCCTGCTGCTGGCGGGGCTGCTTTTGCTGCTGATCTCGGCAATTTTTTTCCCGGGCCACTCTATTTTATATGGCAATGCGAAATCAATCGGCTGGGTCGGCGGGGATATTTTCGCGTTCGTCAAAGAATCATTAACCACCCAGGTGGCCGGGGTCGGGTTGATCATTATGGCCGCGGGGGGATTTGCCGATTATATGGACCATATCAAGGCCTCCAACGCTATGGTGAACCTGTGCATCAAGCCGCTCCAGGCGATCAAGGCGCCGTATCTCATCCTGGCCATAGGCTATATCCTGTCCCAGTTGCTGCACGTCGCCATCTCCAGCGCGGCGGGGCTCGCCATGCTGTTGCTGGTGACCTTCTTTCCGGTTCTGGTGCGTTTAGGGGTGAGCAAGGCGGCCGCGGCGTCGATGATTGGGATGTCGGCCTTTATGGATCTCGGCCCGGCGGTGGGTACCGCCAATCTGGCGGCGAAGCATGCCGATATGGAAGCGGCGGTGTACTTTGCCCACTATCAATTGCCGGTAGCCGTCGGCGTGATGCTCACGGTGGCCGTCTTGATATTTTTTACCGCCCGCTATTTCGACGCCAAGGACGGGCATGTGGCCAGCCGGCAGGCACCCGATCGCGCCGCCGAGGATCGCGGCGGCCGGACGCCGGGATTTTACGCATTGCTGCCGGTCTTTCCCGTGGTTCTGGTGCTGGTATTTAGTCCGCTGATCGTCAGCAGCATCAAGGTGGATGTGGTCACCGCCATGATCATCGGCACGTTGCTGGCCTTTTTATGCGAATTGCTGGTAAAGCGGGATTTCAAAACCGCCTGTAAAGGCGTGCAGGTGTTTTTTAAAGGCATGGGGAACATGTTCGCCAGCATTGTCTCGCTGCTGGTGTGCGCGGATGTGTTTGCCCAGGGTTTGCAAATTATCGGCGCGGTGGATTTTATCATCAATACCGTGCAAACCGCCGGCTTTGGTTTTGCCAGCATGACCGTGGTGATGGCGCTGCTGGTGGGCGTGACCGCGGCCCTGACCGGTTCCGGGGTGGCCGCGTTTTTTTCCTTCTCCGGGCTGGCGCCGGGCATTGCGGCCAAATTCGGGGAAAGCGCGGTGCGGATGATTTTGCCGATGCAGCTCATGGCGGGGATGGGGCGGGCGATATCCCCGGTGTCGGGCGTGATTATCGCCGTCAGCAAGGCGGGCGAATGCTCCCCGTTTATGATTGTGCGCCGTACTTTTATTCCCGCCATCGGCGGCATGCTGGCCATGCTGATCTGCAACGGCGTGCTCAACTAACGCCCCGG
>JAATFX010000029.1 GCA_015654925.1 Enterobacterales bacterium | reverse complement strand
GCCAAACACGAACAAGTCGCGCCAAATCAGATCCTAATGGCGATTCCAATTCTCTCTCCTTATAATTAAGCTGATTAAGCTTGTTCCCTGGATTCCCATCCATTCTAATGGGTGGAATGGCAAAATACAAATATATATATATGAATAAGACGGCAGTTAAGTTGAGATTGATGTATTAGGCATGTTATTCCTTTGAAATAATGGACGTTACCGAAGAGCGAATTTCTCTTTGCCGGGCAGCCGCCCCGCGGATGGATCGGCCCTTCATTCCTTGGATTTCCCGCTTAGTATTAGATAAGCTTTGGAAACGTCTTATAATCCGTTTCTAGCAGTGGTTATCGCCAGGTAGTTGCCACATCATTGTCGGCGTACGTGTCCGGCATAATCACCGCGGCGCCATAGGCTACGCATGCCAAGCGGATTATTCATAACTGTATCACTATTATTGTCATGCAACGTGTTTTATTGTTAATTTAAGTTAAATGAAGACATAACCAATATCATAATGTCATGTATTCGAGCTGATAATGTAATTATAATATATTAATAACAATTCATTAGTCATATAATTAATATAAGTAAATGCATTTGCGCGCATTCACGCTAATGCCGCTCCGGGCGAAACCGTGACGTGACGGGAAAAGTACAATAGCAGCAGTCAAAACAGCGAAGGCTGTTCCGGGCCAACCGGTTCGTGGGGAAAGTTCTTGCCGGCGCGCATCAGGCGCAAATAACGTTGATGGCATAATCTGAGCACGTCGCGCTTCTGGCTATCGTTCATACCGGTCCAATCAAACCGCTCCTGCCGCGAGCGCAGGCAACCACGACAAAACCCGCGGGCGTCTGATTGGCAAACGCCGCGGCACGGACTGGCTATGGAAAAAAACTCTAGCTGTTCTGGCACACCCCCCCCTCTTTTATTTTAATTGAAGACGTTATTTCCTCCCATGGCAAGGATTTTGTATGAAAAAGCGGCGTTGGCCCCGCCGTGCGCTGCTCATAGCGACCCATTCAGTACCATCGGTTACCGGCCCCATGGAGGTATATTGAACCCGGCGTAGCCCAGCGGCTATACTGTCACGCATTCATTAACCGGCGGCGGATTGTCCGCCGTCTTCGTCGATTGAGGATACTATGCGCCTACTTCATACCATGCTGCGGGTCGGTGATTTACAGCGATCCATTGATTTTTATACCAAAATATTAGGAATGCGGTTGCTGCGCACCAGCGAAAACACGGAATATAAATACACGCTGGCGTTTGTGGGCTATACCGAGGAAAGCGAGGGCGCGGTCATTGAACTGACCTATAACTGGGGCGTCGACCATTACGATCTCGGCAGCGCCTATGGGCATGTGGCATTGGGCGTGGATGAGGTCGCCGCGACCTGCGACCGCATCCGCCAGGCGGGTGGGCGGGTCACCCGTGAAGCCGGTCCGGTCAAGGGCGGCACGACCATCATTGCGTTTATCGAGGATCCCGATGGCTATAAAATCGAGCTAATTGAACAAAAGCATGCCGGCAAGGGCCTGGGCGCGTAATGCCATCCGGTTAATCCCGGGACTGTAGCTGTACTACCGTAGCGCGGGCCACACGGCAGCGGATTCGCCATGCATCCCGCGCTAAAATTTGCCATAATGCGGGCTGTTTTCCTGGATATTAAGAACTGGCATGGCTGAACTTGATGATGTAAATACCCTTCGAGGCCGCTTTCGCGGCTTTTATCCGGTGGTAATCGATATAGAATCCGCCGGCTTTAACGCCACCACCGACGCCCTGCTTGAAATTGCCGCCGTGACAGTCAATATGGATGACCAAGGTTGGTTGATCCCCGATCAGTGCTTGCATTTCCATGTGGAACCTTTCCCCGGCGCGCAGCTCCAGCCCGAGGCGCTGGCGTTCAACGGCATCGATCCCACCAATCCCCTGCGGGGCGCGGTAAGCGAATACGTGGCGTTGCATGAGATTTTTAAAATGGTGCGCAAAGGCATTAAGGATCGGGGATGTAACCGGGCGATCATTGTCGCGCATAATGCCGGTTTCGATCACGGTTTTCTGATGGCGGCGGCCGGTCGGGCGGCCCTGAAGCGCAATCCGTTCCATCCGTTCGCCACGTTTGATACCGCCGCGCTCAGCGGGCTGGTGCTGGGGCAAACCGTACTGGCGAAAGCCTGCGCGGCCGGGGGCATCGAGTTCGACGGCAGCCAGGCCCATTCGGCGCTGTATGACACCGAGCGCACGGCGGAGCTGTTTTGCGAGTTGGTCAACCGCTGGAAACGCCTGGGCGGCTGGCCGGTGCCGCCGTTAAATTCCCCCGGTCCTGAGAATAACGACTAATCGCGGTGCGCCAAACGCTGAAAAGCCGGCCTTATCTGGTGATAAGGCCGGCTTTTTTATGCGCCTGCGGTGACGGGGGACATCAAGAGGGAGACTGATCTTCCTTGGAACCGTATTTCACCGCCGTCTCTTTGATCAACGGTTGCAGTTCGCCGTGCTGATACATCTCGATGATAATGTCGCAGCCGCCGACCAGTTCGCCATCCACCCAAAGCTGGGGGAAGGTCGGCCAATTGGCGAATTTCGGCAGCTCGGCGCGAATGTCCGGGTTTTGCAGCACATCCACATAAGCGAAACGTTCGCCGCAGGCGGACAGCGCCTGGACCGCCTGGGCGGAAAAACCGCAGCCGGGCAATTTAGGCGAGCCTTTCATATAAAGCAGAATCGGGTTCTCAGCAATTTGCTGCTGAATTTTTTCTATTGTCGTCATTGTCTCGCTTCCTCAAGCCAGTACCTGGCCTTATCTGCACTATGCGGGATTACACTCAGTCCCCCCATTCTAGCCACTACCGGGTAAACATATAAACGTTTTTTTGCCCGAGTTAGCAATTATGCAACATCTTGCGCTGCCAGTATTATCCCGCTCGCGGGCGCCAGGCTATCCACTTTAGCTTTATTTTTGCCCTGACGGCGGACAAAACGGGCTTAAACAGAAGCTTAAAGCCTGGAAAAAGTGTTGTATTTAACGCCACAGTACGCTGTTTAATGCAGCAATTACGCGTTTATTCACGTTTATTCACAATATGGAGTGAATTACTGATGCAATAGCGGGATAAATAGCTTAAATTCCTGTGAGGTGTCGATAACCCTCCCTATTTTGGGCCACATAAGGATAGCGTTGATCATGCGTTTATGCTTTACGCTTTTTGTGTTGCTTTTTACCCAGCTGTTTTTCAATCTGGCGCATGCCGCCCCGAATGCCGGCGTCAACGCGGACCAACGGAAATCCCAGGCGACAGCGGCCAAAACCGGTGACAAGCGCAAGCGCAAACCGGTAAAAATCGCCAAAAAAAGCAAACCCGCTGCGGCTGAAAAAGTCAGCGTGCAAAGCGTCAAAAAAATGAAGGTCCTGGTGGCGGCCAAATCCACCCGGGAAAAAAAAGCGGTTGCCGTACCGGCCGCTCGCAAAATAGCCAAATTCACCCCGCCGAAAAAAGGATATAAAAAGGGGTATGGCCGGCACCGAATGATTCACGAACAGGCCGCGGTCGAGCTGGTGGCCAACGACCAGCCGATGAAAATGAGCGACAGCCATAAAAAGCGCTACCAATCGGCCAAGCTCACCGCCATGAATAAACTGATGTCCCAGATGGGTAAACCTTATCGCTGGGGCGGGATGTCGCCTAATACCGGTTTTGACTGTAGCGGGCTGATTTATTACGCGTATAAAGATGTGGTGCGTATCCGTATGCCGCGCACCGCCAATGAGATGTACCATTTGCGCGACGCGGCGCCGGTGAAAAAAGGCGAGCTGGAAAGCGGGGATTTGGTTTTTTTCCATATATCCAATCGCGGCGCGGCGGATCATGTGGGGGTCTATCTGGGGAACGGGCGGTTTATCCAGTCACCGCGCACCGGACGGGATATCCGCATCAGTTATCTCAATGAAGATTATTGGCAGGATCACTATGTGGGCGCCCGCCGCGTTGTAACGCCGAAAAATATCCGCTAGGCGGGACGCTGCCGCTGTTTACCCGTGATGCGTTAATAAAAAAAGGAGCCAAGGCTCCTTTTTTTATTAACGCACGGTTTCATTAACGAACGGTTTTATAACTAAATGTTTTATCGACTGGTCGCTCGCCTGCGGCTTAGTTCATGACGGCGGTAAAGCTGAACACGATGATAACCAATAATGAAAAGACCGTGGTGAGTAAAGACATTTTCAAATCGCTATCCATGGTTTGCCCTTATCATGTTGCATATCTGTGCGGTGGCCAGGGCGTCAATCAGGTGGTCGACGCGCGCTCGTGATAACGTCATTTTGGCACAATCGCCGCAAGAAAGCTCGCCGTTCGGCAGGTCCGGATAACATTTAACGCTTTCACTTTACCGCGGGATCAAGGAAAATTGCCGGTTATTGTTATTGCGTCGTAAAGTGCTTGCGCCTTCGACAGGTTTTCATTCAGGGCGTTCAGGAGTATTCAAGGCATGGCAACCATAAAAGATGTGGCGAAACGCGCCAACGTATCGACCACCACCGTATCGCACGTGATTAATAAGACCCGTTTCGTAGCGGAAGATACCAAAATCGCCGTGCTGGACGCTATCAAACAATTACATTATTCCCCCAGCGCCGTGGCGCGCAGCCTGAAAATCAACCGCACCAAATCCATCGGTTTATTGGCCAGCACCAGTGAAGCCCCCTACTTTGCCGAAATTATCGAGGCCATAGAACATCACTGTTTCGCCAGGGGCTATACGCTGATTTTATGCAACTCCCATAACGATCTCGATAAACAGCGGGCCTATCTGGCCATGCTGGCGCAAAAGCGCGTCGACGGCCTGCTGGTGATGTGCGCCGAATATCCGGAACCGCTGCTGGATATGCTGGAAGAGTATCAGCATATCCCGATGGTGGTGATGGATTGGGGCGAAGCCCGCCGTGATTTTACCGATACCATTATCGATAATGCCTTTGCCGGCGGCTACATGGCCACGCAATACCTGCTTAAGCGCGGCCACCGGGCCATTGGCGCGATACCCGGCCAGTTGGCCCGCAATACCGGCGGCGGCCGCCATCGCGGATATTTACACGCCATGGCCGAGGCGGGGATTCCCCTTACCGAACGGTGGATTGTGCAGGGGGATTTCGAACCCGAATCGGGCTATCTGGCCATGAAGCAGATACTGGCGCAACCGCAGCGTCCCACCGCGGTGTTCTGCGGCGGGGATATCATGGCGATGGGGGCCTTGTGCGCCATTGACGAGCTGGGACTGCGCGTGCCCGATGATATTTCCCTTATCGGCTATGATAACGTTCGCAATTCGTGCTTTTTTTCCCCGGCCCTGACCACGATTCACCAACCCAAAGAAGAGCTGGGAGAGGCGGCGTTAACCATGTTATTGGATCGCATTACCAGCAAACGGGTAGCCGCCAAGAGCATAGAAGTGCATCCCAAACTCGTTGAACGGCGTTCGGTTGCCGACGGTCCTTTCCTGCCCTAGCCTGCCGGCGCCAGACTTTGTGCGCTGGCGCGCATGTCTTCCCCGCATTTACCGCGTTAATCTCCGTACGCCGCTGGCCCGACACAATATATTGCAATTCGATATTTTTTTACCAACTGTTATTGTTTCAGAGGGAAATCATTAATTTATACTATGAAATACATTGCTATGTTAGCTATTGTCTAAACGGAAATGCGGGCTTATACTCAATATCGTTAACAATTATAACGAGTTGTCTTCTATATTTTTGAACAGCATGTCGTGTTTACAAGCATGGCATCACCCTTTTTATAAAGCACGCGGCTAACAACCAGTCTTAGCTTTACTTTATATTCCTCTGTTTATGGTGGTACTTCAGACACCACGGATAACCGTGGATTCTTATAAAAGCCCGCAGGCATTGGCTTAGCTTTTCCTGACGGGGCATTACAGAATAAAGGTGATGGAGAAGCTATGAGTTCCTCGTGTGTTGAAGACCTGAGCTTTCATGATAACGCTTGGTATCGTATCGTCCATGAATTGCTCGCTGAAGCCGGTGTTGAAATCAATGGTTCAAGGCCTTTTGATATTCGTGTCAAGAACCCGGGTTTTTTTAAGCGGGTACTGCAAGACGGATCGCTGGGATTGGGCGAGAGCTATATGGATGGTTGGTGGGAATGCGATCGGCTGGATGTTTTTTTCCAACGCGTTCTCAGGGCTGGACTGGAAAATAAACTTCCTCATCATTTAAAGGATACCCTGCGCGTAGCCGCTGCCCGGGTGCTGAACCTGCAATCCAAAAAAAGAGCCTGGATAGTGGGTAAAGAGCATTATGATTTAGGCAACGACCTGTTCGAATTGATGCTCGATCCCTATATGCAGTACTCTTGCGGTTACTGGAGCCGGGCGCAGACCCTGGAACAGGCGCAGCAGGATAAGCTGAAAATGATTTGTGAAAAATTACAGCTAAAACCAGGCATGTCCTTGCTGGATGTCGGCTGCGGCTGGGGAGGCCTCGCGGCTTATGCCGCTAAAAATTACGGCGTATCGGTACAAGGCGTCACCATTTCCGCCGAGCAGCAGAAACTGGCCCAAAAGCGCTGCGAAGGTTTGGACGTAACCATCTTGCTGCAGGATTACCGCGATCTGAACATGCAGTTTGACCGCATAGTCTCCGTAGGGATGTTTGAACACGTCGGGCCGAAAAATTACGCCACTTACTTTGACGTTGTCGATCACAACCTGAAACGTGACGGGTTGTTTTTGCTGCACACCATCGGTTCCAATGAAACGGATATGAACGTCGATCCCTGGATCGATAAATATATCTTTCCCAACGGCTGTCTGCCGTCGGTACAGCATATAGCCCACGCCAGCGAGAGGCATTTTGTCATGGAAGACTGGCATAACTTCGGCGCCGATTACGATCGCACGCTGATGGCCTGGCACGAACGGTTCATCGCCGCCTGGCCGGGATTGGCCGATAAATACTCCGACCGGTTCTACCGTATGTTCACGTATTATCTCAATGCCTGCGCCGGCGCGTTTCGCGCGCGCAATATCCACTTGTGGCAGGTACTCTTCAGCCCGCAAGGCGTTGAAGGAGGGATTCGGGTGCCGCGCTAGCGCGGGACAGGAACGATAAAAGCCTGGCTAGCCGCCAGGCTTTTTTTTCACAGGTTATTTATCACCGCGCCAGACGCGGCTTCCCGCTGGGCCAATACCCGCTCAACCGTATCCACCACCGCCTGGGTCTGGGGATCGATCTCGATATTGACCCGCTGCCCCAGCCGTTTTTTGCCCAGGGTGGTGCGCGCCAGGGTTTCCGGGATCAGGTGGACGCAAAATTTGTCCTGCGTCACTTCCCCGATGGTCAGGGAGATACCGTCGATGCCGATATACCCTTTATACAGCACGTATTTCATCAGCGTCTTGTCCGGCAGCTTAAACCAGATTTGCCGGTTGTTTTCGGAGGTGACGATTTTGACGATTTCTGCAGCGCACATAATATGCCCGGACATCAAATGGCCGCCGATCTCGGCATTGAAGGTGGCGGCGCGCTCGACGTTGACCTCGTCCCCTACCTGCAATTCGCCCAGATTGGTGATACGCAGCGTCTCTTTCATTAAATCGAACGCCGCCACCGGCCCGTTGACCGAGCTGACCGTAAGGCAGCAGCCATTATGCGCAACCGAGGCGCCCGGCTCCAGGCCTGCCAGCATAGCAGCCGGCAGCGTGATAAAATGAGTGCGAAAATGACTTTTTTCTTCGATCGCAACGATGGGTGCCGTGCCCTGAACAATACCCGTAAACATGACCTTAGCCTCTGTTAACCACACCTGAGAATCGTAAGGGATAGTGTGCCCGATTTTACGCCGAAAACCAAATGGCGACCGGGTCGAAACGCGGGACGTGGCGGTGAAATTGTGTATTGCCGCACTGGCATAACCACCCAAATGCTTTACACTATGCCGCTTAATTTAACGTTTAATCATCATATTAACTTTCACCTGCTGATTTCATTCTCCTAAAACTAAAGGTGCCGGCGTGCAGAAGTACTTCTTGGAAGCGCGTATTTTGATGTCCCTGGCGATACCGGTTATTCTTGCGCAGGTAGCCCAAACCTCGATGGGTGTCGTCGATACTATTATGTCGGGTTCCGTCAGCGCGACGGATATGGCCGCCGTCGCCGTAGGCACGTCCATCTGGCTGCCGGCGATTTTATTCGGCCATGGATTGATCCTGGCGCTGACGCCGGTTATCGCGCAGTTAAACGGCTCCGGCCGCCGGGATCGCATCGCCCACCAGGTGCGCCAGGGATTTTGGCTGGCGCTGGGGGCGTCGCTGTTGGTCATGGCCGTGCTGTATAACAGCCGGCTGGTCATCGAACATATGCGGCATGTGGACCCGCTGCTGGCGCAGAAGGCCGTCGCTTACCTGCACTACCTGCTATGGGGCGTGCCGGGCTATTTGTTTTTCCAGGTGCTGCGCTGCCAATGCGAAGGCTTGTCCAAAACCAAACCGGGCATGGTCATCGGTTTTCTCGGCCTGCTGGCCAATGTGCCGATCAATTATGTCTTTATTTATGGCAAATGGGGCATCCCCGCCATGGGCGGCGTGGGATGCGGTATCGCCACCGCGTCGGTTTACTGGTTTATGTTCGCGGCCATGTGGCTATACGTCAGCAAGGCCGGCCATTTCAAGGACCTGCGGCTGTCCGGTCCGGTGGGCAAGCCGGATTGGCCGGCGCTGCGCCGGCTTGGCGGCCTGGGGCTGCCGGTCGCCCTGTCGCTGTTTTTTGAAGTCACGCTATTTGCCGTGGTGGCCCTGCTGGTCGCCCCCCTGGGCATCGTTTCGGTGGCCGGGCATCAAATTGCATTGAATTTCAGTGCGCTGATGTTTGTCCTGCCGCTGTCGGTGGGGGTTGCCGCCACCATCCGCGTGGGATTCCGCCTGGGGGAAAACAACGTCGCGCAGGCCCGGATCTCCGCCTGGACCAGCCTGGGGGTAGGTATCCTGCTGGCAAGCGTAACCGCGGTGTTTACCCTGGTTTATCGGGTGCATATCGCCCGGTTGTATAATGACACGCCCGCGGTGGTGGCCATGGCGTCGCATCTGATGGCCCTGGCGGCGATTTACCAGATATCCGACTCTATCCAGGTGATCGGCAACGGGGTATTGCGCGGTTATAAAGATACCCGATCGATATTTTTTATTACCTTTACCGCTTACTGGCTGCTGGGATTGCCCTGCGGTTATGTGCTCGCCCTGACGGATTACGTGGTGCCGGCCATGGGGCCGAGCGGCTTTTGGATTGGTTTTATCATTGGCTTAACCTCTGCGGCGCTGATGATGGTGCTGCGCCTGTTGTGGCTACAGCGGCAGTCGCCGGTGCGGATTTTGCTGCGGGCGGCCCGCTAGGCATCAAGGGTGAATGCGGCGGCGGCCAAAAAACCGGCACGCTGCGCATTAGATGTCCAGTTGATCGCCGCAGGCATCAAAAAACGCGTTTTCCTCTTGCATGCGGTGATGTAGCCCGTTAATATTCGTCCCGCTGCCGGCCCGGCGGTGATTTACGGTATGCGTTCTTAGCTCAGTTGGTTAGAGCACCACCTTGACATGGTGGGGGTCGATGGTTCGAGTCCATTAGAACGCACCACTCTCTTTATTATGCTTATAATGTGCGTCCGTAGCTCAGTTGGTTAGAGCACCACCTTGACATGGTGGGGGTCGATGGTTCGAGTCCATTCGGACGCACCAATTCCAGTGAAATCCCAACTCAGTCCCCCCCTCCTTTACTGCCCTAATTCCCTATTCGCTGCTGCGAAACCCGGTTAGCCGGTAGGGTCCCCGGTATTTACGCGCCGCGCCCCGTCGGGTTGAAAAGGTTTCGTTTTGCGTGGCTTCCCCCGGCTGCGGTGTTGCACGGCGATTTATGATTTTATTGTGCATTTGCGCAACACTTGATACTGAATATTTGCATAAATGCCACAAATGCACTTTTTTTCACGGCTAACGCAATAATTATGCTGTTTTTATCTTGTTTCCGCCGGCTCAATAACTATAATACAAAACGTTATTTCAATTGAATGGCTTTCGCTGATTGATTAGCCCAATACTAATTAAAACAGACTTATCCGCTGCCCCTTGCCGACGTTGTCGGACAGAGTATTTAGACCTATTTTCACCACTTTCTCGTTTTTGTCTCCTATCCTTGAACATGGGGAACCGACTCACAGCGCTGCACAATTTTTCGTCGTCGATACTCACCGGCGATATATCAGATTCATCATCCAACACAACTTGCAGAAACCATTGTTATGAAAAAGACGAAAATCGTTTGTACCATCGGTCCAAAAACTGAATCGAAAGAAATGCTTGCCAAACTTCTGAACGCAGGCATGAATGTTATGCGTCTCAACTTTTCCCATGGTGATTTTGCAGAGCATGGCCAGCGCATCACCAACCTGCGCGCCATATTGAAGGAAACCGGCCAGAAAGCCGCCATCCTGCTGGACACCAAGGGTCCTGAAATCCGTACCATGAAGCTGGAAAACGGTAATGACGTGTCCCTGGTTGCCGGCCAGACCTTCACTTTCACCACCGATCAGAGCGTCATCGGCAATAAAGAACGCGTAGCGGTGACCTACCAGGGTTTCGCCAATGATTTATCCATCGGCAATACCGTACTGGTCGATGACGGCCTGCTGGGCATGGAAGTCACCGACATCACCGAAAGCACCGTGGTTTGTAAGGTGCTGAACAACGGCGACCTGGGTGAAAACAAGGGCGTTAACCTACCGGGCGTCTCCATCGCGCTGCCGGCCCTGGCCGAAAAAGACAAAGGCGACCTGATCTTCGGCTGCGAACAAGGCGTCGATTTCATTGCCGCGTCGTTTATCCGTAAGCGTTCCGACGTGCTGGAAATCCGCGAGCACCTCAAACAGCACGGCGGCGAGCATATCCAGATCATCTCCAAAATCGAAAACCAGGAAGGCCTGAATAATTTTGACGAGATCCTGGAAGCGTCCGACGGCATCATGGTGGCCCGCGGCGACCTCGGCGTTGAAATCCCGGTAGAAGAAGTTATCTTTGCGCAAAAGATGATGATTGAAAAATGCAACCGCGCGCGCAAAGTGGTGATCACCGCCACCCAAATGCTCGATTCCATGATCAAGAACCCGCGCCCTACCCGTGCGGAAGCCGGTGACGTCGCCAACGCCATCATCGACGGCACCGATGCGGTCATGCTGTCCGGCGAAAGCGCCAAAGGCAAATATCCTTTGGAAGCGGTGACCATCATGGCCACCATTTGCGATCGTACCGACCGCGTCATGCCAAGCCGTATCGATAGCATCAACGACAGCCGTAAACTGCGTATCACTGAAGCGGTATGCCGCGGTGCGGTGGAAACCGCCGAAAAGCTGGAAGCGCCGCTGATCGTCGTGGCCACCGAGGGCGGAAAATCGGCCAAGGCCGTACGTAAGTATTTCCCGAAGGCCGAAATCCTGGCATTGACCACCAATGCCCTGACCGCACGCCAACTGCTGTTATCCAAAGGCGTAACCTGCCAGCTGGTTGACGAAATCGCCTCTACCGACGATTTCTACCGCATCGGTAAAGCCATGGCGCTTGAATGCGGTTTGGCCAAGAAAGGCGAGATCATCGTAATGGTATCCGGCGCACTGGTACCGAGCGGCACCACCAATACCGCTTCGGTTCACCTGCTGTAGTCGGCCTTCCGCTGCGGTTTTGACCGTTTGAAAAAAGGCCCCCGGTATACCGGGGGCCTTTTTTATGCCCGCCGCCATTTCCTTTTTTGCCGTTTCCACCCAGGCCATGCAATAAAAAACCATAGATAGCACAAAATAACCGGCCTAATTTATGCTAGTTTAATCGGAGTTATCTTATGGAAGGGGGCAGTTTCGGCTATTTTTTTTAACCTCTCTGTAAAACAAGACGTTTCTTTGAGCGGTCGATCGAATTTAATCGTTTTATTACTAAAATTTATTCTCATTCGAAAATACTTTGTGTAATACTTGTAATGCTACATGGAGATTAACTCAATCTAGAGGGTATTAATAATGAATCGTACTAAACTGGTACTGGGCGCGGTAATTTTGGGTTCCACTCTGCTTGCTGGCTGTTCAAGCAACG
>JAATFX010000101.1 GCA_015654925.1 Enterobacterales bacterium | reverse complement strand
GTCCAAGACTGCCCTCAACGCCATAACCCTGGCGCTCGCCATTGAACTTGAAGGCACCGGCATCAAGGTTCGTGCGGCCGGTCCCAGCTACACGGCGACCGCCATCAACGATTTTCAGGGAACGGACAGCGTCGAGATCGGAGTCCGGCCGCTTCTTCTTGCGGCCCTGGACACGGAAAGCCCGACCGGGAGTTTCACTGGCCCCGATGGAGCGTATCCCTGGTGAGCGCCCGTGCACGGATGAAAGGTAAGCGCCTTAAGGCCAAGCTGGATGAGTGATGCCGAAATCCTGCTTATGTATGGCGCAGAATTTCGGCACAGAGTCAGTCCGAATTATTTCAGACCTTGAGCAGTTTCACCGTGGCATCCACGTCTATTTCATCTTCCGAGAAGATTAACGTCGTTCCCTGAAACGTGGTGATCGCCAGTTTTTTCAACGAGCGCATTTCACCAGGCTTAGCGGATGATTTCGGCCTGATACTGCTCATCAGCACACCCACGGACAGCACCGCATTTTCTTTATCAATGCGGGTATCGGCGGGCACTTCTTCGCGGTAAACCAGGTAAGATTTGATCGACGTAAGCTTAAGGCGCTCGCCCGCGATATAGATGTATTTGCTTTCCGGTACGACTTTCACGGCATAAGCTGACAAACCCTTGTTATTAGTGGTGGGTTCGAAAGTCACCGCCGCATCTTTCTTAATCAGCTCAGGGTTGGCGACCTTAATCACATGAAAATAACGGTTATCACCGTTTTCATCTTTGATAAATCCAAAACCTTTATCTTTAAACCAGGTTGTGATCGTTCCGTTCATCGCCATTACCGCCTACTTAATCGTTTATCTACTCAGTTTTTGCAGCGCGCAGTGTAAAACACAATGCCTGCGCAGACTACGTCTTTAGTTTAAGTCTGGACGATAAATTCCTGATATGCGAGGGGGCGGCCAGATGAAGGCGTAAACGACGCAGAGTGAAACGCTGCGGCCAGACGTGGCGGAAGAGTTAACGGGGCTGCTGGAGGGCCCTGCGTTTTTCCATGACCTGGCTGAACATAAAATCTTAATGAAAAGCCCTGAGGGGCTTTTCATACATAAGCACCCGCAAAACGTTAATTACCACATCAAATCATCGGGCACTTTAAAATCAGCATACGGATCTTCTTCATCTTGCTCTTCCTGACTAAGCGCACTATTTAATACAATACTGTTTGCGTCTCGCTGCGCAATTTTATCGGCTACGCTCGCGGGGATAATGGCGTATTCGCTCTTGCCACTGCTATCAACAACCAAACGAGCAATGGCGAGACGACCACTAATCAGCTGAGCTTGTGTAAGCTTATCCACAACTATTTTTTTAATTAAATTATTATCTGTGAAGTTAAAACCAATATCGCCTTTTGAAATGTCGATTCTGTTCATTTCAATTAACTGCTTCACCTGAGCTTTATACTCTTTAGATAAAGCAGTTTGTTTTTGTTGTTCGCTTAGCTGTTTATCACGTTCAAGTTGTGCTTTTTTATTTTCTTCCACCGCCTCTCTTGCCTCGCGAGCCTGAGCTCGTGATTTTTTAGCCGTTCTTTGGACTTTGGCCATTTTTGTGCTGGTCACTAATCCAGCTTTTAGCATCTGTTCTTGTAAGGTGAGTTTTGTCATCTTCGTTTCTAAACCAGTTGAATAATTTCTGGGATTATACCTGTAAATGTTGAGGCTGTACCAGTTTGCAGGGCCCGATCACCGTGTGGCTTGAGTTTGGAGGGGCCTAGCAGATCCGATTTGACCTGCCCCCAGTAATTAAGCCAACACTTAACTAGTAACATCGTTTTGATCTGTACCATTTTTACTACTGCGATAGTTTACAGCGAATTCCAATGGCGTCAGGTAATTACGCGCAGAATGTGGCCTTCGCTCGTTATAATCCTGTCGCCGGTCGCTGATGATCTTGCGTGCCTGATCAAGATCCTTGAACCAATGTTCATTCAGGCATTTATCCCTAAAACGCCCGTTAAAACTTTCGATAAAACCATTTTTTGTCGGTTTCCCCGGCTGGATAAGTTTTAACTCAATGCCATGAGAATGAGCCCATTGATCCAGCGCATGCCGGTAAACTCTGGCCCTTGATCGGTGCGTATCGCTTTAGGATAACCCCTGAATAACGCCACATTATCGAGTATCCGCGTCACCTGTTCGCCAAAGATCCCGTGCGCAACCGCTATATCGAGGCTCTCTTTGGTGAAATCATCCACGCAGGCCAGGCACTTTATCCTTCTGCCACCGGCGAGAGCGTCCTCGACCAGGTCATGTTTGGAGCACTGGGCCGAACAAGATGTTTAGAGGCTGAATGACCAGAACTTGGTCTCCTAACGGGAGGCCTATGAGTCGGTCTTTTTCAAACCTTCACGGGACTGGTGAATGGTGGTCGGCGAGGTAAAATTTCGTGCGTCATATGTAGGTAATAGACATATTGATAAAAAATCACTATAAATTACATTTTTTTCAAAAAAATAGGTCAAAGGAATTAAACTTCATCACTATCTATATAGCTTTATCCCTTCACATTATTATCAATAATCGCGCATTGAATATGTGAAAGTATAGACTCATTTTATAGTATTGTGCAAAAATAGAGGGTACAGATCGTGGTAAGAACTCGGCGGCAGGTAAATGCAGGTTTTATCTTTCACAAGCATAATAATTTCTTTCCAAATTAGAATTGTCTTCAGCCACGACGATGATTATCTTTGATCTTAGGTGATATCAATATAGAATAGAACCAAAAATATTGATTGAAACGACTGATACTCAATACTGAAATTTGTATGAATCGAATTAATGTACTCTATTCATATAAAAAGTTAGGCTGAATGTCTGAAATACCTACCCTAGATATTACCTTATTACATCACTCACTATCGACGTTGTGTCCAGGACGGTCCAATAGGCAACTGTCCCTGCTGATGATGACCGGTATTACCTATATGGGAGGGATTCATGGGAACATTCGGCATGCGGACATTGACAGGGCCATGATCGATCGCACGAAGGCCTACGTTTTGCAGAGCACCGGTCCCTGCGCCGACGAATGCCCCTGGGAGACCACCAACTCTCGCGCCCGTCCCTGCCCCAATCGCCATATCCCGCCCTATCGAGCATGCCATTTTTTTATTCTCGGACCCACTTGTGCATCTAAACATAGATTAATTCCTTTTTGTAATGAAACGGTATGCTACGAATATAACTATTGCAGTAATCATAGTAATGAACGAGGAGTAAATAAAACTATAAATCTCGTTCTTTGTAAGATTAGCAAAAACAAAACCTCTTTCACACAGAAAAACATAAATGTTGGCGATAAAAGGTCCTAAAATTATTGTATACCATGCTTGTTTTAGAGATTTTTTTATTATTAAAGCTATGAATAAAAAAGCAAGCACATAAAATATAGGCGTAAAAATATTAAATTCCATAATTTACCATGTAATGTAATTCAGGGCTGATAACAGTATACTGCAATCAACCGGAAAAATATTATTGAAACCCTTGAGCGAGAGGTCAGCACACGTTGACGCCGTATCCATGTCTGTTTAAATGAAATCAATAATAATCGAAAATCTCACATCAGCAAAGTCATGGGTACCTGTGTTTTGCGGATGTGTAGCCTATGCATAGGCTTGGGATATGCTTAGGTCCGACATCAGTCTGTTTTCTCGTTTTTCACACAAGATCCGCTTTCTGTCATTCTCGGATCTCACCCTTCACCACCGCCGGCCACGGGGGCGAAAATACTATATGTTGTGCTTTCTTCAGTTGGTCACGCTACTCCATGGGTGGCGGTGGCCGAAAGCAATCGCCGTTGGAGCTCGGATGGCTTCGAGTTCCGCTGCGATAACGGCGAAAAGCTGCGGGTCACCTTCGCCATCGACTGTGGCGACAGGGAAGCACTAGACTGGGCTGCCAGCACCGGCGGTTATGACAGCGATACGGTACAGGACGTAATGCTGCGTTCGGTTGAACGCCGGTTCGGTCAAAACCTGCCGATAGCGCCCATTGAATGGCTGACGGATAACGGTTCGGCCTATCGTGCAGGTGAAACCCGGAGCTTCGCAAAAATGCCAGGACTGGAGCCCAGAACGACCGCGATCAGAAGTCCGCAAAGTAACGGTATTGCGGAAAGCTTTGTCAAGACGATGAAGCGTGATTAAACCGGACAGCCAGACGGCGGTAGGCTTCGGCGCTGAGGTATGCCCATAAATCAGCGCTAATATACCAACACCATATTTCGGTAGGTTCTGGCGAGATGGTAAAGAACGGTGCTCAGTACCGCGATCCTGCCCGTAGCCGCACATTAAAAAGCCGGCTTTACCCAAACGCCAGTCGCTGAGCGAATGGGAACCAAAACAACGGTAATGCCGCGAACTCATCGGCTCGCCCCTTGTCCCAATCTCTAGCCTGGAATAGGCTCGACGTTACGCCGTCGCAATTCCCCGATTGCTGCATGAGCGGCAGCATTTTTCTGCACTAGCCTCGATTTTTCCCGTGCTACAGTGCGGCTATATTCAGCAGGCTCATCTTTGCCGCGTTAAGCCGCAGACCGCTGAGGGCAAAACTGCGTCCCGGAGGGACACGATCCCTGCGTTCAAATTCACACTTCAAGGAAAACGAGATGACGACCGTAAATGAAAGATTGGCATGGCGCTATGCAACCAAGAAATTCGATGCGACGAAAACCGTGCCGGCCGAAAAGCTCGAACGTATTATTGAAGCCGTGCGGCTGGCACCTACCTCAAGCGGGCTCCAACCGTTTGAGTTGTTTGTGGTGAGCAATACGGATATCCGCGCCAAGATTCGAACCGTGGCTTGGGATCAAGCGCAAATTACCGACTGTTCGCACCTGCTGGTATTTGCTGCGTGGGACGACATTACAGATGATCGCGTAAATATGATGTTCGACCTTACCAACGATATTCGGGGTTTTAAAAACGAGGGTTGGGAAAATTATCGCCAAATGTTGCTGGGTATCGTCGCCGATCGAGGAACGGAGGCTAACTATCAGGCGGCCGCGCGGCAAGCTTATATCGGCCTGGGCGCTGCCTTGATTGCTGCGGCTTTCGAAGAAATCGACGCTACGCCGATGGAAGGATTCGACCCGGCGGCGGTCGATGATATCCTTGATTTGAAGTCGAAGAACCTGCGGAGCGTCGTTATGCTGCCGCTGGGTTATCGGGCGGCCGAAGGCGATTGGCTGGTGAACTTGAAGAAAGTCCGGCGCAGCCGCGATAGCTTCGTCACAGAAATAAAGTGAACCCGACATTATCCCCCTATATACAGTATCGAAGCGGGTTTTGCTTTCCTGAGTCTGCCGGCCGGTCGCGGGGAAACGGAGCGCAACAAGATAGTTATCGCGGGACTGACGACACGAGCAATGTAGACTCATTGCCGGCGCGGCTCCCGCAGCCCCACCCAATTTCAGCTCCAAAGAACATCAAGTGAGTTTAAGAAGCCCGGCAAACCAACGCTTTCCGGGTTTTTTTACGCCCATAGACGCAAGCCGGATTGAGAATGGGAAAAGAACGCTACGGTATGCGCCATGTTTTGGGGGCAGTCCAGCCGGCTTAATTTATCCTGCCACGCTCAGCTGACGGTGACCGCCCAAACAATCGTAAATACTCCCGGCTGAACTGCGTATGGCTCTGATAACCAACAGACAAAGCAATGGTAGTGATATTGGCACTCCTGGTGGCAAGCTTTGCCCGAGCCTGCATCAACCGTATCCGTTTCTGATATTGCACAGGGCTAAGTGCGGTAATTGCCCGAAAGTGGCGATGGAACGCCGACACGCTCAGCGCGGCCATATCAGCCAGTTCTTCAACCCGTACGGCTTGCATATAGTTCTGCTTTATCCAGTTAATCACCGCATAAATCCGGGACAGATGCGTATCAGGCATTGCAATATCTCGTAGCATCCAGCCAAGTGGGCCCTGAAGAACACGGAACAGGATTTCTCGTTCATACGCCGGAGCCAGCGCGGCAATTTCCTCCGGCTTATTTATCAGACGCAGCATTCTCAGCCAGGCATCCAGTAATTCGGATGTAACAGGTGCGACGGCAAATCCAGGATCATAGCGCGTTGCGGTGCCAGAATCAGGCAAATCGGCCAGCAGATCGGCGATAATTTCCGGTTCAGGCGTGAGGCTGACGGCAAGATAGGGAGCACCGGTCCGATCATCCGCATAAACCTTACCGACGGCCGGTAAATCCACCGACATCACAAAGTAAGTCGCGGGGTCGTATCTGTAGGTTCTGTCCCCCACCGTCATGCTTTTCGATCCGGTGAGGATCAGATTAATCATCGGTTCATAGACTGCGGCCAACCGGTGTTCGGGGATCTCCCCCTGAACCATCGCCACGCGCGGTATTCCTGTTTCGGTGCGCTGATTTCCGGCCCCGGCTGCCAGTTCGCGTAATTCATGCAATTGTTTTTCCATTTTTGATAAATAACACGCCCCAACGCCTGCAACAAGAGAAAAGCAGTATCAGGCAACTTCTAAAGAGGATTGCATGAGCCAGGGTAAAAAGCCCCGCGTACTCTTGTTCTGGTCAAACTTCTCCACCAGAGGTGTGTTCTATGCGTTATGTTTTGGTTACCGGCGGCAGCCGGGGGATAGCTGATGCGCTGCTTGCGGCAACCAACGCCTTCGACGTCGATCGTGCGTTAACCCTGTTTACACCAGATGCGGTAATCGACGACCCTTCCACCGGCTCCCGTTTTGATGGCCATACCGGTATCCGAAACTATATCGAACAGTATTTCATCGGTTATCACACCGTAACCCGCTTGCTGTCTATCAATAGTGGGGGCGAAAACCGTGTGCGTGCGCGGGTCGATTTCACCGGTGATTTCGGTCATGAAATTGGCGTGCTGGAGATATCCGTCAATAGCGACGGGCTGATAGAGCGTATCGACGCCAGCCTCGAATGACCAGCCACTCAGGACTCAGGACTCAGGACTATTATGAAGAAGCTAATGATTTATGGCGCGACCGGCTATACCGGGGGCATGATCGTTCAGCATGCGATTGCTTCCGGAGTGCCGCTTATACTTGCCGGACGCAACGGGATAAAACTGGCCGCAATGGCCTCGGAGCTGAATATACCCTTTCGGGCTTTCCCCCTGGACGAGCCAGATATTGTTGATGAAGCACTTGGGGATGTTGCGGTGCTTCTGAACTGTGCCGGCCCATTTATGCACACAGCGAATGTGTTGATAACGGCAGCGATACGTAAACAGGTGCATTACCTTGATGTCGCCGCCGAGCCCGACAGTTACAGGCTGGCTGAAACCTTGGACCGGGAAGCCGCCGCCGCTGGCGTCATGCTGCTTCCAGGATGCGGAGGCAGCGTGGCGATGCTGGGTTGTCTCGCCGCCTACGCTAAAGAGCGGGCAACAGCCCCCAAAAGTATATCGCTGGCTCTGCGCGTCGCCGGGCCGATGTCACGGGGTTCGGCAATCAGCGCGACTGGAAATCTGTCGCCGGAATGTCTGATACGCCGCGATGGTTTGCTGATACAGCAGGATCCCACCGAAGTGAGAACCTTCGATTTTGGCAAGGGGCCACTGGAATGCTTCCCGGTAACGTTGCCGGACCTGATCACCGTCTGGAAGGCAACGAATATCCCCGACATTGCTACCTTCGTGCATGTCACGGGGGCAGGTTTTCCACAGGGCGATCTGTCTGTTTTACCCGACGGCCCAACACCCGAAGAGCGTGACGCCAACCGTTACCAGGCCGTTGCCGAGGTTGTCAGCGCCGATGGCGGGACAGTGCGCATGCTGCTGGACACAGTGAACGGTTACAGCTTCACGGCAATGGCTGCCGCTGAGGCCGGGCGAAGGGTGCTGGCAGGCCAGGCGCGTCCGGGCTTTCAGACCCCGGCGGAGTTGTTTGGCAAGGGTTTCGCACAAACCATTGCAGATACCCGAATAACCGCAGTACAGAATGCAGGCTGAAATGGAATGAATGAACAATCCCCTGACCGGTAAGGGAAAGGGGGTCTTTTAACCACATTACAAAAACCAAGCGGAAGCGCGTTGCCCATTCAAACAACGCATTTTCGTAATGGTTGCCAGGGTTGTCCGCCTTCAGGCCCGAAGAAACCACCGGTGGGGTCCTTTTGCCGAGGAAGCAACGGCGAGAAGTGCCGCCACTGGCCAATGCGGCGGTGAGCATCAGTGATTTTAAAAAGTCACCCAATGGCGCCCTGAAAGAGGCCAGCGGCCAACCGGTGGCGGTGTTAACCAGCGGCCGTATCTCCGGTTACTACATTTCCCCGGAACTATGGGAAGCCATGATTGATTATCACGAGGATATCGAACGCGGCAAGATCGCCCGTTCACGGATGAAGGGCAAGCGCGATCAATAAGGACCTCAGTGCCCCAAGATTGATTCGGTGCAACCACGCCATCGCCTAGCGGGTAGATTGCCCTACAGCTTTTTCTGCCAGAACAGCGCGCGCCCGGTTTCCGGCTGCAATTCATAACCGGCAAAACCAAACTTGCGATAGCTGGCCTGGGCTACCGCGTTCCCTTCCAATACTTCCAGGGTGATTTTGCAGCAGTTGCGCGCCCGCGCTTCGTCCTCAATCGCCGCAAGCAGATGCTGGCTGATACCCAGGCCGCGAAATCCCGGCGATACCGCGATATCGTGGATATTCATTAAAGGCCGGGCGGCAAAAGTGGAAAAGCCGGTAAAACAGTTGGCCAATCCCGCGGGCCGGTCGTCCACCAAAGCCAGCAGCGTCAGGGCATCGGGCCGCCGGGCCAGTTCCTTAACCAGATGGCTGCGGGCATAGTCGCTCAGCGGTTCCGCACCACCCATGGGATCGCGCGCGTAATGATCCAGCAGTTCCACAATCTGTCCGGCGTGCTGCGGGTTACCGTAGTCGGCCCTGATGACCTCGATTCGCATATCCTTCCCTCGGCAAAATACCTCAAAATGTGTCTTATAAAATATACTGCTTTCGGCCCCTGGCGCGAGCACATCCTTCCGGGGCGGCAAGCCAAACCTTCCAGCGCGCTAATCCGTGCGGCGTAAATCCTGTGTCGCTGTAAGCGTACCCACCGTATGCTTCAGGCCGATATGAACAGGTAGACATGCTCTTTTGTGAGTAATATAGGTAACAATAAACGTCTTTTATCCACTTAATGAGTATTTAAAGTTACATTAATGCGTACCGCTGCATCATTTTCCCGCTGGGTTAATCAGGCTTGCCCTGTCAACACTAATAGATTGCATTGGGTAGGCAAAGTGCTAAAAAGATGCTTTATGTGTAAAATAAGTTACAATGATTGAATATAAAGCACTTAACGTGTCATATATCACACATTAAATAGACGGGAAACATCGTATGGAATCTTTGACCTTACAGGCTTTTTTAGAGAATCAATGGGTTGATATTGCCAATATCACTTTCCCGGAGAGTGAACAAAACTCATATCGTATTACTGAGTTGGAGTATCTATCTGACTATGCAATTGAAAACTTGAGCCGCGATGATAATCATGCAGTATCACTGAATCATCCCGTATCCCTGTTCTTTGAGGATGGAGGCCAGCGCGGTTGGATGACGTTTCTCGATGACATCATTCCGAGCGGAGCCAGCAGACGCTATTGGGCTGATTACCTAGATCTTGCGGGACTGAGTGCAGACCAACAGAATTTCGTGTTACTCAAACATGGCACCATGTCCCCTGTTGGCAACTTGCGAATTAAAGAATCACTACCTGAGTTCACCCTCTTGGCTGAAACCCTCTTTTTCTCAATAGATGACGTTAAAAATAGAGCAGGCGACTTTCTGGACTATGCCCAAAACCGGGGTGCGGCCGCGGGCGGAGCAACAGGCGCAGGCGGGGAAGCACCAAAATTGCTGCTCCGTTGTAGCGAAGATCAACGCATCTGGATCGACACTTATCAAAATGATTCCGCCAATCGGGATATTCATTATTTAGTTAAATATCCACGCGGAGCGCGTACCGAGGTTGACTGTAATATCTTAAGGGCTGAGTTTTATTACTATCACGAATTGGAATCTTTGGGATTTGATACCATACCAACTAGGCATATGCGTCTGGAGGAAGGTTTAAATTACCCTTCACTATGGCTGCCAAGATTTGATGTATCTTTCGAAGATAAGGGATATATCAAACGATTTGGGATGGAATCCGTATATTCGATGTTGAGAAAAACCCCGGGCGTCACTTTATACCATGAGGAAACGGTCAGAATACTGATTGATAAAATCACACAAAGCAACATGGTAGTAGAACAAGATTTTAATTTTGATGTAAAAGCCTTTGTTATCGAGTGGTTACGCCGGGATTTACTGAATATCATTTTCGGCAATAGTGATAACCATGGGCGGAACACATCGTTTCTTAAAGATGAAAATAGCATCAGACTAGCACCCATCTATGACTTCGCCCCGATGAAAGCAGACCCTGAAGGCATCCCCAGAACCACTAAATGGGCCCAGCCTTTAGAAGTTGGAGGAGAATATGATTTTAACGGTATTGCCGCAGCGCTTTCTGATCTCGTACCCCCAGAGGAATTATTGCAGGCACTAAGAGATACAGCGCACCAATTACTCGATCTAAAAGATAAATTGGCGCGCAGAGGCGTTCCAAAACAAATTCTCACTATGCCGGCGATAGGTTTCAACTTCATTTCCGAAAAATTAAATAGATGGGGTTTGCTATGAAAGGACGAGATCCTGGGATTATTTCAGCGAAACAAACCATCGCGAAAATCCGCGCCAAACAAAACGCCGGGCAGAAACCGGTAAGCGAAGCGATTTATAGCAAAAACCAGGCGGGCGCACCATCTTCAACGGAAAATGCGTTACGTCAAAGGGTCTCGAAAACGACAACGGCAATCGGTACCCAAGAACGGAAATCAGCAATGAATGCCATTATCAAGAAACTGCTGCTTGGTGAAATAACTCAAGGAGATGCCTTGAAAAAATTGCGGATTGAGGTGCTGGGATTAAAACAGGATACCTTCGCGCAGCTTGTTTCAGTATCGCGGAAAACTCTGTCGGAGGTGGAAAACGACAAGGGAAACTATACTTCTGATGTAATCAATAAGTTATTCAAACCTTTTGGCCTGCAAGTGGGATTAGTGCCGATTTCCCGCCATATGTTCTCGGCGCTCTTTGTAGAGTGAGGCTATGAGCGGGCAGATGATGCTTATTGCTGGCCGCCGGTCAAATCGTTAACGATTTAGTCAGCGCGACCAACACCAAATCGTCGCGCAGCGGCGCCCCCACGTTGGTATCGTCATAAGGAAAGGGTTCCGTTTGTCCGGTACGCGCAAATCCCAGTCGTTCATACCATTCAATCAGGGGTAGCCGCAGATTGATGACCGAAATTTTCAGCGTATGGGCGCCGGCGCCGCGGGCGAATTTTTCCGCGCCGGCCATGATGGACTTACCCAGACCGGTAGCCTGCGCCTGCGGTCCGACGGCCAGCATCGAGAGATACCACTCGCCGTGCTGTCGCGGCGTGAGGGCGACGCAGCCAGACAGCCGGCCGGAAACGCTGTCCCTGGCGAGCAGCAGGGTCGATGCGCCATTGGCGATCATTTCGGCCAGGGATTGCCGGTTGGTGCGGGGGCCGTCGATCAGCCCCACTTCGCTGGTCCACCCCGGCACCGCCGTGCTTCTGTAAGCCTGGTTGACAAGTTCGGCCACTTCGTCAAGGTCCATGTCCTGCGCTACCAATAAATTCATGATCTCCCCTATTGCCATAAACCATAACCGCACCGGATTACCGTAGCGGTATCGCGCCGCCTGCCCGATGGCATGCGCATAGGTCCCGCCACCGATCCCGTCGCAGATAATATTGCCGTCGGCCGGCAATATGGAATGTCAGGATGCATGGGATTGATAACATATGTCGGTGCAAGTTTCCAGACTGCCGGCCCTGTCAGCAGGCCGGTAGCAGGGAAATAAATAGTAGCGCCGGAAGACATTGTCGCCGCTTAGGGCCTTAGGGCGCGGCTTTCGCGTTCGGCCAGCGTTCGCGGTTTACGGC
>JAATFX010000137.1 GCA_015654925.1 Enterobacterales bacterium | reverse complement strand
TCGCGATCTTGTTTAGTCCCTCGCTTATTACGTGTACAATAACGCGCTATTTCTAATGCCTGAGGCAAAGTTGTGATCGAAAATTTGCGTAACATCGCCATCATCGCGCACGTCGACCATGGTAAAACTACCCTGGTCGATAAGCTGTTGCAACAATCCGGAACATTGGGTGACCGCAACGACGCCACCGAGCGCGTTATGGACTCCAACGATTTGGAGAAAGAGCGTGGGATTACCATCCTCGCTAAAAATACCGCTATTAACTGGCACGACTACCGTATCAACATCGTTGATACCCCCGGACACGCCGATTTCGGCGGCGAAGTTGAGCGCGTAATGTCCATGGTCGACTCAGTATTGCTGCTGGTCGACGCCATGGACGGACCTATGCCGCAAACCCGGTTCGTGACCCAGAAAGCCTTTGCTTATGGCCTGAAACCCATAGTGGTAATCAATAAAGTCGACCGTCCGGGCGCACGTCCTGATTGGGTCGTCGACCAGGTGTTTGATTTATTTGTAAACCTCGGCGCAACCGATGAGCAACTGGATTTTCCGATCATATATGCCTCCGCGTTAAACGGTGTTGCGGGCTATGAACACGAAAACATGGCCAGCGACATGACCCCGCTGTTTGAATCTATCGTCAAGAACGTCGAAGCGCCCAATGTGGATAGCGACGGCGCATTCCAGATGCAGATTTCTCAGCTTGATTACAACAGCTATGTCGGCGTCATCGGCATCGGCCGCATCAAGCGCGGTTCGGTTAAACCGAACCAGTCCGTGACCATCATCGACCATGAAGGCAAGCGCCGCAATGGTAAAGTGGGCCAGGTATTGGGCCACATGGGCCTGCTGCGTATCGAGTCCAAACTGGCTGAAGCCGGCGATATCATCGCCGTTACCGGTCTGGGTGAACTGAACATCTCCGATACCATTTGCGACCCGGCCCAGGTTGAAGCATTGCCGCCGCTGACCGTGGACGAACCTACCGTGTCCATGTCTTTCGGCGTTAACAATTCACCGTTCTGCGGCAAAGAAGGCAAGTACGTCACTTCCCGCCAGATCCTTGAGCGCCTGAATAAAGAACTGGTGCACAACGTGGCCCTGCGCGTGGAAGAAACCGTCGATCCGGACACCTTCCTGGTATCGGGCCGCGGCGAGTTGCATCTGTCGGTGCTGATCGAAAACATGCGCCGCGAAGGGTTTGAAATCGGCGTTTCACGGCCGAAAGTTATTTATCGTACCGTTGACGGTAAAAAACAGGAACCGTTCGAACAGGTTACGCTGGATATCGAAGAGCAGAACCAGGGCCCGGTTATGGAAGCCATGGGTATCCGTAAGGGTGAAATGCGCGATATGCTGCCGGACGGCAAAGGGCGTATCCGTCTTGATTACATCATCCCCAGCCGTGGTTTGATTGGTTTCCGTACCGAATTCCTGACCATGACCTCCGGCACCGGCCTGCTGTATTCGTCATTCAGCCATTATGACGACGTGCGTCCGGGTGAAATCGGCCAGCGTCAAAACGGCGTGATGATCTCCAACGGCCAGGGTAAAGCGGTGGCTTACGCCCTGTATAGCCTGCAAGACCGCGGTCGCCTGTTCCTGGGCCATGGCGCCGAAGTGTACGAAGGCCAGATCATCGGCATCCACACCCGTTCCAACGATTTGACGGTTAACTGTCTGACCGGTAAAAAACTGACCAACATGCGCGCGTCGGGTACCGACGAAGCCACCACCCTGGTGACGGCGATTAAAATGTCGCTGGAGCAGGCGCTTGAGTTTATCGATGATGATGAACTGGTGGAAGTCACGCCGCTGTCTATCCGTTTGCGTAAGCGTCATTTGACCGAAAATGACCGTAAGCGCGCCAACCGTTCAGGTAAAGAAGCGTAATCAGCCCATCCCAGGATAGGTTTATATAAGCTTAAAAATGCCGGTCCGTACAAGCGGACCGGCATTTTTTATGTCTGCAATAACCCCTGCCGGTCAATCGGTCCCGTAGATCAGCGCAATATTATGCTGCTGGCAATAGTCATGGAACTTATGGGGCGGGGAACGATCGGTTATCAGGGTATTAAACTGGGTCAGCGGCCCGATGGCCGCGGGCTTGGTGTTATCGAATTTACTGCTATCGGCCACCAGGATCGCCTGCTGCGACATGGCTAACGCACGGTGTTTCATGGTCAGCTCGTCGAAGTTAAAGCAGGTGGCACCGTAGCTTATATCGATGCCGGCCGCGGAAATAAACGCCTTATCCGGGCAGATATTATCCAGGATGGAGTATTGGGTCAGGGGCGTAAAAATACAGTTGGCGGCATGGAATTCGCCGCCGCACAGAATGACTTTGCAGTTGGGCCGGTCTTGCAGCGCCAGGAATGTGTTCAGGGAATAACAGATGGCGGTAAAGGCCAGGTCTTCGCTTATGGCGTCGATAATCAGCGGCGTCGTGGTGCCGCAATCAAAAAACACCGTATCGTCCGGCTGTATCAGCCGAGCCGCCAGCCGGCCGGCGATGCTTTTCTCTTCAACGTGTTTGGCTTTTTGATCCGAGACAAAATAGTGGGTGACCGCGCTGCTTCTCGGATCGTTGACTATATAGCCGCCGAGCAGCACCACCTGGGCAGGTTCGGCGCTGAGATCGCGGCGGATGGTCATTTCAGAGACACCCAGCAGGATGGCGGCATCTTTCAGGTGAAGCTTGTCTTCCCGCTTCAATGCCATTATCAGCTTATTAATCCTTTCCTCGCGCCGCGTTTCCATAGTACATCCTGCGTCATGAGATCCGGTATTTCCGAATCCCTAAATTAATAGTTGCCGGTCGCCGCCGCCCCCGACACGATAGATACGCCGGAGCTGGTGCCGATGCGGGTAGCGCCGGCCAGAATCATGGTTTTGGCGGTTTGGCGATCGCGCACGGCGCCGGAAGCTTTAACCCCCACGTCTTCACCCACCGTCTGACGCATTAATTTGACGTGATCTTCACGCGCGCCGCCGGTGCTAAAACCAGTGGACGTTTTAACAAAAGCCACCTTGAGTTCCCGGCAAATCTGACAAACTTCAACGATTTGTTGCGAACTCAACAAGCAGGTTTCCAATATTACCTTCAATGGAATAGCCGCGCAAACCTCATGGACCGCCCGGATATCGGCGGTTACCGCGTCGATTTTTCCGCTTTTCAGCCAGCCGGCATTAATCACCATGTCAATTTCCTGCGCCCCCGCCTGGATAGCCGCCCGCGCTTCAAACGCCTTGACCGACGTCAGGGCCGAGCCCAGCGGGAACCCGATCACCGAGCACACTTTTACCGCAGAACCCCGTAGCGCTTGTGCGGCGAACGGAACGTAACCGGAATTCACGCATACAGAATAGAAACCAAACCGTTTTGCTTCGTCGCACAGGGTGGCGATTTGCGCTTCGGTGGCGTCCATGGCCAGCAAGGTATGGTCAATATAACGGGCAAAATCGATTTCAGGTTGAGTCATTTTAAGGTCCTTAATGAGGATTGATATTGTTACAATGTTAGAATAATAACATTGTAGGGCCGCTTTCAATAGCCATTTATCAATTTTTCATTCATTAATTGGTGTGATTAATGTCACGTTAATAACATTTAACAGTTGTTAGTGTTACAGGAATAACATTGAATAGAGTGAAATTTATGAGGGCTAATAATTATGGATATTGCAGTTATCGGTTCCAACATGGTGGATCTCATCACCTATATCACAGAGATGCCTAAAACCGGGGAGACGCTCGAAGCGCCGGACTTTGAAATCGGCTGCGGCGGCAAAGGGGCCAACCAGGCGGTCGCGGCCGCCAAGCTTGGCGCCGGCGTGATGATGATTGGTAAAGTGGGCGAGGATATGTTCGCTGAAAATACCGTCAATAATCTGCGGCATTTTGGCGTTGATACCCGCTATGTCGAAACGGTGGCGGGCGTATCCAGCGGCGTCGCGCCGATTTTCGTTGATCGGGATTCACAAAATCGCATCTTGATCATCAAGGGCGCAAACAATCATCTGAGTGCCGCGGATATCGACAACGCGGCGGATCGGCTTAAAAGCTGTAAATTAATTATCCTGCAATTGGAAATTCCCCTGGCCACCGTTTACCACGCCATTGATTTTGCCAGAAAGCACCAGGTTCCCGTCATTCTCAATCCCGCGCCGGCCAGCCGGGAATTGGATATCGGTTATGCCTGCCAGTGTGATTTTTTTATGCCTAATGAAACGGAACTGGAAATCCTGACCGGGATGCCCGTGGACAGCGAGGAGAATATCCTCGCCGCCGGCCGGTCTTTACTGGCGCAAGGTTTGAAAAATCTGATTATTACCATGGGCCAGCGCGGCTCGGTGTGGTTAAGCGGCGCCGACGTCCACCGGGTTAAGCCGGTAAAGGTCGGCGCGGTGGATACCAGCGGCGCCGGCGATGCGTATATCGGCTGCTTTGCCCACTACTACGTTAACGGCGGCGACGTAAAACAGGCGATGGAGTATGCCTCCGCGTACGCCGCCTACAGCGTCAAGGGTAAAGGCACCCAGCGTTCTTATCCCGATGCCGCTCAATTCCATGATTTCCTCGCCACCTTACATCAGGAATAACATCATGCGCCACAATACGGTACAAATGCCTGACGGCTATTTAAATAAGACCCCGTTGTTCCAATTCATCCTGCTGTCGTGCCTGTTTCCCTTATGGGGCTGCGCGGCCAGCCTGAATGACATTCTGATTACCCAGTTTAAATCGGTGTTTGCCTTAAGCGATTTCGCCAGCGCCCTGGTGCAAAGCGCGTTTTACGGCGGTTACTTCCTGATAGCCATTCCTGCGTCCATGGTGATCCGCAAAAGCAGCTACAAATTTGCCATCATGATCGGCCTGTCGCTGTATATCATCGGCTGCGTGCTGTTTTATCCCGCCTCCCATATGGCCACCTATACCATGTTCCTGGCGGCGATTTTCGCCATCGCCATCGGCCTGAGTTTTCTTGAGACCGCGGCCAATACTTATAGCTCGATGATCGGTCATCGCGACTATGCGACGTTGCGCCTGAATATCAGCCAGACGTTTTACCCCATCGGCGCGCTGATGGGCATCGTATTGGGCAAGTATCTGGTATTCCAGGAGGGCGGCAGCTTAAGCAGCCAGATGGCCGCCATGACCCCGGAACAGATCCATCAGTTCCGCCTCAACATGCTGGAACTGACCCTGGAACCCTACAAGTATTTGATTATGGTGCTGGTGGTGGTGATGGTGCTGTTTATGATTACCCGCTATCCCCATTGTAAACCCCTAGTGGATAAAACCGACCGCGCCGCCACGCCGGGCATGGGTGAAACCCTGCGCTACCTGGCGGGCAATTCCCGTTTCAAAAAAGGTATCGCCGCGCAGTTCTTATATGTCGGCATGCAGGTGGCGGTCTGGTCATTTACCATCCGCCTGGCGCTAAACCTGGGCGCGGTTAATGAACGCGACGCGTCCAATTTTATGATTTACAGCTTTATCTGTTTTTTCATCGGCAAGTTTGTCGCCAATTTCCTGATGACGCGCTTTACGCCGCAAAAGGTGCTGATCGCCTATTCGATATTGGGCGTCGCGACGCTGGCTTATGTGGTATCGGTGCCTAATTTCACCGCCGTGTACGCCGCGGTATTTGTCAGCGTGCTGTTCGGGCCGTGCTGGGCCACCATCTATGCCGGCACGCTGGATACGGTGGATAACAAATACACCGAAGTGGCCGGGGCCGTTATCGTTATGGCCATCGTCGGCGCCGCCGTGGTGCCGGCGATCCAGGGGTTTGTTTCCGACCACCTGGGTTCAATGCAGCGGGCGTTCGGCGTCTCGTTATTGTGCTTCGCCTATGTGGGTTACTATTTCTGGGGCGAACTGCGTAATAAACAGCCGTTAGCGTCGGCCACCCGGATCACCAACTCAAATTAAGGAGAAGCGCTTATGTCCGCTGTTATTTATCTTCAGCGCAGCCAGTTCACCGAACGGCCGGTTTGCCTGGTGGAAAGTGCCGAGCTTAGCGTGACGCTATTTAAATATCCGTCCGGTATTGAAGCCGTGACCCTGCGCAACAGCCGGGGATTTGTAACCTTGCTGCCCTATTACGGGCAAATGATTTGGGATGCGCAATTCGACGGCCACAGCCTAAGAATGGACAACCCGTTCAACGAGCCGAAGTGGGGCGAGTCGGTGGTGGATACCTACGGCTGCTTTGCGTTCCATTCCGGCCTGCTGAGCAACGGTTGCCCGGCGCCGGACGACGTGCACCCGCTGCATGGGGAAATGCCCTGCGCGCGTATGGACCGCGCGTTCCTGGAATTGTCCGGCAATGGCGTGACCCTCGGCGGCGATTATGAATATGTCAAAGGGTTCGGCCATCACTATCGGGCCTCGCCCTCGGTCACGCTGAACGGCGGCGAGACGCTGCTGACCATAAGCATGGCGGTGACCAACCTGGCCAGCGTAGCGATGCCGCTCCAATATATGTGCCATATGAACTACGCTTATGTCCCCCATGCCGCCTTCAGCCAAAATATCCCCGCGGGGGCGTTCGAGCTGCGTTCGTCGATACCCGGCCACGTGCATCCCACCGCGCAGTGGCTGGAATATACCGCGGGCCTGGCGCGCAATCCCGCCGCGCTCGGCGCCTTGGATCAGCCGGAGTATTACGATCCGGAAATCGTATTTTTCGCCGACGATCTGGCGCAATACACCGCCCGGGCCGAGTTTTTTATGCAGGCGCCGGGAGGGGGGCCGCGTTTTGTGACCCGTTTTGACACCGGGCAATTTAACTATGCCACGCGCTGGATCTTATATAACGGCGATCAAAAGGTGGCGGCGTTCGCGCTGCCGGCCACCTGCCGTCCCGAGGGGCAACTGGCGGCCAGCCGGGCGGGCACGCTGATTCAACTGGCCGCGGGCGCCACCCGGCAATTCAGCGTGGTAACCGGTTTGGATAATTAGCTTTCCCCCAGCCGCCCTCCCGATCCTCGTTCATTACTGTTCAGTTGGAGCATTTCCCGCTACAGTGAGAACACCATTAGAGATCGGGAGGGAGCCATGCTTTATATCTTTGATTTAGGTAATGTCGTTATAGATATCGATTTCGGCCGCGTGCTGGGGGTATGGAGCAATCTCAGCGGGGCGCCTTTGGCCAGTTTAAAGAAGCAGTTCGTCATGGGCGATGCTTTCGAGCAGCATGAACGGGGCGATATCACCGATGAAGCCTTTGCCGCCAAAATCTGCGGCGAATTGGGCATCGCCCTGAGCTTCGAACAATTTACCGCCGGCTGGCAGGCCGTCTTTGTCGGCGTGCGCCCCGAGGTGATTGAGATCATTCAGGGTCTGCGCAAGCAGGGGAACCGGGTGGTGATTTTATCCAATACCAACCGCTTACATTGCGACTACTGGCCCAGCCAGTATCCGGAAGTCCAGCAAAGCGTGGATAAACTCTATCTGTCGCAAGATCTCGGCATGCGCAAACCCGACCCGGCGATTTATCGTTATGTTCTGGAGCAGGAAGGCGTGAACGCGCAGGACGCGGTATTCTTTGATGATAACGCGGAGAATATTGCCGCCGCGAAAAGCGTGGGATTACCGGCGATTCATGTTACCGATCGTGGCGTGGTGCCCGCTTATTTTGCGTGAATGGCGCGAAAATCGGGGGAGGCGCGGCGATGAAACGTCCTGGTTTTAAAAAAATGACCCGGTTTTATTCCTTCAGCAAGTTTTTGTATCAACGCAGCGATCATGATGGCCTGACCATGCTGGCCGGCCATCTGGCCTACGTTTCGCTGCTTTCCCTGGTGCCGCTGATTACCGTGGTGTTTGCGCTTATTGCCGCTTTCCCGGTGTTTTCCGATGCGAGCGTACAGCTAAAGAGCTTTATTTTTAATAACTTTTTGCCGGCCACCGGTAGCGTTATCCAGCGCTATCTTGAGCAGTTTATTCTCAATACCAGCAAAATGACGGCGGTAGGCACCTGCGGATTGATCGTCACCGCCCTGCTGCTGATTTATTCGGTGGATACGGTGCTTAACAGCATCTGGCGCAGCAAAAAAAAACGGCCCATTATCTTCTCGTTCGCGGTGTATTGGATGGTGTTGACGCTGGGGCCGATACTCACCGGCGCCAGCATGGCCATCAGCTCTTATCTGTTTTCCCTGACCTGGCTGAATAATACCGGGACCACCACGATTATTACCGTGGTGCTGAGAATCTTTCCGCTGGTGCTTTCCTGCACGTCGTTCTGGTTATTATACTGCGTGGTGCCCACGGTACGCGTGCCGGGCCGGGATGCGCTGATTGGCGCGCTGGTGGCCGGCCTGCTGTTTGAACTGGGCAAAAAAGCCTTCGGCATGTATGTCACCATGTTCCCCTCCTACCAGCTGATTTACGGCGTGCTGGCGGTGATCCCCATCTTATTCCTCTGGGTGTATTGGAGCTGGTGTATTGTATTGCTAGGGGCGGAGATCACCGCCTCGCTAACCGAATACCGGGCGTTGGCGCAGGAAAAACCGCAAGTACCGGACCAGGAGGCACACTGATGATAGCCCTGATCCAGCGGGTGCTGAACGCCGGCGTGACCATCGCGGGCGAGCCGGTGGGCGCCATCGGCCCGGGGTTGTTGATCCTGCTGGGCGTGGAGCGCGGGGACGACCCGCACAAGGCCGCAAAATTGTCCGAGCGCGTATTGAGCTATCGGATCTTTAGCGACCAGCAGGGTAAAATGAATCTGAATGTCCGCCAGGCCGGCGGCAGCGTGCTGGTGGTATCGCAATTCACCCTCGCGGCGGATACCGACAAGGGGCTGCGGCCCGGCTTCTCGCGCGGCGCTCCCCCGGCGGAGGCGGAGCGCTTATATGACTATTTTACCGACTGTTGCCGTCAGGCTGACATCAAGACTGAAACCGGCCGGTTCGCGGCGGATATGCAGGTCTCGCTGGTGAATGACGGGCCGGTGACCTTTTGGCTGCAGGTCTGAAACGGTCGGGATCTTTAAAGAGAGGGTATGGCATGTATCACTTGCGCGTCCCGCAGAATGAACAAGAACTCAACGACTACTATCAGTTTCGCTGGGAAATGTTGCGCCAGCCGCTGCACCAGCCCCATGGCTCCGAACGTGATGCCTATGATGCGATGGCCCATCACCAGATGGTAGTGGACGAAGAGGGCAAGCCGGTAGCCATCGGCCGGTTGTATATCAACGCCGATAATGAAGCCGCCATCCGTTTCCTGGCGGTGCACCCGCAAGTACGGGACAAGGGCCTGGGCACCCTGGTGGCCATGACGCTGGAATCGGTGGCCCGCCAGGAAGGGGCGAAACGCGTGGTCTGTAGCGCCCGCGAGGATGCGGTGGAGTTCTTCGCCAAACTGGGGTTTATCAACCAGGGTGAAATCACCGTGCCGTCCACCACCCCCATACGCCATTTTTTAATGATCAAACCCATAGTGACGTTGGATGATATTTTGCATCGGCCTGACTGGTGCGGGCAATTGCAACAGGCCTGGTACGAGCATATTCCCTTAAGCGAGAAGATGGGGGTGCGTATCAGCCAGTACACAGGCCAGAAGTTTATGACCACCATGCCGGAGACCGGCAACCAGAATCCCCACCATACCCTGTTTGCCGGCAGCCTGTTTTCACTGGCCACCCTGACCGGCTGGGGGCTGATATGGCTGTTGCTGCGCGAACGGCAGTTGGGCGGCACCATTATTCTGGCCGATGCGCATATCCGCTACACCACCGCGGTAACCGGGCGTCCCTGCGCCGTGGCGGATCTGGGCTCGCTCAGCGGCGACCTGGACCGGCTGGCGCGCGGACGCAAAGCGCGGGTGCGGCTGGAAGTGGCGTTATACGGCAACGAGACGAAAGGGGCGATATTTAAAGGCGTGTTCCTGGTGCTGCCGCCCGCTCCCGATAAACCGCTGGAGAGCGGCGGCTCGCTGGTGAACTGAGCAAACGGCGCGCCGGACGCCGCGCCGCCGCGTCATTCCCCCGCCGTTGCCTGCGCGCAGTCATCATTGCGCCGGATCGCTTACCAACTCGCCCTGCGCCAGGGTTTGATTTACCGTTTGCCCGTTGGCGTTCAGCGCATGCAGCCTGCCGTTCAGGGTGGGCTTGAGTGGCGCGTTGGCGGGTAATTTCCCGGTCAGCGTCAGTTGCATATTGCCATTGCCGGATAACGGCATGGCGGGCCATCCCCAGCGCTGCAATACGGTTAACGGTACCGCCCGGCCGTTCAGGTTAAGGGAAAACCCGCGGTCGGTTTGCTGATCGATCAGGGCGGTGGCCTCAAGCAATCCTTCGCCGGTAAACGCGCTCAGTTCGGTAATATTGATTTTGCCCCGATCGGCGGTCAGCGCCAGCGACGGGCGCCGCACGTCGATTTTATTAAAAGTGGCATCGCTGCCGTTCAGGTTCAGGCTGCCGGACCAGATGCCCCATTGATGATCCCTGGCCAGCACCAATCCCTTGCCAAAAGCATCCAGCGCCGTGACCTGGAAGGGGAACGCGGGATTAATATCGATCAGCAGATTGCGGTTGGCGCTGATTTTATCCACCGCCACCTCCGAGAGCCAGGAAGGCAAGGGTTGCAGCCAGCCGGTAAGCCAATGCTCCGGCAAAGTATATTCCAGTCCGGCAACCATAAAATCATCCAGCTCCAGCCGCTGGCCGTCGCGCTGCCAGCGCCCGGAGGTGCGCATCAACCCGCCTTGCCAGCGTCCGCTGAACTGGCGGATTTCAATACCCCGGGGCGAAAACGTCAGGTTAGCGATGGGATCGTTCAAATGGACGGCGCCGTTTATCAAATCGCTGGCATTAAACGACAGGGTGCCGTCGTCCGACGACCAGTCGCCGTCCTGGAAGGTGACATTGCGTAAGGTTAAGTCCAAATCGCTGAAGGCCCAGTTTTTGCCTTCCATGCGCGCATCGATCAAATCGAAACGGTGAATGGTGATTTTGGGCACTTCCGACAATTGGCGCAAAAACTCATCCAGGCTCTGCTCGGTTTGCATGCGCACGTTGCTCAGGCGCAGATTATCCACCTGCCAGGCGCCGTCTTCATCCCGCCGGGCATTGCCGGTCAGCTCCCCCTGGGATAAATCGGCACCCAGGTTATCCAGCCGCAGCCGGTTATTATCGATTTCCCCCTGCACCAGCACATTTTCCGCCGGAATGCCGTTAAGGGTCAGCGAACGGGCGCTGATCTGGAAGCGGGAATTGCGGCCCAGCGGAAAGCCGATTTGCGGTTTCCAGGGCGTAATGCCGGCATTGACGTTTTGTCCGTTCAGCTCCCAGCCGCCGTAAGGCGATTGTATCGCCATGCCGTTTAATTGCAGGACATCCGCCTGCAAAGGAAACGCCAGCGAGGCCGGGTCCAGATTTAACGTGCCGTCCTGCAGCTGAATGCGGTCGAAGTGATAGGGTTCGGTGATTTGCCGCACGCTGAAGCCGGCCACCAGCCGCTTGGCCACCACGGTGGGTTTACGCTCTTTTTGACCGAAGGAGATGTTTTCGAAGTAAATTTCCGTCGGTTCGGACCAGCTATGCGCGATTTTATCCAGCGACAGCTGGTAATCGCTGTGCTGGGTGACCAGCCGGCTTACCCAACCGGCGCCCCAGGTGGTTTGCAGCAACACGTAGATCAGGATAATTATCAATATCACTATCAAAAGTATTGATAACAAAAATTTCCCAATAAATTTCATTGCTCAAATCCATCGCTGTCATAAAGGTTACAGTGTTTATGCCGTAATTAGCGGGGGTTCTCAATAGCCAATGTGTTTCCGGCAAAAAAAAGCCGCTGTATTGATACAGCGGCCTCATAAAAACATGAAAATGACTTAATGATGTTCGGGGGGAAACAGCAGGTTAAGCACGATGGCGGTGATGCCGCCGGCGGCGATGCCGGAAGACATCAGGGTTTTCAGCCACTGCGGCGCGAACTGCAATATCAGCGGTTGCTGCGACACGCCCAGGCCTACCGCCAGCGATAACGCGATGATCATAATGGCGCGGCGGTTGAGCCGTTCGCGCGACACGATACGCACGCCTGAAGCGGCGATGGTGCCGAACATGACGATGGTCGCGCCGCCCAGCACCGGCTCGGGAATATGCTGCACGAACCCGCTGACCACCGGAAACAGTCCCAGCGCTATCAGCATCAGCGATACCACGAACCCCACATAACGGCTGGCGACGCCGGTCAGTTGGATCACGCCGTTATTTTGCCCGAAGCAAGAATTGGGGAACGTATTAAACACGGCGGAAAGCATGGAGTTCAAACCGTTGGCCAGCACGCCCCCTTTCAGGCGCCGCATATAGATAGGGCCGCGCACCGGTTGTTCCGACACATCGGACGTAGCGGTAATATCGCCGATGGTTTCCAGCGACGTCACCATAAATACCAGCATCAGGGGCACCAGCAGATCCCAGTCAAATCCCAGGCCATAATACAGCGGCGTCGGCACCATAATCAGCGACTGCGCCGGCGCGGGGGGAGTATCGGGCAGCATACCCATCATCCAGGCCGCCAGATAGCCCACCGCCATGGCGATCACCAGCGAAGCGACCCGCAGGTAAGGGTTGCGCTGGCGGTTGAGCAGGATGATGACCAGGAGCACTATGCCGGCCAGCAGCAAATTCTTCGGCGCGCCGAAGCTATGATCGGCCATGGCGGCAAAACCGCCGCCGATGGAGGTCAGCCCCACCTGGATCAGCGAAATGCCGATAATCATCACCACGATGCCGGAAACCAGCGGCGTAATAATGCGCCGCGCCAAATGCAGCACCCGCGACAATAAAATCTCGGTGCATGACGCCACCATCAGCGTGCCGAACAGGGCCGCCATCATGGTGGGCACGTCGGCGCCGCCGTTTTTCAGTGCCAGCCCGCCCATAATCAACGGCGTCACAAAATTAAAGCTGGTGCCCTGGATCGATAACAGACCCGACCCCACCGGCCCCCAGGTTTTAATTTGCAGTATCGATGCCAGGCCGGAAGCAAACAGCGACATGCTGATAATATGCTGCGTATCCTGCGCCGGCAAACCCAGCGCTTGGCAAATCAACAAGCCGGGAGTGATCACCGCCACAAACATCGCCAGCAAATGCTGACAGGCGGCAAACAGCGTCTCCGCCAGGGGGGGACGATCATCCAGATGATAAATCAGCTCGCTTTTGGCAACGGGAATCGGTGCGTCATCGACTTCGGAAGAGGGCATGGTCATGTTAAAGGACTTTCCTGGGCGGCAAAGGAGGCATTTTAATGATCCTGCTTTTAAAAGCAAACGATTGCATTCGCCGGGCATCCCCGCCGGTTGATATAAGTCAATCCGGGCGCAGATTCCCGCCGACACGGTACCCACAGTGAGTCGTGTTAAAGGGAGATCGTGCCGTTATGCATTGGTATAGCGTACCCGCTCCGGCATCCAGCGTTCAATCAGCCCCGCGGCCGCGTCAGGATAATGTTCATGAATATGGCGCGCCACCCGCTGCACCTCCGGAATCATCCCCTGATCGCGCAGCAAATCCGCCACCTTGAACTCCGCATTGCCGGTCTGGCGCGTGCCCAGCAGCTCGCCCGGCCCGCGAATCTCCAAATCCTGCTGCGCAATCACAAACCCGTCATTGGTATCTCGCAGCACCTGCAACCGCCGCTGCGCGGTCTTGCTCAACGGCGATTTATATAACAGCACGCAGTGCGAAGCCACCGCCCCACGGCCCACGCGCCCGCGCAGCTGATGCAACTGCGCCAGCCCCAGCCGCTCCGGGTTCTCGATAATCATCAGGCTGGCATTGGGCACATCCACGCCCACCTCAATCACCGTGGTCGCCACCAGCAACTGTACCTCGCCGGTCTTGAAAGCCTGCATAATCTGCTGTTTTTCCTGCGACTTCATCCGGCCATGCACCAGCCCGATGCGCAGATCGGGCAGCGCGCTCTCCAGCCCTTCCCAGGTAGCCTGCGCCGCCTGGGCCTCCAGCAAATCGGATTCGTCAATCAGCGTACAGACCCAATAAGCTTGACGCTGTTCTTGCAAACAGGCCTGCCGTACCCGCTGGATAACATCCGCCCGGCGGGTATCCGGGATGGCCACCGTGGTCACCGGCGTACGGCCCGGGGGCAATTCATCGATAACCGATGTATCCAGATCGGCATAAGCGGTCATGGCCAGGGTGCGCGGGATCGGTGTGGCGGTCATAATCAACTGGTGAGGATGAAAGCCCTGCGCCAGGCCTTTCTCCCACAATGCCAGACGCTGATGCACGCCAAACCGGTGCTGTTCATCGATAATCACCAGCGCCAGCCCCGCAAACAGCACTTGTTCTTGAAAAATCGCATGGGTGCCGACCACCATCCCCACTTTGCCCGCCGCAATCGCTTCCTGCTGGGCGATGCGCGCCTTGCCCTTTTGCTTACCGGCCAGCCAGCCCACTTCAATGCCCAGCGGCTCGAACCAGTTGCGAAACGTCTGCGCATGCTGCTCGGCCAGCAGTTCGGTGGGGGCCATCAAGGCCACCTGCTTACCCTGGGCGATGGCCCGCAGCGCCGCCAGCGCCGCCACCAGCGTTTTGCCCGATCCGACATCGCCCTGCACCAAACGCATCATCGGCACCGGCTGCGCCAAATCCCGTTCGATTTCGTCCGTTACCCGCCGCTGCGCGCCGGTGGGCGCAAAGGGCAGCAACGCCAAAAACCGCTGCGTAAGACTATGATCGGCGGTCAGCGCCAGCGCCAGATCTTTACGCACCCCGGCCCGTACCGCCAGCATACTGAGGTTATGCGCCAGCAGTTCTTCCAGAATCAGCCGGCGCTGCGCCGGATGTTTACCCAATTCCAAATCGGCCAGGGAAATATCCGGCGGCGGCCGATGCAGGGTGCGCAAAGCATCGGGCAGCGCGATCAGGCCGCGGGCCAGCTCCGGGGGCAGCAGTTCGCTGATGGGGCAGTTATCGAGCAGCTTCAGCGCCTGATCGGTCAGGTTGCGCAAGGTCGCCTGGCGCACGCCTTCCGTGGTGGGGTAGACCGGCGTCAGCGAGGCCGCCAGCTCAACTTCCGTTTGTTCGCCCAGCACGTGATATTCGGGATGGATGATTTCGGCGCCCAATTGGCCGCGGCGGATCTCGCCATAGGCCGTAACCCTGCGTCCGGGGGCGAGGCTATTTTTCATGGCGGCGTTGAAGTTAAAAAAGCGCAGGGTGATTACGCCGCTGTCATCGCGCATCCGGCAGGTCAACATGCGCCGCCGGCCGAAGCCGATATCGCAGCTCATGATTTCCCCCTGCACGGTGACAAACATGCCGGGCAATACATCATTAATGGCGTACAACCGGGTGCGGTCTTCGTAGCGGGAGGGCAGGTGCAGCAGCAGGTCCTGCAGATTTTCCAGGCCAAGGCGGGCCAGCCGGGCCGATTGAGCGGGACCAACCCCGGAAAGCGAGCTCAGCGGTATGGTGTTCAGCAGACGGCCTTCCATCATTTCAGCACTCCGTGGCGGATAAAGTGGCCCACTATGGCGAATCGGCGGTCATGGCCTACCGGCTGACGACCGGTATTTTACCTCGGGGCACCACCCGTCGGGCTCCCGGCGTTAATTGCGGTTACGGGTGACGCGGATGACATCCGGCATCACGCGGATTTTACGCATGATATTGGCCAGATGGACGCGATCGCGGGTGGTCAGGCGAATAAACGCGCTATAGACCCGCCCGTCTTTCTCTTCGGTGTTCAGGCTTTGGATGTTGGAGTCGGCGGCGTTGATGGCCGCGGTAAGATTGGCCAGTGCGCCCTGGTGGTTGAACATGTCCGCTTTGATCTCGGCGATAAACTCCTGCTCGGTATCCAGATCCCACTCCACCGCCATGAATTTTTCCGGCTCTTTCTGGTAGCCGCGGATGTTGCGACAAGATTCATGATGCACCACCAGCCCTTTGCCCGGGCTGACGTGGGCGATAATCGGATCGCCCGGAATCGGCCGGCAGCACTTGGCGAAGGTGATAAGCACCCCCTCCGCGCCTTTGATTGGCAGGGTTTTGGGGCCGGGACCGGGGCCAGGTTCCGGCGGGGTCATATTGGATTGATCCCCTTGCAGATTGCGGGCGATCACCACGCTCATGGCGTTGCCCAGGCCGATTTCAGCCAACAGATCGTCCAGGCTGGCCAGTTTCATCCGCTCCAGCTCGCGCTGCATATTTTCCGGCGGCACTTCGGCCAATTTACGGCTGCCGCCCAGCGCATGGTTCAGCAATCGCCGGCCCAGGTTCACCGAGTCGTCGCGCTTGAGGTTTTTCAGCATCTGGCGGATTTTGGCCCGCGCCTTGGAGCTGACGACAAAATTGAGCCAGGCGGCATTGGGCCGCGCGCCCGGGGCGGTAATGATTTCCACCGCCTGGCCGCTGGTCAGCGCCTGCGACAGCGGATAAGGCTGCCGGTCCACCCTGGCGCCGACGCAGGCATGGCCGATATCGGTATGCACCGCATAGGCGAAATCCACCGGGGTGGCGCCCGCCGGCAATTCGACGATGCGCCCTTCCGGGGTAAATACATAAATCTCATCGGGGAACAGATCGGATTTTACGCTTTCGATAAACTCAAACGAGCTGCCGGCGCTTTGCTGTAGTTCCAGCAGGCTTTGCATCCAGCGCTGGGCGCGGATCTGCGCCGTGGTGCCGGTTTCACCCTGCTCTTTATAAGCCCAGTGCGCCGCCACCCCCATCTCCGCCATTTGATCCATGTCTTCGGTGCGAATCTGCACTTCCACCGGCACGCCGTGCGGGCCGATCATCGAGGTATGTACGGACTGATAGCCATTGGCCTTGGGAATGGCGATATAATCCTTCACCCGGCCGGGGCGGGGTTTATACAGGCTGTGCATCTGCCCCAGCACCCGGTAACAGGTGTCCACTTCGTCAACGATCACCCGAAAGGCGTAGATATCCATAATGGAATGGAAACGCTGCTCTTTCAGGTGCATTTTGCAATAAATGGAATAGAGATGTTTTTCCCGGCCGCTGACGCGACAGGGAATGCCCGCTTCGGTAAGCCGTCCTTCGATTTCCGCCAGAATTTTCTGGATCATCTCTTTACGGTTGCCGCGCGCGGCTTTCACCACTTCTTTGATCACCCGGTAGCGATTGGGGTACAGCGCTTCAAAACCCAATTCCTCAAGTTCAGTCTTAAGGTGATGGATACCCAGGCGATGGGCCAGGGGGCTGTAGATTTCCAAGGTTTCACGGGCGATGCGCCGGCGCTTGTCCGGGCGCAGCGAGCCGAGGGTGCGCATATTGTGGGTGCGATCGGCCAGCTTGATCAGCACCACGCGAATATCCTGCACCATCGCCATGATCATTTTGCGAAAATTTTCCGCCTGGGCTTCTTTCTTGTCGCGGAATTTCAGCTTATCAAGCTTTGAAACGCCTTCCACCAGTTCGGCCACGCTTTTACCGAACAACTGTTCCATGTCCTGGTAAGTTGCCGGGGTATCCTCGATCACGTCATGCAGCAGCGCCGCCATCAGCGTTTCATAGTCGAGGCGCATCTCGGCCAGAATACAGGCCACGGCTACCGGGTGGGTGATATAAGGCTCGCCGCTGGAGCGCGACTGTCCCTCGTGGGCATCACGTGCGACAAGATATGCCTGCCGGAGGAGTTTTATCTGATCCTCGGGCAGGTAACGTTGAATCAGTAGATTCAGACTTTCAAACAGATACAAGTGAGCCGGTGTCCGAGTTTAACGACGGCCTTCAGCAATCGCGGTTACCGCTTGGATCTCTGCGGCTTCCTGCTCCTGCTGTTCCTGGCGGTCCCGTAAGTCGAGGATCTGATTGGTAATCAGGCCTTCTTCTATTTCACGCAGGGAGATAACGGTGACTTTATCGTTTTCTTCCGCAACCAGGGGATCTTTACCGCCGACTTGCAGTTGGCGAGCGCGACGGGCAGCGACCAGCACCAGGTCAAAACGATTACCAATTTTTTCAACGGCGTCTTGTACAGTTACGCGTGCCATATGTGAGCTACTCCGCAAAATGAGGAAATGACTGGGCATCATACTGAAAGTTGTTTCAGTCCGCCAACAGTTTGGTGATTAAAGCGTCATGCCGTAGTTTTTGACGGCCAAGACGCAGGCGTTCGGCACGGATAATGGTTTTTAAATCCATTAATGCCGTATTGAATTCATCATTCACGATCAGGTAATCATACTCGGCATAATGCGACATTTCAGCCACTGCCTGCGCCATGCGCCGGGCAATCACCTCTTCGCTGTCCTGCCCGCGCCCGCGCAGCCGGCGATCGAGCTCTTCCTTGGATGGCGGCAGTACGAATATGCTGCGCGCCTGGGGCATCATGGCGCGAATTTGCTGCGCACCCTGCCAGTCTATATCCAGGAAGACATCCACGCCGGTGGCAAGCACCTGTTCGATAGTCTCGCGGGACGTACCGTAGTAATTGCCGAAGACATTGGCATATTCCAAAAAGGCGCCTTCTTTGATCATGCGCTCGAATTCAGCTTTGGAAACAAAAAAATAGTGTTCCCCATGCTTTTCCCCAGGGCGGATTGGACGGGTGGTATGGGAAATGGAAACCTGGGTGTCGTAAAGCGGTTGTGTTTTAAGCAACGCCTGGATCAGGCTTGATTTTCCCGCCCCGCTGGGTGCTGAGACAATGTAGAGCGTACCATGAACCATAGTGGGATTTTTTCGGCCGTAGTTGATGACGAGTAGTAGATGACTAATAAAAAGCTGATAAATCGACTCGTGAAGGCGACATCATAAGACATTATACACGGCATTGAACCCCGATGCAGCTTCACTTATCACCTAAGAATGGCGATCGGCGCCCTGGGCGGTTTTTTGGCCGGATAAGGCTGGACATCCCGAACCGCATATTGGTAAATGATTGATGGGGGGCGTTTATTTGCACTGTTTAATAAAAGAATTTAACTAATGCAATCTGTACTATTTGGACCGCCGGCCCGGCGATATAACTAAGGGGGTTTGTATAAGTTGATGCGTATATCAGCCTATACAAACCTGATTATTGAACAGCCACGCTTAATTTTTCCTTGATCCGCCGTTGATATCTCTTCAACAAGCATTTACCCGGCATGGCATATCCGTTTAGGCACCCACAATAGTTTTCCTCTTCAATAAATGAACTACTGCTGAAGAAGAATGTATAATATTATTTATGTTTTTAGGTAAGGTCGTCACCTAACCCGCCAACATATTCGCTCTACCGGTTGAATTAATTATTACCGCTGATTAGCTTCAAGGGTGCCGCATATTTCGCCGAATTTTTCCAATTGCGATTCTGACAGCGGCGCCAGTATACGCTCAAGGATTGCCCGATGGGTGCGCTGGGCGATTTCCAGCTTATCCCGTCCTTTTTCCGTGATATAAACATGTTTAACGCGGCGGTCGGTCGGGCTTTGCTGGCGCTGCAGCATCTCGTCTTTTTCCAGCGCATCCAAAACGGTGACGACCGTGCGTGAAGAGAACCCCATATAGTTTTTGATATCGGTCGCACTGGTTTTGCCATGGGTTATCAGCTGCAGGATTTTCATTTTAGACAATGAAAGTCCTTCATTGACCAATTGACCATTCACTTCTTTTCTCAAACGGTGGTAGATGCGTGATAAAGATTCCACGGTTACTGAGATATCAATTATCTTTTCCATGTTCATTTCTCTCTGTGTATTTAAGGCGATTTAATCGCCGCGATGGCAGGTTAAAAAATTGTTATGTTCAATCAGGGGTTAATTTATCCCTTCGATTCTTGCTAGATGAAACACATATTCTTCATAATATTGACTATCGACACTCTTTTTACCGCCGACAGAAAATAGCGCTCAATATTGGATGTGAATGAGTCATGGAATCATTAATCAGCTCTTCGGTAAGAAGGACTATATACAATATTGATGACTTAATACCAGCGCAGTTTATATGAATATTTTCTATTTTGAAACATGACTAATAGAAAAATACGAATGTAATATTGAAATATCACGGCAGTGATACTTTATTTTATCTTATTACTTTTTTATTAACTTAATAGTCTGCTATTATTGCCCGATCGCAAAGAAAATTAATTCATAATTAATTGAAAAATAAGGAATATTTTTAATAATGATTAATTGACAACAATGAACTACTTACATCTTGCGATAGGAAACTAATAAAAATCTAAAAAAAATAATTTCAATAAAATACTCACAAAAAAATGATAAAGCCATATTTTTTTCTATAAGATTTTTTTTAACTTGTTGATTTTTAAAATGTTACGTTTTTATTATCGTGTTATTTTCAGGGGTGTTTTTAATTTTTAAGTTTAAAATCAGGTAGTTAAAACATAAAAACGACGTTTCCCGCCCACGATGGCGTTCACATCTGTCCATGCGCCCCGTTTATTCTCGCGCCGCGCGTAAATATGTTATGAGTTGCCCTAATTGCCGGTGGGAAAACACGGCGATGCCATGAGCGCGCAATAATTGCGCCGTTACACCATCGCCGTTTCTCGCCTGGCCGTTAAATGCCCCTGAGTATATGGTCTGGCTGCCGCAAGATGGGCTGCCGTCGGTGAGTAGCGCAACGCGACATTGATGGCGCTGAGCCATTTGCAGCGTCAGATGGGCGCCGAGTAAATAGTCTTCGGTAACATCCCGCCCGGTGTTTTCAATTACCCTCGCCCCGTCGCAGACGATAGCGCTGCCTGACGCGCCGACGGTAATTTCCGCCGGCGGGCGCGGCGTGCTAAAACCTGCCGCCAGTTCCGGGCAGCAAAAGACTAAACGTCCCTCTTTACGCCACTGCTCCAGAACCTCATGGCGCAGCGTTTTACTTGATCCGTTATAACGGACATTAAAACCTGCCAGGCAGGCGCTGATTAAAATTTTATTCATGTCGTTTGCCCAGATGCAAAAGCGGATTCATGATAAACCGGCAAAAAATAAGCGCAACAATCATCTGGCCCAGCCGGGATAAATCTATTGTCGCATCGCGCATCGCCAGCGATGGCGGGTGGGGATCTATAATGAAAACTTATATATCGCTATGGGGGGAGACAACCGATGTACAGCCACATCCAGATTGGCGCACGCGACCTGCCGCTATTGGTCGCATTTTATGATCCGGTGCTCGCCGAGCTGGGCCTGGTCAGGAAAACGGCGCCCGGCGACGCCGATCCCGCGGGGGTGATTTGGGCCAGGCCTGGCCAACGATGGCCGCAGTTTGTGGTCAATTACCCTATTAATCACCTACCGGCGACCTGGGGCAACGGCTGCCAGGTCAGTTTTGCCGCGCCGTCGCAGGAAGCCGTGGCCTCCGCCTGGTCGGTCGCCCTGGCCCGCGGCGCCATCGACGAAGGCCAGCCCGGCATTCGCGATATTTACGCCAGCGATTATTACGGCGCTTATTGCCGCGACCCGGAGGGCAATAAGTTGTGCTTTGTGTTTGCCGACGGCGTGGGCGACCCGGGTCCTATTCCGCGATCGTAATCGCTTCGCCGAGCGCGACGAATTGCTCATCGGTTTGCGTCCCGTCGATAAAGGTCAGCACGACAAACCGGGCGGGTTGACCGCAGGCGGTGATGGGATAATGCCAGGTATCGGCATGATAATTAATGCCCTGGTGCGCGGGTACCCGAAAAGCGCGCAGGGTGGCTATATCGGGGAGATCGTCGTCACCGTGTTTGGCCACCATCACCATATAGCTCTCGCAATGGCACGGAATAAAGGCCTGGGATGAAAACCGGTGCCGCTCCATTTCGGTGGCGACCAGGGGAAATTCAGCGGGTGCAATCTCCACTACGCTAAGCCGGGGTTTGGCGCCGTCGCGCCCGTTATGCAGTTCCTTCATCAGTTCCAGGCGCGGTTGGTCGTGGCCCAGGGATAACAGCTGGCCGAAGGGGGCAAAGGCTTCGGCCGTAATGGGCTCCAGGGCAATAGTCGCCATTATTTTTGCTCCCGAAAAGGATGGTGTCGCAGCCAATGATCGGCTATTTCATTGCGCTTGCAGATCCAGACGCCGGGTTTGGCGCGCGCATAATCAAGAAAGCGTATCAGGCCCGAGGCCCGGCCGGGATGCCCCAGCAGGCGCATATGCATGCCCACGTTCATCATTTTGGGAGTCGTTTGTCCTTCCGCGTATAGCACGTCGAAGCTTTCGCGCAGGTAAACAAAAAAATCCTCGCCGGTGCCGAAGTTACCGGTGCCCCACTTCAGGTCATTATTGGTCAGGGTGTAAGGGACCACCAATTGCGGGCGCCCGGCAAGCGTAACGTAGTAGGGCAGTTCGTCGTTATAGCTGTCGCTGTCATACACGAAGCCGCCTTCCTCCATCAATAAACGGCGGGTGTTGACGCTGGGTCCGTAACGGCAGTACCAGCCGAACGGCCGCTCCCCCATGGTTTTGCGCAGACTGTCGATGGCCAGCTGAATATGCCGCCGTTCTTCGTCCTCGGATAATTTGTAGTGCTCTATCCAGCGCCAGCCGTGGCAGCAAATATCATGGCCGGCGCGTTTAATGGCTTCGGCGGCGGCGGGATTCCTTTCCAGCGCCAGGGCGCAGGCGAACACCGTCATGGGCAGTCGGCGCTCGGAAAAAATACGCATCAACCGCCAGAATCCCACGCGGCTGCCGTATTCAAACATGGATTCCGCGGCCAAATCCCGCTCGCCGCGCGCTACCGACGACGCCGGCAGTTCCACCAGCCCGGCGTCGCTTTGGCCATCGCCGTCGCCGATACTGTATTCGGAGCCTTCTTCATAATTAAGGACAAAGTTCAGCGCGATACGCGCGCCGCCCGGCCAGCCCGCATGGGGCGGATGTTCGCCATAACCGGCCATGTCGCGTTCCAGGGAAATCGCCATCGAATATCTCCATTAGGGATTGCAGCAAAATAGTGCTCAGAATTGTTGTTCCTGGCGACCGCGAATCATCTGCGATAACGTCACGGCGATCACCAGCGCGCCGCCGTAGAACATTTCCTGGATAAACGAGCTGAAACCCAGGAAAACCAAGCCGGTGATACCCGTCACCAGAAAATAAACCGCCACCGTGGTGCCCCAGGGGTTAAAACGCCCGGGTACGATACAGGTGGAGCCGAGAAAGGCGGCGGCAAAGGCCGGTAGCTGATAAGACACGCCCGAGACCGGGTCGGCCGCGCCCTGTGTGCCGGTATAAAGCACACCGGCCAGGGCGCCCAATAAACCCGACGCCATCATGCACAGCACTCTCACCCGATCGGTGTTGATGCCTGACAGCCGCGCGACCTCGCGCCCTTTGCCCACAAACAGGATGCGGCGGCCGAAGGCCGTATATTCCAGGATGTACCACAGGATCAAGGCGACGCCGATGGCGTAGTAGAACTCAAGGGGAATGCCGAACAGGCGCTGGACAATGACGGCATCAATAAGCAGGTTCGAGACGCCGCTGATGGTCATCGAGTCGCTTAGCCACAGCGTAATACCGTGCACAAAGGTGCCCACCCCCAGTGTGACAATCAGTGAATGAATGCGAAACACCGTCATCAGCAAGCCGTTAATCGCCCCTATGACGATGCCCAATACCAGCGCGGCGGCAATGGCCCAGCCAATGCCGATATCATGATTGACATTCATCACCGCAATCAGTACCGATGACAGCGTCATGGTATAGGCGATCGACAGGTCGAAATCATTGGCCGTCAACGGAATCAGTAACCCCAGGGTGATCACCACCAGCACCGCCTGCGATCCCAGGATGGTGGAAAAATTGGCCCAGGTCAGGAAGGTATCGGGCCGCAGATAGCCAAAAAAAGCCATCATCGCGATCCACACGACGATCAGGCCGAATTGTTCGGCGCGCTGAATCCATTTTTTAGCGCCCGGGGCGGTCCGCCGGGCGGACGATAATTCATTAACCGTTTTATCTGACATGCTCGAACCTCATTATCCTCAACTGCCTTGCAGGCAGCGCTCGGCGATATGCTCTTTGGTCAGTCCGGCGCCGCTTAGCGTCGCAATAACCTTGCCCTGGGAGAAAATCAGCACGCGATCGCAGATCATCGCCAGCTGCTCATAGTCGGAGCTGGCGCACAGCACCGTCGCCCCCGAGGCGGCGGCGTCGCCGATATGGCGAAATACCGTCTGGCGGGCGCCGACGTCGATGCCCTGGGTGGGCTCGTCGAGTAGTACCAGCTCGGGTGACTGTTGCAGCCATTTTGCCAGCAGGACTTTTTGCTGGTTGCCGCCGCTCAGGGCCGACATCGGTAAGGACGGGTCCGACGGCCGCACATCAAAATGGCGGCCAAGCTCGCCTGCCAGGCGGAGCATGCCGCCGCGATCGAGCTTGCCGCGCCGGAAGCTGCGGCGTAATACCGGCATGGTGACGTTATCCACCACCGGCAGCGAGCCGATGGCGCCGCTGTTCAAACGGTCGCCCGGGATCAGTACGACGCCTTGCCGGATGGCCTGGCGCGGGGTAAGGCGAGACAGATCCATTCTCTGTTGGCCCAGGCGCACCGTACCGCTCGCCGGGCGCGCGCCGTACAACAGATAAGGAACGTCGTCATACCCTGACCCGATAAGGCCGGTCAGCCCAATGACTTCCCCGCCGCTGGCGGAAAGACTGAAATCGGTCAGCATGCCGCCCGCCAGGCCGGTCACGTCCAGATGTCCGCCCACCGCCGACGTGGGTAGCGGGGGGCGGTCGGCCAGCGCCAGGCTGCGGCCAATGATGGCTTCGATAATCCCTTGTTTGGTCGAACCGCCGGTGTCGATTCTGGCCGCCACCTTGCCGTCGCGCAGTACGGTGACCCGCTGCGTAATTTCAAGCACCTCGTCCACGTCATGGGAGACAAACATTACGCTGGCCCCGCCGGCCACGACGGAGCGAATCACATCGAATAGCTTGGCCACGTCCTGGCGGGGTAAAAACGGCGTCGGTTCGTCCAGCACCAGCAGGCCGTTGCCTGCGCCGCTCCCGTGGCGCATCTCTTCGGCCGCGCGGGCAATGGCCAGCAGCGCGCGCTGCACCGGCGATAAATCGGCCAAGATAGCGTCGGGATCGAGCGAAATGCCGTAGGATTCAAAGCATTTTTCGGCGGCGCGGCGTTCCCGCCGCCAATTGATGGCCAAAGATGCGCTCTGCGCCAGCCGCCCGATAAGCAAATTTTCCAGCACGGTCAACGCCGGGATTAGCGCCAACTGCTGATGGACAAAACTGATACGGTGATGGCGAAAAGCGCCGGCCGCCAGGGGCAGGGGCACGTCCGTACCGCAAATCGCCAGGCGGCCGCCCGGATCGGGGGCGTGAAACCCCGCCAGTATTTTTATCAGCGTTGATTTGCCGCAGCCATTTTGCCCCAGCAGGCCGTGCACCTCGCCGCGGGCAATCTCAAACGAGACATTATCCAGGGCGCGCTGGCCGCCAAAGGTTTTGGTTATACCCGACAAAAGCAGGGCCGGCGGCCGGCCGGGCGCGCCGGACGGCGCGGGATTGATGGTCATCAGGGCAACTGCCACAGTTGATGGAAGCCGGCCAGATAGGCATCACCGTAGCCTTTGGATAGCTGCGGCGGCGTGCCGGCATCCTTGGCGTTATCTTTGGTGAACAGATAAAACGGGATTTTGGGGTCCGCTACCGGCGGCAGGCCGCAGGCAATCCGCATTTCCGAATCCATAATGGAATGGGCTATCCAGTCGAGGTTTTCGCCAATATCCATTTCCACCTGATTGCGCTGCACCATGCCCAGCACAAACGGAGTGCCGTTAAAGGCGTTGATTTTTACCCGGTTTTGCGCGCCGGTGATGGTGACCGCGGGCAGGACAAATTGCACCATGCTGTCATAGATGACGATAATGTAATTGATCGTAGGGTCCGCCAGCAGTGCGGCCTGTACCCCTGGAGTAATACGGGTGGCCCAATCGGTGCCGATATAATCCAGCATTTTGACCCGGCAGTCGGCGCAGTGTTTCAGCTCATCTTTAATGCCCGCCACCATCGAGTCGGTGGATAGCGGGCCGCTGGAGATAAGCACCAGCGCATTCAGCTTGCCCCCGGTGCTCGCCACCGCGCCGTCCACCAGCAGCGCCCCGGCTTTAAAATAATCGATAGGCACATTGTAATCGGTGTACTTGCGCATGGAGTCAGATTGTTCCAGGCCATTGTAATGGGAGGCGATAACCTTGATGCCTGCCGCCTGCGCCGCCTTGATTTGCGGGGTCAATACCCGGGGGTCGGCCCCGGCGAGCAGGTCGATAATATTAACCTTCTGGTTCAGGGCGGTATTCATCCCCTGTACCCACTGGGAACTCTGCCCCTGGTTTTCCCAGGTGGTGAATTTGAAGCCGACTTTGTCGGCCACGCCCTGCATCGCTTTTTCAATGGTGGCGGTGAAGGGATTGGCGCTGGACTGCGGCAGGCTCATAATGGTTTTGCCGCGCATGCAGCTTTTGGCGTCAAAGGCGGGACCGGGGGCGACAAACGCCGGTTTGGCCTGATAAGGCTTGAGCTGTGCTTCGAAATAAGCGAGATCGTCCGCCCTGGCGGCTGATTGCGCGGCCAGCATGGTCAGGTTGCTCATGAATAGGGTCATTATTATCTTTACAACTTTATGATTCATAACGTCCTCTTGCTCTCATGGGGTTCAACGCCCTGACCTAGGGCGGAGGTGTGGCCGTGGCGATAAATTGCACGCAATATTGCAGGCAATGTTTTTCTGCAAGCAAAAAATACGCCATCTCCAGATGATGGGACGAGTTATGTGGCAATCAATAAGTTAATTGTTTGTAAAATAAACTGTTTCGCCCCGGCGGGGACGCAAGGCGGGGAGGGCGGTTTTTGGCAAGGGGCAATTTTCGATGCCCGGGCCGCCAAGCCCATGCCCTCTCAAACGGCATCGGCGCTTCATAACGGGGCAGCGCGTGGTGCCACTGGACCGGAGGGGATCAATGGGAAGGGGAAATAGCGTCGTAGATATCGACTTCCGCCCGCCGGCGTTCGCTGAGATCGAGGCTTTGTTCGATATGCAGGCAATGGGTAAGCGCTTCGGCCGCCGCGCCGTCGGCGTCATTGGCTTCAATCAAGGCAATCATTTTTTCGTGTTCATGCACCAGGCACAGCACGCCGTGCTGCTTTTCATACAGCGATTGGATCAGGCAGACCCGCCGCATCAACAGGGTCAGCATCCGGGTCAGCACCGCGTTACCCGCCATCTCGGCCAGCAGCATATGGAATTCGCCGGCGACCCGGTTCATGGCGGGCAGCCGGTTATCGAACACCTGCCGCTGGGTTTCCAGATGGACATGGAGGTTGGCGATATGCGCCTTGGTCGCCCTGGCGCAGGCCAGCCTGACGATAACCGATTCCAGATGCCGGCGCGCTTCGAAGATATCCCGGGCTTCGTCCACCGTGGGACGGCAGATAAAAGCGCCGCGGTTGAGTTGAAACTCGATTACCGCTTCGTCGCGCAGGCGTTCGAGCACCCGGCGTACCCGGGAGCGGGGCACGGCATAGCTTTTGGCCAGTTTCACTTCGTTGAGATACTGTCCCGGCCGCAGCGTCTTGTCGATAATGGCATCCACCAGGCGGTCGTAAATCAGCTGTTCTTCCGGCAATTGGCCCCGTGTGCCCAGCAAGGCTGCGGATTCCGATCCTGAAGGTAAGTCGGTGGCATTTTTTGGCATTATTCGCTCTTCATTAAACCTGTTCCCGCTAAGCATTATACCGTCATTTCAACTTTATCTAACCGATCTTATCGCGGCAAACCCAGCGCGATGACTTCGACAACCCGCTGCCATACGTCGTTCTTATATGTCGTTTTTTTGAAAAAACGTGTCGTAATTACGACGTTTATCTTCAATAAACACTGGCAAGCTGACGTAGGTTCACTGCTCCTACCAGCAGGAACCAGCACTTTTATTTGCGCGGATCGCCCATTCCGGATGCGGGCGACGGCGGGATCTTCTTCGCGAAAATTTTGAACAGGCTGGGCTTATGTTTTTATACCTGCTTCGCCGGCTGGTGCTGGCGGCTTCCGTGATGCTGGTTGCCATCTCGATATTATTTTGCCTGGTATTCCTGGTGCCCGGCGATCCGGCCTCGGTTGCGTTGGGGCCGCGCGCCAGCGAGGCGCAAAAACAGGCGCTGCGCGAGCATATGGGGCTGGATCGGCCGGCCATCGTACAAATCGGCCGTTTTATCGGCAATGTGGCTTCCGGCGATTTAGGCGAGGATGTGTTGACCCATCGCCCGGTAAATCAACTTATCGCCCGGGCGCTGCCCAATACCCTGATCCTGGCCCTGTCGGCCATTGCCTGGGCGATTATCCTGGGCATTCCGTTGGGCTGCTGGGCGGCGCTGCGCCAAAACAGCTGGGCCGATCGCATTATCGGCCTGTTGTCCACCAGCGTTATCGCCCTGCCGGCCTTTGTGGTGGCCATTTATGCCCTGCTGATCTTCTCGGTGACCCTGAAGTGGTTTCCCGCCATCGGCGCCGGCCAGCGCGATGATATCGGCTCCCAGATGCATGCCCTGGTGTTGCCGTCGCTGACGGTGGGCCTGAGCTGGATCGGTTATTTGTCGCGCCTGGTGCGCGCCTCGATGCTGGAAGTGCTCAAGGAGAATCATATCCGTACCTTCCGTGCGTTCGGCATCGGCGACCGGCCGATCGCCCTGCGTTACGCCTTGCCCATCGCGGTGGTGCCGGTGGTCTCGGTGCTGGGCGTCGGTATCGGGTCCTTATTATCCGGGGCGGTGCTGACGGAAATCGTATTCGCCCGGCCCGGTTTGGGCAAGCTGGCGTTTGATTCGGTTATTTCCCGTAATTTTCCCGTGGTGATGGGCACGGTGGTGGTGACTTCGGGGTTTTATGTCTTGGCCAATCTGATTGCCGATTTGATTAATACTTTTCTCGACCCGCGCGTGCGGCAGGAGCTTTGACCATGGCGCTTATCACCACCACCAGCCCGGCGCTGGACGCCCCGCAGCCAAACGCCGCCCCGCGCGCGGGGATCGTGCGGGTCCTGCGCCAGGTTTGGGCCGGGGGCATGGGACGGTTTGCGCTGATTTGCGTCTGCGCGCTGCTGCTATGCGCGATTTTCGCCCCCTGGCTCGCGCCCCATGATCCTATTGCCATCAAGGCGGCCCTGCGGCTCAAGGGGCCGAGCATGGACTATTGGCTGGGTAACGATCAATTGGGGCGCGATGTGCTGTCGCGCCTGATTTACGGCAGCCGCATCGCGATGACGGTGGCGTTTTTGGGCACCGGCGGCGCGCTGTTGATCGGGTCGATGCTGGGACTGCTGGCGGGCTACGGCCCGCGGCAAATCGATACGCTGCTGATGCTATTTTGCGACTCGCTGATGTCGATTCCGATGATTTTATTCGCGCTGGCGGTGGTGACGCTGATTGGCTCAAGCGTCGCCACCATCATCATGATCATTATCACGTTTATGGTGCCGGGCTATTTCCGGGTGGTGCGCAGCCAGACGCGGGTGCTAAAGCGCATGGAATATATTATCGCCGCCCGGGCCATGGGCGCGTCCCCGTTAAGCGTGGTGTTCCGGCATCTGATTCCCAACCTGACCGGCACCTTATTGGTGCTGGTGGCCATGGATATCCCGGCGGTGATCGCCATCGAGTCCGGGCTGAGCTTTCTCGGCCAGGGCGTGCAGCCCCCCGACGCCAGCTGGGGCACGGTGCTTAACGACGGCTACTCGTTTATCCGGCAGGCGCCGCATATCGTTATCGCCGCCGGTTTACCCATCATCCTGGCCACCCTGGGATTCACCTTTCTCGGCGAGGCCCTGCGCGATGCGCTCGATCCCCGCACGGCCCGGCAATCAAAGGGAGATAACTGATGGCGCTGCTGGAAATTGAAGATCTGACGGTGGCTTATGACTCCGCCAAAGGCCCGCTGAAAGCGGTGCGCAATATTTCCCTGACCGTGGATAAAGGCGAAGTGTTGGGTCTGGTGGGTGAGAGCGGATCGGGTAAATCCACGCTGGTCGGCGCCATGCTTACCCTGCTGCCCGCCAACGCCCATGCCTCCGGCCAATTGCGTTATAAGGGGCGCAACCTGCTCGATTTGCCGGCGCATGCCCAGCGGCAACTGCGCGGCAACGGTATCGCCACGGTGTCCCAGGACCCGTTCACCGCCTTGAACCCGGTGATTACCATCGGCAAGCAATTGCTGGCATTCCAGCACCATAAAGCCGGTTCAAAGGCGGACAAAATGGCGCGCGCCCTGGTGATGCTGGAGCGGGTGGGCATTTCCGATCCGCGGGGGCGATTAAAGCAATACCCCCACGAGCTGAGCGGCGGTATCCGCCAGCGCATCGCCATCGCCGCCGCCCTATTGACCGAGCCGGAATTGCTGATCGCCGATGAACCCACCACCGCCCTGGACGCCACCACGGAAATGCAGGTGGTGGAAGTCCTGCGGGCCAGCCGGGAACTGGTCGACGGCGCCATTATCTTTGTCACTCACGATCTGCATTTGGTCAGCGCCCTATGCGACAAAGTGGCGGTGATGTACGCCGGCGAGATCGTAGAAGCCGGACCGATAGCGCAGATTTTCGGTTCGCCGTCCCATCCCTATACCCAGGCGTTGCTGGCGTGCGATCCCGAGCGTATCGAGGTGGCCACCCGTGAATTACCGTTTATTGCCGGCTCGGTGCCCATGCCCAGCGTCGGGCGGGTCGGCTGTCCGTTCCAACCCCGCTGCGCCGCTGCTTTCGCGCCGTGCGCCGGCCTGAATCCCGCCGATACCGTGCTGGACGACAGCGGCTGGGTGGTTCGTTGTCATAAGGTGAGCGCCCATGCTTGAAATACACGATTTGGTCGTCCGGTATAAAACCGGCAGTCTGTTCAGCCGCCTGCAACCCGGCGCGGTTAAACATGTGGATGTGCTGGCGGGCGTCAGCCTGCATGTGCCGCCCGGCAAGACCCTGGGACTTATCGGTGAAAGCGGCAGCGGTAAAACCACCCTTGGCCGCACGGTGATTGGCCTGGCGCCCATCGCCCGCGGCAGCATTCAGGTCAACGGGCGGGAACCCAATGACGCCAGCGATCTGTCCTGGCGCGCGATTCGCCGGGAAACCGGGCTGATTTTCCAGGACCCGATGGCCGCCCTGGACCCGCGCATGACGGTGGAGCACCTGGTGACCGAGCCTTTCACCGTTAACGGGCGCGATATCAAGCGCCGGGCCGAAGCTTCCCGCTTGCTGGATCTGGTCGGCCTGCCGTCGCTGTTTTTGGACCGTTATCCCCATCAATTATCCGGCGGCCAGGCCCGGCGGGTGGCGGTGGCCCGCGCCCTGGCCCTGCGGCCCAAGCTGATTATCGCCGATGAACCCACCGCCGGACTGGACCTGTCGGTTCAGGGCGAGCTGCTTAACCTGCTGACCTCATTGCAGCAGGAGTTGGGCATGAGTTACCTGATCATTACCCATAACCTGGCGATTACCCGTCATGTAACCGATCGCATCGCCATCATGTACCTGGGGCGCATAGTGGAAACCGGCCCGACCGATGTGGTGTTCCGCGCGCCGGCGCACCCCTATACCCAGGCTCTGCTCGGCGCTAAAAGCAAACATAAGCTGCCGGGCGCGGGCGTATTGACCGGGGAAGTGCCTACTTTGTCGCACCGCCCGTCGGGCTGCGAGTTCCATACCCGCTGCCCGCTGGCCACCGACTACTGCCGCGCCGCGGCGCCGTCGTTGCATTCACTCAGCGGGGAGCATCAGGTCGCCTGTCATACCCCGTTAATTAACGCCCAACCCCTTTCGGCCCAGACCGGCCGCCTTAGCTTAACGGAGATGCATCCATGAAAGGCCCCTCGATGAACAGACGCGATCTGATTAAAACCATGGCTATCCTCGCCGCCGGGGCGTCCAGCTCTCTGATGATTGGCGGCCAGACGCTGGCCTTTGCCGCGGATAATAAAAACAAAATCCTGCGGGTGCAAAATGACCAGGACATTACCAATCTCGATCCGGCCAACCGCAGCGGCTGGTATGACGAAATGGTGATGTTCGCGGTCTACTCCGGCCTGTGCCAGTACAAGTCCGGCACCGAATGGGGATGGCAACTGGATGCGGCCGAGGTGCTGGAACAAGTGGACCCGCTGACGGTGCATTTTAAACTGAAGCCCGGGATTAAATGGACCGGCAATTTTGGCGAAATGACGGCGGAAGATGTGAAATATTCATATGAACGTTTCCTCGATCCCAAGCTTTCGGCCATCTACGCCACCGATTGGGACGCGCTGGATCATGTGGAGGTCACCGGTACCTATGAAGGTATTATTCACCTGAAACACCCGTTCGCGCCGCTGTTTACCAGCACGCTGCCCCATGCCTCGGGCCTGATAATTTGCAAAAAAGCGGTGGAAGCCGCCAAGGACAAAAAGATCGCCGCCGATCCGCTGGCCTCATCCGGTCCGTATAAAATCGGCGAGTGGCAGCCCCGCGAGCGGCTGACCCTGGTACGCAATGAAAACTGGAGCGGCGCGCATAGCTTTTATGACCAAATCCAGCTGGTGCCCATTGGCGATCTGAATACGGCGGAAATTGCATTTGAAGCCGGCGATTTGGATATGACCAAAATTAATATCAGCGCCATCCCCAAGTATCAGCAGGGTGTGGACGGCACCACCCTGACCATCCGTCCGGCGCTGGCCTATACCTGGCTGGGTATGAATGTCGATCATCCGCTGCTCAAAGATGTGCGGGTGCGCCGGGCGATTCAGCAGGCCATCGATGTGCCGTCCATTCTTGACGCCGCCTTTGGCGGCGCGGTGAAACCGGCGTTCGGACTGGTGCCGCCGCCGCTGCCGGGCGCGCGCAGCAAAAATATCTACCCTTTCTCCACCGCCGATGCCAAACGCCTGCTTAAGGAAGCCGGCGTCGCCAACCTGCAACTGCGGCTGGACCTGAATTCGTCCACCGACGGCGGCACGGTGGCCCAGGTGATCCAGGCCCAGTTGGCGGAGGTGGGCATCCAGCTGAAAATCAACCAGATGGATAGCGCCGCGTTTGTCGCGGCGGCCCAGGAATCCGAAGGGGACGCCTGGAAAGATTCCCAGTTGCGCATCACCACTTTTACCACCGCCCCGGACGCCAGCTGGGTGACCGCCTGGTTTACCTGCGCCCAGGTGGGTATCTGGAACACTCAGCGCACCTGCGACAAAGCCTGGGATCAATTGAGCGCCGACGCGGCCAACGAACTGGATCAGGCCAAGCGTGCCGCCATGTACGTCAAACTCCAGGATCAACTGGAGGAAACCGGCGCCTACGTTTTCCTTTATCACGGCAGCAATGCCTGGGTGACCCCGAACCATATCAAAGGCGCCTGGACCCCTGACGGCCAGTGGCCTTTATTCCGCGAGATCAAGAGCGTCTGATTGTCCGGTATGACCGCCCGGGCACGTAGCGCCGGGCCTTATCACTAAAAAAACGCGAATATCGGCCCGGGGCAGTTGATGATGCCCGGAGCCGGACGTGGGAGTTTCCTTGACTACTGTCCGTATTCCCCTTGCGCCTAAAAAAGGTTTCCGCACCGCCGGAAGCGCGCTCAGGCATCCCAATTACCGCCGGTTCTTCGGCGGCCAATTGCTATCCGTGATCGGCAGTTGGATACATACCATCGCCCTTGGCTGGCTTATCTGGCGGCTGGGGGTGTCATCGCCCGTAATGCTCGGGCTGCTGGCGTTTTGCAGCCAGGGACCCATCCTGTTGTTCGGGTTATTCACCGGGGTGATCGTCGATCGCTGCGACCGCCGCCGGCTGGTGCTCGCCACGCAAATCGGCTTGACGCTGCTGGTGTCATTGCTGGCCTTGTTAACCTTAAATCATTGGATTACCGGTGAAATCGCCATCGTGATTGCCCTGGGCCTGGGCCTGATCGGCGCCTTTGACTTACCCGGTCGGCAATCGCTGGTGATCGATTTGGTGGAGTATAACGACCTGGGCAATGCGCTGGCGCTTAACTCGGTGATTTTCAACGGCGCGCGGCTAATCGGCCCCGCCCTGGGGGGCGTGCTGGTGGACACCGTCGGGGAAGGGTGGTGTTTTGCCTTTATCGCCGCCTCTTATGTGCCGCTGATTTTGTTTTTATCCACCATGCGTATTCCCCAGCGTCCGCCGGTGACCCGCAGCGGCAGCCTGCTAATGGAAATGGGCGAAGGGCTGAGGTTCCTGCGCCACGATCCCGATGCCCTGCGGATTTTGCTGCTGGTCGGGCTGTGCAGCCTGACCAGCGTGCCTTACTTTTCTTTCTTGCCGATGCTGGCGGATACGGTGTTGAACGGCGGCCCGGCCGGGTCCGGCATTTTGATGAGCATCACCGGCGTCGGCGCGCTCATCGCCGCCCTGCGCCTGACGTGGAGCAGCGATATCGGCAATATGCGTCCGTGGCCGATGTGGGCGGCGCTAATGCTGGGCCTGTCGCAGATTTGCCTGGGCCTGTCGCATTTGTTCTGGCTCAGCGCCCTGATCGCCGCCCCCATCGGCTACGCCATCCTGACCCAGAACCTGACGTCGAATTCGCTGCTTCAGTATCGGGTGCCCGACGGACTGCGCGGGAGGCTGATGTCGTTTTATTCAATGATGCTGATAGGCACCGTTCCCATCGGCGCCATTATCTGCGGGGGCGTGGCGCAGCTTATCGGCCTGCCGTTAACCATGATTATCGGCGGCGCGATTTGCCTGGCCGGCGTGGCCTGCATCGCCGGTTGGGACCGTTTCGGCGCCCATCGCCACGCTTAAATATTCATTTTTCTTCGCCTGGAGGCGTAACCATGTCAGATTCTGTAGCACACCCGCCGGAGGTTCCCATGGGGGCGGCGCCGGCTTTTCGCCAACTGATGATCCCGCTGTCCGACGGTACGCGCCTGGCTGCCCGCCTGTGGCTACCGGATGGCGGCGGCCGGGTGCCGCTGGTCTTGGAATGGATTCCTTATCGCCAGTCCGATAATACGGCGGTGGGCGACTCGATGATCCACGGCTTTTTTGCCGCCGGGGGCATGGCCGCCATGCGTATCGACCTGCGCGGCAGCGGTAATTCGACGGGGTTGCTGCGGGACGAATACCTAGCGCGGGAACAGGATGATGCGGTGGAGGTTATCGCCTGGATTGCGGCACAGGACTGGAGCAACGGCAGCGTGGGGATGATCGGTATTTCGTGGGGCGGGTTCGCGGCGCTGCAAATCGCCGCCCGCCGGCCGCCGGCGCTGAAGGCGATTATTACCTGCTGCTCCACCGACGATCGTTATACCGACGACGTGCATTTTATGGGCGGCGCATTGCTTACCGACGGGCTGCAATGGGGCAGCGGGTTATTTACCCAACTGGGCCGTCCGCTGGACCCGGCCCATGTGGGCGAGGGCTGGCGCGATTTGTGGCTGGAACGTTTGCAGGGTATAGAACCGCCGCTGGGACAATGGCTGGCGCACATGGAGCGCGATGATTTCTGGCGGCACGGATCGGTAAATGAAAATTATGGCGATATCCAGTGCGCGGTCTATGCGGTCGGCGGCTGGACCGACGGTTACTCCGACGCCATCTTGCGGATGATGCAGCATCTGGCCGTGCCGCGCAAAGGGCTGATCGGACCCTGGACCCATATCTATCCGAACTGGGGTACCCCGGGGCCGGCCATCGATTTTCTGGGGGAGTGCCTGCGCTTTTGGCGTCAATGGCTGCTCGGCGAGGATACCGGCATCATGGACGAACCGATGCTGCATCTGTGGCAAGGGGAGCATTTACGCTCCGAACCGTCATCACTGACGTTGGACGGCCATTGGATCACCGCGCCGGGCTGGCAGGCGGGAACTGCCACCCGGGATTTTTACCTGGCTCCAGGGCAGTTGACCACCGGCGTGCCGGCGCCGGCGCCCGCTATGATGATTGATACACCGATGCACTGCGGTCTGATGGGCGGCGAATGGTGCCCGCTCGACGGCGGCGGCAATGCGCCGGAGTTCCAGGGCGACCAGCGCCAGGATGACGGACTGTCGGTATGCTTCGACACCCCGGTGCTGGATGAACCGCTAATACTCTGCGGCAAGGCCGGGCTGGAAGTGGATATCGCCTTTGACAGCCCAGCGGCCATGCTGGTGCTGCGCCTTAACGAGGTGGATGCCGGCGGACGATCGTCGCGTATTACCTTTGGTATTCACCGGTTGACCCGTCCCGATGTGCCGGCCGGACAGTTCTTTCGCGTGTCATTGCCCTTGAAGGGCGTGGCATATCGCTTTTCCCCCGGCTGCCGGGTGCGTTTGGCCTTGTCCACCACCTACTGGCCGATGGCCTGGGTCGAACCGGGCCAGGGGCCGGTCGCTTTACGTCCCGCCGGCGCGGTTTTGCGCCTGCCGTCCCGCCCCGCAGGCGTGCTGGATCGGCCGGATGCCTTTGGCCCCGCCCGCTCGGCGCCGGCGCTGGAACATGAGGTGTTGCGCGCGGAAACCACCTCCCGCCAAGTGCATTGGGATGCCGGCAGTAATCTTCACCGGGTGACCATGGATGCCCGGCGTCAAAAAACCCGCATCGGCGAGCTGAGTTTCGACAGTGAAGGCCATGAGGTCTATGAAATCGGCGCCACGCCGGAAACCGCGCGCTGGGAGGCGATCCGCATGCAGCGTTATATGCGTCCCGGCTGGTTTATCGAGCTGCGTTGCGAAACCCGGCTGGCATGGAAAGATGGCGCCCTGCACCTGCTTTCCCGCTACGAGGCGCGGGAAAATCAACAAGTGGTATATGACCGGCAGTGGGAACATCAATTTGCCATAAGAAATAACGGTAAGCCGGCCTGATTGGGGTAGTATTAAAGCGTGGCGGGCCGTGACCCGTTAAACAGCGAGGGGGAGAGGCCAAATTAAGCGTAACCAGCTACCAGCGGTAACTCATGACATGTCCCCGGTTGAACCCCTCGTTTTCACGTTTCTGCTCGGGCATGATTTTTCCATGATGAGCCTGGCCTCGGCCATCGAACCGCTGCGCTCCTACAACCGGCTCTACGAGAAACAGGCCTTTGCCTGGCACCTGGCCAGCCTGAACGGGGAACCGGTGGAGGCCGCCAACGGCATTCTTTTTGCCACCCGCGCCATAAACGACGTGCTGCCCGGTTCCCATTATTTGTTTATCTGCGGCGGCGAACGCGTAGTGGCGCCTAAGTTCGAGCGCGGCTATCTCAAAGCCATGCGCCAGGCCGCGCGCGCCGGTCTGTTTATCGGCTCGCTTTCCACCGGCACGTTTTTGCTGGCCAAATGCGGCCTGCTTACCGGCTATCGCTGTACTATCCATTGGGAAAGCCGCACGGCATTTGAAGAGGCTTACCCCGATATTGAATGCACCCGTAAAATCTATGAAATCGACCGCGGCCGCCTCACCTGCTCCGGCGGCACGGCGGCCATGGATATGATGCTTAATTTGATTGCCGAGCGCCACGGCGGGGATCGCGCCACCGCCGTGGCCAATCAGTTCCATCACGAACGCATTCGCAGCGCCGCCGACGAGCAGCGCGGCGGGCGCCCGAACCGTTCTCCCATCCCCGAGACGCTGGGGACGGCCATCGCCGTGATGCAGGCGCATATCGAGGACCCGATTACGCTGCCGGAAGTATCGGCGCGGGCGGGCATCGGCAAACGCCAGCTTGAACGCCTGTTCGGCCGCCACTTCGCCAAGACGCCGCAACGTTATTACCTGGAGTTGCGCCTGGAACAGGCGCGCGAGATGCTGATCTATTCCGATTTATCGATTATCGATGTGGCGGTGTCGGTCGGTTTTAGCTCCACGTCGCACTTTGCCGGCTGGTTTCGCCGGGCTTTTGGCGTTCTACCGTCGGAAATGCGCCGGGTCAGGCGCGCCAAGCATGGCTAGTCGCGCCTGCGGCGCCTAATAGAGGTCTGCCCGCCGGTCGGCGAAATAATCATGTTGTCGCCGCCAATCCCGCAGCTTTTGGCCGTCTATTTCACCCGTCAGATAAGCGGCGCCGTTATTTGCCGACGCCGTGATGCTTCCCCCGTCCGGCCCGGCAAGCCGGCTTTGGCCGATGCAGGGGAAGGCGCCGGTGGTATCGCCGCGGTTGACGAATGCGACAAAACAGCCATTTTCATAAGCGCGCGCGGGTACCACATGGCGGGGCACCACGTCGTAGCCCGCCGTGGTGGCGCTGATGCACAACAGGCAATCAAGTCCGCCGATGGCCTGGGCGCGGGCCGCTTCCGGAAAATCAAGGTCGTAGCAGATCAGCATGCCAAAGCGCAAACCCGCCAGCCCGAAGGTGACCAGGCCGTCGCCGGGGCGAAACAGCGCCGTCTCATACCCGGACCACAGGTGGGTCTTGCGGTAATTCGCCAGCACCCGGCCCAGGGGATCGATAACCTGCATCGCATTATATAAGCCCGCCGCGCCGCGTTCGGCGTAGCCAAAGGCCAGCGCCTGCCGTTTTTCCCGCGCCAGCGCGGCCAGTTTAGCCAATGTGGCCTCTCCTTGCGCCAGGGCCAGGCGGCGGATACGCGCCGGATCGTCATAACCGCACAGGGCCAGTTCCGGCAGCACTACCAGATCGGCCGCGGGCAGGGCATCCATCGCCACGCGCACCCAGCCGATCATCTCGTCTTCACTTCCAGGGGCGCCGGTAATTTGAGCGAGGCCTAGCTTCATTATTTTGTCGCTCCGCCGGGGGTAATAATGGGAAAGAAAGGGAAATGCTGCTCCCAGCGACGGGTGAACAGGATGTTATCCCCGTCAAAGGCGTCCAGGCTTGACGCCAGCCGCCAACCGGTGTCATCGGCGGTAAGCCGGCTGGTAACCTCCAGGCGCGCCCGCCAGTCGCCGCGGTGAAAGCCGGCGCTGCGCACCGCCTCGGAACTGGCCGCCGACGGATCGAGGGCGTTGATTTTATAGGTTTCCCGGCCCAGGGCATCCAAACGCAGGCCGGTTTCTTCCAGCATCAGCGCCCCCAGGTTGCGCACCACCTCCAGGGTGGTGTCGCCGTCATCCATATCCCGGCTCAGGCGCAGGCGCCCGCGCTGCGGCGCCACCAAAACCCTGGCGGGAACCGACGGCGGCACCTGGGGGCCGCCCAGATCGGGCGCGGAGCAGGGGGATATGGCGCCGTCGCGTACCGGCAGTTCGATGTTGCCGCCCCGCAAGGTCAGGCTGGCGCGGGCCGGTAGCGGCGCGGCCAGCGGCCAGTACGCGGTGGAGACCGCCACGCGCAGGCGATAACCGGCAGGGAGCTCAAACGCCGAGGCTTTTAGCGGCACCCGGATGCTATAGACCTCGCCGGGAAGCAGGGGGTCGCACCGATCGTGGCCGTTACGCTGGTTGAGATTAAGCAGGCCATAGGTGATACGTATCGACGTGCCGTCAGGCGCAACGGCATTCAGGCGTACCGCTACCATGGCCTGGGGCAGGTCGCTGGCCAGGGCCAGAGTGACCACCGGCCGGCCGACCAAGGCCAGCGGCGCGTCGGCGGCGGGGCCGTCAAAGCAGGCGGAACCGGCGTCATCTTCCCGCTGATCGCCCGGCATATCGGGGCCCCAGCCATAAGGGCACCATTCTCCGGAGGCAATGCCGGTGGTGGCCGGCGAGCAGACGGTAAGGGCAAACGGCGCCTGTGCGGTTGGCCGTAAACGGCCCGGCGCCAGGTGGAGCATTTGCCCGGCGATGGCCGGGCTGGGCCATCGGGATTCCGCGTGCCAGCGTCCGCGCCGGGTTTGGTAACGCGCCCGCGGCGGTTCCGCTTCCTGCATCCAGTAGGTTAGCATGGGTTCGTCCATAATGCCGGTCGGCTCGCCCTTAAGCCAATGATCGAACCAGCGGCCGACATACCGGATAAAATCGATTTGCGGACCGGGCGTGGCAATATGCGGGAAAGCATGGCCCCAAGGGCCGATCAGACCCTTGCGCGGTCCCGGCAGATGTTCGAGCAGGCGCAGCACCGTATTGGTATAACCGTCCGCCCAGCCGCCTACGGCCAGTACCGGTACCTGGATTTTGGCATAGTCCTCGCATACCGAGCCGCTGCGCCAGTAGCTATCGCGCACCGGATGCCGCATCCAGCGCGCGGCGGGAGGCTGGTCCATGGCCTGGAGCCGCTCAAGCCACATCGCCCGCCAGCGATCGCCGACAATCGCAGGGTCTGGCGGCGTGGGCGTCCAGGTAAACAGCGTGGCGCCATATTGCAGGTTGTCGTTAAGCAGCGCGCCGCCCATATAATGCATATCGTCGGCAAAACGGTCGTCCGTGGAGCACGCGGTGACGATGGCTTTCAGCGCCGGCGGGCGCAGGGCCGCTATTTGCAGCGAATTAAAGCCGCTCCAGGAGATGCCGATCATGCCCACCGCGCCCGAACACCATGGCTGCTCGGCAATCCAGGCGATGACTTCGCAGGCATCGCGCCACTCCTGCGGAGTGTATTCGTCATTCATCAATCCGTCGGAATCCCCCGCTCCGCGCATATCCACCCTGATGGCGGCATAGCCGCCGGCCGCCAGGGCGGGATGGAGGATGGCGTCGTCGCCGCGATGGCGATCCCGTCGCCGGTACGGCAAATATTCCAGTATCGCCGGCACCGGCGGCGGTTTCCGGCCCGCGAGGGTAGCCGGCAGCCATATCCGCGCCGCGAGCCGGCAGCCGTCCGATAACGTAATCCAGACTGTTTCCAAAATCCGCATGGCCGCTGTTCCGCAATTTAATCAATTCCCTATCTTTACATAATGCCGGCGGCGGGCCATCGGTTTTACGACCTGTTTTAGGAAAAGAACGACATCCGGCCGGCAATGGCCATTGATATCCATACGCGTGCCTCCGCCGGTTAACTACGGTAACATTGCCGGATAAGGCGGCGTCACGCTATCCGCCTGAACTTCAAGGAGCGGCAATGAACCTGACCTGGTATGACTGGCACCAAAACGAACTGGCGGTACAACGCTTGTATGACATTCTGGCGCTGCGCAATGCCGTATTTATCATTGAGCAAAACTGCTTGTACCAGGATCTGGACGGTCTGGATTTGGTGGGGGATAACCGCCACGTGGCCGGATATCTGGAGGGTAAACTTATCGCCTACGCGCGCATTCTGGACGTGGAGGGGCAGTTGGCTATCGGCCGCGTGATTATTGCAACGCAGGCCCGCGGCATGAGCCTGGGCAATCAATTAATGACGCGGGCGCTGGCGGCATGTGAAACCCACTGGCCGGGCAGGCCCATCCATCTTTCCGCACAGGCCCATTTACAGCAATTCTATCGCCGGTTTGGTTTCGAGGCGGTAACGGATATCTATGACGAGGACGGCATTATGCATATCGGCATGAGCAACCGGCCCTGATCGGGGGACTTCCCGTGCCTCGCCCGTCAAGCCTGTGGGTTTTGTCCGGCGGGTGAGCGGCTATCAATGCCACTGGGATAAACTCATTTCCGCGACGATGCCTGGACCGAAGCCGGCGATCACCGCTTTGCCTCCGGCTTTAAACCCGCCGGCCTCATGCATTCGCCGGTAGGCCTCGAACACCACCGAACTGGCGATATTGCCGCAATTTACCAGCGTATCGCGGCTAAAGGAGAAGCTTTCCAGCGGTACGCCGAGAAATTTACACAAATCATCCAGTATCCGCGGTCCTCCCGCATGGATAATATAATGATCCAACCGGTCTATGTCCCAGCCGTGGGTTTGGGCAAATGCCTGCATGACCGGGGCCAGGGGCCGCATGGTCCCCGGTACGCGCTTATCCAGCCGGAAATGAAAACCGGTATCCTTAACCGCATAGCGTATCCATTCATCCGTCTCCGGAATTAAATAACTGCTGTTATTTTGCAGTTCCAATCCGTTGCCTGGGCGTGCGGTGACCACGGCGGAGGTAATGGCATCACCAAATAATCCGTCCGACAGCAGGCTGCCGATATCGCCGTCGGTGGGTTGATAACTCAATGAGCAGAATTCGCAGCTGACAATTAATACGTTGCTGCCGGGATGCGCCACGATAAAATCATGGGCCCGGTTTATGGCCGCCCCACCGGCGGCGCAGCCCATTTGTGCAATAGGAATTTGCACCGTATTGAGCGGCAATCCCATTTTATTGATAAGCCAGGCGGTTAATGACGGCATCAAAAATCCGGAGCAGGAAACATAAATTATGGCGGAGACATCTTTGGCGGTGATGTCCGCATGGCTTAATGCTTCCTCAATCACGGCGGGCACCAGTCGTTTGGATTCATACTCAAAAACCGCGTTTCTATAACCGAATCCCGGATGGAGGGTCGCCAACTCAATGGGTTGAATAATATGTCTTTTCTTAACGCCGGTATTGGTAATAAGACCGATGGATTTTTCCAAGTTTGGATTATCTTTAAATTCCCGCCGCGCCAGGGCCAGCGTATCGTCGAGGGTAATAATATATTCCGGTAGATAAATTGCCGGCTTGTGTAGTGTAGCCATTTTTAACTCCATAACATCTTAAAATAAGTTAATTTTATGATTGAGTTTTTTAATTTATAAAAACTAATCGATTTAATGTTGGTAGCCATAATTCATTTTGTCAATTCATGGTAATCCGCACTTTAAACCGGTGTTTGTATGCGAAACCATATTGTATTCAAAAATTTAAAGCAATAACGGCGGAGCGGTCAAGTCATAAACCCAAGTCGCTATGTGGATAAATATCACTTTAACCGAGTAGAAATAAATACCGTGCGCTTTTTTATAATATATTAGTCATCGCATCGGATTAAAGTTAGTGAATTATTCTGGCCGTCACCGAGAAAACAGGGGATAATTCAGTGGGCGTAGCGCCAGGGGAAGAATTAGTATTGTTGGGCGCTGGCTTATAATTTAATTTTGAATAATACCATTCATAATAAAAAATCTTCCCGACAGGTTCCCGGCCGCCGATTGCCGGTTCGCCGTTATGCCCGTGCGTCATCAAGGCTGGGCCGCCACGGATGGTTGCAAAAAGTTTCTCCTTGGCTGATGTAATCGGGCGCGCGCCTGATAATATAAAGCCATTAGCGGGCAAAGGGCGGATATCCTTCCATGATTAATCAGCATTGGGTTGATATTGCCAGGGACGGGGATACCCAGATTGAAACCATCCGGGCGCATTTCAAAGGCCATGCTTACGATGCCCACTGGCATGATACCTATCTGATCGGCGTAACCGAAGCGGGGGTACAGCAATTCCATTCGGGCCGGGTTAAATATCGCAGTACCCCGGGCAAAGTATTTACCCTGCAACCGGGGGAAATCCATGACGGAGATGCTATCGACGGGGCCGGGTTTACTTACCGTATGCTCTATATTCCCCCGGCACTGTTTCACACCACATTACCGCACATCCTTGATCATGTCCCGGGCCGGTTTGAAATGTCATTCGCCACCACGCTTAAGCAGGACGATCGGCTTGCCGCCGCGACCCTGGCGGCATTTAATGCCCTGCATGACCGGGAAAGCAAAATCATCAAAGACCACGCCTTGCTGGCATTAATGCTGCTGCTGACCCGGCAGTTTTCCTGGCGTAAAGCCGCCCGGCCGGAAGAAGTCGATACCGCGGCCATTCGCGGGGCGCGTGATTATCTGCATGATATGCTGGAGGAAGATATCGGCTTAGCCGAATTGGCCGCCGTTGCCGGGATGGATCGTTTTCGGCTCAGCCGGGCGTTTCAGGCGACCTTCGGCCTGCCGCCCCATGCCTATCTGGTACAATTGCGCCTGGTAAAGGCGCGCAGGCTGCTGGCCCAGGGGAAGCTGCCGGCGGATGTGGCGGCCCTTACCGGCTTTGCCGACCAGAGCCATTTGGGACGCTGGTTCAGGCGGGCCTATCGGTTAACGCCCGCCGCCTATCGGCAAATTTGCACAAACGTTCCAGACGCTTGAAACCACCGCGATCTATTCTCCGGGTTTAAGCCAGCAGGAGAATAGATATGAGCTCAAGCAGCGCCGTAATTTCCAATAATGTTCCCGATGCCATTCCCAATCAGCCTGAACGCTGCGTGATTATTCTTAATGAGGCGCTGCCGGCGGGGAAGGCGGTCAATGCCGCGGCGGTGATTGCGCTTACCGTGGGCCAGCGGCATCCGATGCTGGTGGGGGCCCCCCTGATCGACGCGGATAATATGGAATATCCGGGCCTGATCCCCATCGGTATCCCGGTACTGAGCGCGCCGGCGCAAACCTTGAATACGCTATCGGACCGGTGTCGGCAGCAGGGCCTGGACCAGGTGATTTTTCCGCTGGAAGGCCAGGCCACCAACGATTATGCCGGATTTTGCCAGGCCGTCCGCGCCTTGCCCTCCGGGGAGATTCAATTGCTGGGGATAGCGATTATCGGCAATAAAAAAGCCGTAAGGAAACTTACCGCGCGCTGCGCCCTGTTCGGTTAGGTTACCGGCGGACCTGCCGGCGTAACGTCAGAATTGATAGCGATAGCCCAGCAGAAATAATGGCGTGTTTCTTTCAGAAACCAGCGGGCTATCGGTGATGCCGTCGCCCAGGCGGGAATACCCGGCATTGAACATCACATCCTGGTGGGCCGTGAGCGCATAAACGGTGTCTATGCCAAACGACAGATTATAGGTGGCTTTGCCGTGATATGCGGGACGATCGCCCCTCGCTTCGCCCGGCGTTACGCCAAAATAATAATCGACGTTCTTATCGTTCAGCCATTCCACGCCCAGCTTGGGCGCAACGGTGAACGAACCGACGGTAAACTCCTTGCTGATATCCAGTTTTGCCTTTTGGCCGCGGTTGCCGCTGGTCAGATAGCTAAAGGAGGTTTTTACCCAGGGTGATTGCCACTGTACCACCGGGCCGTACCAAAAAGCGCCGTTGCGATCGTCCATGCCTTTAAGTATGGGGGCATCCGATGATTTATACCCGCCGAACAGGTCATACTCTCCCCGCAGGCCTAAGGATACCGAATCCCAGCGGGCAATTTTCAGGTCGGCGCGATTGCCAAAAACCTGTACCCATTTATTATCGAAATAAATTAATGGAATTGCCGAGGCGTTCCAGCCATCGCCTTGGTAGGGTGATTTTTTATATCCCGCAGCGGCACCGATGCCCCAGTGGGTAACGTTCGGCTTATCGCTAAACCCGATAAATTCGGGACCGCTGGCGGTGCGGGAGGCAACGGCTGGCTCATCGGCTTTTATCTCGCCGGCATAAAGCGCCAGCACGCTTAGGAGAATGAAATAACGGGAATTGGTCTGCCGGATATTTTTCACGATTTTTCCTTTGCGCTGTTAAAAATAAGCCTGTTTAAGCGATGCACTGTTTTTCTTGCAGGAGAGTTCTGCCACGGTGATGATAAAATAAGATTGTGGCGACATCTCATTTGTCAGGTTATGCACAGCATGCCCCAAGGATATTTCCGGCGGATGTCTGATTAATATCAGTCTGGAAACAATGTGTCTGAATTGAAATATATGATTTTAGCCGTTGAATGAATTAAACTCGGTCTCCCTATTCCAGCCGTTGCCTATACCGTCATGAATACTATTCTTATCGTGGATGACGATACGGAAATACTTGAATTACTTGATAAGTTTTTCACCCGGCACGGTTTTCAAGTGCTATTGGCCAACAACGGCGCCGCCATGGATGCCGTGTTTGAAGCCCAACTGCCGAATATTATTATCCTCGACGTCATGATGCCGGGCGAGGATGGTTTGTCCTTGTGCCGGCGTATTCGCGCCGACAAAGGTATTCCCATTATCATGCTTACGGGCATGGGTGAAATAAGCGACCGCATTGTCGGCCTGGAACTGGGTGCCGATGATTACATCGCCAAACCCTTTGATGCCCGGGAACTGCTGGCGCGGGTACGCGCGGTATTGCGCCGTAGCGGCGAGGCCGACACGCCTTACGCCAACGGCGCATTGCCGGTATTTGTCTTCGCCCATTGGCAGTTGAATATCGCCCGGCGCGAACTGCGTTCCAGGGAAGGGGTTTTGATCCCGCTGTCCGGCGGGGAATTCGATTTATTGTTGGTCTTGGTCGAACACCCGCAGCGCATCCTGACGCGCGATCAACTGCTGAATCTGGCGCACGGCCAGACCCATGATGTGTATGACCGCAGTATCGATGTGCTGGTCAGCCGCCTAAGGCGCAAGCTGGAGCCGGACGCGCTGCACGCGCCGATTATCCGCACCGTGCGCAATAACGGCTATTTATTTATTCCCCGCGTGAGCCGGTTATGATGACGCGGCGGCCGGGCGATACGCTGGTGCAGTGGATTGCCCTGACCATCGTACTGGCGATGCTGATCTCGCTGGGGCTCAACGCCCTGTTTGTCCAGGGCGCCGGCGTCTGGGCCGGGCCCTCGCTGCTCAAAAATGGATTATTGGAGCAGGCCGCCCAGACCACGCGTATTCTTGAGTCCGCTCCCTCAGCCGCACGGCCGGCCTTGGCGCGGGCCGCGACCAATCCATCGTTCACCGTTACATGGTACCCCACCCGGGCGGCCACCGGCCTGCCGCCGCGCGCCGACAATATGTTTAAAGACGGCGCGCCCATTATCCGCCGGCTGTTAAGCGACCCGGCCCGGTGGGTGGAAGCCTACGAGCCCCATGAATGGCGCCAGGGCGGCGCGGATCAAGGCTACGCGATGCTGATTCGGCTTAAAGACGACAGCTGGCTGATATTTAGTACTCCCGTGCGCAGCTGGGGGCTGAACGAGGGCCTGCATAACGCTATTATCATGGCGCTCGATTTGATCGCCACGCTGGCGGTAGCCTGGTTTGCCACGCTGCGCCTGGCCAATCCGCTGCGGCGCTTTGCCAATGCGGCCACGCATTTTGGCATTAATTTCCGCGCGCCGCCGATCCCCGAAGAAGGCCCCTATGAACTGCGCACGGCTATCCGGGCGTTTAATACGATGCAGCGGCAAATCCAGCATTTCGTCACCGATCGTACGCAGATGTTGGCCGCTATTTCCCACGATCTGCGCGCGCCGCTGACCCGTATGCGCCTGCGCGGCGAGTTTATCGACGATGCCCAACAGCAGCGCAAATTATTTCGCGATGTGGATGAGATGCAGGCGATGATCAACGCGGCGCTGGAGTTTTTCCGGGAAAACTTGGGCCAGGAAGAGCCCACGTCCTTTGATTTGGCCGGTTTGCTGCTGTTGATCGTGGATGACTATCGCGATCAGGATATTACGGTGGATTTTCGCGGGCCGCGCTACTACGTGTTCTGGGGGCGGCCTATGGGTCTCAAGCGGGTGCTGACCAATCTTATCGATAATGCCGTCAGCTATGCTATGCCCTCAGCCGATATCCAGGACAAGGTCTGCGCCGGCGCCGTGCGCATTGAACTTTGTCCGGCCCCGGATCGGGTCACAATCAATGTCAGCGACCATGGCCCCGGCATTCCCGATGAGTTGTTGCAGCAGGTTTTCACCCCGTTTTTCCGCGTGGAGGGTTCGCGCAATCGCGCTACCGGCGGCGTCGGTTTGGGGCTGGCGGTGGCGCGGGCCATTATCGCCGAGCAGGGCGGGGAGCTGACGTTAACCAATCGCGCCGCGGGTGGGCTGAACGCCGCCATTATTTTGCCCCATCAACCGGCGTGAGCCGCCGCCTGCCGCCGCTGGGCCAGGTCTAGTCCTCCAGAAACGATGAGCGGGTATTTTTAAGGCCAAAAAGCGCTGTCAGCCCGATCAGCACCAGGCCGCAGGCCACCGACAGGCTGAAATCGACGCTCCCAGTAAGCCAGAATACGCACTGCATCCCGCCTTCGCCCAGGGCGCCGGCAAAAGAGAGCAATCCGAGATACAGGGTCTTGCGATGAGGGAAGCGCGTTTGCATTGCCAGGCCGTAGAGCTGGCCAAAGGCGATATACCCCCCAAAGGCCATCATCGCCAGAGCGGTTAAGATGCTATAAAAACCATGGTCGCCCATGACAATTAATAGCAATCCACCCAGCACCGCCGTCAGGCCGCAGGCGGCGTTGCCGGCGTTATTGTTTTCCAATCTGGAGACAAATTTAAGCGCGAAAAACAGCGCGACCACGAGCAGGGCATCAAAAGATAACCAAAGATTCACGCCGTCCTGACCCAGAAAAACCGAGTCCAGCGAGGGCAAAATAGCGTATACGATGGATGCCGCCGCCCAAACGGCAAGGGTAGCCAGCCAAATAAGGCAAAAACGCCGGTCAAACCCGCCGCCGCCCGCCGCCGGCCTGATGTTTCGATCGTGACGATTGATATTACCCAAGCGAAACATGTTAATCACCAGCGCGAATAATATTGCCGCTTCCAGAGCCGCGATGGCCTGATAGCTTTTGGCCGGCAGGAAAGCAAAGAGCGGGGCGATAAAGGCGCAAACATTAATGAGCATCAGGTGGATATTAAAAATATCATGGTTGGCTATTTTACCTCTAAGCGTCTTGGCATCCAGATCGGCTGATTCAATCAGGCTGATGAGCATGGTGGTGGACGCGCCGCCGCCGATACCGGCGAGCAGCGCAAGGAGGAAAACCGTCGCTGGGTCCTGGCTGTAAACCAGCAGCATCAGGGCCGCGGCTTCAACCATCACCCCGGCGGTAAAGATCAACTCCCGCTTGATATATCGGGCAAAAAAGCTGAACAGGAGCGGGGTACAGCGATACATGAAAAACAGCAGGAAAAAAAACAGTCCGGTTTCCGGACCGGTAATAATTCCGGCACTGACCAGTTTCAGGGGAATAACAATGCCGACACTTACAAAGAACAGACGTTCAAAAAAATGCAGGGTAAGAATATTGATTAAACGAGATCTGGCTTGCCGGCATTTTATTTGACTGGGTACATTAATATTTTCTTTATCGATTAAACGTAGCATCAGTAGTTATACACTCGCGAAATATCTTGCTCTTTACTGTAAAAATCGACTATCTGCCGATCTTCTTCATGTAACATTTCGATAAGACTGCAAATGTGTACCAGTATGGTATTTTGTTCCTCTTCCGAAATTAGCGGGATATGTTTTAATAAATTAAGCGTTATTAGATCATGATTGCCGCCCTCATTAATATCGGAATGTTTTATCAGAGGCTGATAAAAATTCTCCGGAAATCCATGTTCAGTGCATACTTTGATAAAGCATTCATTAAAGGCATGACTTGGGGTCTCGAAGAGAAACAGCGCGGAAAAGAAACTCAGGTAATGTTGCCTGGCATAAACCCCCAGGCTGGCATTGGCCATAAATGTTGCCGGTAATGGCTGGCGCATGAGGAGCTCGGATCCTGCGATTCCTACGGCCGCCAGGCAGTCCATCATCATCCGATCGTGATCGTATTCCTCCACAAACAGCGCTAGCAGCTGGCCTCTAATCTCTTCGCTTACCACATGGCTCAGCGCGGGCGAAATCAGTACCGGCGCCATCTTGACCAAATGATAGTATTCTATGGCGAAACCAATGAGTTCATTTTTAGTTATCGCATTGGTGATCATTCTTTGATAAAGCGGAGAGTGACCCAGTCGATATTGCCATCGATGAGCCGTGGGAATAAGTCTGGAATAATAAAAATCTTCGCCACTCATGACCTTATCAGTACTTTTTTGGGTAAATTCATTCATTAACCCAAGTTTATCAAGATCGTTGATTATTTCATTGGGAGAAAAGCCGCATTTGGAAAATAGTTTGTTTAATTCGGAAAGATCTTTTTCCCCCAACGAGAGTTTTTTGATAAATTTTAGTAGTTCTCCTTTTCGCTCAGATTCGACTTGTATATCGCATCCCTGTTCTCTGTAATCAAGAGATATTCCGGTAGCGGTGTTATTGATATGAACGCCTTTTCTTAATCCAGGTACGGAAAAAAATACAGCCATGTTATTACTCCCGGTGATTAAGCTACTCTCAATAGGTTATCCGTCTGGGAGTAATAATCCCAGACAGACCGATAAAACGCATCGCAAATTTCGATGAAAAGATGTGTTTGTCTTTTCATTCTGTTAACGTCGGCTACAGCAATAGCCGGAATATTGGAAAAAAGCTGGCGTCCCAGGCTGGCATGTTTGTCTTTAATATTTATCAGCGAATGCGATTTGATGATTTCAACAAAGGATGTGCTTATTTTTCCAGAGTTTTCCATCGCGGTAACATAACCATCAACCTGGCTATCTTTACCCTCCAGCACTTCCAGAGTGCTAAAGAAAAACAGGGAATCGTTGGCCGACCAGAATGCCAGGGCGTTGGCCAGCCCCAGCGTCTCGGGCAGGGGAACCGATCTGATAATGCTTTGCTCCTCAAGTCCCAGAAGCTTCAGGCCGGAAAGAATAATGTCGCAATGACCGTTTTCTCCGCAAAAAACATTATTCATGGTTTCACGGGCTTTGCGGGAACCATGGAAATACAGGGCGTGGGCGTCGAATGAGCTGCCCCGTGATAGTAAATGGTAGTTTTCAATGGCCATGCCAATATAAACATTTACCGGCACCTTGACCGGTTCTTTGCATTTTTCCCAAAAAATATTCTTGTACAAAAGTTGATGTAATAATTTATTCTGTACATCTTCTATTTCTAATATGGCGCGTTTCCCACTAAGAAAATCCGCCTGTATATTTTTTAAAACCAATCCATGTTGAGCCATGGATTCTATTAATTGAACAGCATCTTCAGACGAAATCGCCGATGGTTTTTTTTTGATAATATCCACCATGGCCGTTTTCCCATCAAGCAATGCCAGGAATTTTAAGGTGTCCTCCGGTGCCGACGGTAATTCAGTAAATGAAAATTCCTCATCATCAGTAACGGCAATAATACCGTCTTCCGACAATGATGTGGTGCATTTAAGCTGCGGGAAATAATTTTTTCCATTCATGATTTATACTCCATAAAGAAAGGCATCTCCAGGAGATGCCTTATTTTTCTGGCGCTTACAGGTGCTTCGGTACCAGGACGGGACGAGTTTTTTTCGCGACGATTAAGACCTTCTTAGCTTTTATACCCATATCAAACTCCTTTCTTTAGTTAAACATACATACGCTATATATCAGCGTGCCTTTGGAAAACAGACTTACGAGGGTTCTGGGTATTTATTGAATTATTAGCTCTGCTTCTGTTTGTAGTTATTGTTGTAATGTATTTTCTTCTGACCCTATTCCCTGTTCAATGTCTATAAGCTAAATCATACTGTTTGGCATTGCAATAGCGAAATCAAATAAATAAACTAAAGTGATAATATGATAAATAAATTATTTTATCTTGATTGAATTAATGCCCTATACTATTGAGCCTATTATTTAAAATAGGTTTATCTAATAAATATGAACTTATTTTAAAAATAATCACCATGGGCGGATATAGCGAAAAACAGCGCTAAGCCGATTGGCCTACCGCCCGGCAGCGGGCGATGGGAGCGGCGCCTGACGGGAAGCCGCCGTTTTCACAGGTAATTCATTGCGGCTGACGCCGGCATAAAAAATCATGCCGTTTATACTTTATAGATGATTCAGGACGGTCTCTTGCGCCGGTAAATAACTCAATAAAATAGGGAAATCCCAAGGATTTATCGGGCAAAAACCATGGGTGTTTGTCCGGCGGCCTCCAGCAATAGGTTTATCCACCTTTTAACATCATCGGTGAGAATATGATCGGGCCAAACCACCCGGAATTCATGATCTGCGGGTAATTGAAAATCCGCGCCAAACACAGCCATCAGGTCCCCCTTGGTTAACGCATCATAAGCGACGGCGCGGCTGCCTAATACAATTCCTTTGCCTTCGATGGCATCCTGTAAGGCACTGCCGACGCTGTTATACGATAGCGTGGCAATAGGACGGGCAAGGTCAGGGGCAAAAGCGGAAAACCAGGCCGGCCAAGCGGGGATTCCGCCGCCTTCCCGCCCGGTCCAGGGTGAATCTATTAAGCGGAAAGCCGGTAAATCCCCGATGGTTATACCCGGGTCGGCCTGCTGCATCAGCGCCGGGCTTATCATCGGGTAAAAGGCGTCCGCCAGTAATAAACGTGCGTTTTCGGCCGGCGCGCTAACCGGGCAATACCGTATGGCGATATCCGCGTCCCCCGCCGCCAGATCGCGGATATTTTCACTGGCGTCGATACTCAATCCGGTCAGGTTTCCCTGGTTTTGCAGCGCCGGCAGACGGTTGGCCAGCCAGTGGCTGGCGATACCCATGGTACAAGTGAGCTTCAGCAGGTTTTTTGGCGCCGGACGGGCGCGATCCGCCGCCAGCCTGAGGATACCAAAGGCCCGCGTCACGTCGGTGGAGAGCGCTTTACCCGTTTCATTAAGGAAAACGGCATTTCCTTTACGGGTAAACAGCGTCACGCCCAGCTCGTCTTCAAGCCGGCTTATCTGGCGACTTACCGCCCCCAGGGTGACATTAAGTTCCCGGGCGGCTTCGGTAAAGCTGGCGTAACGAGCCGCCGCCTCGAAAGTTCTCAAAGCAATCATGGAAGGCAGACGCACGGTATTGAGCTTGAGTTTCATGCAACCATATTGCCTGACAATCGATTTCCCGCAATGCTTTTCTCCGCTAGGCTACAGCCTTTAATCAAGCATGGGCGGGGGATGGCAATGGATGTGGCGATGGGCCTGCTGGCGGCGGTGCTGTGGGGCGGTACGGATGTGCTGATCGGCATTAATGCCAGGCAGGCAGGAATACGCCGCGCGGTATGGTATGCACAGTTAATCGGTTTTATCTTCATCAGCGCCATGCTTGCCAGCCTGCCGTCATTATGGGATCGTGCCGGCCAGGCCGCCCCGGTTACCTGGGTGCTGGCCATGCTGGCGGCCAGCCTGACCGTTATCGGGGCGCTTTGCCTTTCCAGGGCGTTCGCCACCGGAAAAACAGCGGCGATGGCGCCGCTGGTTACTTCATATGGCGCGGTGACCACATGGTTAAACTGGTTAGGCGGGGAAAGGCTGAGCGGCATAATGCTGGCGGGATTGCTGCTTTGCGTTATAGGCGTGATGATGAGTTCGGCCGCCCGGCCGAAGAAAGAATCAGGGGTTTATGCCAAAAGCGCACCCTATTTCGCCATTGCCGCCGCCGGGCTTTATGGCATCAGTTTTTGGCTCCAGGGCCGCTATACGCTGCCTGGCCTTGGTCCGATCATGATGCTGTGGGTCGGCTACGGGGTAGGCTTAGGCATATTGAGTGCGTTATCCCTGCGGGTGGCCGCCCCCGTTTTTATTCCTTCCGTTACCCAGGGCCTGCTGCTGTTGGCGGCCAGTCTGTTAAATCTGGGTGGTTTTGCCGCTTTTGCGCTTGGCGCGGCGCGCGGATCGGTCTCCATCGTGACGGTGATGAGCACCCTTTCCGGCGGCGTGGCGGCGCTGCTTGGCGCGGCGTTGCTCAAAGAGCGCCTATCCGCCGTGCAGTTGGCCGGCGTGGTCCTGGTAATAGGGGGCGCGGTTTGTTTGCATCTTTGATGCCGGCGCGGTGTCCGCTGCGGCGAAAGCCTGGGACATTTATCGGCTTATATTGAACAGTCTTGTGAACGCCAGCTTGCCGCTGTTAGTGATATGAACTTCCCTGAAACCAGGCACCCGGCTTAACCACCCTTTTTGCTCACAGAGGATAAAAAAAGCAGCGCCGGCATCGCCGCCTAAATGAAATCGTCTTTCACTCCAGTCAAGACAAGCGCAACAGGCCTTACGCTTTGTTTTCGGGTCAAGCGCCAGGCCTAATTGCTGGAACTGTTTTAGACCGGCCGGGGTAATTGCGGTTCCACCGGAATCAACCCATCCTTCGTTGATCATAAAGTCGTAAATCTTGACGGCGATTTCACCCGCTAAATGATCGTAACACGTGCGGGCATTTCTTAATTGGCGGGGCGCGCGGGTTTCTGGCGGCGAAATCCGTTTCCATGAGACGCCCATTATCGTTTCAACGAGTTCGGCAATGTCATTTCCGGCCAGGCGATAATAACGGTGCCGTCCCTGTGAAAGACAGGTAATTAATTTTCCATTTACGAGCCGGGAAAGATGAGCGCTGGCAGTTGAAGAGGCTACATCTGCGACAGCGCTGAGTTCGGTAGCCGTCCATGCGCGTCCATCCATTAAAGCACAGAGTATTTTGACGCGAGAAGCGTCAGACATGGCAGACGCAACTGCTGCTATTGAGCGTTCAAGCGAGTCGTTGTTTTCACTTGTTTCAATGCTGTTAAGTTCAGTGTTTTTAAGCATGCTTACTCTGGCAAAACCGCCCACTTTTCGGTTACTTTGGCAGCGACGATATCATTGTCCGTAATAAGAATCAGTTGATTTGCATGATCGCTGTATTGCGTCAGGATATTGACGCCCTTTTCAGCCAGAGTTGCGGCGATTTCGCCCAGTTCGCCCGGCTGTTCCTGCCTAAGTTTTCTGATCAACGGCTTATTGATATGTTGTACTGGAAAACCTTCTCTTTCAAGCACTGCGCGAGCCTTCTCGCCATTTTCGACCAGGAAGTGGGCGTGGCTTTCATTATCAATGGTAAACACGCCGCCACCTTCAAGACCTATGCCATTACGCCCAAGGATAGTTCCCAAGGAAGCTAGAGATCCGGGAGCATTTTTTAATACAATATGAATATCGTACATCTGTCTATCCTCTCGTTTCCGATGAATAATCCCTGACGACCTGGGCAATACGTATCCTGTAAAAGGAAAAAATCGATTCACGCCCTTCAGCCTGGGCGGCTTTGTGAAAGACATTTTTTTTCCAGGCAAGCACTGAATCCTCATCTTTCCACCAAGATAATGACAAAATTTTTCCCTGGGTCGTCAGGCTTTGAAAACGCTCTATTGCAATGAAACCATCAATACCCGCCAGCAGTGGCTTGAGCTCCGCGGCTAACTGGAGGTAACGATCTTGTTTGGCAGGAACGATGTCCGCCTCGAAAAGCACCGCGATCATAATTCTTCTCCCTGATGTACGAATGAGAGTTACTTTAATGGTTTCAGAATTGAATACTTCGGCAATGAGCGAAATATGAATGCAGTTCAGGCCCGCAGGTAGCGCTGCGGCGTTCGCCCAGGGTAAGCGCGCCGCGGCTTCGGCCAGGCGCAGCTGCTGACGCCATTGGGCGAAGGTCATGCCGGTTTGCTCGCGGAACAACCGCGCCGGCGTGCGCGAACCGGCCCCCGCCTGGTTGCACCAAAAATCCAGCGTGGCGGTGAAAATCCATAGCGGCGATGGTCGCCAGGATCAGTTAGCGATAGCGGCAGGTTTGAGATAGGCCAGGATCATATCGTGGGCCTGATGTTTATGCTGCCGCTGCCAGTCGGCGGTAAGCAAATCCGTCTCGAACATGTAGGACATCGTAAAGGCATTGGCTTTGTGAAATACGCTTAGGCTGACCAGGGTGACATATAGATGCAATGCGTCGATGCCGGGGCGGAGCGTGCCCTGTCGCTCGCCGAGCCGGATCAGCTCGGCCAATAAATCGCGGATGGGAAACGACATCGCCTGGATACGGGCGGAGTGTTTCAGGGCATCGGCCTTGTTAAGATTTTCCCATTGCAGCAAGCTTTGCAGTTCGCGGTGCCGGGCAAAATGGCTTTCGATGAAATCATATAACTGCAATATGCCGTCGACGGGGTCTATCTGATGCATATCCAGTTTCAATTTTAATTCTTCATCCCGCAACTGGCCGAGCACATATTCCAATACCTCGATATAGAGATTCAGCTTGTTGCCGAAATAGTGATAAATCATGCGGATATTGACGCCGGTCAGGGCAGCGATGGTCTCGACGCGAACCCCACTAAATCCTTTATCGGAAAATTCATGCAAGGCAATCTCAAAAATACGCCGGCGGGTGTTCTGTGCCAACTGTTGCCGCTTGCCCGGCGTTCGGCCGCGGGTTGCGGCGGTTTCGTCCTGATTGATGTTTGACATGGTTTTCATCCTGATTAACGCTGATAAGGCTGCGTCAGGGCGGCCGGCGCGGTTTGCCGTCCAATCAACCCGGCCACGGCGATCAGCGCGAGCAAATAGGGCAGCATAATCAACAGGGCGGTGGGCACATTAATACCCAGCAGCGGCAACTGAAATTGCAGCGCGCTGGCCGCGCCGAACAGCAGGCAGGCCAAAGCGGTACGGCCGATTTTCCAGTTGCCGAAAATAATGGCGGCGATGGCCAGATAACCGGTGCCGTTGGTCATACCTTCGGTAAAAGTATGGATATCGCCAATGGAAATCAGGCAACCCGCCGCGGCCGCCATCATGCCGGAAAAAATCACCGCGCCGTAACGCAGCCGGGTGACGGATAAACCCGACTGATCCACGGCGCGCGGCGCGGCGCCCACCGCATGCAGGGCGATACCCAACGCGGTGCGGCGCATGACCACGGCGCCCGCCAGTAAAACCAGCAGTCCGAGGTAAAACAGCCACACCTGGTTTAACACTTCGTTGCCCAGCAGCGGCACATCGCGCAACAGCGGCGGCGACCATTTTTCCAGACCCGGAATCACCGCGCTTGATCGGGCGCCGAACATCTCCCGGTAGGCCAGGGTGGTAGCGCCCAACGCCAGGATATTGATGCCGATACCGGTGACGATTTGGTTGGCCCGCAGGGTAATGCTGAGAAAGGCCTGCAGCAGCGCCAGGGGGATGACTCCGAGCACGCCGATTAGCAGACCCCATTCGGCGTTGCCGGTTACGCTGGCCCCCGCCGCGCCGAGAAACGCCCCGGTGAGCATCATGCCTTCCACGCTCATATTCAGTACGCCGGCGCGCTCGCTGATCAGCTCGCCGGTAGACGCCACGATTAACGGGGCGGCCAGCCGGATAGATGAGCCGGCGAAAATGGCCAGCAGTTCCATATTCATGCGTTTTCCCCTTTGCGATCCAGCCACATGGCGCTGCCCGCCAGGGCCAGGATAACGATGGCCTGCACCACCAGCACCAGCGCCGCGGGAACCTGCGCCACCATTTCCATATTAATGCCTCCGGAACGCATGAACCCGAACAGCAGCGCGGCGATAAACACGCCGGCGACCGAGTTGCGCGCCAGCAGTCCCACCACCAGCCCGTCAAATCCGTAACCGGAGGAGAATCCCGCTTTTAGCGAGTATTGATCCCCTTGCAGCATCATCGCGCCCGCCAGTCCGCCGAACGCGCCGGCAATGACCAGGGCGGCCACCGTGGTCCAGGTGATGGCTATCCCGGCGCGTTTGGCCGCCAGCGGATTGTAGCCGACCGCCCGCAGCGCAAAACCAAAACGCGTACGCTGTATAACGGCCGCCACCACGATGCCCAGTACCACCGTCACCGCTAAACCCAGATGGATGCCCAATCCGCTATCCGGCCATAGCAGGGGTAATTGCGTGGTGTCGGGAATGGTCTGGGACTCCGGCAGCGTTCCCCCGCTGGTCATCGGTTGGCGCAGCAGATCCACGGATTGGACGCACCAGTAAAGTAACCAAACGGCGATAAACGACAGCAATAAGGTGCTGATCACTTCGTTGGTGCCCAGGCGGGCTTTCAACCAGCCGGGAATGGCGCCCCATACCCCGCCCGTCAGGGCGGCGCACAGCATCGGCACGATGTAGGCCAAGCCGTAAGGCAATCCGTCGCAGCCGCCGTATAGGCTCATGGCGGTGGCGGCGATGGCGCCGACGGCAATCTGCCCTTCGCCGCCGACGTTGGTCAGGCGGGCGCGGTTGGCCAGGACAAAACCGATACCCACCAGGGCAAACGCCAGACTGCGGTTAATGGACGCGCCGATGGCGTAAGGCGATCCCCAGGCGCCGTCGGCAAATGCCGCCAGGGCCTCTGATACCGGTACTCCGACGCTGAGGATCATCAATAGCGCCGCCAATAAGGCTGCCGCCACGGCGCCGCCCAGCACCTGCAGGGCGCGCAGATGCGTATTAACGCGCCGCCGCGGCGGGATTGGTTTAATTAAAATATTGGTCATGCCGATTGTCCCGCCATCCAGGCGCCGATCGCGGCGCGGTCGTGCTGTCCGCCCCGGCTGGCGCCCATGATTTTTCCCCGGTAAAACACCACTATCCGATCCGCTACCGCCAGCACTTCATCCAGTTCGGATGAGATCAGCAATACGCCGACGCCGCGATCGCGCGCGTCCCTGATATGGCGGTAGACCGCGGCCACCGCGCCGACATCCAGGCCGCGCGTAGGCTGCGCCGCCACCAGCAGCACCAGGGATTCCAGCGTCAATTCCCGCGCCAGCACGGCTTTTTGCTGATTGCCGCCGGACAGGCCGCCAAAGCGCGCATCGGCGCCGGCGGCGCGGATATCAAAGCGCGTTATCAGCGCCTGCGCCTGGTCGCGCATTTTGCGGCGCTGCAAAAAACCATAGCGGGAATAGCGGCCCAGATGATTAAGCAGCAAGTTTTCCGTCAGGCTCATATCGGTAATGCAGCCCACCGCATGGCGATCTTCCGGCACAATGCCGACCCCGGCCCGGGTCATTTGCTGCGGCGAGGCGCCGGTGACGTCCCGCCCCGCGACATAAATCCGCCCGTCGCTGGCAGGCAGCATACCGGCCAATACCGCGCCCAGTTCGCTTTGGCCGTTGCCTTCCACGCCGGCTATCGCCACAATCTCGCCGCGATTAACCACCATCGTGCAATTGTCCAGCCGGGTGACGCCCTGGGCGTCGCGCACGGTTAGCCCATTGAGCTGCAATACTTCTTCACTTAGCGCGTAGCGTTTGGCCTGCGGGGCGGCAACAGCGGGCGTTGCATTGGCGGCGCCCTCCTGGCCGGGGCGGTCGATCATGGCGCGCACCAGGCGGTCGATCTCCTGCGCCGGCCGGGTGGATTGCGTCACCACCCGGCCGTTTTGCAATACCGTGGCGCGCGAGGCGATACGCTGGATTTCGGCCAGCTTGTGGGTGACCAGCACTACCGCGCATCCCTGTTTGGCCACCCGCTCGCATACGGACAACAGCGCGCCGATTTCCGCCGGCAGCAGGACCGCGGTGGGCTCATCAAGGATCAGCACGCTGGGGTTGCGCAGCAGGCATTTGACTATCTCCACACGCTGGCGCTCCCCCACCGATAACGCGGATATTTTCGCCTGTAAATCCAGGTCCAGCCCCAGGCTTTGCAAGGTTTCCCCGATCCGCCGGCGCTGTCGGCCATAGTCAATCCACCCCCGCGACTGCCCCAGCAGTAGGTTATCGAGTACGCTGACGTTATTTACCAGACTGAAATGCTGATGCACCATGGCAATGCCCGCCGTCAGCGCATCATGGGGCCGCCGGGGTTTATAAGGGGTGCCCGCGCGCAGCATAACGCCGCCGTCGGGCTGATGGACGCCAAAAATAACATTACATAACGTCGACTTACCCGCGCCGTTCTCGCCCAACAGGCAATGCACTTCTCCGGGCAGCAGATCCAGGGTTACATGGGATAACGCCTGGAACGCCCCGAAAAATTTATCGATGCCCTGGAGCGACAGCGCGGGGATCGGCATGCTGAGATCGCCGGCCATGCGGGTTACCCTTCCAGCACTTTAATTTTGCCGCTTTGGATATCCTGCTTGATTTGCTTCAACTTGGCATCGATTTCCGGCGTGGAGCTGCATACGATCATGTCCGATGCCTGGGGACCCATGGCGAGGCCAAAGGCTTTATAGCCCGGCTGCCAGGTCTGTTTTTCCAATTGGTCGATGGCATATTGCACCTGGTAGCCCACGCCGGTGACGCTATAGCCGACATAGAGCGGGTCGGTACCGCAGCGCGCGGTATAGCTGCCGATGATATGGGTGTTTTTCTCCTTGGCCGCCTGTTCCAGACCGCGCAGCCCGAGATTAAGAATATGATAATGAATGTCCGCGCCCTGCGAGATGGCGGCCAGCGTGGCTTCGTGGGCCTTGGAAACATCGTCGAAATCACCGGTATAGCTGACCAGGTTTTGCACTTTGGGGTTGATATATTGGGCGCCATTGCCGAATTCCTTCCCGGCGTTCACAATCGACGGAATTTCCATCCCGCCCACATAGCTGATCTTATCGGTTTTGGTCAGCATCGCCGCCGCCGCGCCCGCGACAAACGCGATTTCCGCTTGTTTTACGTCATAACCCGCCACGTTCGCCGGCATGGCTTGCCCCTGATTGCCGCCGACAATGGAAAACTTCACCTTCGGGAACCGTTTGGCCACCTTTAATACCGCCGCCTGGGTTTGCCCGCCGACGCCGATAACCAGCTGGTTTTTGGTCGCCAGATTGGTCAGCGCCTGTTCCATATCCGCATAATTGATATTTTCGATAATCTGGGTTTTAAGCTTGTCGCCGAAGGTCTTTTGCGAGGCCATAACGCCGTCATAACCGGACTCCATCCAGCCTTTGTCCATTTTTGAGCCCGGGATCAATATCCCCACGCGCATCGCCTCGTCGGCCATGGCCTGCTGGGATACCAGCGAGCCGGCGAGCAGGGTAAAAGAAACAACCAAACGAATTGATAAGGCAGATGTCATTTTGGCACTCCTATTGCGTATGAAGTGAAGTAAGTAAGTTATTACTGAACGGCTTTTGCAAATTCAGTGCCAGTACATCCAGGTTCAGCCGGTTAAGGCTGTTGCCATCATCTAAACCAGATAAAACGGGCCGCCGCCCGCCAAAGGAGAGACGCTTTATGCCACAGCCGACACCAGAAACCGCAGGCGTTGCCGCGCCGCTGGGGACCTTCGCCAATACCCGCTGGCATGCCGATGCGCAGCAGGTGGATATGGTGGTTCCCTACCGCGAACCGGTCATCGCCACCCTGGCCAGCGAGCCGCAAAACGTCAGAATCGACCTGCGCCATACGGCCATTATCATTATCGATATGCAAAACGACTTCTGCGCCGCCACCGGTTGGGTTGATCACATAGGGGGCAATTTTGCAGTGGATCGTGCACCCATTGCACCATTACAGCGCCTGTTGCCGGTATTGCGGGCGCAGCAGGTGCCGGTTATCTGGGTCAATTGGGGTAATCGGCCCGACCTGGCCAATATGCCGGCCAACCAGCATCACCTATATAAGCCGACCGGCGCAGGGATCGGCCTGGGGGAAGCCTTGCCGGGGCATGGCGCCCATGTGCTGGAAAAAAATTCCTGGGCGGCGGCGATAGTGGACGAACTGGCCCCGTGCCCTGGGGATATCCAGGTGGATAAATACCGCATCAGCGGTTTTTGGGATACCCCTCTGGACAGTATTCTGCGCAACCTGGGGATACGCACCATCCTGTTTGCCGGCGTCAATACCGATCAATGCGTGCTGCATTCGCTGACCGACGCTAATTTCCTCGGTTATGGCTGTGTGCTGCTGGAAGATTGCTGCGCCACGTCTTCGCCGGATTTTTGCACCCAGGCCACCGTATGGAATGTTAAAAAATGCTTTGGTTTTGTCACCGACTCGGCACGGGTGATCGCGGCGATGCCGGACGACGCCAGGGAAAAGGAGGCGAAATGAGCGCTTTTATGCCCGGGCCCCGGCTGCGCGTACCGGCGATAACCGCCGGCGCGCTCGACGGGCTGTGTTTTGCGGTGAAAGACCTGATTGATATCGCCGGCAGCGTCACCGGCGGCGGGAATCCCGACTGGCGGCGCACCCACGGGCCGGCCACCAGCCATGCTCCCTGCGTCGCCGCGCTGCTGGGCGCCGGCGCCGCGGTGGAGGGCAAAACCATCAGCGATGAGCTGGCCTACAGCCTGGAGGGAAAAAATGCCCATTATGGTACCCCGTTAAACCCACGTTGGCCGTGGGCGCTGCCCGGTGGTTCTTCCAGCGGCTCGGCCAGCGCCGTGGCGGCAGGGGACGTGGATTTTGCCTTGGGCACCGATACCGGCGGTTCGGTGCGGGTCCCCGCCGCATTTTGCGGCTTATGGGGTATCCGGCCCACCCATGGCCGCATTTCTCTGGCGGGGGTGCTGCCGTTCGCGCCGCGTTTCGATACGGTGGGCTGGTTTACCCGCGAAGGGGCATTGCTGGAACGGGTGGCCGACGTGCTGTTACCGCCAGAGGAGCCGGAATCCGCGGCCAAGGGCCATAAAACGCCGCTGCTGTTCGCCGAGGCGTTTGCCGCCCGCGCCGCGACCGAAGCCGGCGACGCGCTGGCGCTGCGCCGCCATGCGTTGCGTCACGGACCGGCCGCAAGCATCGAACTATTCGCCGGGCAGGCCGATCGCTGGCTGGCCTGTTACCAGCATTTGCAGGATGAAGCCATTCTGGCTGCCCTTGGGGACTGGCTGCGCCGCGTCAAACCGGTATTCGGCGCGGATATTGCCGCGCGCTTTGCCCGGCTTGATGAGGTCGACCCGTCGCAAACCGCGTTTTTTCTGGCCATGCGGCAGCAACTGCGAAACGAAATGGATGCCCTGCTGGCTAATCATTGGCTGATATTACCCACCACACCGCGGGCGTTGCTGTCGTTGCAAGCCGACGGCGGCCAGATCCAGCATTTTTACCAGCAGGCGCTAACCTTTAATGCCGTAGCGGGATTGGCCGGTTTGCCGCAGGTGACCGTGCCGCTGGCCGACGGGCGGGAGGGCCCGCTGGCTATCTCGGTTATCGGCGCCCGCGGTTGCGATCGGCAATTGATCCAATGGGCCAGGACATTTTTTGCCTGACGTTCGGCTAAGAATGGCAAGCTCAGCTGCGGGGCATCAAATTCCTGCGGCTGGTCCGGGGTCTGGCTGCCCGGAGGCTTTGCGCATTACCGATCTGTAATGCTGGGGGGCCCTGCCGGTGACGCGCTTGAACGCAATGCTGAATGCGCTCTCGGAAGAATAGCCCAGCGACGCCGCAAGCGTAGCCAGGGAAGCATTGCCTTCCCGCAGCGTGCGTTCGGCCAGATGCATGCGCCACTGGGTGAGGTAGGTCAGCGGCGCGACGCCGGCGACGGATTTGAAATAGATCGCGAAAGCGGTGCGCGACATGGCGCAGGCCTGGGCGAGATCGGTCAGATGACGGGCCTGGGCGGGATCGTCATGCATCAAGCGGATGGCCGGCGCGATACGCGGATCGCTGATGGCTCTCAGCCGCCCGGCCATCAAGGCATCCGTGGTGGCCAGGTAACCGCGCAGGATTTGCAGGAACATCAACTGGGCCAGCTGCGCCGACGCAAAGTCGGAGCCAGGCAACCCCGCGCTATGCTCATGTACTAATTGGTCGATCAGCCATTGCAGCGCGGTGGCCTCAGCGCGGCCGGCGCGCAGATGGATGGCCGGCGGCAGGTTATTGATAAGCAACTGACCGCCGGCCGAGTCCAACTGCACGTGCCCCCCCAAAAAGAGAAACTCGTCCCCCACGCCAATATTAATGATTTTGCGGGATACATGCGCAAAAAGATGACCGGCATTCTGCGCAGGCAAGGAAAGGTCGCTTGCGAGAGTGAACGCGCGGGCGGCGGCCATCAGGAAGACATCTCCCTCCCTGAGCCGGATGGGGGCATCCCCGCCTTCCATGGCAAGCCAGCATGCGCCCCGCGCGGCGATGAAAAATTTGACGCGATCGGGCGGTGGAAACGCAATCGCCCAATCGCCGCCGGCGCTAAAACCACCGGCGACCACCGAGCGGGCATTCACCAGCGTCAGGATATGAGAAAAGGGATCTTGGTTCATTTCTGAACTATCGCAAATGTTTTAAGCACTGGCAAGTATTCTCGGTCCACAATAAGCGCGCTATCGTGGCGGATATCGACACATACACCAGCAGAGGTTCTTTATGTCTACACCCCAACTCCCCATTAATTCCGGTTTCACCGCCGCATCGACCACCTCCCATGTTATCAGCGGCATCAACCTGGTGGGCAAGGTGGCGATTATCACCGGCGGCTATTCCGGGCTCGGCCGGGAAACCGCCCGGACCCTGGTCTCGGCGGGCGCGCGGGTAATCGTACCGGCCCGCGACGTGGCGCGCGCCAAACAATCCCTGGCAGGCATCGGCGGTATCGAAATCGAGCCGATGGACCTGCTCGATCCCGCATCCATAGAGGATTTTGCCCGGCGTTTCCTGGATTCGGGCCTGCCGCTGCATATGCTGATCAACAGCGCAGGCATTATGGCCTTGCCCGAGCGTAGCCTGGACGCCCGTGGTTACGAGCTCCAATTCGCCACCAATCATCTCGGCCATTTCCAGCTCACCGCGCAGCTGTGGCCGGCGTTAAAGCGTACTGAAGGGGCGCGGGTTATTGCGGTTTCGTCCATGGGGCATCGATTCTCGCCGGTAATTTTCGACGATATCAATTTTGCGCATCGCCCCTACGATCCCTGGGCGGGTTACGGCCAGTCCAAGACCGCCAATGTACTGTTCGCGCTGGAATTGGACGCGCGCGGCAAAGCCGACGGCGTACGGGCCTTTTCGCTGCATCCGGGCGGCATTCCCGGCACCGGTCTGGAGAAGCATATGCCGGTGGCGATTTTGCAGGAGGCCGGCGTGATCGATGAAAACGGCGCTCCATTGATCGATCCCGCCAAGGATATCAAATCGATACCTCAGGGCGCGGCGACGCAAGTCTGGTGCGCCACCAGCCCGCAGCTCGACGGCCTGGGCGGCGTATTTTGCGTCGACTCGGACATTGCGCCGCTGATGGCCAGTCAGCCGGAGGATTTTTCGATTTTGCGCAACCACCGTACCGGCGCGCGGGATACGGGCGTGGCGGCGTATGCCGTCGACGGCCAGGCCGCCGCGCGGCTGTGGACGGCCAGCGAACAGCTAACCGGCCTTAATTTCTTATCCTGACCCAAACAGCGGCAAAGCCGAAGCTTTCTCCGGCTTTGCCGCCGCTTAGCCCGTCGCTGTTCGCGTCGTAAAGCATTTCGCCTTATCCAGAACGCGGCTTGCCGGCGTCAACGGATTAATTTCGGCAAGATAAAGGATTCGTTAATCGCTTCCGTCACCACGCGAACGCGCCTCTCTTATCGCAATAACTTCAATGAACCGGTCAGCGATTTAATCCACTTTGACGGACCGGCCAGACCCACCCCATCGATGATTTCCATGGCTAGGGTCCGCAGCGGGAACTCGCGTTGGTAATCCAGATAATCATGCATACTGCGGGCATAGGCAGGAAACGGCACCGTTGCCCGGGTTCTGCTATCGGCGGCGGCCTTGAGCAGCAGCGCCCTGATAACCGTTTCATCCGCCTGCAGGATCGGCACCGGTAGCCGCGAGCTGATATCGATGGTTAAACCCCGGCTGTCGCTCAATTGCTGGTTAGCCAGTTCCGGCAGCCTGGCGGCCAAACCTATGCTGATGGCGCCCACGGTATTGGCCAATAGCCCCATCGGCAGCGCGGGATTGACGATAATCGCAATGCGCAGATCTTCAATCACGATTTCTTCCTATGAAAATGAATAATCAGAGCTGAAATCATAATGCGGGAACGCTGGCAGAACCTGTCTATTATTGCTTTTTAATGGTTATAAAAGGTATATTTTACCTGTTATAGACCATATTAGGAAAAAATATGCCAAATATTTCCCTCGATGCGGCAGATATCAGAATCTTACGTGAATTGCAGGATGCGGGACGGATGACCAACCAACAGTTGGCGGAAAAGGTAGGCATGGCCGCCTCCCCTTGTTGGCGCCGGGTCAGGCAGTTGGAGCAACTCGGGGTGATCGCCGGCTACCGGGCGGTGCTGGATCGGAAGAAAGCCGGGCTGGGCATATTGGCGTTTATTCGGGTAAAGATCGATAGCCACAATGAAACCGAAGCCAGGCAGTTTGAAGTGGAGATTGAGAAACTGGCGGCGGTAATCGCCTGCTATGCTGTGGCGGGCGGCGCCGATTTCCTGCTGCAAGTGGTGGCCAGGGATCTGGATGAGTATTCAGCGTTCGCCATGTCGGTGATACGCTGCCTGCCGCGGATCAAAGAGATGGAAACGACCTTTGTCCTGCGCGAAATAAAACCCTTGGGCGCATTGCCGCTGGGGTCTTGAATTTGTAGCGGGCAGTATGTAGCGGACATAAAGCAGAAACAGGCAACATTCGGGTGGGATCGCAGAAGCCCCGGGCCGGTTTCAGCGCTATCTTGGACAGATCAAATGTCGTGGCGGGGGAGCATTGCTAATGCAGGCCGTGGCGATCGCCGGCGATCATCACATTTAATCACGATTATCGGAGGCATTTATGCTTGATCATATTTTTCTGTCGGTAAGCGATATCAATCGTTCTATCGCCTTTTACCAAGCCGCGCTTGCCCCGCTCGGGATCGCCGATCGCCTGGATTACGATGGTAAAGACGGTCCGCCCGGGCATCCCGATTTAAAAGGATTCGGGGCCGGCGGACGGATCTTTTTCTGGCTGCGGGCCGGCGTAGTGGAGGGCGGGGCCGCCCATGTGGGATTCGTGGCGCAAAGCAAGACCGATGTTGATAACGCTTACGCCGCCGCTATCGGCGCTGGCGCCAGGGATAATGGCGCCCCGGGAGCCAGGCTGCATTATGACCCGCGCTACTATGCGGCCAACGTCTTCGATCCGGACGGCTACAGCCTGGAGTTTGTACATAAAAGCTGGCAGCATGGCCAATTATAAATAACCCATCATGAACCATCCGCTGATTTACGGCTCGACGGGTTATACCACGCATCATGTCTTTATCTAGCGTAGCTGACACGGTATCAAAGGACTTTGTCAGGAGATCGCGGGGTCGGCGTCAATCAGCAATAGCGTTCCATAACTCCCCGGTAAAACGCGGTGCGTTTTGCCGCGGGGAATAACGTAATAATCCCCCGAGGCCATATCAATCAGATGGTCTTCAATCTCAAGCTGTAGTTTGCCTTCGATAAGAATCAGCGCCTCGGCGAAATCCTCATGCCGTTCCGCCGCAATACCGCGTTGGTCCATGCGGATCAGCTTGATATTCGCCTGGCCAACAGTGCTGATAATGCGTGATTTCCAGGCTTCAGGCAGCGACGAGGTTTCATTGATAAGGGATTTTGCGTGCAATATAGCCTCTGATTGGATCATGCCGGAGACGTAATATAAAAAATTTCCCGGCATTATCCAAACGCGTTAATCAGCATTGAGCAGCATAAAAATGAGTAAGGGCCGCGATCAGTCAATTACCCGGATGACCACTTTGCCAAAAGGCCCCCGATCCAGATGCCGAAACGCCGCGGGAACCTCGCTGAAACTATAGACCTGGTCCACCACCGGCTTAATGTTTTTCTGTTCAAAGGCGGCCGTCATTTGCTCAAACGCACGCCGGTGACCCACCGAGATCCCTTGAATAACAGCGCGCCGCAGCATTAAGGGAACGGCGGGTAATATGATGTCCGGGCCGTTAAGAAACCCAATCTGGGCTATCCGGCCGCCGGTCGCCAGCGCGGCTACGGACTGACCGAGATTTTCCCCGCCGATATTTTCAATAATATGGTCGGCGCCCCGTCCGGCGGTCAATGACAGGACTTTTGGCGCCCAGTCAGGATATTCCGTGGTATCGATGGTATCGCAGTCCGCCAAGCTTTTAACGCGCGCCAGCTTTTCAGCGCTGCGGGACGTGATGATCGCTTTGGCGCCGAAAGCGCGGGCGATTTGCAGGGCAAAAAGAGATACGCCGCCCGTTCCCTGCGTAACAATGGCCTGTCCGGCTTTAAGTTGCCCCATCTCAATCAAGGCAAACCAGGCGGTCAGCGCGGCGACCGGGAGGGTAGCGGCTTGCTCATCCGTTAATGTCGCCGCAACCCTGACGGCCACGCTTTCATCCAGCAACACATATTCCGCCAGCATGCCGGGCAACGGCCCGCCGAGGGAAAGGCCGTGGCGGAGCATTTCGGCGGGCGGTTCGCCGTCAATCCACTGTGTCCAGAAGTTGCCGGATACCCGATCGCCGCGCCGGAATTTAGTGACATCCTTGCCCACGGCCGCCACTTCGCCCGCCATATCCGATGTCGGCACAAAGGGCATCAGCGGTTTCTCGGCTAATAATTCACCTTCCACGACCAGCTTATCGCGATAGTTCAAAGAGACCGCGGCTACCCTGACCAGTAGTTGGTTTTTCCCAGGGGTAGGGACCGGAACGTCAACCTGCTTTAGTTGTTCAATGCCAAATTGATGCAACTGCCATTGTTTCATGGTCTGCGTCATGACGATATCTCCGCTATGAATAATATCGATCATGTTACTGGCGACGTAATGTCCTGTATCGCGCTATGATGGCGTATCATTTCCTCCTTATATTCGCCAATCAAATGAAAAATGGTCTGCATTCCCGGCTTCAGGATATCTCCGCGTTTGTTTATACGGTGGAAACGGGGAGTTTTACCGCCGCGGCTATACGGATGGGGATATCAAAATCCGCGCCTGGCAAAAGCGTCGCACGGCTCGAAGACCGGCTGGGCGTCAAACTCTTAAACCGAACCACGCGCAGCCTGAGCCTGACCAATGAGGGGCTTGATTATTACCAGAGCTGCCTCAGGGTGCTTGATGAGCTCAACTCGGCGGAATCCCTGCTCTCATCCAGAAAACGGGAAGTTTCCGGCAGCGTACGGATAAACCTGCCCGTCTCGTTTGGCCGATTGCGCATCATGCCGGTGCTCAAAGACGTGGCCGGTCTTTATCCCGCGCTTGAAATGGATGTGTCTTTCACCGATGGCAGGATCGATCTGGTGGAAGAACGGGTGGATTTGGCGGTTCGTCTCGGCGATCCGGGAAATTCCGCCAACCTCAATGCCCGCGCTTTGGGGTTTCAGCATTCGGTGGTCTGTGCTGCGCCCGGCTACCTGCTACAGCGCGGATTGCCGAACAGGATAGAGGACTTGAGCCAGCACGATTGCCTGGGTTTTGCCAATGGCGGGCGGCCGCTGCCCTGGGTCTTCCTTGATCGGGAGGGGAAAGCCAAATCCTATAACCTGCCTTACCGGCACATTATCAGCAACGGCGAAGCGCTGCGGGATGCCGCAGTGAGCGGCATGGGAATCGCTTATGTGGCAACCTGGCTGGCGGCCGAAGAAATCCATGCCGGCAAGCTAACGGCCGTTCCGCTGCCTACGCCGCCAAATGATATTGCGGTCACCGCTCTCTGGCCGCGTTCACGGGATCTGGCGCCGAAGGTAAGGGTAGTGGTGGATGCATTGATCGGCGTTTTTCTGCCCGTGGCGCCCTGGGATACGTTGTTGGGTTAGCACTGTTGGCCGGATGATTGGTCGAATCACGCTTGGCCGCGCCTGTTTCTCAACGATTAACATTCGCCATGTCGATTTTTTTTGAGACGAAAGCCTGCAAATCGCCCATAACGTCCAGTATCCATAAATATTGTGGCATAATAGTTTCAATCTGGGCATAGGCTAGAGAACGACTAATACTGCTAAACTGCTACAAGATAGCTCTTATCCCGCAAGAATATTGCGCAGGTCATTCCCTCATGCGCTGAAATAAGGTACAAGGCTGCATGAAAATTCCAAATAGAATCCAACCGCTGGTGGATGACGGCCTGATAGACGATGTGGTCCGTCGACTGAAAAGCGGCAAAGAAGCCGACGTTTACACCGTGTTATGCGGTGAAGAGATACGTTGCGCCAAAGTTTACAAGGAAGCCACGCAGCGTAGCTTCAAGCAGGCCGTGCAGTATCAGGAAGGCCGCAAAGTGCGTAACAGCCGCGATGCGCGTGCGATGCAAAAAGGCTCGAAGTTCGGACGCAAACAGCAGGAAGAATCCTGGCAGACGGCGGAAGTCGATGCGCTGTTTCGTCTGGCGAATGCCGGCGTGCGGGTGCCGCAGCCGTATATTTGTCTGGACGGCGTGCTGCTGATGGAGCTTATCACCGACGCTGCCGGCGTGGTCGCGCCGCGGCTGAGCGATGTGGTTCTGACTGAAGAAGAAGCGGTAGCCGATTTCGACACCATGATCCGCAATATCGTGCGGATGCTGTGCGCGGGTATCGTGCATGGGGATTTATCGGAATTTAATGTGCTGATGGACGCCGAGGGGCCGGTGATTATCGACCTGCCGCAGGCCGTCGATGCTGCGGCGAACAACCATGCCGAATCGATGTTCGAACGCGATGTGAACAATATGACCGAATACTACGGGCGGTTCGCGCCGCGGTTGCTGGAAACCCGTTATGCGAAAGAAATCTGGGCGCTGTATGAAGATGGCAAACTGACCCCGGAAACGATTCTGACCGGGCAGTTCGCCGAAGATACGCATAAAGCCGATGTGGATTCGCTGCTCGATGAAATCATTTCCGCCGAAAATGAATATTATGATCGCCAGCGGGCGCTGAAAGAACGCGATCTTTGAAGCCGGGGACATGGCCGGAGAAGGTGTCATTGTTAAACGCAGATACCCCCCTTTTGGCCTCGGCGCCATCCTCAATAATATGTATCCGCTCCAAACTGTTGTCTGCTTAGCCATTCCGGGATAATTTGGCATCTATCATCACCCAACTGATAAGGAACAGCGATGGATGCGATTCATGGGGTTTTTATCACGCTAGGACTGTTTATTTTGACCTTCCTGAACCCCGGTTCGAACCTGTTCGTGGTGGTGCAAACCACCCTCACCGCCGGCCGGCGCGCCGGGCTGGTGTGCGGCAGCGGCGTGGTGCTTGGCAACGCGTTTTACTCGGGCCTGGGTTTATTTGGCCTGAATGCCCTGATGACCCGTTGTGAAGGCCTGTTTGCCATGGTCAAGATCCTTGGCGGGCTTTACCTGCTGTGGTATGCCTGGACCGTGTTTCGCAACCGCCACGAGTTTAGCCTGACCGCGACAGCGCAAGCCATGGCCGGCAACGGCTGGCGCTATTTTCGCCGCGGGCTGATTTCAGACCTGTCCAATCCACAAACCGTGCTGTTTTTCATCGGTATTTTTTCCGTCACCCTGACGCCCCAAACCCCGCTGTGGGCCAAATTGACGACCTGGTGCGGCATTATCCTGGCGTCATTTCTCTGGCGGCTATTCCTGTGCCAAACCTTTTCCCGCGCGGCGATACGGCGGGCTTACTCCCATGTCCACCGCACGGTTGGGAAAGTCATTGGCGTGATGGTATCGCTGCTGGCGATCAGGCTGATTTGGCAGGGGTCACGTGAACTAGGGTAAGGGACCGGCTGGTTCGGCTGTTGGCCAAGGCACGCAGTGGCCGGTGAGTCCAGGTTATGGGCGACCGTCAATAATGCTCCGCCATGTTGGCGATGCGCTTTACGGCATCTGGACGGCATCGGGTTGCTGCCACAAGGCCTTCAAGCGATCGACGAACCATTTACCAGCGGGTCCGGGCGGTTGCGAAGGCTGGTGAAATGCCGACATCGTCAACATGAAACCCGTGGGCGGCATGTCGTCCACATCCAGCACTACCAACGTGCCTGCCGCGATGTCTTGCTCGACCATATGCACGGGCATCCCTCCCCATCCAACGCAGTCTTTGAGAAATGCATATTTGGTGGATAAGTCCGCCAGACGCCAGGTCGACGGCGATGCGACGGCGAAATCCCGACCGACCGTAAGGTCTGACCGGTCGGTGAGTACCAGTTGTATATGTTTCGCCAGCTCGCGCCGTGGTATCCGATGACCCAAGCGCGCGAGCGGATGACCTGGCGCGGCGACCGCGACCAACGGCAATTCCCCCAGCCGCTCGCTAACCAATGATGGAAAAGTCTGCGGCAACGGCGGCAGGATGCCCAGGCTGCACCGTCCGTCCAGAACGGGTCGATAGGCCGCTCCCAGGGCTTCGACGAAGAGGCGCAGCGGCGTCAATGGGAACTGGGCCGCGAACGCTTTGACGACGGCGCTGACCACGCTGGTTGGAAAGAACACGTCGATCACCACCGAGAGTTCTGTTTCGACGCCTGAGGTCATGAGCCTGGCGCGCGCCTTCAGCGTGTCCACCCCGGAGATGATGTCGCGGGCGTCCGCGAGCAACAGCACGCCTTCCGGCGTGAGCTTCGGCAGACGGCCCGAGCGGTCAAAAAGCACGACCCCTATTTGGTCCTCCAGCCCGCCGACCCAGCCGCTTACCGCTGACTGTACCCGGTTGAGCTTCCGGGCCGCGGCCGAAAAGCTGCCCTCATCCACAGCGGCAATGAAGGTTCTGAGTTGATCCAGCGAAACGCCATCAAGCATTGGATTATCATCCATCTCATATACAGATAGTTTGCATCTCAATATACCGGCTTCTCGGATACATAGCCAGGCGTTACCATCCCTACCCATGCAGCAAGGCTGCCCGCGAAGTGCACCAGTTCTACGGTAGCGTGCAGATCCCTGACCGTCCAACCAAGGAGTCATTCATGACTTATTCGATCATCGGCAGCGGCAGCGTCGGCAAAGCCCTGGCCAGTCAATTCGCCCGCAGCAACATCACCGTTGGTATCGCGAACACGCGCGGGCCAGACTCCATAGCGTCAATAGCCAAAGACCTTGGCGACAAGGTTGTTCCCCTGACGCTGCAAGAAGCGCTCAAGGCCGATGTGATTCTCCTGGCGGTTCCATTTTGGTCGCACCGCGACGTCGCCAAGGCCGCCGCGACTTGGCAGGGCAAAATCGTCATCGACGTCACCAACGCCTACGGCGTGCCGCTGTCCGAGCTCGACAATTTGCCTTCATCGGCGGTCGTGGCCAAGGCGCTGACCGGGGCGCTCCTGGTGAAGGCATTCAATCATCTGTCCGCGGACCTGCTCGCACAGGCGCCTGCCGCCGCCGGGTGATTTTCTTGTCGGGCGACGACCGAGGCGCGACCGCGACGGTCGCCGCCCTGGTCGAGCGGCTCGGCTACGCGCCGGTCAATCTCGGCGAGATCGCGCAGGGCGGGCAGCTCGTGCAGGCGCGGGACCAGAGCTGGGCGCCCCTGATTTTCCAGGATTTTTTCAAAAAGGAGTGAGCTATGTACCACCATGTAATCTGGCCCGAACGTTATGACCCGAAAACGTCAGCTATCTATGCACTTAACGACATTGACGTGAAAGCGCCGCCTGAAGTGGTGTGGAAACTGCTCATCGACGCGGAGAATTGGTCGAGTTATTTCCCGCCCGAAAATCAGGTAAAAATCCTGTCCGGCGAGCCGGAACTGGCGCTCGGAACCCAGTACAGCCGGGTGACGGTCGGATTCCCAATGAGCCTTGTGGTGACGGAATACGTGCCCAACCGAAGGCTTGCGTGGGCGACGACAGTCGACGGCGACGAGACCGGTTCGAGCGCTTACCACGGCTGGGTCATCACCCCTACCGACGATGGCTGCCATGTGCTGACCGAGGAGACGCAGCAGGGCCACTTCTTCCTGGAGGAGCTTGGCCGCAAGCATCCCGGGGCGCTTTTCAGCTATCACCAGGACTGGGTTGAACGCCTGGCCCGCGCGGCGCAGGCGGAAGCGGCGAAGAAAGCCGGTTGACGCATTTGTCCTGACGTCCGGGCCGCGCTGCCGGCCAGGATCGGTGGATAAATCACCCACCACGCACCATCGGAGAAAAAGCATGAAAATCGAACTTACAGGCCGCAGGGCCATCGTTACCGGATCGACGGCGGGCATTGGCCGCGCCATCGCCGAGG